>CALDDM010000019.1 GCA_937936355.1 Minisyncoccota bacterium
CAGGAAGGTCAATCCGCTCATCTGGCTCGGGCCGCTCATAGTGAACGGTCGTAGTCGTGCCCTTCACAAGTTCTCCCGCTATACCGATAACGACTCTATTCACCTCACCAACACCCGCCTGTTGTTGGGCTTGATCAATAGCACGTCGTGATACATCGATAACGCCAGCAATATTTGAGATTGCTCCACTTTGCATGTTTCCAGAATCCTGAAAGACACGAGATGCCCCAACAACAACACCCTTACCTGTCTTGGCGTCAATAGAGAAAACAAGAGCTTTCGTTACCTCTGTGCCAATATCAAGAGAAAGGTAATATTCACTCCCTCCTTGTGTCGAAAATATCGTCTTCGGAAATCCCATATTTATGATGCAATCATCTTTTTTACACTAAAGCTGTCTGTAGCACCAGACATAGCAACTCGATCAAGGAGTCCTTTGTGACCACCATAATGCGTTATGACACTGTGGCTATTTGCGCTACCCCAAAGTAAACATGTTGCCATATTCAAATCATTAAGATATGCACCAACAAAACCACTTGTAAATGCATCTCCTGCGCCTGTAGCGTCAACAACCTCCTTCTCTCGTGTCCCAACATGCATAATCTCCCCAGGATCATCTGTCGTTCCAGCCCACGCACCTTCTACACCGCACGTTAAAACAACTGTCACACTCGAAGGCAAGACGCGGAGTAAATGTTGCAACAGCTCAATTGGCGTACATGCATCGAGATTTTTTAAGGTCTTATGTGCTCTTACAGCACGATGTGCGCGCTCAACGCTTCCCCCTACATTATACGCACATTGTGACGCATGGACAATTTTTGCATTTATGTTCTTGGGGATAATTTTAAGTGCCTCTCGTGCCTCAAGCGCATTAACAGCAAGGATGTTGGCATGGCATAACAAATCATAAACCATATCCGGCTCACTTCGCATATTGCGCATACTAGGATTATATATAAGATTACACCTCTGCCTGGTAACAGCCTGGTGAATAAACGAGATATTATCACGGGTATGTTCACCGACAAGAGATCCGACATAAAGCGCAGTGACACCATCAAAAATTTCTGACGTAAGCATGAGGTGCTCGCCAACATCCCGGTTGACAAAAAGTGTGCGCTCTCCTGTGCTAGTGTGAATTGGTGCAAATGTTAGATCAGTAGCGCTATGTTGCTTGGTGACGAGATGTTGCGTATCTACACCACTCTTGTCCAAGACATTGCGAATCCATGTTGCAGTAGAATCATCTCCAACTATGCCATGTACAGAAGTAGAAATACCCAAGCGAGCTAAACCACTACTAACATTACACGCACATCCACCCGGCGCCTCAAAGCGATCATCGACATAATACTTCGCACCATAACCAAAAGACCACTGCTTATTAGTCTTAAGGGGTGGTACAGCATCAGAAACAACACCCTCATCTAAAGGGAAAAAAATATCTTTCCCAACAGAGCCTATACAGAGTACGCGACTATTTTTTTCTTTTACTCGATCCATGAAAAACTGTTAAAACTATAATCTGTAGAAAATAAAGAGAAGGATCAGCTTGGTAGTCATGAAGAAGTATACTACTGCCAACGCGATCACATCCTCTTAGTGGAAATTGTAAAGAGGTGTCACAGAGGTCGAGTGAGATACCTAAGATAACTGCTCTTCAATTGCAAGGAGTCGATTATACTTCACAAGACGTTCCCCTCGAGAGAGTGATCCTGTCTTGATGTACTGTGCCCCAGCACCAACAGCAAGATCTGCTATAAAATCATCAGTAGTCTCTCCGCTGCGATGCGAGACGATCACATTCATGTTATTGACTCTTGCCAATTCCATGCATGCAAGCGTTTCACTGAGGGTGCCAATCTGATTAGGTTTAATAAGCACAGCATTACAAGTCTTTTCTGTTATAGCCCTCTCTAACCTCTTAACATTTGTCACAAGATGATCATCACCTATCAACATAATTTTCTCAGAAAGGCGCTCATACATGGCACTCCAACCACTCCAATCATCCTCATGCAAGCCATCTTCGATCGACATAACAAATTGATCATCAATCCAATCATCATAAACATCGAAAAGCTCTTGTGTGTTATATGCTTTCTTTTCAAGCTTAAAAACATAGTGTTGACACGCATCATTATAAAATGAATTAGCAGCCGCATCCAGTGCAATCGAAACGTGATCACCCATAGCGTAGCCAGCAGAATCAACTGCTGCTGCAATCTCATCGAGCGGATCTGAATTATGCGCTAAATGTGGTGCAAATCCCCCCTCATCCCCCACAGCTGTTACCATACCAGCTTCAGAGAGATTCTTTTTAAGTGCATGGAAAATCTCGGATCCAGCTCGATACTGCTCCTTAAATGTTTCAATGCCATGAGGTACAACCTTATATTCCTGAATAGCAAGACCACTGTCAGCATGTTCCCCACCATTAATGACATTAAACATTGGAGTAGGCAGCGTAAGATTCCGATCATTATCTATTAATTCTGCAATATGAGTATACAAAGGAACTTTCTTTACAATTGCAGCAGCTCGACAACTAGCAAGCGAAACTGCCAAAATCGCGTTAGCCCCCAGTGAAGATTTGTTTTCAGAGCCATCAAGAGCGATCATTGCATCATCCAAGGCCTTTTGATCACATGCATCCAGACCAATAACCTTTGGCGCAATTTTTTGTTCGATATTCTCAAGTGCCTTGAGAACACCCTTCCCAAAGTATCGAGCTGGATCACCATCACGCAACTCTAGTGCTTCAGCACTCCCAGTTGATGCACCGCTCGGCACCTGCGCCCAAGCTTTTGCTCCACCCTCCAAATGCACCTCTGCCTCAACAGTCGGCACACCACGAGAGTCTAATATTTCGTGTGCAATAACACGTGAAATATGTGTAAGAGAAGAATTTTTTGTACTCATCATTTTTATTTTTATTGTAACCCTATTATACACCATGTCTTCCAGCAAAAAAACAGCACATGTGCAGCTAGACCAAGATAAAAAGTAACACAGCAGTTGTTAAAAGAGGGCGCGAAAAAAAAGAACAATCAAAGCAACAGAAGCAACAAGTTTGAGTACAGTCCCAAAGAGAAAACCAATCATACTTCCAACTGTTGCCTTCTTGGCAATTTCAAAGTCTTTGTGTCTCAAATACTCTCCAAAAAAAGCGCCGCAAGCGCTACCGACAATCAAACCAAGAACCTGAAACACTACGAAACCAACAAGGCCTCCAATCATCGCGCCAAAAACACCAACCCAACTTGCGCCAAAAGCCTTTGCACCAAAAGCTCCCGCAGCAAGATCAAGCAACGTCGCAACAAGTGCAATAATCCCAGTCCACAGAACAAGCTCGGTAGTTACTACGGCAAAGTCAGTAAAAAAGCCGTAAATCACAATACCAAGCCACATCAGTGGTAAACTTGGGAGTATCGGCAAAAGAAGACCAAGGAAACCAAGGCCAAAAAAAATAATTGCCACGATCAATAAGAGAATATCCATAAATTCTTAGTATCAGATAAATGCAAAGAGAAGTAGTTTAAAAATCCACTCACATTGCCCCCCCCCCCACAGCAAAGAGGGGAGATTTATATACATTAGACCAAAAAAAACTTATCTTGTCGATATTGACGAGAAGATTGCCTCCTTATAGGATTAAAAGTAATCCTACATTCTTGTAGTGTAGGGGCTTCAACGAAAGCAACTTAACAATTATTCTGAATGCTCCTACGGAGGCTGAAATAAGGGCCTCGGGGAAGTATTCACATTTCTAGAAAGGAAGGTGAAAACCTATGGCAGACACACAACGTGGATTCCTTGTATGGTTACAAGATAACGCACGTATCCTCCTGAGTATTGCTCTTGTTCTCTTTTTGCTTTTCGCTGTGTACTCGTACTCTAAGCGAACTGCAAACACCAATGTTGCCCAAGATGGCACAATAACAAGTCTTTCTGATCTTGACGGTGAATCCAACGATCTCACGCTCGATGCTGATGTAACTGATATAGCACTTGGTGATGGCAGTGAGTTAATGGAAGGAAACGTCGATCCGAACGCCGACATCGATGCTTTAAACGGCATCGGTAGCGGACCAGATGACACACAGGAAGTTGCTACAGAAACTGCTCCAGTCGAAAAGATAGAGGAGCAACAAGTTGTACAACCAACTATTGAACAAACAGCTAGCACACAAGAAGGAAGTATCGTCGTAAGTGCAGGTAGTGGTGATGGTATGACGCACCTTGCCCGTCGTGCAACGACAGAATACATCAATGCCAACAGCATTGACTACTTAAGCGCAGCGCAGCGAGTCTTTATTGAAGACACACTTCAAAGAGCAGTTCCTGCAACGCGTGTGCACCCAGGAACAAGCGCGTCTTTTGAGAACGCTATGATCAAAGAAGTAATTCAAAGATCACAAGACCTCTCACCAGCACAGCTTGCAACCTATGAACACTATGCAAAGTGTATCCTCGAATTCCAGTAGACTCTAGAGTCTTATCTGGAAGACAGAAACAAAAATACACCTTCCGTACCTTACACACAAAAACACCCATCACTGGGTGTTTTTGTTTTAGCAAGACTACTCAAAAAAGTTACACAGCAATAGCATGTACAGTATTTGTCCCGCCACTGGTACCAAATGGAACCCCAACTGCTATGACAGCTCTCTCACCCTTCTTCGCATACTTATTCTTGAGAAGATATTCACGTGCATAAGCTGTCACATCCGTTATTTGATTAAACTCACCTTCAAATAAAATTGGAACTGCACCAAAAGATAATTGTGTTTGTCGAAGAATATTCTCATAAGGAGAAAACACAAGCAGCGCTTGCTTTGGCTTATGGCGAGAAACAAGTCGCGCCGTTTTACCAGATTCTGTTAGAGCAACAATAACTGATGCGTCAATATCATACGCAGTCTTTGCACAATAGCGCGAGATAGCATCGTCAATTGTCATCAGCTCCTTACTCTGACCAGAAGTATACTCTCTACGGACAAACTTTGCATGATTAAGAGAGTGCTCAGCCTCAATTGCAATCCTCGCCATCATCCTGACAGTCTCAACTGGATACTCACCCATCGCTGACTCCTCACTCAACATGACAGCGTCAGCACCAGTATAAACTGCATGAGAAACGTCTGTAACCTCAGCCCTTGTTGGCACAGGGGCATGTATCATAGACTCAAGCATCTGCGTCGCCACTATCACAGGCTTTCCAACAGCGTTACATTTTTTTATAATCATCTTTTGCACAGCAGGAACTTTTTCTGTGCCAATTTCTACAGCCATATCCCCACGTGCGACCATCACAGCATCAGTCGCTTCCAAAATTTCGTCAAAATTTTCTACTGCACTAGGAGTTTCGATTTTGACAATAATAAGAGCTTTACTGTCATTCTTTTGCAAGAGTGAACGTAAACCCTCAACATCACGAGCATTACGCACAAAAGATTGTGCAACAAAATCCACGTCCTGCAAAACACCAAAAACAAGATCCCTTTTATCCTTTGTCGTTATTGCGCTGACCGATAATTTCGTATCTGGCAAGTTAACGCCGCGACGTGATCGCACCATGCCACCATAAATCACCTTTGCAGTCACAGTATCTTTACCCACCTTCGTCACACGAACTGATTGCTTTCCATCGTTGATAAGAATCCTCTCTCCAACCTCAACATCCTTTATAAGATGTTTATAGTTTACCGTGAAATGTGTAGCAGTTCCCAGAACTTTTTTGGTTGTGATCGTAATCTCACTGCCACGCTTCAAAACAACTTCACCATTCTCAAACTCACCAGTTCGAATTTTTGGCCCAGAAAGATCCTGAATAATTGACACAGTAGCTCCTTGCAAATTAGCAGCTTCTCGAACATTTGCCATCTGAACAGCAGCACTCTCATGATCACCGTGCGAGAAATTAATACGCGCACAATTTAAACCTGCCTGCATCATCTTCTCCAGCATAGGAACTTCCTGAGAGGCCGGACCAATCGTTGCGACGATCTTTGTTTTCTTATGGTACGTCATGAAAAAATATTTATAAAACTAATTGCCTACAAATTATATTATAACAAAAAGAGCGTTTACACACTCTTTAAGAAAAATTTATGAGAAAAACTATATACTCTGCTGACGCTTCCACTCATACATTGCCACAGCAGCTGCAACGGAAACGTTCAAGGATTCAATATCATTTTCCATAGGAATAGGCGCAATAAAATCACATTTTTCTTTCGCCTTAGTGGAAATACCCTTATCTTCACTGCCGACAATCAGAGCAGTTCTTCCATCAAACTTCTGTTGCCAAATATTACCTGAAGGGTATTGGACACCCTCCTCTTCCATATCGATACCATAAATCCAATACTCACTCTTTTTGAGACTCTCCATAACTTGGCCCATTCCAGAAAATTGAACAATATCAATTTTATTGACTGCGCCAGCAGATGTCTTGAAAACTCCACCACTAACAGGTGCCTGATGAAAATCACTCACAAAAACAGCATCCACCCCACAAGCAGCCGCACTCCGAATAATTGCACCAAAATTCCCGACATCTTCAATACCATCAAGCACCAAAACACAACTATGAGGCAACGCTGCACAACGTTCATCAAATTCCCCCCACGATTTATACTCAAAACCAGTGTAGTAGGCTATGACACCCTGCGTCAATCGCAGTGAGTCGAGGTGAGGAACAAGTCGACCAGCGCGTTTGGATTCAATTGAAGTCAAGCGCACATCTGCTGCACGAGCCGCATCAGCAATAGCCTCAACATCATTCAGAACATCTCCCTTCTCCTGAACAAAGAAAACCTCAGCAAGCTTATCAGGAGCATTTTGCAGAACTTCCATGACAGCATTGCGTCCATATATGTAAAAACCTTTTCGTGGCACCCGTCCACGCATAATCTTGTTCATAATCGTTCGTGACTAATTGCTATAAGTAAAGACAACAATACCACACAAAACTTCTGCTGTCCAATCCAGAGAAACAATTGATCGCATTAGCCATGTAAAGACAAGAGATGCTTATGTGCCTTCTTGAGAATCCTTCTAGCATTACCATGTGTGAGCTTTTGCTGCGCAGCAGCATACGGCAACCACACATGATCAGTATGCTCATCAGACAAAAGGATCGAATCAGGATCAGATATAACTTCTGCAAGAAAAAAAACCGCCCTCTTCCTGATAAAAAGACAACGATTCTGCTTGATACGACTCACCCTCTCACCACCACGAGCGCGATAACCAAAGGAAAAAGTCTCTCGAAAGCCTTCTAAAACAACAAGTTGACTTTCCACGATATTCGTCTCTTCTTGAATTTCGCGGTATGCAGTCTCCAGCTCAGACTCACCATCCTCAACATGGCCACGCGGAAATTCCCAATGCCCATGCGGATATTTAATGAGCAGATACGCAGCCTCATCCGCACAGTCACCCTGACGATGACAAAAAAGCATGGCACCTACTGATTTTTCAAGTGCGACACAGTAAGGCGCCATGACATTGGGAAATTGTCGCATAAAGGTTACGTAAAATAATAACTCATCATATTCACTACGCACGCCCATGACAGCGCTTATACTTCTTTCCAGAACCACATGTGCAAGGATCATTTCTTCCGATCGTCTTATCTGTACTTGCAGGCTTTTGGATCACTGGCATAGAAGGCTTCATATTATCTGACTCAGACTTTAATTGTTCTGTATTCATTTCTAGGAGCTCGTCCGGGATAGGACCACTTCCTGCGATGTTATCAGCACCAGAAAAGGTCAAGTCCTCGCCATGTGGGGATACTTGCACATCCGGTGCTGTAACTGGAGTCACAGCTTGTATGTGAAAAAGAGTCCGGAGTGTTTGACGTCGAATGCTACCAACAAGTCCAGAAAAAAGATCAAAAGCCTCCCTCTTAAACTCAATAAGTGGGTCGCGCTGACCATAACCTCGTAAACCAATACCTTGTCGTAAATGATCAATCGTATCGATATGCGTCTTCCACTGCTGATCAATTGTCTGTAAGAGAACCTGACTTTCTACGCTACGCATCTGCTCAACACCAAGCTCCTGCTCTTTAAGTCCATAGCCATGCTTAGCCTGCCCCTGCAAGTACTCAATCATCGCACCAATAGATTCACGCTCATCATATTTCGGATCCTCAATAATCGACTGAATTTTCTTACCAAGGGTTGCATCAAGTCCAAAAACCTCCCGCGCATCATCAGCAATTTTATCGGCGTCCCACTGATGCTGCCCTTCAATGGCATGAAAGCTAACAATCGACTCAATTTCCTCACGCTGCAGATCCATGAGCTCACTCTTTATACTTACATTCTTTTGTGCACCCAGAAGTACTTTTTTACGACGATCATAGATAACAGTTCGTTGCTTATTGATCACATCATCATATTCCAAAACGTGTTTACGAATATCAAAATTAAATCCCTCAATCTTACTTTGAGCATTCTCAATTTGCTTTGAGATTAACGCATTTTGAATTGGCTGGTCCTCTGGTAAACCAAGCTTTTCCATAATTGCTCCAAGCTTATCTCCACCAAAACGACGCATAAGCTCATCTTCAAGAGAGATATAAAACTGGGTCGTACCAGGATCACCTTGCCGACCGCTACGACCACGAAGCTGATTGTCTATACGCCTCGCATCATGACGCTCTGTACCAATGATATAGAGACCACCAGCCTCTTTGGCATCATCATCTAACTTGATATCAGTACCACGACCCGCCATGTTTGTAGCAATTGTTACTGCACCATACTTACCAGCCGCTGCAATGATTTCAGCCTCCTTTTCATGAAACTTTGCATTAAGAACACTATGAGCAACACCAGACTTCTCAAGCGCATGCGACAAAAGCTCCGACTTCTCAATCGCAACAGTACCAACGAGAACTGGCTGGCCCGCAGCATGCAACTCCTTTATTTTCCCAACAATTGCATCATATTTCCCTCGCTCTGTCTTATAAATCACGTCAGCTAAGTCTTGGCGAACAATATCCCTATTTGTTGGTACCTCAACAACCTCAAGACCATAAACTTTCTGCAACTCTTCCGAGCTTGTTGATGCGGTACCTGTCATACCCGCAATCTTCTCGTACATGCGGAAATAGTTCTGAAAGGTAATCGTTGCAAGTGTTTTTGATTCTCGCTGAACTGTGACACGCTCCTTAGCTTCAATGGCCTGATGTAATCCGTCACTATATCGCCTTCCATCCATCGCACGACCTGTAAACTCATCAACAATGACTACCTGTCCGTCGCGCACCATATAGTCCTTATCACGCTCAAAGATCACGTGCGCCTTGAGTGACTGCTCAAGGTGATGTACATAGTGCCATTTACCATCTTGATAAATATTGCCAAGACCTAGTGCTTTCTCAACTTTCGCAATGCCGTTATCCGTGATTGTTACAGATCGCTCTTTCTCATCCACAGAAAAGTCTTCTTCAATCACAAGACTTGGAACGATTTTTGCAAACTGACCATACAACTGTGTAGACTCATTATCTGGTGCGCTGATTATAAGAGGTGTGCGCGCTTCGTCAATCAATATAGAATCTACCTCATCAACAATTGCAAAATGTGGCTCTCGCTGAACAACACCCTCCGCAGAGGTTGCCATATTATCACGCAAATAATCAAAACCAAATTCATTATTTGTACCATATGTAATATCAGCATCGTAAGCTTCTTTCTTTGATACTTTGCGCAAGTTTTCCTCTTCTATATGAACCTCGTCCTCAACTTGCTCATCTGAAACAGCATTAGGCTCATAGAGAAAACCACCCTCATTGGTAATGCATGCGGCACTTAAACCAAGCTTTGCATAAATTGCACCCATCCAATTACAGTCACGGCGTGCAAGATAATCATTAACTGTCACAACATGAACACCTTTACCGTTCAGTGCATTAAGATAGATTGGTAAAGTGGAAGTTAATGTCTTTCCCTCACCCGTTTTCATCTCAGCAATTTTACCAGTATGCAATATATAGCCACCCATAATTTGAGTGTCATAGTGCCTCTCGCCAATCACACGATCCGCAGCCTCGCGTGTCAGAGCAAATGCTTCTGGTAAAACATCCTCCAGAACAGCGCCCTGAGAAATCTTATCCTTAAGCTCCTGCGTTTTAGGCACAAAACCATCCTCTGGAAGTGCCTTCATAGTTTCAGCAAGACCGTTAACAGAGTCAACAATCGGCTTAATCTTAGTTACTTCGCGTTCGTTTGAGCCAAAAATTTTTGAAAGTAATCCCATAATTCTATTCAAGCATAGTCTGATTAAATCTTCGATAGTATCATCATCAAAAACAACTTTCACAGAGATGATAGCTCAATTCTAACAGAATCCCCAAAGGAGGTAAAACAAAATGACAAACGAAAAGAAAATGTACTATCAGTGAATACTCGGTTGCGCCAGTTTCACATAGAGATCACGCATCAATCGCGTATCATCCAAGGCATTATGAAGGTTATAATCGGCAAGATCTATACCAAATGATGCGTAAAATTGATTTTTTTGATCTCCTATCGTGCGAGCAGGATTGAGTCCTATAGCAAAGAGAATAGTCGCAAAATCAATAGGTATGCGATGAATAGGCTCATCCTTGTCATCAAAAAGCTTATGAAAAAATGCCATATCACGCTGATTCACAGTGGCAACGAGGTGAGGTTCCGTATGACCACAGAATTTTCTAATAGCAGTTCGCGCCTGCTCATGCGTTATTTCCTCTCCAGTCAAATACGGCACAACGTGTTCCCTTGTCCAATCAGAAACTTTTGCATCGTCATACGGAAGCTCGAAATACAATTCCTTTTCTCCAGACAAATCGATCATCCCCACGGCAATCAAATCGTGCTCACACGCATCGATGCCTGTAAACTCAGCATCAAAAAAAACAATGTCGTCAGAAAAGGGTAAGAATGAATAGTTACTCATAGCGCATTATTACAAAAAAGAGGATCAGATTAAACAATATTATACTCTCGCACAACTGCAAAAATCATATAGGCCAGATAAATCGTAACAAAAAGACATCCCTGCCACCTCTCAATAGCATGCTTCTTCCCCACAAACATAAAGAGGAAGAAAAGAAAACTCACACCAATAAGGAAAACTGCATCCAAACCAATGCTACCAATCTTCTCTGGATCAACAACAACGTCAGCAACTGCAGCAGTGGATCCAAGTATGAAAAATGCATTGAAAATCGTAGAGCCTATAATACCTCCAACGACAAGGTCCGCCTGACCTTTGCGCACTGCAACAACAGAGGTGACAATCTCAGGGAGAGAGGTTCCCATAGCAACAATCGTAAGGCCGATTAAGTTTTCTGACCAACCCAAAAACTCTGCAATAGCAACCGCATTTGCAACAACAAGCTTGCCACCAAGAACGAGCGCCGCAATACCAGCAATCGCATAAAAGAGTGACTTCCCCCAGCCATAAACCTCAATACTTGTATGCTCATCTTCATTCTCCTCAGCCTTGGATAATCCAAAGGTATACACCACAAAGATGACGAAGAACGTAAGGAGGATAAGCGCATCTCCCCGCGAAATGATATTATTCTCAGCACCTGAAAAAAATGTATCAAAAGTCAGAATCGCAATCACAATCGCACTCAGAAGCGCAAAAGGGATCTCTTTCCAGACAGTCTGCTCTTTAATGGAAATCGTGCCAACCAAAGCGGCCACACCCAAACCCAAGAGTATGTTAACAATATTACTCCCAAGAACATTACCAAGTGCAAGCTCGGTCGATCCACCAAATGCTGCAATAACATTAACAAAGAACTCCGGAGCACTTGTACCAACGGCAACAACAGTAAGTCCAACGACAAAGGGTGTAATTCCAACTTTCCGCGCAATACTTGAAGCGCCACGAACAAAAAAATCAGCGCCTTTTACGAGAATTACAAATGCAACAACAACCAAAAAGGCATTCAATACTAATGTCATGTGTAGAATCTAAAATCAATAATTTATTTTTTTTCCTTCTGCGCTTGTGCAATCAAATCCTTGATACTTGCAGTTGGTGGAGCTGAGATATCATTCCTAGGCACATCTGAGCGAGAGCTCCCGACAGACTTCGTAGTCGAAGGAGTCAGTAATGGAGCGCCATCAGGCTCAACAGTCTCTTTGACATGATCAACAGCAGGTTGTGGCTTCTGCGAAACGTGGACTTCCTGTGAGGTCCTTGAAACGGGCCGTGACTTCTGTAGCACGGGCTTCTTCTGATGCTGGGCAGGGCGTGGTAATGGAGATTGCGTACTCTTTGACGAACGCTCCTCCTCTTGCTTTGCACGTTTACGCTGAACTTCTTTCAAGCAATCCTTACAAAAAACTGGGCGACTACCGTCAGGTTTAAAAGGAACTTGAATCGCTAAGCCACAGTCAGCGCAAATTGCATCAAAAACCTCTCGTGGCTTATCAGTCGAAGGTGCCTGCGGTTTCTGAAGCGAGCCTGGTCCCTTTGTCGGAGGAGTAGTGCGTGGTGTCGGAGATGTCTCAGCCGGTCTATTTGGTGCAGATACTGCAGGAGTAGCGCCACCTGTCGAGGCTGTGCCTGAAGTAACTGTTCCAGGCATAGTCATCCCACTCCAGTCCATAATCTCTTTCTCAACACTGTCAATATCATTGGCATAAAGATCTCGCGACATCTGAATAACTGCATCAGTGCTATCATTATCCAAACGAGAAATCGGCGGTAAAGTATCTGCGCTAAATGCATCACCCGCAACACCATCAATCATCAGCTTCAAATAGATCTTATACTTCGGGAGATTCACGATATCATTCATCATAAATACTGGCTCAAACTCTTTCTCAAGAGCTTCTGCATCAGCCGCGCCGACACGAAACGATACCATCGAGCCAACATTCCCAAAAACAGCGTCACGAACTACATCTTCAAGTTGTGCAACATACTGATGCGCCAGTATAAGCGATAACCTATACTTACGCGCCTCAGAGAGGATATTAGCAAATGACTCAGTCGCAAAGTTTTGGAACTCATCAACATAAAGATAGAAATCCTTTCGATCATCTTCTTCCATATCAACACGACCCATCGCAGCAAGCTGAATCTTTGTCACCATCATCGCACCAAGGAGCGATGAGTTATCCTCACCGATCCGTCCCTTTGCAAGATTGAGAATAATAATCTTCTCGGAATCCATTGCTTCGCGGACGTTGAATGAAGAGCGCGATTGACCAACAACATTACGTATAAGTGGACTTGTCAGAAACTGCCCAACCTTGTTTTGAATTGGAGAGATAACCTCTTGCAATACACGCTCATTCCATTGGGAGAATTCATCAACCCAAAATGCACGTACTACAGGATCCTTCACATGATTAATTACCTCTATCCGATACTTCTTATCAACGAGAATACGCATAACACCCAAAAGAGTACTCCCAGGATACTCAAGGAGAGCCAAGATTGCATTGCGTAAGATATACTCCAAACGTGGACCCCATGAATCTGCCCATAGCTTCTGAAAAACGCCGATAAGACCAGAAGCAACAAGCGGTCGGAATCGAGGATCAACAGTTTCCATAACATTAAACGATAGTGGAAAGTCCTGGTCGCCAGGATTAAAATAGATAACATCCTTAACCCGATCCGGCGGCACCATTGAAATTAGTTTTTCAGCAGTATCACCATGTGGATCAATAAAGCATAGGCCAGCGCCATTACGAATGTCTTGAATCGCAAGATTTTCAAGAAGGTTTGTCTTACCCATACCCGTCTTTCCAATAGCATACATATGCCTCCTACGATCGTCTGTTTTTATGCCAAAAGCCACTTTCTTGTTACGAAAGTTTGTCTGTGCAAATGGCGTGATAATATCTTGATTCATAGCAAGGATTGATTCTAAGCTCTTAGTGTACTAGAAAATTGCTTTCAAGGAAAATGTGTAAACATATAAGCAAAACTACATAAACGGCAAATTGGTTGGTGCACTACCACGACGTGAGTCAACGTATTGCACGCCTGGTGCGACCACGGACATATCTGGCATATGAAAGAGGGTCGCAAGCTCTTCACTCGAAAGATGAAACATCACACCAGAGGGATCGCGATCACGGTATCGCTCATAAATACGACGACCCTTCCGTTTGGTCACAGCATCTTTGAACGCATAGTCTGCTCCCGTCTTTGAAAGCGACTCAGGCCTAAATCCATTATGGTTACTGTCACTGAAAGCCTTAACAACAGAACCCATCAAAGCATTGATATTGACTGGCGTGTATCCCTCGGCCCGACCCACGACAATACCACGCATCTTGACGTCAAAAAAAGGTTTACCAAGATTTTCCTCCAAGCCTTTAAGTGTATCTTTTTGCCCTGGGGTCAGACGAAACTCTACAGGATCCTGATCCTTTGCACCTGACTCCCACGGAGAAAACTCAGGTGCGCGAAACCATCCCGTAAATATCCCAAAGAAAACATCCTTGATGTCCTTCCACAGGCGTGAGCCTTCTTGTGTTTCTTTACCAAGCACTTTATCAACTTCCTTGCGCCCAACACTCTCATTCCAACCAGCACCTTCTGCAGTGATAATATACTGAAGCCATATTTTCTGCCCAGGACCAAGTGACGACATATTCTCTATAAGAGTATGAAGAGGGTCAATCATCTTCCCGGTAATATCCTCCTCAAACTTACGATATGACTTGATGGGATATGCATCCGGCTTAACAAGCTCAAAATCAGTCCCCCAGATTTTCCATGACGTATTTGGGACTATTTTTGGTGCTCGCTCTACATAATCTTGCACCTCCATAATCTCTATTCCAGGATACTGCGCATACAAACCACTCTCAATAAGCTCTCTATACTGACGTTGCGCACGAATATAAAAATGCACCGTACCTGAATCCCCCACAATTTCTATGCTAAAAAACGGATTATTATATCCAATAATCATTTGCTCTATAATCGTCTTACCTTTATCAGTACCAGCAAGAAGATTAAAAAAGTTCTCCATAAGCTGTGGACTTTTCTCTATATCTCGCGGAGGTCGCAATTCCAAAACAATATTCTCACCCTGCGAGAAAAACTTACCCGAGATATGGCCAAGCCACAACATTTTAAACAAAATATAAAAAGCAACCGGTACGGCGATAAACCAGGTTGCCTGAAAAGCGCTAATAAAAAGACCTAAAACAGAAGTGAAGTTTTCGAACATTTTGATTTTTGACGACTATAAAAAGAGCGGGTAGCAGCAAGATATGAAGACGGCCGAAAACCCTACTTTAAATAGTAAACGCCACCATCGTTCTTGGCAATAGCGTGCAAGTTGATTTTGACAGTTGCAGGTTTCACTGTGCGTTGCGAAAGAACGATATCAATAATCTCGTCAGCAGTAAGAGGCTTTGCTGACTTATTAATCGCATCCATAATCAAATCTTTGACCTTACCTTTCTTATAGCCCTTTGATGCGAGGCCGTACGTACCACGCCCTACGAGTACAAAATTCTTATCTTTGATCAACTCATTGTGAACAGTCTGTGGATGTGTCTTCCTACTACCTTTACCGAGATTCTTTGCATCAATCTCTTGTGCAATATCACGAAAGTGAAGCGGCTCTTTCGCATGCTTAAGAATAAGGTGAACTTTATCACGTATACTCTTAGGTTTTACTTCACTCCATTTAGTTTTCCCCCAGTGTCCATAGTTATTCTTGGCAATTTCTTGCGAAACATGGAGGTGCTCCTTGATATGAGCACTGTCAAGATACTTATGCTTCTTTGCAAGAATCGCATAAAGATCATCTTCCGTTGCAACGGATTTTGTTTGTTCAAAATACGCATGCGCATCCTGATGGACATTACGCCACTGATCAAAATCAAATTCTGTCAGATGAATCGACGGTTCAATTGGGTGCTTCTTGTGTCGGTCAACAAGCACGACACTCTCAGATGCTGCAATAAAAAATCGCATAACACCTCCATCAGCACCATGGTCTTTAAAGAATTTCTTAAAGAGTCGTGGAGCGTGAACAATCCCACCTCGTGAGCGGACAAAAGCTTCTATTGCATCTTGTGCTGACTCGTAGTCTTCATTCGCACTATCATGAATCTGTGCAAGGCTTGCACGTACAATCTGACGTACGCGCTCTCGCGTAATATCGTGCTTTTTACCTATAGCATCTAGTGTCTGAGGCGTATCATGGCCTATGCCAAATCGTCTTTCCACACAATCTTGCGCTCGTGGCGAAAGACCTGCAAGAGCCTCCATACAAATCGCCGAAAATGTCTTTTTCATAAAGAGTTACTTAGAACAGCGCTCTAAGCCATTAAATATTCAATAACAACATGGTAACAAAAAGGTTTCTAAATGTCAAGAAAATGGATTTATCAATCTCAAGGTGGAAATACGATATATACGCGAAAGGAGGTCAAGAAATTGTTAGTGAGAAGGAGAAGTACCAAGACTCACACCCTGCTTCATGATAGAATAAAGCTATGAAACATCTCTATACATGCTACTTATCCTACCCTCCCAGTGTAGATAGGATCATCAAAAAGGCATATAATGAAGCCACTAGCATCTATGAGGATAGGAGGGATTTTGATTTTACTCCTATGATACCCCTATGGAAAGTGGAGATGAATGAATCTGCAGAAGAATCAATTGCAAATAATTTATATTCTCTTAAGATAATAGGAGACACACTTACAATCAGTGGATATATGAGCAGAGAAAAGTCAGGGTATATCTTTATTGTTTTTGATCAAAAATCCAATCAACAGTTAGAATCTTTATCACAGGCAGCTGAGCGAGCGATGACGAATCACGAGAGTGCCGTAAGTGCAATGCCTTATGGATTCGAGCCACATACAAGCCTTATAAAAACAAACCCAAAAAAAATTGATAAAATAATAAACACTCTAAAAACAGATATATCAGGAATAACATTTCATCCAGACAAAATGATTCTTTCAAAAAGGGTGAATCAAAACACCTTCAGTAACCTAATCGAGAAAACTGTTCCACCAAAAATACTTTAAGTTGATATATCAATAGAATATATTTTATAAAAGTAAAAAACACCTGTACGGTGTTTTTTATCTGATTTTTTATCTTAATCCTTTTTCTTCATCTTCTTGCGAATAAAAGCTGGAATCTCAAACTGATCCTCTGTCTCCTCCACAAAAGTTGATGGATCTTCCCTTTTGGCAGAAAGCGGGGCACGTGGTGGCTCTACAGGCTCATCAATGATCATTTTTGCGTCAAGTGAGGTGCGAGAAAAAGGCTTCTCGGGGGTCGTCTCTGGTCGCGTGAGAAGAGGATCATCATCGTGGTCAATTGATGCCGACTCTGCCTTAAGTGGTTCAACACTCTTTTTCTTATCAGGTGTCGCAGTGATTTCAGGCTCTTTTACTACAGTATCAAAATTAAGAGACTTCTTGCCCTTGTCGTTTGCATCCTTACTTGCACGTGACAAAATATCCTCTGCAGTCATGCCCTGCCCCTCGTCAAATCCTGTTGCAACAACAGTAATATGGATCTCCCCCTTACTGATCTCATCATCAGTTACAGCGCCAAAAATCACGCGAGCATCCGGATCTATCGATTCAGTAATCACACTTGCAGCCTCATTGATCTCGAGCATTGAAATGTCATTACCGCCAGTAACATTAAACAAGACTCCATGCGCTCCGTCGATTGATAGATCGAGGAGTGGGCTATTAACAGCAGCTTTTGCCGCTTCTTTGGCACGATCTTCACCAGATGCAATACCAATACCCATGAGCGCACTACCACTGTTAGACATAATTGCTCGTACATCAGCAAAGTCAACGTTGACGATACCTGGCTTGGTAATCAAATCCGAGATCCCTTGCACACCTTGACGCAACACATCATCAACAATCTTAAAAGCATTGAGAAGGCTCGTCTTTCGGTCGATAATTGAAAGCAGTCGATCATTTGGAATGGTAATAATAGTATCAACGCGATCTTTCAAAGCCTCGAGCCCATCTTCTGCAATATTCCTGCGCTGTGATCCCTCAAAAGCAAATGGTCGCGTGACAACACCGACTGCAAGTGCGCCAATCTCACGTGCAACCTCAGCTACAACGGGTGCAGCTCCTGTGCCAGTGCCACCCCCCATACCAGCGGTGACAAAAACCATATCAGAGCCCTTCAGTACTGCATGAATTTCTTCACGACTTTCTTCAGCTGCTTGGCGACCAACTTCAGGATTCATGCCAGCACCGAGACCCTTGGTTATAGTCTTGCCTATATGGACCTTCTCTGCAGCACGTGAATGATGCAAAGCTTGTGCATCCGTATTGACGGCAACAAACTCAACACCTTTCATGTTGGCATCTATCATACGAGAAATAGCATTGCCGCCTCCACCACCAACACCTACCACCTTGATCCGCGCAAATGTCTCTACATCGGTTTTTACCTCAGCCATAGGAAATATCTAAAAAATTTGATGACCTGATTTATCTGCTGATACATAAGTGTATCATGCCTAGGAAATGTATGTCAATTACACACCTACCCCTAGGAATTTCACGCTTTCATACAATGCGAGATACAAATACTATATTCCTTGTAAGACGTGTGCCGTACGTCGTCAGAACATGTGGTATTCGTAACAAAGCAATGAGCAAAGCGTGGTTTTCCTAAGGAAGAAAACGTTTTATCATACTGTGAGCACTCTCAATCACACCAGTCACACCCTCTCCAACTGCACCCATCATGTTCCCACCAGAGAGATCCTCAACATCACCAAACTCTCTGTGCCACAAAATAAGTCCAACTGCAGTAGCATGTGAAGGATCATCGACATGATCCATTACTCCCAAAAGTCCGTCCGCATAGCCAATCTGCACAGGCAACTCCAACATGTCTTTTGCAAGGTCGACAACGAACACAAGATTAGTGCCGCCACCTGTAAGTACTACACCAGCAGGAAGTAACTTATCCTTACCTGATGCAACGATCTCCTCACGCACAAGCGTAAAGACCTCTTCCAACCGCGCACTCACAATCTCCACGACATGGTCGTGCCGCACAACACCCTCCTCATGGGCATCAAACTCACTTAAGTCAATTTCATCAGTCCGCTTAATCTCACCATAAATCGCACTACCATATGCGATCTTTACTTTTTCAGCAGTATCAATCGAAGTCCGCAAACCAATAGCAAGGTCATGCGTTATAAAATCAGCGCCAACAGGAATGACGGCTGTATGAATAACCTCACCCTCCTCATACACGACAACAGAAGTCGTACTCGCACCCAGATTCACCAATACAACACCAAGCTCCTTCTGCTTCTTGGTCAAAACGGCTTGCGCTGCCGCAAGTGGCTCAATGACAAAGTCATGGACACGAATATCAGCGCGACTAAAAGCACTCACCAAATTATCAACTGTGTTCTTTGGGGCACTGATCACCACAGCCTCAACCTCAAGACGTACCCCCCGCATTTCTAGTGGGTCCTTTATGTTCTTCTGATCATCCAAATGATACATTTGAGGAATGATGTGAATCGGCTCTTTATTTGTAAGTGCAGCAACACTCTGTGCAGAAGCTATAACGCGCTCTACATCATCAGAGGTTACCTCACCATCTGCCTTACCAACAGCAACAACGCCACGGACCTTTTCAATTGCAATCCCAACACCACTCACACTGATCGTCGCATCGGTAATCCGCTCACCACTCATCTCCTCAGCCTCAGTTGCAGCAGCAGCGATACTATTTGCAGCGTCCGAGATATCAATGACCGCACCACGACGCATACCCTCAGCTGGTACAATGCCAACACCAACAATATGAACAGCATCATCAGCCTCCGCATGCTTTGCAACAATACATCGTACTTGCGATGAACCAACATCAAAACTAGTGATAATGTTATTTTTCATAATACAAAATAAAGGAAAAGACTGATCTGTGTCCTAAGAAAACAAACGCTCTACAAGTAAAGGCACATAAACCAACACACCCACAACACCAGCAAATAAAACACTCAACAAAACAAACGCTGCACTTAAATCTTTTATAACACGCGCGTACGGGTGCTTATGCGGCTTCATAATATCCACCACTCGCTCCAGCGCAGTATTAACAACCTCAGCACTCAGCACGATCATGCACACCAAAAGTACATGAATATAATCAACAACACTACCACCAAGAGCACCGAGAGCAACAAAAGCTACGATAGCCAGCCACACCTCACTACGAAAATTTTTCTCATGCGTATACGCATAAGCCAAACCCCCAAGAGCAGCGCGAACACTATACAGAAGAGTTCTGTTTTTCATAAGCTTAAGTAATGATGATCGTGTCTCAGGACAACTTTGCAGCCACTGATTCTTGAATGTCATACATGCGCGAGCAATGATCGTACCCGAGAAGATGGAGCGTTCCATGTGACAACACATAACACACTTCATAGCGCGCAGTAATACCTTGTATTGTAGCAGAATCCCGAATAAAATCCCAACACAAAAGGATCTCCCCGAGATCAATAACAGAAGGTGCGGCAGGGACATCTACAATGGATTGTTCGCCAGCATAATCCCCGAAAGATATCACATCTGTTGCTGCATTCTTGTCGCGCAAACGCGCATTAACTTTTTGCATCTCATGCGTTCTCAGCACAGCTACTGACAATAACACTGTGCGGGCATCCAAAATCTCAGCATAATCACAGGAAGATATTGTCACACGGACAATATCTTCTACTACCGCGAGATCATACGGCATCTCTACAAAATTTGCATACTCAATCTTGAGATTCATAAGAGCTCTAGTCTTTAAGAAGGGCTGTGATCATATCGCGCACACGCCCACCATCCGCACCGTCACCAACAGCTTTCATTGCAGCACCCATCACTTTACCCATATCACTTGGTTGCGTTGCACCAGCTTCAGTGATCACAGACTCTAGCATACTACGCAAATCCTCATCGCTTAACTGTATTGGGAGATACGCCTCAAGCACAGCAACCTCTGCACGCTCTGATTCCGCAAGTTCAGAGCGACCAGCTTCATCATACTGCTTTGCGGATTCTGTTCGCTGTTTAATAGCTCGCTTTACGAGAGTAATCACACCAGCATCATCCAATCCATTCTCACGACTTCCAGCAGAAATCTCTTCATTCTTGACCATACTATCAAGCATGCGCAATGTATCTCGCTTCTGCGTCTCCCCTGCTTTCATAGCAGACTTCAAATCTTCCAAAATTTGTTTCTTTAACATAATATCCTTATATACTGCTTAACCAAATAAAACCCCCTCAACAAAACACGTACAACCTCGGAAGGCTGTACGCAGTTTTGCAGACAACGCTTACCGTTGCTGTCGCATTTTCTTCTTCAGATCCTTCAAAGCATCATCATCGAAATGACCGAGCTTTTTCATGCGATCAATCTTTGTACGCATCTGCGACTTATAGATTGCTTCCTCACGTCGCATTGCACGCGTCTTCGCTTTTTTGTTGAAGCGATTACGGCGCACACCCATAAGCACGCCACTCTGTTGAACACGTCGCGTAAAGCGCTTAATGAGACCATCAGCACTTTCTCGCTCGTTCTTTTTGTAGACGTAAACCATAAACTACCGTCCCCTTTCTAATATATTGTAATAATTCTGCACAATATCGTGCAAGCACAGATATTTAGCAGTGCCAAAAGTATACACCCGAAGACAAGATAGTGCAAGCAAGTCGATTTTTAATGTTAGATGCAGACATAATCGTAGCAGCGAGAAATCAATCCTATCATGATGAAAGAAACAAAAAACCATCCACAGAACAGACGGTTTTCCGTCTCCATGTAGATGGTTATAGAAATATCAGCACTTCAGTCAACCAGACACCAACCAACTCGATCTTCACCCGCATTAAGCGGTTGTGCAGAATAATTACCAAACTGCAATTGATCGACTACCCTATAATTCATTTTACGCAACCTGATAGTTTTGTCAGGTACCTGAAAACCGTAAAATCTTGCAGCGTTCACAGAGGCAAATTGGCCGAATAGATGTAGAGCATTATGCTTTTCAAAAAGGTCAAGATAAGACCCTACTCGATACGGACCATGGACCCATCCACATGCACAATTCTGAGCATGTTTTGAGGCTATTGGATGGTCTGCTCTCATCGGATGCCATGCATCATCTGATCCGAGCGCAAACAAGTGAGGATGAGCAGATAAAGCATCCCACAGTTTTGGCTTCTCTCTCGCATGCTGTGCCATAGGCTTTCCAACCATGTCAGTGCGAACGCCAATATCCATAGCATCTGTCCGCGTATACCCCAAGTGAAAGGATGTATACGTACCCTGTGTCGGACCTGTTCGATCAATCACCGCCTGCGCACCTACGCCTGTTGAGAGGTGCTCGTACGAGATAGGTAGTTCGGGATAAAGACGATCAAGCTCGGGAGCAACTTCTTCGTAGAAATACGGCTCACGGTCCCACTCATCCATCACATCACCATCATCATCTGTCCGCACTTGACCATGCACAAGCAAAGGCACTTTATACTTTTGCATCCACTCAAGCTGCTTATGCGCCTCAAGAGGCGTACGCAAGCCATGTTCAGAGTTTGTTGTGCCGTGTGCGGGATAAGACTTGATACCAGCAATCCGCGAATCCTCAGAAATCATCTTGATGTGATCTTCTGTCAAGTCGGTATTTAAGTAGACAGTAACTAGAATATTTATCTCACCACCTGTAGCCTTAGTCGCCCGATCATGATACGCAATTGCCATTTCTGGTGTCATAAGCGCATCTTTGTCAGCGAGATTTGGCATCAAAAGCACGGTTCCAAACTGGCGAACAGAGTGTGACAAAATATCGGTCATACCATCGCCAAGAAGCTGATTGTTATCTCGACCATGTGAATGGATATCAACCAAACCATGGGTAAATACAATTTCATCCCCCATCTCAAATTTCTTTCCACCCAATTCAGAAAATCTAATTGAGACTTGTTGTATAACTGTCATCTTTGCAACTCCTATGTTTGTTTGTCATTGACATACTTCAGAAAAAAAATACTATTTACCTTCAACAACCTTCGCTGGAAAATTTGGGCCTTCGTAAACAAAACCCGTATAGGCTTGCACTAAGTCTGCCCCATAATTCTCTCGCACATCCTTCAGATCATCATGCGTACTGATACCACCAGCATATATGAATATACCCTTCCAGCTCTCACGAACCACCTCAGCAAAAGCAAGTGACTTATGCATTAATGGTTTACCACTCAAACCGCCATCCTGATGTCCATGTTTGAATTCATAAACATCCGTATGATCAGTCGTAGTGTTCGTACCAATAATGCCATCAACACCCTCTTGCTCACAGATCTCTAGAAAATCGACTATACCCTGCCGACTCATATCAGGGGAAGACTTAAGAAAAAGTAGTGGCATATCAACGCTATGCAAACTACAGCCCATCTGCATACTAGTCCTCCCAGACCTAATCACTGATCGCAAATAATCGCCGTGGAGCAAGTCTCGCAAATCAGGTGTGTTTGGAGAAGCGACATTAATCACTACCGCAAACGGCTTAAACCGAATAAGTTCCTGAATGCATCGATCGTGATCCTCTGTAGCAAGCTCAAGTGGCGTATCCTTGTTCTTCCCAATACTAATCATCACTGGAAAAGGAAATGAGCCGCCATACTTAGAGCAAAACTGATCAATATATGCGCTAGCAGCTACCAAGCCCTCACTGTTAAAACCAAGGCGATTAATGAGGGCCTTGCATTTAACCAACCTGAAAACGCGTGGGCGAGCATTGCCAGCCTGAGGCTCCGGCACAACCGTTCCAATCTCATGAAACCCAAAACCCAGCAAATACGCAGCTTCGGCAAGATCACCATTCTTATCAAATCCTGCCGCAAGACCAAGTGGATTGAGAAAATACCGCTCACCTACGTGAGTAGGCATCGTTGGCGCTCCAAAAAACTTCTTTCGCATTTTTAACAAATAAATAACAAAAAAAATTTTCAAGAACCTCCTAGCAAGGTCATGACAGAACTCTGGATCCAACAAAGACAAGGCTGGAAAAACAAGATATCTATAAATCATTTTTTATCACTCCGATGTATGTATTTGTAAACGAGCTAACCTAGCAAAAGCCTACGGTATAAATCATATCACGTCAAATTATATTCAAAACGCCATCCCCCTTTAGGAGATGGCGTGCGTCGAACAGGAGTCACCATTCAATTCTATATTCAGACTCCCCATTATACTGGAGCTCAGTGATAGCCCTTGAGACAAGAACTCTAAATTTTCGAGATTCCATCTCTGTCATCACAACAGACTCTCGACTTGCTCTATCGGAATAATACTCAATCGATGCAGGACATTGCGCAATCAAGGTAAGGGCATCAATGACAAAAACTCCAAATGACACGGATCCTTCGTGCACTTCATACAAGCCATAGATAAATCTCTGATTCTCACCGTTAGCAGCATAAGTCGTTGTAATACCAAAGACCTTCCTACTACTATCTTCTTTCTCATGTGGAAAGTCAGCGATGTACGCATAAATCTCAGGACAAAATTCTGCACACTCAAAAAATCCATCAAAATCGCTACCCTGCAAACAAAAAATTACAGCACCAATATCACGATCTTCTTCAGACATTTTATTCCCCTTTTTTCTCAAAGAAAATTCTCTACCCAATATTCATACCAAGTTCCTTACCTCCTGTCAAATGAAGGTGAATATGATCCACCTCTTGACCAGCATCGCGACCTGTACGGATCAACAACTGATATCCTGTCTGATCAACACCCTTCTCTTTTGCAATATCACGAGCTACATGAAACATACGTGCAATAATCTCATCTTGCTGCAGACTTACATCATTCATCGATGCAATATGCGTGCGCGGGATAATAAGTGTATGCACAGGAGCTTGTGGGTTAATGTCATCAAATGCCACAACATTCTCACCTTCATACAAGAGTGCCGTAGGTACTTCTCCTGCAATGATCTTACAAAAAATACAACCCTCATTTTCAGTACTCATAAGCGATTGCCAAAGAATTATTTCTTCTGTGATTTTCTAGCTTTCTTATCGTCCTTTTTACCATCTCTCTTGTTGACTTTCTTAACGACAACATGCTTTTTCATAGCTGATTTCACAGCATTGATGACACTTTCCTGTGTCACAGTTTCTTGCGTTCCTGTATGCATATTCTTGACAATCGCTGTGCCATCAAGCGCCTCTTTTTGGCCAATGATCAGGGTAACTTCTACGCCAATTTTCTGCGCTTGCTCCATCTGTTCCATAAGGTTACCACGCCCAAAACTTTCCGCAACCAGAATACCAGCATTCTCAATCTCAGCAAAAATCTTCAAACTCTTCTTTTTAGCCAAATCCCCAAGTTGCGCAAGATACACCTTTGGCTGCGGTGGCTTATACGACTTAGTCTTAAGGCGCTTCATCTCAAGAACGAGACGATCGATACCAAAGCCAAATCCGATAGCAGGCGTCGGCTCTCCACCCAGATTCTCGATTAAGTCATCATATCGACCTCCGCCACCAAGCGCATGACGCAAACCTTTTTCATCAATAGCATAGACCTCAAAAACAGTTCGCGTATAGTAATCCATGCCACGATTCAGTGTAGGGTTAATCATGTATGGAAGGTCAAGCTCATCAAGATATTCCAAAAGGTTTTTAAAGTGATCACGTGACTCCTTATCAAGATGATCAATCGCCTGTGGAGCCCCAACACAAACTTGCATAACCTTTTCATCTTTTGAGTCAAAAATCCTCATCGGATCTTTTTCGATAATGTCTCGATATTTACTTGGAAGCTTGTTCTTTTTAGAGAGGAAGTAGCTCGTCAAAAGATCTTTATATTGCGCACGTGACTCTTGTGTGCCGATTGAGTTAACCTGAAATTGAACATTTTTGATGCCAAGTTTCTGCAAAACGCGGTATGCAATCTGAATCACCTGTGCATCCAATACAGGATCCTCCTCCCCATAAATATCATAATTTGCTTGGTGAAATTCACGATAACGTCCTTCTGCAGGTCGATCATAGCGATACGAGCGCCCAGTCGAGAAAAGCTTAATTGGCTGCGTGAACATATTCATCGAATGTTGCAAATACGCACGCGCTATAGAAGGGGTAAAATCAGGACGAAGAAGAACATTTTCGCGACCACGCGTCTTAAATGCGTAGACCTCACGCTCAATCATCTCAGTAGATTTACCAATAGGCTGTGTGAAGGTGTTTTCATATTCGATGACTGGAACATCTATCCTGCCAAAGCCATATTCTTCAGCCTCATACTCAAGGACCTTACGTGCTTGTTGCCAGTATGACTGCTCACCAGGCAAGATATCGCGCATACCCTTAACACATTGCAACAGGACAGGCTCTATTGCAACAACATCTTTCTTTGAGGAGGTGGAAGTCTTTTTGGTCGCAGCACCTTTCTTTGTCGCCACTTTGGTCGCAGCTTTACTGGCAGCTTTTTTTATTACGCTTTTCGCCATCTTCTTCGTGCCCTTAGTCGCTGTTTTTTTTGTAGTTGCAGCCATAGCCTCTCATAAGTTACCAAATTATATGCGCTCTAGGATCATCGTTGAACATTACAATTCATGGAGAAAATTTTCTCATAAAACATCTGTAAAAATCTACTTATAAAGGCCAACTTTGTTCAGCGGAAAAGCACGCAGCAGCACCTTCCCAATGACATCATTTTTAGTAATAGGTCCAAAGCGTCGCGAATCACTACTAGCATTACGATTATCACCAAGAACGAAATATTGATCTTCCGCTAGTGTGTACTTAACCATACCAAGCGTCTTTCGCTTTTGTGGGAGGTACGCATTTTCATCAAGCACAAAGCCATCGGGATTTTCACTATTATAGATCACGACTTGACCATCAGCCACTTCTACCGTCTCACCAGGCACACCAATAACGCGTTTGATATAAAAGTCTTTGTGATCTCCAACAGGCTCCCGAAAAACAATGATGTCTCCACGGAAAAGATCTTTGCGAGGCTTTACGGTAATAGCCCCATCAAAAAGGTCCACATATTTATATCCAAACTCATTGATGATTAAGTATTCCTTCTCAGAAAAATTTGGCTCCATACTAGCGCCACGGACAATAAACGGTTGAAACAAAAAAATGCGTATAGGTACGATAATCACCAGAGCAAGTACAAACATCTTTATCACTTCGTACATAAACCCTCCAACAGATTCACCAGTTTCACCTGAGCGAGCACCGTAACTTTTTTTGAACATTTTATTTTTATAATATTGACGATTACAGAGACAAATACTGATAAGAAAATCCCACCAAGAAACCCGCTAATAGTCTCTTTGTATGGGGCATTTTACCACAAATACAAGCTGCAAGCAATACAGCACGAAAAGCATTTAATCCGCAAAAAATAGGAGGAGATCCCTATGCTAAAATAAACACAGCAAACTGATCATAGCGTAGACCGACATTCAGCATGAAAAAAAATCAGCGCATAAAACGAAACAAAGACGCTACACACAAGCGAGCTGTTAGCGGTTTTTTTGTTGTATCTTTTACGATTTTTCTCTTTGGCATAACACTATACTGTATCTTCATTGGACACAAAGTTGTACAGGCAGCACAAACTGTATTTGTGCGAACAGGTCAAACACAAGAGTCAGCAGCACAAACATTTTCAAAGCTCTTGAGCAAGCCAAACCTCCGAGCCTTGCGAGGTTACACAGATGGCAGAATAAATGTTCTTTTGCTAGGCATCGCAGGTGAAGACACAGTCAAAAAAGGTCGCTACCTAACAGACACAATCATCGTAGCAAGTATCGATACAATCAATCATCGCCTCGCACTTCTCTCTCTTCCCAGAGATCTCCTTGTTGAAACCGATGAAGGTCTCAACAAAATTAACGCGTTCTATACAATCGGTAAAATCTATGAAAAATCAGATGCAATAAGTGATCGTTCTACAATCACAAATCAAAGCACGAAGAAGGAATCGTCATCACGCGCGATAATCATCTCCAATGAGTCAGAAGAACCAGGAAGTGCAGATCAGGATAATGACTCCACCACAAAAAAACAGCTCGGAAAAACAACTGCTCTGGACTACAGTATCGACGCAGTACAAACCGTGACAGATCTGACAATTCACTACAGCCTCGTGATGGATTTCGAAGGCTTTCGCGGTATCGTCGATGCACTTAATGGGATCAAAATAACCGTTCCGCGAACTATAGATGATCCACTCTATCCAGGTCCGAACTATAGTTATGAGCCGTTTTACATCGAAAAAGGCTTTCACACACTAGACGGCTCAACAGCACTCAAGTATGTTCGCACGCGTCATGACGATCCAGAGAGCGACTTCGGACGGGCCAAACGCCAGCAAGACGTCATGCAAGCAATCCGGAACAAAGCCCTTTCCCTGGGCACACTCACCAACCCCCGTATCATCACCGACTTATTGCAGACCATCAGCAAGCACACAGAAACAACAATCAGCACCAAAGAGGTACGATCATTCCTCGCTCTCTTTGAGCAAATTGACACCCACAACATCACAAACGTTGTGATTGACGCTTGGAAAAAAGAAAGTCTCCTGATTAGCACCAATATCAAAACACCTGTCGGAGCATTAAGCGGACTCGCCCCACGTACAGGATCGTGGGACGAAATTCAAGAGTATGCAGATGAAATATTTAGCCTCGACAAAATCACACTACGGCGAGATGCTGTAGTCGCTGAAGATGCCTCAATCACAATTATCGCCCCACCAAACAATCACACAACAACAAAAAGAATTATAGATGTGCTGAAGGGACTACGAATTACCAATATCACAACACAACTCGCTCCAGCAAGTGAAGATATCAGGCAACAGTCTTCTATAATTGACTACACAAGCGGCACAAAACCTTTTACACTCGACACAATCACCAAACGCATCACACCACACATAACGCAAGACACATTCACGCAAAGTATCTCGCCACCATTAGATGACAAACTTGACCAAATAGCTATAGACCGAGATACTGAATCTACAAGCAGCACAGACATACTCATCACGATAGGACAAGATCTCATAGAACAATATTCATATGAAGAAGCTGATCGCAATATGGTGGAAAAAGAGTTTGGACCTCTGCCGCCCAAATCGACTGGGAACAGCACCCCCTCAACAGCAAGATAATTTTATGGCGACCTCAACACCAACACTCATCGTCGGCCTCGGCAACCCTGGCGAGAAATATGCACAAACCAGACACAATGCAGGATTTTTAGCAGTTGATGCGATAGCAAAAAACCATGGCGAAAACACATTCAAAAAAAACAAGAAATTCTTAGCGCAAGTATGCGAGGTATTCTGCAGTGGCAAAAAAATAATTCTCGCAAAGCCGACAACATTTATGAACAGATCCGGGGAATCTGTCCGTGCACTATGTGACTTCTACGGCGCAGACATTACATCCAATGTCATCATTCTACATGATGATCTCGATATAGAGATTGGCCACCACAAAGACGCACGTAACCGAGGCGCTGCAGGACACAATGGCATTATCGACATTATCGAAAAATCAGGCACCAAAAACTTTCGCCGGTTACGTATCGGCATCGAAAATCGCACACAACAACAAAAAGCAAACATGTCAGGCGCACATTACGTCCTGGGTAGATTCACAGATGATGAACTCTCAAAACTTGGAGATGTAAATAACACAATCATAGCCACTCTCCATAAGGAGTACGAAAATTAGAGCTCAAAAATTACGCTCTAAACACAGGAGATTTAAAGATTTCTATACACATGTTCTGTGAAGTTTTGACAACTCGAGAAACTGACAAAAGTATATAATTTTTTCCTTGGAAAAATATTTTATCACATAAATCTATTTGCATCACCCGGAGTCAAAGACTTATAGCACTCACAAAAACCAAAAAAGTCAAGGAGGTTTTTTGATAAAGCAACGACCAAAATTATAGACATGCAATAAGACGCTAAATGCGCCACACACCACATACAAAGAGAAAAGAAAAAAACACTATTCTGGCTTCGGAGTTGATCATGTAGCAAGGAGGAGGACGCTACAATCTCGTATCCAAAGCACAGAATAGTGCTTTCTTGTCTTTGTCTAGATTCATGGTATGATGCACGCAATGTTTTGCGACATTTGAGGTTATCACTTCCCTAGCAAAAAGTCAAACCCCCCTGATAAAACACGATGCAAGAAAAAATACACCACAGTGAAATCCTCCACGCGCTGCACAAGGTACCAAGTATCGGCCAAGAAAAAATCTTGCGCCTTTTGAAGTACTTCCCAAGTCCAGAAAAAGTGTGGAACGCTCCAGACGCAGAATTATTACGAGCTGGACTGAGCGAAAATGATGTCACCGCGATCGACCTTTTTCAGAAAAATTTGAAGCAAAGAAAGCTCACACCTGAGGCTCTGTGGGAAAAATATAAAAATCAAGGAATAGGCATAATCAGCATAACCGACAAAGAGTATCCATCAAAGATCTTGCAGGAAAAAAACGCGCCAGCAATCCTCTACTATCGTGGAGACATCGCGATCACGCAGAAACCATGTGTTGCTGTCGTTGGCTCACGCAAATTCACGACATACGGTAAGCAATCAGCATCACGTCTCAGCTACGACCTAGCGACATATGGTCTACATATCGTAAGCGGCCTTGCTCTAGGTATCGACGGCATCGCTCATCATGCAAGCCTCGAAGCGGCACGCGACGCGACACCAAACGCATACGGCAAAGCAATCGCTGTGCTTGGTGGGGGCATCGATGATCAAACAATAGCCCCGCGCGCGCACACTAAACTAGCTCATGACATCATCACATCTGGCGGCCTATTACTGAGCACATTCGCACCAGGGGTAACTCCAAATAAAGGAACCTTCCCTGCTCGCAATGCAACAATGGTCATGTTAAGCGACGCAGTACTCATCATTGAGGCAGCAAAAAGTTCTGGCACACTTATCACTGCGCAAATGGCACACAAAACCAACAAAAAAATCTTTGCTGTTCCAGGATCAATTTTCACACCCTCTAGCGTCGGAAGTAATCATCTGATCGCATCAAACAGAGCAACGCTCGCACAATCCGCAAACGATATAGCACAAGCACTCGGCGTTTCAAATAGCAAGAAAAAAAGTGCAACAACATACACACCAGAAACAAGCCAAGAAAAAGCGATCTACGAAACCTTGCTTAAACATCCAAATGGTGTCCTTATTGACAAGATTGTACGAGAGACTACACTAGAAGGAGCAGTTGTAAGCAGTACACTTGTTATGATGGAAATTCAAGGCGTAACGATCCACCTTGGAGGAGGACAATACGCACTCCATCAATAAATGATAGAAAAAAGCGCCCAGATCTATTGACCACTATTGAGAATTTTATGGACTTACTTATCGTAGAGTCACCAACAAAGACAAAGACAATCAAAAAGTATTTAGGCCCAGGCTACAGCGTTACATCATCTGTCGGGCACATTCGTGATCTTCCAAAATCCAACAAAGCCGCCATAGATATAGAAAGTGGATTCATCCCACGATACGAAATATCAACCAATAAGCACAAAACAGTTAAAGAGCTGCTCAGCTTAAGTAAGCGAGCAGATACAATCTACCTCGCGACTGACCCCGACCGTGAAGGTGAAGCGATAGCATGGCACATTGCTGAAATTCTCCGTGAGGCGGGATTTTCTTCAAAGAAAATGAAACGCGTGACATTCAACGAAATCACCAAAACCGCAGTGAACGAAGCACTCAAAAACCCAGGTGCGATTGATGAAAATCTTCGCCAGGCACAAGAAGCGCGCCGCGTCCTTGACCGACTCGTGGGCTACGACCTCTCTGGCATCATCTGGAAGAAAGTGCGCTATGGCCTCAGCGCTGGGCGCGTCCAATCCCCTGCACTCCGCATCCTCGTCACCCGAGAAAAAGAAATCCGCGCATTTATCCCAGATGTATACTGGGCAATCACTGCAGACTTGCAATGCAAAAACTCAGATGTACTCACCTTCAACTGCAGTGAGGATTTTAAAATTCTCACACAAGATGTGGCTACAGGAGAAACAGAGGAGGAAAAACTTGTAAACAGAGAAAAGGCAGTGGCTTCTGCGCAAAAAAGGATTTCTGACATCGTAGCAAAAGCAAAAAAAGGATCGTGGAGCATAAGTAATATCAAAGAAACACCACGCACACGCAAACCATACGCTCCATTTACAACATCCACACTACAACAAGCTGCGAGCTCACGGCTTGGATTCTCTCCATCACGCACGATGCGTACAGCACAAAAACTCTATGAAGGTGGTCATATTACATACATGCGTACCGATTCAGTGACCCTAAGCAAAGATGCGCTTGCAGACATCAAAAAAACGATCATAAACACGTACGGTGAAAAAAACTACGAAGCGCGCACCTATACGTCACGGAGCAAAAACGCACAAGAAGCCCACGAAGCAGTTCGCCCATCACAGCTCAGCCAAAAAACAGCTGGTACAACTGATGACCAAAAACGTCTTTATGAACTCATATGGGCACGAACCATGTCATCACAGATGATTGCAGCAACGCTTAAGAATACACGCATTACAGCAAGCATCACAGAACAAAAGATCCCAGATTTTACACTCACCGGATCACAAGTCTTGGATCCAGGCTGGCTTCTTGCCGATACAGGCGCGCGAAGCGAAGACGTCGAATTGCCACAGCTTAGCATTGGTGACACACTAACTTGCAAGGGAGCTCACGATGAACAAAAAGAAACTGCGCCACCAGGACGCTATAGTGAAGCTGGCCTCGTCAAAGAGCTCGAAAAGCGTGGCATAGGACGACCAAGTACGTATGCCTCTATCATCAAGACTATCCAAGACCGCGGCTACGTCGAAAAAGAAGGTCGCTCACTCAAGCCGACCGACACAGGTGAGGTTGTCAGTGACTTTCTAGAGATGCACTTCGGTGAATACATTAGCGACACATTCACAGCGGAGATGGAAGATGAGCTAGATGAAATTGCACGTGGCGAGCGCGACTATACAAAAACCCTGACAGAGTTTTACACACCGTTTGCAAAGGATGTCAAAGCAAAGGAAAAACTCGACAAAGCTACCGACCTTGGCGAAGCTGATCCTGATATGAAATGTCCAGAGTGCGACAAAGGCATGATTATCAAACTAGCAAAAACCGGACGCTTCTTGTCATGTAAAACGTTTCCAGAGTGCTCTGGAGCACGAACTCTCGAAGGTAAAGAACTCGAACCCCCCAAGGAAACCGGTGAGGATTGCCCAAAGTGCGGACCCGAGGCAAAGCCGCGTGCCAAAACACATGGGAAGCTCATTGAGCGAGAAGGTCGCTTTGGAAAATTTATTTCATGCAACAATTACCCAAAATGTAAATTTATCAAAGAAGACCCCGAAGAGGCTGCGAAGAAAAAAACTGGCATCAGCTGTCCTATGTGCAACAAGGGTGAGATGATGGAACGCAATGGAAGGTTTGGTCCTTTCTATAGCTGCACAGAATATCCAGACTGCAAGAATGCAATCAAAACCAAGCCAACGGGCGAAATATGTGCCCACAAGCGTGACGATAAAGACGGCACGAAATGCGGAGCCCTTATGATGCTTGGAACAAAGACCATTCCAGAACGCTGTAGTGACAAGACCTGTCCAAATCACCGACCAGACAAACTCACAAAAGAAAAAAGTGCAAAATAGATCACAAATCTCGACATACTCCCATGCTAGAAAATGCCAAAAAATGCCAATCATTGCCCCTGACGTATGTACCCCATGATATATTGTCGGCACAAGCCCAGGCCATACCTGAGCAGGACATAACACAACCAGAAATACAAAAAGTCATCGATCAAATGTTCGTGACAATGAAAGTTGAGCATGGCTGCGGTCTGGCTGCACCACAAGTTGGCCTTAACATGCAATTAGCGGTAATTGATGCAGAGGACCACACGTTCACAATCATAAACCCAGAGATCACAAGAAAGTCACCCCAAAGAGTCATTTTTCCAGAAGGCTGCTTGAGTATACCTGGCAAAGAATTTTCGGTAATTCGTCACGAAAAAATCACAGTCACCTATTTTGATCGTGAAGCAAAGCAGTGTAAAATAAAACTCAAAGGCTTTCTCGCAATTGTTTTTCAGCATGAAATCGATCACCTCAACGGAACAGTCATTGCCGAACGCTACGAGGAACAAAGAGCTCTACGAGAACATATCGATATAAGTTAAGCAATCATCATTCATTGAACCTAAAACGTTTCCATGGCAAACTTTGATATCCGCAACAATGAAATTTTCTCTGCTAACAAAGAGGATGGGGCTAAACGCATCATCTTTATGGGTACTGGTGACTTTGCATTACCGATTCTCAACGTACTGATTGCCGACAAAAAAAACACCAAAGTGATCGGAGCAATCACCAAGCCAGACGCAAAAGTAGGGAGAGGCAGATCACACGATCGAGACGTCCAAAGCAATCCCATCAAGGAAACTGTTCTCTCAAATGGCATCCATCTATGGCAACCAAACAAGCTAGACGAAGATCTCCACAAGGAACTCTCTGAGCTCAAGCCAGACCTCCTCGTGGTCGTTTCGTATGGGAAGATCCTCCCTGCCAGTTATGTGAAAATAGCAAAGCATGGAGCAATCAACATTCATGCATCCATCCTACCAAAGTACCGCGGTGCATCCCCAATACAAAACACCCTCATCAACGGCGAGACTGAAACTGGCATTACTATCATCCAGATCAACGAGGGTCTCGATACTGGCCCAATGCTTGCGCAGGCAAAGGTACCAATTCAGGACAAAGACAACACTGCGCGACTAAGTGAGATTTTAGCTACACTCGGTGCAAATACCATGCTCAAGCTTTTGCCAGACTACTTTGCTGGCAAAATTGAGCCACGAGAGCAAGATCACGCCAATGCAACATTGTGCGAACTCATCTCTAGAGGTGATGGTCATGTTGTGTGGTTAAGTACTACAAAAGAAATCGTAAACCGACACAGAGGACTCATGCACTGGCCAGGACTCTACACAAACTGGCATAATGATCACTCAATCACACGCGTCAAAATCTACGACATCCTGCCATACACAGGTACTTATGACTACAAAAACCTCGCTGCTGGCACGACATTTCTCACTGAGCAAAAAGAGTTTTGCGTCCGCACACAAGACACAGCTATCATGATCGGTTCCCTGCAGCGCGAAGGAAAGACTAAGCAAGATGTCTTTGCTTTTATCAGCGGAAACCCCACGATCGTCGGAACGCAGTTACTCTAGTCAGAAAGTATAGGGCATACACAAGTATACCCAAAACAATCCACGCTAAGCACCCCACAACACTCACCAGATTACGCAATGACAAATACACGACAAAAAGCATCGGGACAAATCTCTATCACAATGACTAGTGATCAGATATTATGACAGGAAAGAAATCCATCACTCCACAAAAGGTTTTTGTCGGATTCTTTTTAGCATTCGTCATTGTTTTTGCAGCAACAATAGCGCAATTTTTTACCAGTGAAAAAAAACACAAAGACGCACAAGAAAAAGCCGTGCAAAAGGCAGATGTAACACCAGAAAAATTACAAGAAACTGTCAGCAAGCTACCGCTGATTTCAGTCTCAAACGCTATGAAACAACCTGCGACAATCTTTGTCGACATTCGCACACAACAAGAATTCGATGCTGATCATATCAAAGACAGTATTCACATCGAAAATTTCAACCCCACTGACTACACATTTATTGAAAATATTGTTCTGATCCATACACAGGGAAACACCCCTCAATCAGATGAGAAGCTACTCAAGCTGATCGCAAGCATGCCAGATCAATATGTGACAACCGTACTAGATGGAGGCCTTCTCGCATGGAAAGCCGCTGGCATAGCAACGATTGCAGCCCCAGATCCCGATAATCCACTAGATACGCTCAAGATGCGCGCAACAGAACCAAGAGATCTCAGTGCGATCATGCAAGGCGAAAAAGAAAACCAAAAAATATCTTATGCGATACTCGACATAAGAACGCGCCTCAATTTTGAAAAGGAACATATCCCAGAAGCAATTCACATTCCACTCGTGGAACTCGAATCACGTCGAAAAGAACTGCCAGCAGATAAGACGATATATCTCTACGGATCCAATAACCTGCAAGGATTTAATGCAAGCGTTCTCTTGTACCAGCTCGGTCGCATTGACACATACACGATCAACGGTGGATTCCCAGCATGGAAAGAGTTCGGCTACCCCACAGCTACTAACCAGTAAAAAAGCCCCCACAAGGGCTTTTTTTGCTTTTCACATATGTATTTGTAAATACCATACCTCTCTGACACGCCCTACGATCCAATAATCACAAGAACATCCTCTTGCTTAACAACCACATAATCAACACCATCTATCTGAACCTCATCACCAGAAAATTTCTTGTACAAGACACTCTGACCAACTGAAAGATGCATTTCCTCGTGATCACCCACCGCCATGATTTCTCCCATTTGAGATTTTTGCTCGCCTGCATCAGGACGATAGATGCCAGAAGCAGTTTTCTCTTCAATTTTTTGCGGTGCGATTAGTACCTTCAGACCAATCGGAGTAATTTTTTTCTTTGCCATATTTTTTTATAGAGAATTACAATACGCTACCGTTAAAACAACATGTAACTATACTACATTATAGTGTGAATTAGCACTCTGTCAAGGCAAGTGCTAACAGTCAAAAACAGACAAGTGGAGGATGGAAATAGTAGACAGCTACTCTTGCACCTCATCACCCACAGCTGGCCGATCTACAGATTTGTCTGCATTCTGTTGTGAGGCTTGGTCTGCCGTCTTATCTACAGCATCGTCATCATCCGCTACAACTGTAATAGGATCATATGTGCCCTCGAGGATCTGCTGTGCAATATCACGTTGGGGATCACGGTCATTATCATAATCTTCATCGCTGATCTCAATCTCTACATCTGGAGCAATGCCCTCTCCATCAATAACTTGTCGATCTGGCGTGAGCCACTTCGCAATCGTAATCTTTGCTGACGTGCCACCAGACATTTGAATAAGCTCTTGCACAGAGCCCTTACCAAACGTCTTCTGCCCAACAAGTGTCACACGATCCCCTAGATGCGCTTTGAGCGCACCAGCAAAAATCTCAGAAGCACTCGCACTACCTTGATTGATCAAGATAACAATCTCCGTGTCATTGTCAAAGAGTGGCTTACGATTTGTTTTATTAACCTTCTCAGCACCTCCTGAAGACTGTTCAATAACTGCAACTGCTCCTTGCGGCACAAAAACACTAACCATCTGTATAGCGCCACCAAGGATGCCACCTGGGTTATTTCGGAGATCAACGATAATCTTACGCAGACCGTCACGTTGCATTTTTTCAAGCTCCTCACGAAAAATTTGATCAGTATCTGTACCAAACTGAGAAACCCGTATCACACCGATGCCAGAGGCAGTGCGCTCTGTCGTGACACTTTTGATCTCAATTTTGTCACGTGTCACAGAGATGTCTTGCGTATCGTTATCGCCCTCCCGAAAGATCGTCAAAACAACAACAGAACCGCGCTCTCCTCGTATTTTCTTAACAGCATCCTCTATACTTAAGTCAGAACTAATCTCCCCATCAATCTGGATAATACTATCCCCCGCACGAAGCCCAGCTTTCTCTGCTGGCGAATCGTCAAGAGGTGCGATAATGGTCAACAAATTACCGCGCAAACCGATTTCAGCACCTATACCATCAAAGCTGCCATTAATCTCCTCCTCGAAAGCTTGGTTAATCTCAGGATCCAGAAATGTCGTGTATGGATCTCCAGTGGATGCAAACATACCCTTTATGGCACCATAAAGCATTTTCTGTGAATCGATATCACCCTTGTCGACATAGCGGTCGAGTAACATATCCCACGCATCCCAAAACAGTCCAAACTCAACACGGTCTTCAGGATCGGCACCAACGACGTTATTCGGCACACCGCCCAAGCCAGAGCGACCAATAAGAAGACCAGTCAAGAAAAGACAAATACCAGCAACAAAAGCCAGTAAAGGTAAGTTATTCTGTATATTCTGCTTTTGCGGACCATCTGATCCATCTCCAGATCCAGTGCGAGCAGGTGGTCGCAGCGTAACACCTTCATCATCAGCAGCAACGGACTGTGAGCTATAATTACGAACCTGAACCCTTTCCTGCAAATCATTCTTTACGTGGCTCTTGTCATTTCGCGATGCAGCGTCCGTGGTAGCACTCACATCTCTTTTTTCCTGTGTCATGTAGTGTGTATATCAAATCTTTATAATCCAGCCTTACAATCCGTAAATTTCATCCAAAAAGCCCAAACCAAATGCGACCCAGAAAATCCTCGACTTGTGCAAGCGAAAGTCTCAAATAATACTATTGTAACAGAATTACGCAAGAATGACCCTAACCGTCTTACAATTCACTCTAAATTGCGCAAGAGCACGTGGAGGCCATGGTCATAAGCCCTATCCATAGACATCATCTATGAGCGTGCATCCGTATCCTCAGAGCAAAAAGGTGACGACTGAAACCTGTATTTAGAAAAATACGTTAGAGCACTCCGCATGTGAATCCATGTCAAGCGATTAAAGAGCATACTTCCTAAGCGAACCTTCCCCGCACTACCCTTCCCATAGAAGTGAAAGAGTGTAATGCCAGGATGATACACAACACGCAGACCAGCCTCCCAAAAACGCCGACACCAATCCACATCCTCCATATACATAAAAAAGCGTGTATCCATCTCGCCAACAACATCGTACGCACGACGCCTGACAAACATCGCACTACCGATCACCCACGGCGCAGGATACGGAGTAGTGACATCCCACCGATCCTTCATCTGGAATCGCTCTAAATGCCTCTTGGCAAAAGGTAATCGCCCAAGGAGGGTTCTTCTATAGAGGATCGTCGTTAGCTTATAAAAATTAAACCGCGTAATCTCCCGTCTGCCATCAAAGTTCTTTTGCGCAGGGCCACACATCGCTACGTCTTGATGTTCATCCATATAAGCAACAAGATGCGCAATCGTTTCTGATTCAAGGATCGTATCTGGATTGAGGATAAAGATATACTCTCCACGACTTTGCTTGAGGCACGCATTAACCAGTGCCACAAAACCAACATTCTGCGCATGAGGAATGAATTGGTACGCAGGAAACTCCTCCTGCATCAAAAGCTTTGTCTCTTGTTCTGTAGCAGCATCTGCAACAATAACTTCAACATCCGTCTGATCTGCATGCTCAGCTATAGACTGCAAGCACATCCGTAACATTTCCACATTCTTGTAGCTTTGCACACCGATCGTCACGCGTGGAGTTATTTCTGACATAAGTTTTGGCGCCTAATTATCTGACACGTCACCTGCGGCTTCTGGAGAATCATCATCCGCAAAGGAGGCAAAGAGCGCATGAATATCACCAAATGTATCGTCTCGCGGGCGCAAGATATACCCAAAGCCAGAGTCATACCCATCTTCCTCGTCTGGTGCATAAAGGAAGCCATCCTGACCATCATCCAAGACCGTTTGTGAAAGTGCATTATCATCTAATTGCTGATAAATACCGAAGAGCTTATCAAGTTCCCACAGCTCCATATCAAACTCCACATTATCTCCCACAATCGACAAAATCTCGTTCAAACGACCAAAGTCTCGTACCAGATTCAGCGATGTAGCCTTGGTCCGCAAACTATCCAAAACATCCTGTTGGCGTCGCGCACGGTCAAAATCGCTACTTGTCATACGAGATCTCACATAACACAGCGCATCTGCACCACTCAAAACCTGATCACCCTTGTCGACACGGAAAATACCACCACACTCAGGAGAAGAGTTATGACACAAAGGATACTCTGCAGTGATCTTGCCGTTCTTGCCGAACTTCTTCTGCGTCTCGCCAGTTGGCACCGTAAACACACCACCATTGTCACCATCACAGACGTGCACTTGGTTAAACTGCAAGGGCTCAACAAATTCCTCTGCCAAGGCGACGTCAACACCACCTAACGCATCAACAATCTGCGAGAAGCCTTCAAAGTTAATAGCAACACCATAGTGAATCGGTGCTCCAGTAACTTTGCCGAGCACAGTCTTCATCGCTTCAATACCACCACCGCCAACCTGCTGCTTCTCCCCATAGAAATAAACAGTATTAATCTTTCCCAATCGACCATCTGGCCCCTCAACCAGGAGGTCACGCGGCACGCTAAGTGCCGAGACTTTGTAAGAAGGACCGTTCTCGATAATACTCACGACCATAATCGTATCTGCGAGCAAACCGCCACCAACAACACCATAACCGCGCATCCCTACAATGGCAATGTTGATGCGACCACTATCCTGACCCTTGAGCACAAGCTCCTCACCAGCAACACGCTTCCCGATGCTGTCCCAGATACTCTTTTGTGACACGGCCTGACTCAGAGCATTAACGCGCCACACAACTGCACCGACGCAAATCAGCGTCAGTACAAAAAGAAAGAGAGCAATTTTTTTCCATGGCTTCTTTCCAGAAACACGAGATCCCTGGGGGGACTGAGAATTGAATGTATTTTTCATGTTTGTATTTGATGCTGTATACAATCCTTCCAGAGCAGACAAAAAGGCAAATCCACTCCTGTGCCAACTATACCGATCACGCCTTTTCTGCGCTTTCACTACCAGCTCACTTCGCTTCTGAGCATCACTCCATACAGTATAAATTGCACGTGCACATTGGTCAATTTGCGCGCCAGCCTGAGACCGATCCCCGCCTACAGGAAAGTACAGCGCACTATCACCAGCCACCTCACGAAAAACAGGAATATCAGAGCACACCACAGGTACATTTGCCCACATAGCCTCCAAAAGAGGCACGCCAAAGCCCTCATAAAGCGAGGGGACAATACACATCGCAGACAGCCTGTAGACGTGCGGCAAATCATCATCAGCAATATACCCAGTAAAAACGATACGATCAGCAATTGCTGGCGTAGCGCCAAGTGATGCGACGATGCGATCAATCGATTGGTCAAAATGATACGCACGCTGCCCACCAATCACGAGATGCAAATCTGGAACCTCCTGGGCAAAACGTGCAAAAGCCTCGATCGCATGTGCGATATTTTTACGTGGCTGCATCGTCCCAAGGCTAAAGATATAGTGCTGGGGCAATCCATATTTCTCACGCACATATGCTGTATACTCGACCCCTGTATCTTTTTGTAGCTCCTTTGTGCGTGCGATATATTTTTCACTACACGCATTATCAATCTGGACTACCTTGTGAGCAACATCAGGATAGTATTGAACAATCTGATCACGCGTAAACGCACTCACAGCAATCACAATATCAGCCCGTCGTAGGCTACGCGGAATCATCACATCCAAAAAGGCAAGATCTTTCCTCGAGATCATAGGTCTGACAGACGGCACAGCAAAAGAAACATCATGAATGTGAGTCGCAACGCGGACGCGGCGCGGGAGAAAAAACGGCACGATATACTCCGTGTGAAAAGTATCAATCAAGAATCGTCGCACAAAGCGAGGAACACTCCACAAAATCCATAAAAAGCGGTGAGGCGCCCACAAGCTATGGACGCTGACACGTGATCGCGCCTCTGGCGTAAGAGAAGAAAAGTCCAAAACATTGGCGACATACGCCAAAACACTTGACTCCTGTGTGTCAGTAATCAGATGAATATGGTGGTCATGTTGCGCATGAATCAGAGATCGCACAAGTGCCACAACGACAGACTCACTACCTGTACGATGCCGACCGATATTACGAATATCAATCGCTATATGGCGACCTACAGAGCCTTCACGTATCGTACTCTCGGGTATCATAAATCCTTTTCAATGACTTATTTCAGTAGCATAATGATCTCCACCTCTTTTACTGCGAAACCAGAAATCACTCTTGATCTTCCTCATCTACAGAAGTATCTTCATCATCATCTACACTATCATCCTGCGGAGCTACACCTGCGGCATCCTCCACAATGACTTCTTCGATGACTGTCTGTTCACCCCCCTTCATACGATAGAAGACTTTCTCCACGACACGTACATCAACCTCCGTGATAGCGCGTCGCAAATCCTCCTCATCCGTCTGTGTAAAAAATGCCCGCAAAACAGCAAGGGTCAGGCGTGAATCACTGCGCGCGTCAACCAAGACATCCCATCCCTCATCTGTCTGTAGGCGTGCGTGCCCAGAACCCAAAAAGGTCAGCAGTGGCACCCCGATGATCTGCGTATCAATCGTATACGGAAACTGACCAACAAGCGCAACCAACGTCGCAATAATCTCTGGATCGACGATCACACGCTGATCCCCCTGCTCAAACGCTGCTGCAGAAAATTCTTTTGCATCAATGCGCAGTACAGGATTGACGCGGTAACGATTGTCTTGTGAAACTACCTCCCTACTACGCATACCAAGCGAATCTATTTCAAGGCACCGCGCTTGCGCAAGCGGGAGCACAACATCGACGTCTCCACTACGACCGCTCTCACATAAAATCACAATCCGCTCATACTCGACGACAGACACACGTAACTCCTGTGGAAAAACTTTTGTAATCGTAACCGTCTTAACCTCTTGATACTGATCAAGGATAAAACTCTCAAGAGCTGTGCGATCAACAAACAAAAGATTCCGCCGAGGGATACTCGCTATCATTTTACCACCAATCTGAGTATCAATATCAGCGCGCAAACTTTGAGCGGTAACGCGCTGCGCCCCATCAACAACGATCTGATTGACTTTTAAAAAGGGCGCGTACATAAGCGCATACGCACTAGCAACGAGAAAGCAAATGAGGAAAACATAAAAAATCCCACGGTACACCCATCGCCACTTATCTTGCGTGTCCTCATGCGCCGCAGTATCGTCAAAGCGCTCATGGGAGCGTCTACGTGGCCGCGATTTTTTCTTTATTTGTAATCGTTTCGTACCCATGGTAACTATTATAGTAGTGCTACGAGAGAGAAATGCTACAAGGAAAATCGCGAAGCTAAAAATGCAACAACATATTCTCCAGTGCAATGCGTGCACTTGCATTTGATGATCGGATGATGAGAAGCGTCTCCAAGATACGTCGTGAGTATGCCAAAACGTCATAGCGACGTGTATCATGAGCAACATCCCTGGTACGCATAAGCCACGTCTCCAGAAAATACTCTGCGCGCACCACATCCTTCGCTAAGTCCTGCGCATAGCTCAGGCGCTGCGCAACAGACCAACTGCGGATCTCTTTCAAGTCACTAACCGCTTGAGTAGCATCTTGGCGCAGTGATTCATCATGCATGAGTGTACACGCGAGACCTGGTCGCTGTGGTGCGAGTTCGCAGACCGCTGGCGTGAGGTGCGCAATACGCGACACCTCATCTGACGCACACAGATCAAAAGAAACAATCATACCGCGCGAGAGCACTGTAGGCAAAAGACGCGCCTTGTCTGTCGAAACAAAAATAACCACCATCCCAGCTGGTGGCTCTTCAATGATCTTGAGAAGTGCATTAGCAGCACTGGACGTCATGAGGTCCGCATCATCCACAAGCAAAAAGCGACGACCACTGCGTGTTGTTTTTTGAGCTCGTTTAATGATCTGTCGGACCTGCTCCACACTGATCTTTTTGACTTTAGTGATACCTTTTTCCTCCACAGCTTGGGGTGCAAGCACGATGATCTCCTCATGTGTACGTGGCAAAAATGCCGTCTCCCAGAGAATCGCGCCATCATGTCCTGTAACATACGCATGCGCAAAACACCGCGCAATTGTCGCCTTGCCAATGTGCGACGGCCCAGTAAAGATCATCATATGATGGCGCATCACAGACTGCGAAAGCAGACGTGACAAATAATCGCGTTGCCTCTGATGTCCAACAATATCGTAATGTTCTGTAGTCATATCTTTTACTCTTTTTCATCGACGCCATCTTTCCGATCTCGCACGACAGATTGATGATCGGTCCCATCAACAGTCTTCTGAAGGATGCGGCGCATATTCTTCTCAAAAATTGCCTGCGAAAAAAGCCCTGCGCGCTCGCGCAATACATTCGGATCAAAATCTTTCTCCACCTCCAAAAACCGCCGAAAACCGTCAGCAAGTACCTCCACCGTTGGCTGTGCACAGTGGATACCGTGCTCGCCATCGAGAACGATCTCACGCGCACCACCTTTACCAACCATAATCACTGGCACACCAGCACCAAGAGATTCCACGCAGACAATCCCAAAGTCATCAACAGCAGGAAAGATCAGCGCCCGCGCGCCAGACAACACCTCCCATTTACGATCCTCACTGCACCATTCCAAAAACTCTATGGTCTCACCAGCAATCTGACGCAGTTCCTGCTCATGCGGACCATCCCCAATAATCTTGAGCGGCAACGAAAGCTTATTGCACACATCAATCGCAATCTGGATGTTCTTGTATGGCACCAATCGCGAAATGATGACGAAGTACCCATCGCCAGAACCATCATCAGAATGATCACCGGAAGAAGAGTCCAAAGCTAACGATGAGAGACCCTCAGGAATCGCAACAGGCGGATAGACAAGCTCTGATGGAAGTCTATAATACTTCCCAATACGATCCGCAGTATAGAGAGAATTCGCGACAAGCACATCAGGACGTTGTGCTGCCTGATAGTCCCACACACGCAAGTAGCTCAAAAGCTGACGGACAAAAAACCGTCCACGCCCTACAGCGCGGCGCATATAGCGCTCGTTCTCATCCCAGATGTAGCGCATTGGCGAGTGAATGTAGGCAATGTGCTTTGTATAGAGTCGCGTCACCAACCCCTTACTCCACGCACCAGAAGAAGAGATCACCACATCATACTCACGTAGATCAAGGGACTCTGTCGCAGCCGCATAAAACGGAAGGAGCCACCGATGCCGCTTCCGCACAAAACCAGGAGATTTCTGCAAAAAACTCGCATACACCGTCCGATCTGCAAGGTCCTCCCCAAGGATGTCGCGGTAGCGCTCCTCGTCATAGAGAAGTGTATAGACAGGCGCATCAGGGTACATCCGCATCAGCACACGCAAAACACTCTCAGCACCCCCAGGATACAACAAAAAGTCGTGTACAATCGCGATCCGCGGCCCATCAGGAAAAGCTTCAGAAACATCTCTCTCACGCTCACTCATGCAGTCATTTCATTCAATTATCTCCCCATTATACACCATCCCAAAACCCTCACCACCAAAGTCATACGCTATCACAATCGACTATAAGGCATATATCGACCATTGAAAAACAGCAGCATGATGTGCTGCTGTTTGTTATTTTTTGACGTAGGTAAAAAGCATCAAAGAATGAGGTGAGATGATCTCAATCGGTCGTTAGCGATCGGCCAGACCAGCCAGCCAATCAGACAGACAAATCAAAACTGATCAGATCAATCCATGGTGACATGCCTTTGCCCATCGTGCAGAGAGTTCATAACGACCACATCCCTCGACGATCCGCGCGGCAAAGTCAGTTGTGATAATCCTTGCACGCACCTCAGTTACCAGACATGACACAGTATCAAGTGTCTCTGGTTGGCCCGACGCACCAATCCCGTGTGCAGGACAGTTTGGTGCTCGCACGTACAAACCACCCCCATAACGCTTCTCATCAGGATTATAACCCGCCTCAAAGCTCGTATTCACTTCATGACGAATTGCTCTAGACGGTTTTTCTACAGAAAGGCGACGAAAATCACCAATCTTCTCAGGATTTGGCTTCCCTGCCATAAACTGAATCACCAGCTCCGCAAGGGATACATTCAGCTCAATAAAAGAAAAATATAATCCAAAATAATCACGTCCTTCTAACTCCTCTTTGAAGACTTCGCCAACATCCGCAACAACTTCTTGCGCCACAACTACAACATTAGAATCGTTAACTATTGTCAGCACTGGACTAGACATACTAAATCTCCGCTCTTGTTATGAAAATAAAATGAACACGTTACAACAAGACGCATTATACGACAAAAAATGAAATCTGTCTATAAAACAAAAAACACGAGCAGCGCTCGTGTTTTTGCAAAAATTCTTTGTATACTACACTTCTTTCTTGTCGTCAGTCTTTTCTTCTGCCTTGTCATCTGCCTTGTCGTCAGCAGGAGCATCATCTTTCTCCCCCGCCTTCTCATCTGCTTTTTCCTCTTTTGGTGCTTCTTCCTCAGCAACCTCTTCTTTCTTGTCAGGAAGTTTCACAGCACGCTTATCACCCTTGATCACATCCTTGCGTACGAGTAAGTTGTAGACACTGTCTGATGGCTGTGCACCCTTGCTGATCCAGTCTGTAATCTCATCTGTCTTGAGAACAGCTTCCTTGGTATGTGGGTCATAGCTTCCCACCACAGCAACGTGACGTCCTGTTGGTGCCTTGGTTTTTTCCTGTACAACAATACGGTATTGTTTGTGATTCTTACGGCCTACTGTTGCATAACGTATAACAAGCATAAATTTCTTGATCGATATAATTACGGATTGCCTATAGATGTACGCTATAGGAATCTGAGTACATGTAAAAGTATCTTACAGTGAACGAGGCGTACTGTCAAGGAAATAAAGGTCAGTTGAAGCAGCAACATCTACTCCTCGCGATCCGTCTCATCAACAATCTCACCAACAATCTCTTCTACGATATCCTCCAGCGTAATGAGTCCAACCAAATCATCCGGTGCACCGTCATCATGTACCGCAAACACATGTGCCTTGTCGCGTACCATCCAGCGGAAAATCCGCTCGATATTATCGGACTCCGCGATACGTGTGAGCGGCAAAACAAAGTCCCCCACAGGACGCTCCCGGTCATCAGAGTTAAGAACTTTCATCAAATCCTTCATATGGATATAGCCGATGATGTTGTCTTCATTCTTGCCATCATGCACTGGGTAGCGCGTATACTGCTCATGCGAGACAAAATGCGCGATCTGCTCGACTGGTACCGCACCGGAAATCGCAACCACCTTGTACCACGGAGTCATGGTGTCGCGCACCTTTGTATCATCAAACTGAAAGATATTCTCGATCATCTCATGCTCACGATAATCAATCTTACCACTTTCCACGCCCAGTCGTGACATCGTACGCACTTCTTCCTCTGTGACATTTTCCCGCGCATTCACATCATGCCCAAACCATCGTGCAAAAAACCTATTAAGTGCAATCAAGAGAATGACAATCGGCAACAGAAGCAATCGCAAAAAATGCAGTGGCCACGCAGTTGCGCGTGCTACAGCGACATTTGCGCTATAGGCAAATGACTTGGGAATAATCTCACCAAAGATCAGGATCATAAGCGTCGTAACACCCGTTGCAATACCCAGCGCACCAGAGTTGAAGTGCTCTGTCGCAACAACGGTAGCGTAAGAAGCTGTAAAAAGATTAACAATATTGTTCCCGATAAGAATCGTCACAAGAAGCTCTTGCGGACGACGCTTCAGACTCTCGATAATCTCTGCAGTCTTTTGCCCGCACCGCACAGTACCACTTTTCATCAGACGCACCTTTGCCTGACTCAACGAAAAAAAGGCCGTCTCACTACTCGAGAAAAAGCCACTCAGAAAAATCAAAAATGTAAAAAGTATAATATCGATCATTATGACGTTGTGTCATTTCGTGAGTCCTCATTATACACGATCGTAGCATCTTCACCAGATGCTGTCAGATACGCTTTAACCATAATACGCCGATCAGCAGTGCCCAGAGGCCAACATGTTGTCAGCGTCAAAACACTTGATTGCGAGTCAGCAAAGATCCGCGCATCATCCGCCTCAACCTCCTCACTCAGACTCACCTCATAGACGTGGCGCACTTCACGACCACTCGCAAGGACTTCGCTCACGAGGATCCGATCACCAGGAACAACCTGGTTGAGATCGCGAAAGATTGTATTATAGCTCCCAGCAGACCACGAGTAATTACTACTATGCCCCGCAATGTAACTATTACCACGACGCCCAGGGATTGCCATGCCCGGATAGTGAATGACACCACCTTGCAAATCACGTTGCAGCATTTCTTCTGTCGCATCTTGCGAAAGGATAACAGGTGCGTCGATATTGATCTTGTCGATGACGATATGGTACCGCGCACGGATATCCCCTAGCTGATCAGGATCATAACCCTTACCAACCTCACGCCCATCGCTGTATCCATCCCCATCTGTATCAGGAACACGTGGATGCGTACCGTAGAGATACTCACCATGATTACTCAGACCGTCGCGATCTGTATCAACATCACCAGAGACATCCTCTTCTGTGTGAAGTTCATACGCCTCTTCCCAGAGATCCGGCAAACCATTAGCATTGACGTCAAGCTTGCCATCGCCAACAGGAGAATACCCTCCACTGACTTCTTGTCCATCGTTATACCCATCCCCATCTGTATCAGGGTCAAGAGGATTCGTGAAATACTGGTACTCCTGCAAGAGCGTAAGTCCATCTCGATCGATATCACGGGCAGCATCCTCTTCACTGCGCACAGAGAGTCCATAGCGCTCCAGCCAAAACGGCGACACGCCAAAATGCCGCTCCTCCAGCTCACGAATCAACTCATGAGACGTTTCTGGTCGTGGCGTAAAAAAAGAAAAGACAGCACTCGCGCGACCAGAAAGCACGAGAAATGAAAGGAGAAAAATCCCCAAAAAAACGCTTGTTGTAACAAAAAAAGTCCTCATATAGATCAAATGTCTTCATTGCTCCTAAGAATCATAAGATAGCACAATACACAATAAAAGTCAAAGGTACTTATCCTGCAGACCGATCCAAAGAACTAAAGCGAAGATCATGCCGCAGTGCGTATGTGCGGAAGTCTGAAACTGTGCGCACAATTGCACCCTCTTCATTCTTCTCACAAAAAACCAGGACACGCTGAATCAAGCCACGGTCAACAACATGCAGCGTGATGAATTTCTCATCATAGGAGACTTGCAGCGCTCTGCTGGCAGTTTTCTTGACGGTAATTTTGCCAGGTGAACAACGACTTACATGCCCGAGTGTAAGCGCGTACCGCACAACATCATACGCAAGTGGAATCACACTTGAGTGATTTCCAGCGACACCCTTACCAGCGATATGTTTTCTTTGCATAAAGCTAGGTTACCACACAAAAACAAAAAAGCAGCTCTGGGAGCTGCTTTTGGAGAAAAGCTCTAGTCCATCGGAATAATCGTCGCAGTCTTCTCACCCACACGACGTCGAATCATATACGTTGCAATACTTGCAAAAACAAGTGACGCAGATCCAGTAAGAGGTAGAGCAAGTGCTCCAGGACCTGTCTCTGGAGATGACTTTCCAGTGTGTGTTGACGACGTACACTGGTAACCAAAGTCTGCTTTACGATATTCTTCACCCTCATCAAGCTCGTACTTGTAGATATGATCAAGATCACCGTCTTTGTCATATGTAGCGTAACAAGAAGCATCCAATGTCTCAATCGCAACAATCACGCGGTATGTATCCTCACACAAGTCCTCAAACTTGTATCGTCCACGATAGTTTGTGCGATCAGTTTTGACCTTATCACCGTACTGAAGCTTAACCTTTACATCACTGATACCTTCTTCACCCTCGTCTTGCACACCATTTGCATTGCGGTCATTCCAGATTGTGTTACCAATCTCACCGTCACACTGGTCTACATCGCCCTGCGGCTCTACAACATCCGGCTCTACAACTGGCACAGGAATCGTACACTGACGCGTACAGCCCTCCTCATCAGCGTTACCATCATCACACTGCTCTCCAGGCTCTTGGATACCATTACCACACACAGGATCAAGAATACGGCGTTCAAGGCTACATGAAGCACTACAACCATCCCCCGAAGTTGTATTACCATCATCACACTGTTCTGCAGCGTCCACGACGTGGTCACCACACACAGGCGCTACCACCACCTCATGTGGCACAAGCATCATACATGTTGGACTCACGCTTTGTGTCTTCCCTTCTTGGTATGAAGCTGCATGCATAATCGAAAGACGATTAACATGAGACGCCAACTCAAGGCCCTCATCGGTAAGCGATGAAGCAAACGCATCATCAGCACCCTCTACAACATCCTTACTGTGTGAGCTCTGCGCAATCGCATTACCAGAGTTAAGGAAGTCTACAACAAACTGCTCTTGTGCCTGATCTTCTCCAGCGCGACCCTCATGACCATCATAAGCCTCAAGATAGAGATCATATGTACCAGCTGGGATTGCAACATCCATAGAAAATCCATGTGGCGCATAAGGAGCAAAAATACGACGCTCATCGGCACTTCCAGGGAAAACGATCACGATTGCGTCGCCATTCCCACTACTCAAATGACACGCAGCAGCTGGGTGTTGCTCTGTCGCAGAGACAGATGCCACATCAAAGACACCGATCAACAAGATCAAAGCGCTCATCATAAGTGATTTCTTTATCATTGCTTTCATAATAAAACGATTAAATACTATGTGAAAATAGAAAGCCTTCTGCACACACAATCATCATCATGAGTACAAAGACCATTCAAGATATCATAGCCAATAATTCCTGTCAACAAAACCATCCAACTGGGGATGGCTCTGATTATACAGGATCATCCCTCTACGTCTTTGGCACGAGAATAATCGGCGCAAAGGCAGTAGAAAAGAAGATCAATACAAAAATAACTCTTTTCATAACAATAGTCTAATAAATAAAGCGACATAGGAATATATCACAATATAGACATATTGTCAACTATTAGAGATTATAGATTTTGATACGAAACGCAAAGTACTTCGGCAGTGCTAAAAAACCCCTCTCACAGAGAAGGGTTTTTATAAAAGCGCAGTTCGCTAGACAAGCTTACCCACAGTGACAGCCGTATCACACAGACGGTTTGCATAGCCCCACTCATTGTCATACCAAGCAAGCACTTTGACCATATTACCTCCAACAACCTTGGTAAAACTCATATCTGCAATACTTGAGCGTGCATCTCCAATGAAATCACTCGAAACAAGCGGCTCATCTGTCACACCGAGGATGCCGTGCATTGGACCTGCTGCAGCCTGTTTGAGCGCGTCGTTAACATCTTGCACCGTCACATCCTTGGACAAGACAAAGGTAAAGTCCGCTAGGGACACGTCGATTGTTGGGACGCGAATTGCCATACCATCAAACTTCCCCACAAGCTCCGGAATAACCTTTGTTGTTGCGATTGCAGCACCAGTAGTAGTAGGGATCATGTTTTGTGCAGCCGCGCGTCCTTTACGAAGATCCTTCGCCGGACCGTCTTGCAATTTCTGCGTCGCAGTGTACGAATGCACAGTCGTCATCATGGCTTTCTCGATACCAAATGATTCTTGCATAACTTGTGCGACCGGTGAAATACAGTTCGTTGTACACGATGCATTTGAAACGACATCATGCGAATCTGCACTTGGCTCACGCACACCCATCACATGCGTCGAGATATTTTCATCATCTCCCTTTGCAGGGGCGCTCAAGATCACACGCTTTGCACCCGCATCAATATGGGCATATGCCGCCCCATCTTTGACAAAAAACCCTGTACATTCAAGCACAACATCAACCTCAAAAGTCTTCCACGGAAGCTCTGCAGGGTTCTTGTTAGAAAGAACAGGAATCTGCACACCATCAACTATAATCGCTTCTTCTGCAGCCTGAACAGACTTATCGTACTTACGAAAAATCGAATCGTACTTCAACAAGTGTGCCAGTGTATGGCTGTCCGTGAGATCATTAATTGCAACAACCTGCACATCATCACGTTCATTGAGAATCCGAAATGCAGCCCGTCCGATCCGTCCAAAACCATTAATTGCTATTTTCATGCGAAAAATTCTTATTAAATTAGAGAAATGCCGTACAACTGGAATCCTTGCGCACAATCTAGAGTAAACACTGGATAAAAAGCCCAGAACCTTGTACCGCAACTCTCATTATTTATTAAACATCTTTATCATTTGTACAAGGTTAGCCGGATCAAGACTTGCGCCACCAACCAAGACACCGTCAGCTGTAGACTCCGTAACAATCTGCTGGGCATTCTCTGTAGTTACGCTCCCACCATACAAAACCGGCAGAGACTTCGACGCATCGCCCAGCACGCGTATAACCTCCTTCCTGATAACCAAGACGATCGTTTGAATATGATGTGTCGTCGGTGTCTTGCCCGTACCGATCGCCCACACTGGCTCATACGCAAAAGAAAGATTCTCGTGCTTATGCGCTGGCACAACGTCTGTGATAGCCTCAAGAATTGCAGCAACATCACTTTTTATTATGGATTCTTCATCCTGCCCCTCTGACAGAAATCCCACGCAGACAATCACATGCAGTCCACTGAGTAGTGCAGTCTGAACTTTCTTACAGACAGTCTCGAGCGACTCACCGGCTCCACGACGCTCACTATGCCCAATAATCACACACCCTACACCTAAACTCTTGAGAGCATTTGATGACGTCGAACCTGTATGTGCACCACGCAACTCGTGATGAGCATCCTGCGCACCGATCGTAAGTGCAGGGAGCTTCGTCACAAATTTTTCCAGATGAACGTGGGGAGGACAGACAAAAAGCGCAGAGCGCTGCTCGGACGTGAGTGACTGTGACAATTCATGCAGACGCTTCACATATTCGTCTCGCAGCCTGCATGTCTCAAGATGCATCTTGAGATTTCCAACAACATATGTATTCATAGATCTTTTATCGTGAAGTACCAACAAACTCTCGCAAATACGCAGCAGCATCTTCTGGCGCAAGAGGGACGATATCTATATCCGTAGCAGCCTCAAAGCCTGTGTAGATATGTGTACGTGGCAAAACCTCAACATAGTAGCTAAAGTCAGGATAGTCCTGTCCGTTACATGGCGCCGTCCGTATGAAGTAATTATAATCAGGATCATCAAGACCTTCATAAATCGCACCTAAAACTGTGCCAAGTGCATCAGCGAGGGAAATTTTTTCTTCGCGTGTAATACGCTCAAAATATGCCTGTGGCACTTTTGGTATAATCCGCACCTCATAGGCACACCGCGACGCAAATGGGCAATACGCGATAAAGTCATCATTCTCATAGATCACCCGGATCTTCTGCTCTGCCTCATACTGAGAGATCAGTGAAAAAAGGTGCATGCCGGACTGCTTCCGATAACGACTCACGACATCCAATTCGCGCATAATCGTACTTGCAACAATCGGCAATGCAAGGATTTGAGAATGTGGATGCTTCAGCGTACTACCAGCACCTTTCCCATGGTTATGAAAGATGGTAATGCTTCGCACATCACGCTGTTTCATCAGTGTGAGATACCGCTCATGATAAGCATCAATCACCTCGGCAAGCTCCATCTGCGATAACAGGGCAAACGTCCGTCGCCCATCTCGTGTCACGACGATCTCGTGTGCACCTGCAGCAACAAGGCCTGGGTATGGACCATCAGAGAGATCATCAAGTGAAGCGCCCGTCACAACGGGGAACTTGTTTGGCATCACGCGCGTTGTCCACTCTCCCTCCGCATTGCGATAAATCAAAGTATCACGCTCTTGATCAACATCCCCCATCTGCGCAAGTGAGTCTGACCCTGCATCCTCCGTATCATACGACTCTTGTGTATAATCGTCAGATGCATAATCTCCTGGCTTGCGTCCCCGCGCTGCACTGACAAGCACCCACCGCTCACGTAAGAGATCATAACGAAGTTCTCCATTTTCATACTGATCAGCTCCTACGACGCGTGAAGCATAGAGCTCATATATTTCTACATTCATATCTTTATTTTGATGCCATGATGGCAATTGATTTTTGTTTTGACAACCAAGGATATCTCTCGATGTAATGTGCAAGATAAAAAAATAAGCAAATTACACCAAAAGAGCGCACTCTGTTAAAAGTTCTTTCTATATTTTATCACACATTTTCTTTAAGTTTATAGGAACCCAGCCATAGTCGCATACGCGTCCCAGCCAGATCCAAAAGAACCTGCCCAAAACCATTAGGTCCAAAGAGTCCGCCAACAGTTGTCCCCTCTTCATGCTCCCATTGGACAGGCATCTGCGTGAGCGCATATCCACGCTTTTTGGCAAGAACAATCATTTCAAAGTCATATGCAAAACGGTCGACAACCATACGCGGAACAACATCCTCTGTGACTGAGCGTCGAAGCACCTTGAACCCACACTGCGTATCCGGAAACGACCAAAGACCCAACACACTGCGAATGGCAAAGTTGCCCATTGTACCTAGCACCTCGCGATACAGAGGCTGACGCCGTGTAAGCGTCGCACCAACGATGTCACGCGATCCTATGACAAAATCTGCACCCTCATCCATCAAATGCAATGCTTCATCGACATGTGTAATAGATGTAGAGCCATCAGCATCAAGGAAGACGTGATAAGCGCCAGAAGCTGCAAGAAGACCTTGACGAACAACAGCGCCCTTACCACGATTAACGGGATTGTCTATAACACGAAAACGATCAATCTTACCTTCATACGTACGCACAAAATCTGAGGTACCATCATCAGAACCATCTATAACAACAATAACTTCATAAAGATAGTCTTGTGAACCCAAGTGACGGATAATCTCATCAAGATTGGCACCAATACGCTCCCGCTCCTTATATGCAGGAATCACTACAGATAGCTTTACTTCGGACATAAAATCAGTTTCGCAACGAAAGCGTACCCCTCCCCAGAGACTGTCTCTAACTTATTACTTCGTATGTGCCATATTATGAGGCTATTATAGCACGAACAAAAAACTAGCCCACAGAGTAAACGGTGCGCAAGCCCCCGGTAAAATCTTCAGAGCAAAAATCACTATCGATCAAGGAAGTCTTGCAGTATAACGCGAGCCGACTCAACATCATCGTCGAAGGAGCTCTTTCCAGCTTCGGTTAAATTTGCCTGCGCCTGCTTCGTAGAAAACATCTCCTCCACAGGTACTACAGGTAAGCCAGTGTGTTGGGTAAGTCGTTGCGCAAACCGTTGTATCACATCAACATTGTCTGACTGAAAACGGTGGTGCGTTGTACCCAAAAGAAATGTCTGCGCAGAGTGCTTATCTGCAAAATCCGCAAGAGACCCAAAGATACTGCGATCATTTTCAAAAAAATCTCCAGAAAAAGCGATCTTCATCTGGTCATCACCAAAGGCAGTACCAATCTTACGCAAACCCCAATCAATGGCTATGTAGGTCTTCATCGATAATCTAGGCTACATTAGTCAAAATCTCACAACCATTCTTTGTCACAAGCACAGTATTTTCATGGTGCGCGCTCAAGCTTCCATCAGCAGTGACAATTGTCCAGCCATCAGGCCCCGTTTCTATATCATCACCACCAATGTTGATCATCGGCTCGATCGCAACAGTCATACCAGCACGAAATGTGAAGTCATCAAACTCCTTTGCGACATAGTTTGGAATTTGCGGTGGAATATGGAGGTCCTTACCAATTCCATGGCCAACAAGGCCACGGACGATACCATAACCCAGACTACTCGCATACGTCTCAACTGCATCAGCAAAATCATACAGTGTCGCTCCGTCTTCAATGCGCGCAATACCTTTATCAAAGGCCTTGTGCGTATGCTTTGCCAAGTCACGTGCACGCTGACTAGCGCCAGACATAACAAACGTACGCGCCATATCTGCGTAATAACCATCACAAACCAATCCAATATCAATCTTCACAAGGTCCTCATCTGCAATCACATCGCGTGAAGTTGGAATACCGTGGACAATTTCATGATTACGTGAAAAACACATTGATCCAGGGAAAGGTGTTGGGCCACCAGAGTCATATCCCTTAAAGGCTGGTGTACAGTCTGCAGATCGAATCAATTCTTCAGCATATGCGTCAAGATCAGAAGCAACAGCACCAGCAACAACACGAGGTGCAAGAGAGGCAAAAACAGACGCCAACGCCTGACAGCCTCGTCGCATAATCGTAATCTCCTCTTCCGTCTTAATCAGTGTTCTTGTATCCATAATGCATTCATAGCTTAATTGAAACAACGATAGCACAAAGTGACAATCGCCACCATATTCTGGTGGCGATTGTTTGTAGAAATCTTATTTGCGAACCTTACCTTGGATGACATTACCAACAGACTTTCGACTACGCAAAAGCTTCATCAGGACAGGGATACCGATCGTAACGATCATTGTCATCTTTTGCGGTGAAATGCCAAATCTTTTGGCGACTGGACCAAGAATCTTGGAACCAACTTTGCCCATAAGCAAGCTTGAAATAAGTGTTTTGAAATTCATAAAAAATATAAGTAATTTATCCGAATAACTGCTCTACGATATATTATACGATTTATAACAAATAAAGTCAATCTTATAAACTACCCCAAAACAAAAAGTCGATCCATCAACTTTCTGATGAATCGACTAATACAAACCTTCTAACTTCACCCCAAATCTTTAAAGCGAAATACCGTTGCAGGCAAGCTACTATCCCAAACCTTCTTCTGCTTCTTGGGTAGCAGAATGCCCTTTGCAGGCACCAGCAATCCGCAAGAATACGAAGTTTGCACATGTTCCTCAAAGGAGAAAGTAGAGCCCTGACCAAGATCAAAATCTACCAAAAGAACATCCCCCACACCCAGAACACCCACACTCAAATAATCACTCCCCAGCGGATAACGACTCCAACATACAGTGGGATTTCTTTCATGAGCGAGCCTAAGGCAAGCGTCCGGCGCATAAGCGCGATAATCATAGATATATCTTTGACTGACAATTGCACCACCCCTCTCTACAGAAACTGTTCCAGCACCAAAAATCCTATGCAAGAAAAATGTATCCATAAAAAGATCACTACCTCTCAGAGAAAACATTTTTTGTGACACACCCGCCACATCACAAATGACGACATCTAGTACTATTCTTGGCATGATAGCCTCCTATGAAACTCTGCACAGACTATCAAAATTACAACTGCACGTCAACACAACATACTATGCAAAGATTACTACACAGCTTATGAAACAATTTCTCAACATACCACGGTGGCAGCAACAGCTCATGAGCCCCAGACAAAACAAGTTACGCAACTTTAATAACCTCGTAGTCACCACCACACGCTCTAGCAACTTACCATAAGCAAAAACCGATCATGCGATGCATGATCGGCCCCTCCTAAAGCGCTCTCCTCCTCTCTAAGAGCAAAAATGTTAGCAAGCCTACGATCGCTAAGATCGGCACAAAAAAAACGAAACGCTGAGAGTCCGCTGAACCTGCAAAATACAAGATTCCAGCAAAAACAACCAACCGCCCAACAACTGTTGGAATCTCTCGCAAAACAATGAACTCTTCTTCATCATCACCTTTCACATCTTTTAAAATGAGCGCAAAATAGGATATAAGAAACATTGCCATCATAAATGACGCACACGCTGTGACCACGTAAGCCATCAAAGCTGACTCCACAAAAAATCGAACACCCCACAATCCAATCAATCCGATAGAGGCAAAAATAACATACTTCGACGCATGTGTTTTATCAACTTTTTGTCCGATGAATTTCGCAAACAAAGCACTACCAATTGCACCTGCAGCTGCAACATACCCAGGTGCCTCCAGCGAGCCAATCATAATAAAGGCAAAGATGCCCCAAAACCATTCTGACTCCTCAACAATGTTGTCAAACATCTCCATAATAAAAAGCCTTCTCCTCCTCCAAAGCTTTACGAAAACGTTCGAAAAATTGAAGCGCACAGCAACAATATCGTCTTTGATGCCCCGCAATGGTATGTAGGACAACAGGAGACCCAGAGATGCAATGATAAACATGGGGATAAAACCAAAACTCACAGCAACAACAGCAGCAATCAATGGTCCAGCAATATTGAAAATCTTTGGCAAAGCAAAAAATGTTGCTAAATCATTGCCCATAGAATCCTTTTTTGAATTTCGCAAAAAAAGTATATTATGCGGAACCCAGTAAGCAAAACTTCCAATGCCAGCCATAAGTGCCGCTATCCACATCAGATACACCTCCCCCGTTACCACGAATACGTTCAACAAAATAAAGAATCCTATTTCAAAAGGGTAGTACAGTTTAAAAACCCTTACTACTCCAAGTTGCTGCATCAAAGGCACAATGATAAAAAATGCACACAGTAATCCGCTAACATGAACCAAGCTAAAGAATAAAATCACCTGTGACAAGGTTTGGCCATTTTCCAACAAAAGCACAGGCACGTAAACACTGATCATCGATAGTGCAACACTACGCACAATGTGTGCAGTAAGAACTCGATTCAAATCTTTCTTATCAAGAAATTCTCGAAACCGACGAACAAAAGCAATATGCTCTAAAGTCATAATTATCTCTCAATGAACTATTACAGTTATGTTTACAAGAAAAAAGGCCGTATGTCAATTACAACACCTTCAACATGTGCCACTGAGCCACCGTAGCATCTCGCATTGCAAAATACTCATCATCAGACCTTTTATCATTTTCTGTTGTATGCTTGTAGTCAATGTGATATCTCGCCATGAGTATTGTGGAACGCAATAAACCTAATTTCATACCCACCCGTATACCATCAACAGGAATCTCAGATACATCAGCACCCACCGACACAAAGGCCTTATCGAGTCTGGTTTGAAAATCTGGCGAGGACCAAGCCCTCGCTCTCAAATTACCGTAATCATACATAATTGCGATAAGCGGATTATGGGTAATTCCTACCCATTCAAAATCAATTAACGAAAAATCCTTGCTTTCACTCATGTAGATATTATCAATTGCCAAATCCGCATGTGTCATCACGGGCCCCCGCTCGACATACTGACTCGCCTCCACAAAAAGATCCTCTAAAAATTTGTGGGATTCTTGCAAGAAATTACTCACTCTATACACCTTTGCAAAAAAATCTTCAACAGTGCACTCCTTCAACACGCCACGAACATCTTTTGAGACGACCTTTTCCGCTAAAAGATCAGCATTCTCTTTGCAATAAAATGCTTTCTCATGGGGAATCCTCCGCATGTCCTTGAGCGACACAATATCTTGTCCCAAGCTGTGGAATTGAAATATTTTACGCACAAGATTATTGACATCATCCTGCGACAATGCATCGTAATACTCTTTTTTATCATGCATAAAACCATACCCCCGACCTTCCGGCAGCGTACCAAAGACAGCATACGCAATCGGTAAACTCGTAGACGCATGGGCCACAGAAACAAACAAATCGTCTTTTGCTGCATGAGCTGCAAGCGCTCTTGACACAAAAACTTGCCGCTTAAACAATGTGTACGTTTCCCACTTCCCATCGATAACTATTTTAACAAACCTGTCCACAACCTCGCCGGATTCTCTTCGAGGAAGAGTCTTTACCCCATAACGAACGCCCTTTGTATTTCCCAACAAGAGATCCTGAACATCTTCTTTGTCAAAGATAAATGACTCTCGCTCAAGGATTCTCTCAATATCCGTTGACGTTGGCCTCTTCACAAAGAGTGACAAGATTGCACCATAGAACTTTTTCATCATCACGATAGCTTTTAAGAAAAATACACCACATACCATGCCTATCCGCCCTTTAGCTCTTGATCAAAAAAATCTTTTGAGCGCTGCATAAAAACTGTCCATTGTGGTCCAAATTCATGACCTTCACCCGCATACTCGTGATAAACAACATCTTTATCAAGAGCCTTCAGTCTATTGAGGGTATCTTTACTCCATTGGATCGGCACGTCGGCATCACGATCACCATGATGAATCATAATCGGCGCTTGGATACGATCAAAATACGTCATCGGAGAATACGGCGCAATCAAATCTAGATCCCACACACCATCAACATCTTTGACTTTAGCGGCCTCCTCAGGAGCAATGCGATCAAGTCCCCACCTCATGAGATTATCAAGATAATCACTACTAACAGGCGCGTAGAGAACGGCGGCCTGAACAATTTCTGGTCGCGCAACGGCAGCACGCATCGTTACACCACCACCCATCGAATGCCCAAATAATCCTATCTGATTGACGTGCGCAAAATCTGGATTCAGCGACTTAAATGCAGCTATGCCACCGATAATATCTCGCGTATAACCACTTTCACCGACCTTATCCCGCGAGACAGGATTCTGATCCGACTGTGCATGATCGCGATAATCACTATGAATCACCACATAACCATGCCGCGCAAAATAATCTTGCTCACGCTTAAGCCCACGTCCATTGGTATAAACTGCAGGATCGATATAACCATGATTAAGAAACAGTACAGGCCATGGACCAGGATTACTCGCAGTCGACTTTGGCACGTTCATAATGCCTGAGATCGTCAAGCCATCGCTGACGTATGTAATATAATGCCGTGTATACACAGCATTATCTGCCAAAACCCGCCCAATCGTAAAGTCCTTCCCCGGTATTTCCCGATCCAAAAGCTCAGCAACAGAATGCTCTGGCACCACATCATCGCGCTGATCAACTGCGACGACAGGATTAGAAGAGACAACATCAACAATCTCATCACGTGCGACATTTTCTTTGCGAGACTCGCCGCTAAAACAACCCGACAGAACAATCACAGCAAACATTATAAGAATTCTCTTCATATTCAATAAAATTAACAAACACTACCATCCTAACACAGCTATGTCGTAAAAAAAGCGCCATCAAAGCCCTGCGAGTGCGCAATACGAGAATCCGAAAGAACCGCATAATCAAATACGCCAACCGCCCCAAGAGCTTCTGGAGAGGCCAAAAACAAACTCGTCGCAAGTCCATCAGCAATTACTGCGCACTCACTAAGGACCCACGACGCATCAATTGATCGCGCGCTTTCGTACGTGGAGGGATCAGCAATATGATGATATGTCACATCATCACTGCGCCATCGCCGCTTGCCCGTAGCACTGCTAGCAAGCGCCACATTACCAATTTCAATGACACCCAAAGCCTGAGAAGGATCCTCTGGATTCTCCAGTCCGACACGGGCTTTTTCTTGTGATCTCGACCAGTGTATAATATCTCCTCCAGCATTAAGCAAGATACGATGAGCACACCCACCTTGCCAAAGAGACGAAACGCGGTCCATTGCATAACCCTTACCTAGCGCACCGAGGTCAAAATGTAATCCTTTTGTGATTTCAATTCTATCAGCATCAACAATCTCTACATTTTCAAGAAAATTAGGCACAACACCCCTGATAGCCTTATGCAAAAAACTATACGTATCGTCATAGCCAAGATCAGACAAAAGAGCCCCCACAAGCGGCGTAAAGAGTCCATCTGTAGCATGATAGATTTGTTGATAATACAAAAGCATCTCAACAAATTCATCCGGCACCGTGATCTCACCTTCGCGGTGCGAGAGTTGAGACAAAAATGAATCCAAACGGAAACGTGAGTAACGTGACTCAAAGGTCTGCAAAAACAAAAGGCAGGACGCCCATACATCATGGACATCCTGCTCTTCACAATCAGTCCATACAGTAACATTCCACACTGTACCCGTCGCTTCAGTAGAGAATGTGTACTGCGTCATAGGAGAATCCTAGTAGAGTCTAAAGGAGAATCAATAAGCACAGAAAACTAGAGCGATGCGACAGCCTCCTTGAAGCCACCCGTCGTCAGAGATGCACCACCAACAGCATCAAGGCCAGCTATCTCCGATAGGCTTTTGCCGACAGCTGCTGCAGAAAGGCCACCTGCAAACGCAGTCTGCCACTTCTTGCTAACGTCATGCTTGGCACTGGGGACAGCAGAGATACTTGCAACCGCACCTTCAACAATAACCATAGAAACAGCAATGGTTTCAGCGCCTGCTGGGGATGTATAGGAAACAGTAATGTCTTGAGAAGCAGCAGCGTCCTCTACCGCACCTTCCATCGCTTCAACCTCCTCAACCTTCTCATCTTTGATCACAGTGTCATCCATAGCTGCATCTGCAGCAGCATCTTCTTGCACTCCATCCACAGGCTCTTTTACTGCTGAATCCTCCATCATCTTCTGCGATCCCTCCTCCATAACCTCCGCAGAATCGATGATAGGCTCCGTCACCGTCGTGTCAGCACCACAACCCGCCAAAAGAACGAGTCCAGCAGCACCAAAGATTTGCACACTTGTCTTCAATGATTTTTTCATAGTATTTGTCTACCAGTTTTAGTACATGGATTTTACCACAATTCAAATAAAAGAAGAACAAGGAGGACAAAAAAATCGCCAAAAGGCGAATAATACTTGTGGGCGCAGAGGGATTTGAACCCCCGACCATCGGCTTAAAAGGCCGTTGCTCTACCAACTGAGCTATGCGCCCGCATACACTCATACCCAAACAAGTATAAGTGCTTTTGCTTCATACGTCAATCCACAGTCTCCCAAGAAATATCCAAGTTGTAGTAAAGACCAAAAATAACTACTGGATCTTCTCGTAGTTGTGCATGACAAGCTGTGCATCAATCTGCTTGATGAGCTCAATAACAACACTCACAACAATCAAGATACTTGTACCACCAACCGCAAGATTGGTATTATCCAAAAGCGCTCCAGCCATGAGCGGCAAAATCGCAATGAGCCCTAAAAACAATGCACCAAAAAGTGTAATGCGACTCACGATATGCGAAAGGTGCTCAACGGTCTCTTCCCCAGGTCGGACACCATCAATATAACCACCTTGTTTCTGCAAGTTTTTTGCAATCTTATTTGGATCAAAAATAACTGCAGTATAAAAGTAGGTAAACAGCACAACGAGGGCAAAGTAAAGGCCCCCATAAAAAACTGGATTTGCAAAGAATGCTGACATACTTTCACCGATACTCGCAAAGCGCGGGTTGGATGAGGCTTGCAAGAAACCTCCGATAAGCGTAGGAAATGTGACTAGCGAGATTGCAAAAATAATTGGAATAACACCAGCTTGATTTACCTTGATCGGTAAATGCGTGCGTGCATGCCCTGTGCCAGCTGCACCAGAGCGTGTACGGCGTGCATAGCTAATCGGCACAATGCGCTGACCCTCAGAAACAAAGACTACACCAGCAATCGTAATAATAGTCATCGCTATATACAGCACATACTGACCAAGGTCTTGCACAGAAAAAGTACTTGCTAGCTGGATAAGTAGTGACGGGACACTTGCAACGATGCCTGCAAAAATCATCACAGAAACACCGTTACCTAGCTTTTTCTCTGTGATGAGCTCACCCAACCACATAAGAAAGATCGTACCAGCTGTGGCGATTGTCACGAGCACAGCAGTATCAAACATACTCACATCTCCAATAACACCCTGCGTCTTGAGAAGAGCGATCATTGCAAAAGTCTGCATGATAGCAAGTGGCACAGTTAGAATACGTGTAATAGTGTTAAATTTTTGACGTCCTGCATCACCCTCCTCCTTGTGCATACGCTCAACACTTGGCATGATCATCGTCAGAAGCTGCATAATAATAGATGCCGTAATGTACGGACCGAGACCAAGGAGAACAATGGAGATCGCACTAAATCCCCCACCAGAAAAGAGATTCAACAGTCCAAACGCTTGAGAGTCTCCTAAGGCAGAGGGATTAACACCTGGAAGCGGGATATTCGCAGCTACACGAAAAACAACCAAAAGCGCAAGTATGAAAAGTATTTTCATTCGCAAATCTGGTATCGTAAAGACTTTCATCATTTTTTCGAGCATAAGCTTTGAGAAGATCAGTATTTAATAGGATTCCACCACTATAGCGCAATTTACACAACATTTCAAGATCGGGAAAAAATACGTGCACACTCCACGCAAGGCAAACAAAACACACAGAATCAGGTTGGAGGGCTGTTGCGCAAAACACGAATCATCAAAAATGCAACGACAGCAGTCACAAAGCCAATAGCTAAAAGAGGGAGCCACGTAAATCTTTCCATAAAACGACTCTCAACATCATCACAAGCATCACCAATACCATCACCGTCAACATCAGATTGAGAAGCGTTGATCGTGTCAGGACAATTATCTTTGGCAGCTATAACACCATCACGATCAAAATCCTCGCAGAGATCACCAACACCATTCCCATCTACGTCTGTTTGCTCAGTATTTGCAGTGCTAGCACAATTATCCACAGCATCAGAAACACCATCTTCATCACTATCCCACGATCCATGCAAGGGATTTGTCATCACCGATCCTAGAGCAGCATCCTGCGCATATTGCACAGTTGCAATACGTGGCAACTCACCAACTGAAGCATTCGCACGATGACGCGCACCATAGTAAAGTTTATAGCTCTGTCCAGGCATGGCATTAAAGCGCAACACGCGCTCAACATCTTGATTATCCTGTGCTGCGTCGTACGGATGGAATGTAAACTCATCGACGCGCAAATAATCACGATAATCAAGTGTAATATAAAAAACACGTGCACGAATATGAGGAAAGTTCACATACTCCCCAAAAAAAGGTCGCTGCGACAAAATGACCTGACGCTGCGGCTGCTGATCGACACCGAACACATCTGCTTCGATTTTTATACGAGTGGGGCGTGTGACACCCTCACCCAAGGAGACTGTGAGAGCATCGACTACAAGCAGATCTTGCGCCTCAACACGGACTTCAACAGTATTGGGAAGTAAGTGACCGTCACCATCACGCTTCTCCTCATAGCGGTACTGTGTATAAGTTGTCATATCCCCGTCAACAGAGCGTGAAGCAGAAACAGGACCATTGAGAGTGTCCCGCGCAGAGAAGGAAGTGCGAAGTACAGTAGTACGTGTCGTCTGCAAAAGTGCCGGATGTGGTATCTCTTGCGAAGACTCCACAAGAAGAAAATGACCCAACGCCTCAGAATCTCCAAGAGGGCGAACATCAACATCCGTTACAGTCGGTACAGAAATAAGTGGCACAGATATTTCTACAACCTGAGAAAAAGTACTCTTTTGTTCCTGCGTCAAAACAGGTGGACCTTGAGCTATGACCTCTACAGCCAAAAAAAGACTTACTATACCGCAAAGATGAAAAATTCTATACATATTATTATGAGAGAAGATACAGATAATATACGCACGCTACAAACAAAAACAGGAAGACGAGGCTATTTCTTGTATGCGCGTGCCGCATAGGCAGCAACAACAAAGAGTGCGCCAATCACAAAAAATGTCACAATACGCATAGTGATAGGCATCTGCCAAAACTCAACAAGTCCTATGCGGCCCAAAACGATCGCAAAGAGAATGGCGCCGACACCAAGCAAACCTCGATCAGCCCGACGAGCACCATATACATAGAACGCTACGCCAGAAACCATGTAGATAAAAAGTGCGCTAAAAGTCGCAACAGCATCACTCACAATAAAAACATGCGCACCAAACCAAATCAGCGTCACAAGCAGCCCTAATCCGAGGTATCCAAAAACACGAGCATACAATTGTACACCTTCACTTTGTGTAGCGCCTTCATCGAAATAACAACATCGCCGAACAAGAAAACTCAATACAAACGCACAAACTGCCGCAAGCAAAATTACAAAAAGATCGAGTAAGATTTCACCACGGACATGTTCGCCACGAAATGAGCCTGAAGTATGCGAAGAAACATTCATGATATTCTGCACAACCATCAAAAGAGGAGCTGCAAAAAGGATCATGCCAGCAACTTGGTGGTTTGTGCGCAACGACGAACCGCGGACATAGATAGCCAGGCCCAGGCCTACCGTCACCTCCAGCAAATAAGCAATAGTAAGTTGTGAACCATTGAAGACCTCAGCTGTCGCTACGCCAATCAGAATAAAGGCTGCTGCCCCATAAATAATCGTTGGCGTCGTAAGACGTGTCGCATGAAAAATGCCATACGAGGCACTGACAAAAAGCACAGCCCCCAGAAGCAAAAGAGCAATACGAAAACTCTCTGGGCCGTACACGTAGACCCAGAATAAATAGAGCATCGTAACGCCAACCGCGCTGACAACATCAATCATAGAAGCAGAACGTGAACGCACTATCGAACTAACATTCGCCCCATAAAAAAGAGCGGTGAAGACAATCGCAAGCATCATGTAAAGCAGCGATGTGCTATAAGTCCCTGTCAGTGCGTGACCGACTGAATAAAAAGCAACAATACAGAGCATCATCAGAGTGAGAGCACGCCACCCAGTTTTTGCAACGACCCACAGCGTGCCCAAGGTAAGCGCAAAGAGATACGCGAAAATCATTTCAATTGCCAAATCTTTAAAGAAGAACAATGGAATAATACCCCCAAAGAAAAGCATGCAGCCAGTCAAATTGATCTTGCGCTGCTGCAGCGAAATAAGTGTGACAAAAAATACAGTAAACAACATGACCAAAAGCGCGAGAACTGGCGGCATCTGCACGGAAGCAAAATGAACACCAGCGAGCGTTGCAACAAAAATCGCTGCAATGCCAATAATCAAAAATGTATTGCCCTGTGAAGTGACCTTCCCAACACGCATGGCACCATACGCAATAGCGCTAACACCAAAAATGTAACCAAGCACAACACGCATCATCTCAGTGAGCCATCCAACCGTAGCAGCATAACTAATGAACCACCCCACAGCCAAGATAATAAGCAGTCCACCAACTTTCAGCGGCCAATCATCTCGCATCCAAGAAAAAAAACGTACTAAAACATCATCATTATGAATGTCACCGCCCACATGAGATGTGATACGATCTCCTATGGCAGAATGTGGTTGCTGCTGAGATGGCACGTCGCTCTGTGATGGCCGTAGGGTCCACGGTCCAAGACTCTTTGCATCATCATTAAAATCTGTTGCAGCGTAAACAGGTGCATCTGGTTGCAGTGTTGTACGATCATGTGTGGAGATGGAGCTTGAGTCTAGATCTAGGTTTGAGTCTGGATTTGTGTCCACAGAAACATGGGCGGGAGATCCCTGAGAAATCAGGGGCGCATCTTCCCCCAAGTCAGTAGTAGGTGCGGAGCCAGACGCTGCACCCACGTGAGGAGTTTGGTTTTTGCGTGCCACATTCACGTCTAGCCGATCAAGGCGCTTATTGAGAGCAGTAAGTTGAGATAAAATGCGACTACCGTAGTAGAGAATCGCAATGAGCACGATAACAAGAAGCATTGTCATAATATTTCTTCCAGTTTATTACTTCTACACACCACCACGCAAACATAATGAAATAAGCTCATTTTCTTCCCAAGCACAATATCCATCACTATGCCGACGACACACCGCTTGCTCATAACACACGCCAACATCATCACACGCCAACAGATCCTCCTCTTCACGGCACAAATGGTTACCACATCCTGTAACCACACAGCCGTCACGTGCACGATCTACGTACTCCGGAGCAAAAACACCCGGAATTTCTCGGTCATCAGACCGACCAACTTGATGTTCCAAATAGACACCACTCTCAGCATCAAACCTAGCAAGTTCTGTAACGCTCCCCTCGCGAGGCAAAGCATCAGAAGTATAGTCCTTTGGCACATCAGCACCCATCACCTTCTCGTCAGAATAACTACCCTCGTCGGTATCAGAAGAATCCTGCATCGCCATGCCAACGTCCAACGCAGCTTCGGTGGTAGTCAAACTTATGCGACTTTTCTGCGAGCCAAAAAACCACACAAGCGAAAAACTTACAGCCATCAAAAGGCTGCTAGCCAACATACCATGACGCATCACTTGAGAATCTTTTTGTGGTCGCAAAGGCTGATCCATGACAAAATTATCCCATACTTAGTGCGGATTGGCAAAAAGAAAGATGCGGATATTAATGCTATAATCTACTCAAAATCTATTCACATAAATATCAGACTATGTCACAAAAGAATGTTCTTATATTTTTTGGTGGTAAATCCGCAGAACACGAAGTTTCTATCATCACAGGATTGCAAGTTGTGGAAAATATAGACAGAGATAAATTCAACCCACACATTATTTACATACACAAAAACGGACTATTTGACTACAAAGGTCAACTAACAAGCAGAAAAGACTTTCAGACAAAAATGACTAAAAATGTGATTTTTGGTAGTGACAAAGACGGAGGATTCATTGAGCACAAAAACACCCTTGGTCGAAATAAGGTGTACATAGACGCTGCCTATCTGGCTTTGCATGGTGGAACAGGTGAAGATGGAACAATGCAAGGTTTTCTGCAAGCGCTAGGGATACCGCATACATCACCAAGCCACGAGTCCTCGATCATTGCAATGAATAAATGCTTCACAAAGCTTTTACTGCACAGCGATAACCTACCAACTCTCACATCAGACTCCATAAAAAGAAGCGATCTCAACGAAATAGACAAAAAAATACAAGATCTCGTTGACACACTTTCTTTGCCCTTGATTGTGAAGCCCGCACACCTCGGTTCGAGTATAGGCATTGAAGTAGCACATACAAGAATCGATCTCGAAAAAGCAATCCGGAGCGCACTACTCATAGACGACAGCGCACTCATAGAGCCGTATATAGAATCATTCACAGAATACAACATATCCATACGATCAGATGGTGATTTTATACAAACGTCACCAATTGAAAAACCACTCTCAGATGGTGAGATACTCTCCTTTGACGATAAATACAATAGCGAAAATGGTGGGAAGAAAACTGCAGCAAAAGGCATGGCGTCACTAATCAGAGAAATACCAGCAGACATATCCAATGACATATCTGACCTCATCAAAAAAAAGGCTATACAAGCGTACAAAACAGTTGGTGCAAAAGGCGTGGTAAGAATTGATTTCATGATAGATCACAAAAAACCAAGCGAACCATTTATCACAGAAATCAATGCAATCCCCGGGTCAATGAGTTTCTACCTATGGGAAGCAAGTGGTGAAGATTTTCCATCACAAATCTCACATACTATCGAAGATACACTCAAACAAAATAAAAAATCAAACCCACAACTCGACTACAAAACAGATATTGTAGAAAAATTTATTGGACAATAAAACACTCCTTATTCATACGAGAGATCTGACAACTCAGAAAAAACATGCCACACAACTGCATCTACATCATACGCCGTCTCAATATGCTGCCACGCAGCTTCTTCTGAACGGATGTCAGTATCATGAACATAGTCAACTTCTAAATGCCTGATAATATGCTGAGCATACGTAGAATCAAGCACAACAACAATGTCAACCTCCTTGTTTATAGAGACTGCCAATTTTTCGTGAACCTGCATTTCTGTCATATCTGACTCAGGGATACCAGCGATGATCACACCATACTTTTTCCCCACACCCTGTGCGTAGAGCGATCCATATGAAAGGCCTGAGTGGACTGTTTGCAGTGATATATTATACGAATCATCAATAATCTCAAAACCTCTGCGCATCGAATGATTTCTCCTACGCTCTGGTAAGCCGACATGAGAAACAACATCTTGGACAATGCGATGTGGGACATCAAAATACTCAACAATTGGAAGAACTTTTGCCATATTGAGGCGCGAAGACATGGGAGCGCTGTCAGGCAATGCAATTGGTTGATCAGCATACACCAGATCACTGCCAGCGTAATGCATGTCATACGGATATTGCAGCTCATCCCCCTTCAAAGAATCTGGGATAACACACACACCAAGAGTTTCCTGATGCAAATAATCCAGAGGCTCCAACAAAGCCTCTTTGAGCGCATCAAAATCCCTAAACCTACTCATATGCTGATCACCAATACTCACAAGTAAAAAGCTGTTTGGCTGGACAAAGTCACACATTTCAGCGAGCTCACCTAGTCCATAGGTATCCATCTCAACAAGGAGAATGTCTGGAGCGTTTTTAATCTGCGTCATCCATAGGGCAACGCCCAGCGGTGTATTGACATTACCAGGTGTAGGCAAAACGCGATGCGTAAACCGCAAAAGCTCATTCAGAAAGTGCTTTGATGTTGTCTTGCCATAACTGCCAGCTATTGCAACAACATGTACATCACCCAGATAATTGCGCCGCACATGAGCAGCTTTTCGAAGTAATCGTTTTTTTTGAAATGCGACAATAGGCTGGGTCATAACGGCAGCGATACCAACTATCCACGGAATCAAGATGTGCGAAAGAAAAAACACCACAGGCAACACAAAGTGAAAAGAGAGGATAAAGACCATCAACCAAAGGCCATAAAAAAAAAGCAAAGCGAAGCAAAGAGTCATCATTGCCCGGATCGTCCAATCAATTGTTTCTTTTTCTTGTACATGTCGTCGCCACCAAAAAACACGAATATACTTGAGATATTGCGGTACATAATACTCCTCTAATTGCAAAAGGTACAAAAAATCAACCCACGCACTAAACGGTGATGTGAGCGCCTTAATGACTTTCAAGAAATCGTGTGATCGTTCCATATAATAAGGTTGGTTTTTGAAGATGTACGTTATGACCTACAGAAGGCACGATCCTTAGGGTCGCGCGAGGAATCAAAGTAGAAATTTCTCGAGCAACACTCACTGGAACTGCCTCATCATACTCCCCCCAAACTATAAGCGTTTGAGAATCAATACCCTGAAGTTGTTCGCGTTGATCGTAACTGATAATTTTTTTGAAACTTTCATAATTTCCGTGGTCTTTAGCAATCTGAGCATCTGGATTAACACTGTGCAAAATAGTCTTTTTTATTTTCTGTGGCAAGAAACGCCCAGCAAAAGAAGACATATAAGAAAGAGTACTTTTACGACGTCGAATCAGTGGTGTTCCAATGAGAATCAACCAGGGAAAATGATAATCATTTTTTGCCATCACCTCAACAATGACCCTCCCGCCAAAAGAATGTGCAATAACCACATCAAACGATCCCAGATCGCACTCATCACACAACCACACAGCATACTCACAAACACCCCACCCAGCATACTCATCCTGATTCTCGGATATCCCAGGAAAATCAACAATAACAACTTCGTGATCCCTGCGCAACAAATCACCCACAACCGACCAGTCTGCAGAACTATGCTCCCATCCATGTAATACTAAAACCTTCATGTACGTTACAATATTTCCATAATAGTCAAAAATTCACAAGCGCATTGAACAAAAAACATCTTGTACTGAACAGACCTTAAGAGTCTGCAAAATGCAGGAATCTTAATGAGATTATATCATGCATAAAGTAAAGCCTTGCCAATCAAGATTATGCTGCGCACCAAAATACTTGAACTATTTTTTGTGGGTAGGAAGCATAATAACACCTATTCATAATCAGCGACAGTAGCAGGGACTAAAAACTTATTACCAGCAATATCGATATTACTAGCATTCCAGCCTGTTCTTGGATAGTTCCATGTAGCAAAATCCCAGTAGTGTTCGATACCGCCTGATCCATTAACAAGATTATTTTTTATAGACGAGTTCTTAAAATTGGAATACTTACCAGAAGATCGCGCAGCAAAATAGAAAATACTTGGATTTTGAGGCACCAATCCTTGATCATTCGAGTTTATAGTGATGTGATTGCATTCTATCTGCATATTTTCAGTCACACCACCCAAACTTGGGCCAATTGTAAAAATACGGTCCATACGACCACCCGTCGCCTTTTCCGTCGTAAAATGATTGTTACGTACACTAACATTATTTGCTGGCCCAGTCCCATCTTGGATAATTGCAACAAATGCCAGAAGACCTCGATCGCCCGCACCTACATTACCGCCCTTTGCTGACCATACTGCCCTATTACTTGCAACGAGCGCTCCTCCTGCTTGGAATTTCGTAAATCGCTTCCCGCTATCTTTCAGTCTATTTGCAAAGATCTTGGTGCGTATTCCAATATCAGAATTATTTATAGATTGTCTCGTATAAAACTCAGAATCCTTTCTGTCACCATTAGACTGAAGATTTATAGAAACATTATTAACTATATACCCACCAGAAGTTTTTTCACCCTTCTTTGCCTGCCAAATAGCATTCGCTCGTGCAGTTTGACCCTTACCACTTACATTAATCAAGTCCTCAAAGCGATTCCCACAAATATGATAGTCATCCACACCTCGCAAATAAACCGCACTCATCGATCCTCCATCAGTTACACGCACATTACGCATACCAGAGTTGATAAGGTGAAATCGATCTGACCCATTATTCAGCTCCCATCCAAAACTGACACCCGTACTACCATCGCCATCGATCAAGCTATCGTAAACACGTACGTCACTTGCATTGATAATCCATAGACTACTCGTCGATTTGGACAGAGGCCGTGCTGGGACATTCCAAATATTAGCTGCATTGCGAATAGTAAGCTTATCTAACCTATACGTCCCACCTGCACCAACGAAACTCTTACCAGGATTAGCATTAATAATCTTCGCCAAAGCACTCGTATCATCCCCACCAGAAGGCCTTGGGAGCTTGATCGCATTGGCTGGCGGCGTAGGTGTTGCTACCTTGGTAACTGTTGAGCCGTTTACCTGCCAGAAACACGCATCAGGATTCTGATAGAGGAATTCTGCGACATAGTGATCGTTGTCTGGGTAGCAGGCATTAGAAAGCCCTGCTGCCTTGATTTGGCTGAAGGTCATCGCATTACCTGTCGGTGGCGCGCTTTCGGTTTGACATGAGTCTGAGCAGCCATCACCATTTTTTGTGTTGCCGTCATCACACTGCTCGTTTGCCTCAAGCTTTCCATTGCCACAAACTGGTCCTGTTGGTGGCGGTGTTGTCTCATTTTGACATGAGTCTGAGCAGCCATCACCATTTTTTGTGTTGCCGTCATCACATTGCTCACCGATCTCAAGGATTTGGTTGCCACAAACTGGTGGCTGTCCTGGCCCTGGAATCGTTGTAAATGAACCTGTCTGGATGCCTTTTTCTCCCGCTTGATTTGTCACCGTAATCTTGTAGTTGTAGGTGGTGTTTGGTGCTAAGTTTCTGAGTGTTTGAACATGGGTTGCATATGTGAAGGATTGCTCATTTGGTCCTTGTGTAGAGTAGCTTGTATCTGTAGAGTAATTTGTTTGTGCTTGGACTTTTTCTTGAGCAGCGAATCTAATCTTTGCAGTATTACTTGTTGGCGTAATGTCAATGTTGGTAATGGGGATTGTTGAGATGAGCTCAACCTGACACGTCTGTGAGCAACCATCATTTGCCGCTTCATTGCCATCATCACATTGCTCGTTTGCCTCAAGCTTTCCATTACCACAGACGGGTGGCTGTCCTGGTTCTCCTTCTGTTGTAAAAGTGCCGTTATGGATCGCAAAGACACCTTCTTTGT
>CALDDM010000020.1 GCA_937936355.1 Minisyncoccota bacterium
TTGATTGTGTCATTTTACTGTAGCAGGTGGGGGCGTGGTGGCAATTACAATTTTCTTGCGAGTGGTACGGTCTTTTTGTAGGAGTACATGAGTGCCCACATTAGGCCTGTGAGAAGTGTCATGATACCTGTGTGCCAGAACAGGTCGCCGATGAGCTCGGCATGTTGCAGAAGGTTCCATTTACTGAAGAGTATGTGCCAATCGTGGCCCGTGCCGATAAGGTCGAGTTGTCTGACGTTTGTGTCGCGCATGTAGGTGCCGACGTTTGTGAGGTTCTCACCAAGCCACCATAACATCACACCGCTTGCAAAATAGTCTCTTGCGGACGTACAGAAGTAGTATAGGAGAGCTCCTGGTACGGCAATTTGCATGAGTGTGCCGCCGAGAATATGCAGTGTCTCACCGAGGAGATAAAAGATCACATGACCAGCCTCGTGGAAGATGAGATCGATGTTTGCTATGTGCGAGAGACCTTGACCGAAGAAGATGCCAAGTGTGAAAAATATGAGCATTGCTACCAGTGTAAGTCGTGGCAAGGCGCCATATTTTTTTACGTAGCGAGCAAATTTCGTCATGATTCCTCCTCATGTGAATAATAGATATGCATTTCGCTTTATGTACTTTTGTACAAATGCGAAATTCCTACAGAGCTCTATTATACCAAACTCACAAATTCTGAGCTATTTGATCGCTATTTTTTATTTCACCCAGTGACCCAATCGCATTTTGGCATCTTGCGACTTTTGCTCGTCTTCAATGCATTTTTTTGCTGCCTTTCTGAGTGTTATGAGGTCTTCTTTCTCTAGTTCCGTTGCTCGTTCTTTCAAGTTTTCTAGGGTATTTTTCTTTGGGTCTTCAATGACTTCAGCGAGTAGGGTATCGAGGATGGCGCCGATTTTTGGTCCTGGCGTGAACCCCATATCACTGATCATAATGTCACCATTAAGTTTGAGCATTTTAACGCTGACTGGGTCTTTGGAGACTTTTTCGATCATGTATTCAAAGTGGCGCAGTTTGTATGGTTTTGCTTTTTTTGTCCCTGACCCGAGACGATCTCCAATGCGAACATCCAAGAGGTCTCCTATGTTTTCTTTGCCGACTTTTTTTAGCACTCTGCGCACAGATGCCTCTGTTACTTCGTCAACGCTGTAGTAAAACATGTGGTTACGTACCAGGAGTGTTGCATGCGTAATAATTTTTTTGGGATACTTCATGCGGCGTAAAGCTGTTCTAGTGATGCGTTCTCCAATGTACTCGTGATTATAGAATGTGCAGTTACGTCCTTTGCCACGCTTTGATTCCGGCTTTCCAACGTCATGCATGAGAGTTGCAAGTCGGACGGAGAGTTTTTTACTTGGGCATGTATCCAGGGCGCGCAGGTTGTGCTCCCACACGGTGTATGTGTGGTGGTGGTTCTGTTGAACGCCGATACCGTCTTCAAGCTCTGGGAGAAATTGACGCAGAAGTCCTGTGTCTGAAAGCATTTGAATGCCGTGCATGGCATGGTCACTCATGACGATCCGGGAAAATTCATCTCTGATGCGCTCTATTGAGATCTTGCTTATGAGATGTGCCTTGTCACTTATCGCTGCGAGTGTTGTTTCTTCAATATCAAAATGAAGCTCTGCAGCAAGGCGTAGAGCGCGCATCATGCGTAGCGCGTCTTCGCTGAATCGCGTGTGGGCATCACCGACTGCTCGTAAGTGTTTGCCTGTGATGTCATTCTGGCCATCGTATGGGTCGTGCAGTGTGCCATGCATGTCCATTGCCATGGCGTTGATCGTAAAATCTCGACGAGATAGATCATCTTCTAGTGTTTTGGCGTATTGGACGTTGTCTGGTCTCCTGTTGTCTGAATACGTGGATTCAATGCGATATGTTGTTACCTCGATTACATCGTGTTCACGATCTTCTTTGCCGATAGGGAGGAATGGATCAACTTTCACGCCAACCGTGCCAAAATCATTCTCATAGAAGCTGTCAGGAAAGAGCTCTTGGACCTTTTCTGGAAGGGCGTTGGTGGTGATATCCCAGTCTTTGGGCGGTTTTTCGAGAATAAGATCGCGGACACTGCCACCAACGATAAAGGCCTCGTAACCAGCTTTCTCAAGTGATTCGAGTGTGTTTTTGACTTCTATGGGGAGGGTGTATTTTTTCATATGGTCTTATCTTTAATCCTATCTTAGCGTATTTGTGCTGCGCCGTCACATTTACCTCTCGAGCCTTTATGTGGGAATAATCATCTTCTATTTGACACTATACGATTAGAGGTGTATAATAATCTATTCTTTAACAAAGGAATTTGTGACATGTCTTTCTTTCATCGTTTTTCTTACTTTGTATTGCGTCGGTATATCATTACTGACTTTGATCGGATGATAGCGCTCTTGGACGAAGATATGCAAGGTCCTGTGTATGATTTTTTTGTCAATTATTACAAGGGCTTTACTGAGGCGCGCGGATCACGTGTTAAGCATCATGCGAGAGTAGGTGGTTTGCGACATCACCTTCTACAGATGGCGACACTCTATAGTATCTTATACTCCATTTTCTCACTTCTTGTTGCTCATCGTGATTATACGATTTCTGATGGTATTGTGGTTATTTTTTTGCACGACATTGAGAAGTTGCTGAAGTATACAGATCAAAATGACCTTGATTTCTATAAGGGTCAGTATCAATCTGATCCTCGCATTATGCTGCAAGGGGTTGTTCGGGAATTTCAGATTCCACTACTGCCAAAGCATTGGGATGCGCTCAAATATATCCATGGAGAGGGAGCTGATTATGATCCAAATCGTCGTGTGATGTCTGCATTTGGTGCGCTGTGCCATTGTGCTGATATCCTGAGTGCGCGGATTGGGCATGACTTAGACGAACGTTTTAGAAAAATTACTTAAGTTTTAGCTTGGTAATTGGGCGGGGTGCTATTAAGTAGCCTGCCTTTTTTGTTTCCTCTTTTTGTTATTGTGTGTATGATGTCTGTATGATGAAAATTTTCTTATTTTGCCTCTTTTTGATTGTGCCTGTCCAGGCCCACGCGCAAATCCAAGCTCAATCTTCTGCTGAGGTTTTGGGTGGGGTTGTTGTGGAGGCTTTGGAACCAGATCAGGGGTCGGTGGCTGGTTTTGATTTAGAGACATTTGAGCAGATCATTGTTGTGGATGTCGGTGCAGAAAAAGTTCGTTTTCGCAATGATTTTACGCCGGTGAAGGTCGGCCAGCGGGTGTTTGTGCGGAGTGAGCAAGATGGGGAGGGGCAGCGATATTTTTCTCTCTATGATATAGATCGTAGTGGCGTTTTGCTTTTTGTTGTTGTGTTATTTGCAATGCTTGTTCTTGCGCTCAATTTTCGTAAAGGTCTTCGGGCATTGCTTTCACTTGTTGTGACGATTCTTGTTGTTTTCCTTGTGTTACTACCTCTTTTGAAGGCTGGGTATTCGCCAATGCTTGTCGGTTCGAGTGTGGCGATTGTGCTTTTGTCGCTTGTGATGATTCTGACACATGGCTTGAATGTGCGAACGTTTGTTGCGATGGGTGGTATTTCTTTTGCAATCTTTGTTACCGCTCTTCTCGCACACTTTGTTCTGACTCGTGGTAAATTTACAGGCCTTGCAGATGATGAATCCTTTGCAGTTATGACATCTGGTTTGAATATAGATATGGTAGAGCTCTTGTTTGTGGGTATACTCATTGGTATGCTTGGCGTACTGGATGATGTTGCAATCACGCAAGCCTCTGCTACACAACAGCTTTATAATGCTGGTACTCGTGGTAAAAAGCTCTTTATGCAAGCTATGAAGATCGGTCAGGATCATGTTGGTGCCCTTGTGAACACGCTGGTCCTTGCTTATACTGGTGCTGCCCTGCCGCTTCTTATCCTTACAACACTCAAGGAAGATCCATTACCCGCAATTCTTTCGATTGAGATTGTTGCTGCAGAGATTATGCGTTCACTCTTGGGGAGTATTGGCATAGTCTTGACGGTGCCGCTTACGACACTGCTTGCGGTTGCCTTTATTGCTCGTGTGAGTGCGAGTGATGATGATTCGCACGTCCATCATCACTGAGTTTTTCGTTTATTTTGCTTTATTTTACTTGATACAAATTTTATACAAAAAACAGACCATTGGTGGTCTGTTTTTTGTTCTTAAGGCAGTTTCTTTTTTGCGCCTTACTCTTTATTTTCTAGCTCTTCATTGTCTAGCTCCTCCTCTTTTTTTGCGGCTTCTTTGGCAGCCTCTTCTTTCTCGCGTTTTCTGTCTGCGGCGTCTTTCTCTAGCTTTCGCGGTTTGATGATTTCTGTGTAGATACCTAGCGTATCACCTTCTTTGATTTTGGTTTCACCTGTGAAAACGATGCCACACTCTTTGCCTTTTTTGACTTCATCGATCGCAACTTTGTTGTGCTGCAGTTCTGTGAGCTCGCCTGTGCCTAAATGTCTGAGGTCATCGCCTTCGCCACGCATGACGTCGATTTTAGCATGCTTTTCTACCGCTTTGCCTTGAATGATTTTCCCGCCGACGATCATGCGACCTTTTTCTGTGCGAAATATGCCAAGTACCTCTAGTTTTCCTACCTCAGTTCGCTCGACTTCCTCGGGAAGGAGATCTATGAGGTGTTTTTTGATATCTTCAATGATCTCGTAGATTACTTTGAATGTGTGGATTTCAATTTCATCTTTTGCAAGCCGTGTTGCAACCGCATTTGCTTCGACATTAAAGCCATAGAGAAGTGCTTGCGCGCTCATGGCTCGCTTGACATCTGTCTCTGTGATGTTTCCTACGCCTGTGTCGATGAAGTTGACTGCCACTTTTTCTTGGGGAATTTCTGCGATTAGTTGTTCGATTGCTTCTACAGATCCTTGTACGTCAGCTTTGATAAAGATATTGAGTAATGGGATATTTGCATTGTCTGCGATGCTTTTGATGTTCTTTTTGGCGCCGCTGAGTCTTTGCGCAGTTTCTTGTGACTTCAGGCGCGCGCTTTTCTTTGCGTCTGCAACTTGAATGATGTCACTTGTCTCCGCTGTATCGCTGAGTCCGTAAATTGTGACTGGCATGGAGGGTGGTGCTTTTTCTATGCTTCTTCCTGCAAAATCTTCCATACGTCTGATGCGACCATATGTTTGCCCTACAGTAACATCCTGTCCAACGCGGAGAGTGCCTGTTTTGACAACCGCAGTTGCGACAGCGCCTTTTTGCGGGTCTTTGTGTGACTCTACGATTACAGCCAGGCCATCTCTGGATTCGTCAGCTTGGAAGTCCTCTACTTCTGCTAGCAAGAGAACACTCTCTAGGAGTTCGCTGATGCCGATTTTGTTTTTGGCGCTGACTTCATTGCACATGACGGTGCCACCCCACTCCTCGATCAGGAGATTGTTTTCGCTTAACTCCTTTTTTACGCGCTCAAGATTTGCATCTGGCTTGTCGATCTTATTGATTGCTACAATTGTTGGAATCTTTTTCTCTAAGAGGTATTCTACCACTTCTTTGGTCTGTGGTCGCACACCATCGTCTGCAGCTACTACAAGAATTGCAATATCAGCGATAGAGACGCCACGTTCTCGCATCGCTGCGAATGCTGCGTGTCCTGGAGTATCGATAAATGTTATGGTCTTTCCTTTCTTTTTGGTTTGGTATGCGCTGATGTGCTGTGTGATGCCTCCGTGCTCATCATCTGCAACCTGGGCTTTTCTAATTGTATCAAGGAGTGATGTCTTACCATGATCAACGTGACCGAGTATTGTGACAATTGGCGGTCTTTTGGTGAGTTTGCGGTCAGACTCTTTTTCTTTGGAGCAAATTTCCAGGAGTCTTTCGAGTGTGATGGTTTCGTCTGACCCTACTTCGATGTCTTCTTGGACCTCGTAACCCATGTCTGTTGCAATGATTGTTGCTGTATCGAGATCAATCTCTTCATTGATCGTTGCCATGATGCCGTTTTTCATTAACTCTGTGATTGCTTGGGCAACTGGAACGTCTAAAATCTCGGCAAACTTTTTGACCGTTACTGTTGAGGGGATTTTTACTATTTTTTCTTGTTCTGGTGTTTTTTCTAGAGCTTCACTCATGGGATATATTTATATGCTAAGGCTGTTTTGTTGCACGTGTAATTGTTTAGGATGTTTAGGGGATTGTTATTTTACATTTTTTGCGGCCTTATTTTTGAACAGCTTGGGCAACGACGTCACGCTCTTCGTCTGTGAATTTGGCGTCATGTGATTTGCCTGTGCGTACTTCTTTTACGTATGTCCTGGATCCTTCTCTGCTATGAAGTGAGGAGATGACAACGCCATCGTTTTTGCCATCGAGCAATGCTAGCGAAAAGCTTTGATTGCCTCCAAGGTCTCCGTACGGGTTAAAGCGCTTAAAGGCGCTTTTGTGAAGGCTGTTTCGGACAAGGCTGTGCATTGTATTGTTTATGCTATAGAGCTTTTCGATGTCTTTGTCTAGCTTTCCCGCAGAGCTGGATATTTTCTCTATAACACCTTCGAGATCAGCACCGTTTTTACCTGCGCACAATGTCTTGAGCTTTTTGTTGTTGATGCTTTGCCTGTACATTGTCCAGCATAGTAGAGTGAAGGCTGTGAATAATGCAATCAAACCTGTTACTGTAAGGCCGAGTGTGGTGGCTAATGTGCTCATGAAAGTTCTCTTTGTCGTTACTCTACGCTATCATGATTTGCGCTCATTGTAAAGCATTTTATCCCTTTCTTCTTTTGTCTTGTTGTCTCACTCTTTGTGTGTGCAAGTTGCGATTTTGCTGTGGTAAAATATTCTTATCGTTGTTCGATTTCAATTTACATATATATAGCTCTATGGTGGATACGTATACAGCACATTTTATAGAGAAGATCAGCGTCGCTGATGATACTTTTCAGTATAATTTTTGCAGGCCCAATAATTTTGATTTTACTGCTGGGCAGTATGTGATTTTAGAAGTGGAAAATTCAGCCTTTAGCGATGATCGACCATCTTTTCGTTCTTTGACGATTGCGAGTGCTCCACATGAGAAAATGTTGTCATTTGTGATGCGTCATTCTGATAGTGGATTCAAAAAAAGCCTGCAGGCCCTTGAGTCTGGTAATCCAATTGTGATTAAGGGTCCATTGGGAGACATGCACCTTCCTGACTCTCTAGATGTGCCTGTTGTTTTTCTTGTTGCCGGTGTTGGCATTACGCCTGCTCGTTCGATGTTGCGGGATGCCGTGTATCGGGATTCCACTCGAACATTTCGTATGATTTATTCCAATAGGGAGGTGTGTACAGCGGCTTGTTTTGGCGAGATGTGTGATATAGACTTGGAGAATTATAAAGTTATCAACGTGATGAGTGAGGAGTGTGAGAATTGGGATGGCCCTGTTCAGCTTGTTGATGCAGACTTTATAAAGGAGCATACGACGGACCTTGAGAATCCACTTTTTTATGTTGTTGGTACTAAGGGGTATATAGGTGCAATGAAGGCTGCATTGCAGTCGCTTGATGTTCCAGAGGATCGCATGATCTTTGATAACTTTGGGTAGGCTATTGCATATGCTTTCACGATAAAATACCCATCGGTCGATGGGTATTTTTTGATACGTTTCTCTTTTGCTTTTAATTGGTGTATGTCCTTGCTAAAAAACTACATTGATCATCTTTTACTTTTTCTCACTAAATCGAGAGCATACTCCGTCCAAAATTCACCTGCTTTTGGTCCTCCATTGCACTGACCATCACTCTCTCCCGGTAATTTAATCCATAGATTGGCGTAATGGCGTGAAAATCTTTTTGCGATGATTGATGGTTTTTTGCCAAGACTTCTTCCTGAAGGGTTGCACCACTGATCGTCATCAGTGCTTCCGTTGCCATTTCTGCTTGTATCTACAATGAATGTATATTTTGCGCCTACTTTCTTGCATATTTTGTTTCCGTATTTTTCACATTCTCTTGACGACACAAAGTTGCTTACGTTGATAGAAATGCCCGCTAGGTTTTCTATGTCTATCTTTTCGAGCATAGTTTTAACATGTTCTGAGGTGTGCCAATGGGGGTGTCCAATGTCGAGAAACACTTTCACTTTTTCAGGTCGGATAGAATGGAAGATTTCTGTAAATACCTCTGTGCGTTTTTGGCTGAAGTTGAGTGCGAAAGCATCAGGCTCAAAGATTGCTATTGAGTTCCTGTGATGCATTTTGAAAAAATCTTGCACAGCATCTTTGTATTGTTTGTAATTTTTTGCGCCACCTTTACTGTGAGAGGCATTGTCTCTATCTGGAATCATGTACAGGACAAAAACGGGCACCTCATCTTTTGCTGACGATCTTTCAAGAATTTCCTCTACGATGAGCTTTGTTGCTGGTGACCAGTCATTGATCCAGTATGCTTGCGGCTGGTCATTTATCGCCTGTAGCTCTGGGTGATTTTTTGTGTGTTTACTCACGCTTTGGTGTGGGTATCTATAGAGTTTCATGATGTCAGTGCTTTAAACTTTTTTCAATAGGTCATAGCTTTTTGAATAAAAGCATGAAAAGCTTGCGTTGGAAATTTGCGATGCGTTCAGATGAGATGGTAAATGTCATTTGCTGTGTATAATCTACAAATGCAACACGGTCTTCATAAATTACAAGAGAGATATCATCATCAAAGAGATCGGTTTTTGTAGGGATTACTTTCATCATGCGATCCATGTCTGGGTCTTTCTTTTTGCCTTTGACTTCACCAGTGATTACGTAACGACCAAAATTCTTTTTCTTACGGACTTGGAAATAGAGGTCGGATCGTGTCTCAGGATTATTTCCAACTTTTGACGAATAGCGATAATAGACCCCATCTTTGGGAAGTGCTTGCGCTAGATCATCAAATGTTTCTTTGATTCCTTTTGCCCCTTCGCGGAAGGTGATTGTTGGACGGCGATTTTTACGATTATATTGCTTCTTCAGCTGTAAGACACTGTCTTTGAATGTTTTTTGTTGTGCAATGAATCTTGCCTCAAGAAGTCCTGGATCAGATGCTCGATAGCGTTTACGTTTTCCATCAGGAACAGTGATGATTAAGTTATCTTCGTGCATTTCTGCAACGATTTTGTAGAGCGCGACGCGGTGAATTCGTGATTTTCGGGAGAGTTCTGAAAGTGAGAGGTCGCCGTATTCAATGAGTGTTACGTAGGTTCGTGATGTTTGATCATCGAGACCCAGTGACTTTAAGAGCGCTAAATGATTCATAAGTGTAAATATTTTTTACATTTATAATATACATAAGTTGTCTTCAAAAATCAATCATAGAGTATATCCTTTGACATAACTGTTTGTATTTTATGCAATATTTTTTCAACAATAGTACAGTAAGAGTGTCGCTCATAAGGCGATCAAAATAGCACCTTTACAAAAGGAGATTTGCTCATGACATACAATAACTGTACCCAATGCCAATACCATGCAGTCATAGCTGATCCAGACCCTTACGACTGGTTTTGTGACGATGATGTGGCAGTTGTGTGTACAAGAAGTAGGAATGAAGAGCGTGATGTGTCATCTGAATATGACGCAGATAAAAGTTTCTTCAAGCTTATCGTACGTAGCTGTCGGCCACATCGTGTTGCGAGGGAAGCAACGGTTCCTGTCTGGTGTCCACTTCGGAGTCAGGATAAACCTTTCAGGATCTAAGGCTTGATCCTACTGGTGTCTAGTTAGTTTCCAGTGACAGACGTTTGTATTATATGCAACTACTACTCTAGTGAGGAGAAGGATATGTTTAACAGATTTGACCCTAGTATTTTTTCGGTACTTGTTGGGTTGGTGGTACGTGTGGTTTGCGAGCCTGGTATTTGCTATCAAGATCCTGATCGTTAGATGGCATCGGAGAGCGCAGAATAAAAATTGATAGCCTAAATTTATAGGTAAGTTGATTGAGGTAGACGTTATCAAACGTTTGCCTCTTCTTACTTTTCTGAGCTGGTTAAATATTTTCTACATCTCAATTAAGGATTATGGAAACTATATGAGTATGAACAAGGTGCATCCAATGTATTTTTTGTGTGAAATTGTTGAGAATAATGTTGAAATCTTAAGTCTGCATTTTCGTAGGTATACGTATATTGCTGATAGCAATGGTGGTACATGCGAAGAGTTTGTGGTATCTAGAGCAAACTTTCATTTAGAGGCATTAAATCAAATGATTGATCATACATCTGCAGACCAGGATTTGGCAATATCGTCGTCGATACAAGTAAAAGGGAATAGAATAGCACATATCCCAATGATTGATTTTCAGTGTTCCGTTCGTAATATCCCAGAAGCTTTGCAGTCTCTTCGTAAACATATAACTCCTGAAATATTTAATTCGCTTACTCTCTATGCGTCAGGCAATTCTGTTCATGGATATTCAAGTGTACTAATCAGTGAGGAGGAATTATCGATTTTTTTAGGGCAGTTGCTTTGCTCAAATATTGATCAAGATGGTGGTTTTGTGCACTATATTGATACGAGATGGATTGGCCATAGGTTGCAAGGTCATTTCTGCTCGTTGCGCCTTTCCTGTAATCAAAAAAAATACCTCAAAATTCCAATGTTGCTTGGGATGGCAGTCGAATATATATAGCAGTATAGGTTTTGCCCGAGTATTATTACTCGGGCTTTATTTATGTCTATTTATTTTGTTTGATTTTCTATGTAGCCCTGTCTTTGGTGAAGGTACTTCAATAAAAAATTCTTGATTCCCATCACAAAAAAATAGAGGTATTGGATAAATCCATACCTTTGTTAGTTTGGGTCAGGCAATGAACGACGCTCGAACTATGATATGCTTGAAAAACCGTTATTAAGTATAATTAATCCTATCCAGCAACATGCATAGTCAAGTATACACTTCTTTTAAAGATGCTCTTACGAATAATGAGAAGTTAAAGATTGTCTATCTTGGAGACTCAATCACATCCTGTGAGTGGGTCCACCCAAATTGGCCGTCAATAGTGCGTTACGTCTTAGAGGAAGAGTTCACAAAGGATCTTGGCGACTGGAAGGGCCCCTCATGGGGATTGAGGATGTTTAACGCGGGCCTCAATGGTGGAACATCAGAGGATATGCTGGATTACCTTGGCGAGTATGTCTTAAGCCAGAAGCCTGCTATGCTCATGTATGTAATTAGTTCAAATGATAGACACTACGAGTTTGGTAATGAGCAGTTTGCAAATAACCTCCGCATACTCTTAGACAGGACAAAGGAGATTCCTCATCGTGTAGTGCTTTCGACCATATCCTCGCATGAGGAAACAAAGCAAGGTCAAATGGATGGGTACTATGGCGAGCTGAGTGAAATTTTTCCTCAACCTGGTGTACAATTCGTTGATCTTTACTCACTTTCACATAATTTTCCAAAGGATCGTATCTATACCTTTAAGCTTTCAGAGGGTGAAGAATTTGGCGATCGAAAAGCTGGCGACATCGATCCATTTCATCCAAATCGCCTTGGCAATGCGTACATCGCACATGCTGTGCTTAAAGAAGTCTTTGGTGTTGATTTTGATCCAGAAAAGTTTATGAGAGATACTTTTGATGATTTAAAGTATCCGCAATATTAGATTGGTATTTATCTTAATGTGTGAAATTATAGTACAGTTTGATTTTAACTCTTAGTAATAAAAACACCACATTCATGCAGTGTTTTTATTTGAGACAAAAAATGGATGATGTTCGAACTGATGTGATGGGAATTAGGTGATGAGGGGTTATGCTTGATTTTTAAATTTTGAGGGATGTGCTTCGATTAGATCTCGTATTGCACGTATCTGACCATATCGATTCATTCCTTCGTCAATATCAGCTTCAGTTGTATTGAGGTTATTGTTAATGGAGTCGACCAGAAGTCTTTTTGTTTGCATTATTCCTTCTATATCGCCATCTTCGAGTTTAATTTGAGCTTGCATAGAGGCTTCTTTGTACCCAGTATCAAAAAATTCATCATCAAAAAGAAGTGATGAGCCTTCTTCGTACGGTGGTATTTTGTCGGGTCGTGGATAACCACCATTACTTTCTCTTTCTTGATTTGGGATTTCATGATTCACCATATTTTCAGTTATCTATTTATTCTTTAATATCTTAGCATATTCGTGGAATGCGTTTGTTTGATTTTTGTTTAATATTTCTAAATATTCGGACCAAAAAACTGCTTAGGTCAGCAGTTTTTAAGGAGTAGATTTCAAATGAGCAAGCTATGGGAAATCTCGCATGCTGTAAACTCCTTTTAAGAACCCACGGTTCTCGAGTTTCTTCTCTGCAGGAAAACTACGTTTTCCCAGTCCTCTTCCTCGTGTTCGATCCATCCATTCAGTTGGAAATAAATACAGACCTCAGTGCAAAAATGAAGTCTGTATTTATTTGAGCTAGACAGTGAATGACGTTCGAACTATTTTCGCACGATGAAAAGAAAGAGTTTAGTATTTTCTGAGGTTTTTTTTGATCTAGTATTCGGTGCACTTAATTATCTTGTTGGGAATTGATCTAAAATCTTTTCTATATATAGATCAAGAAGATCCGAGCAGACTTTAAAAGTTGTAAAAACAACAAGAAGTGCGACGCTAGAGTCAGGATTTATTATGTTGGTTGGAGTTACAAAGATCAATCCAAAAACTGGAATGAGGCGTAAGTATGGACGAAGCATTATCGGTGCCATTCTCACGTGTCTGTACTTTTTTACTTTGCCTTTTGCTTGTCTTTTTAATGTTTCAATTTTTTTGTGATAGACACCTCTGTGATGGAAAAAGTATGTACATATTGATGAAAAAATAGCCAATTGACCTATCAGGCTTTGTGGTAAGCCAACATTGATCTTATCGAGTATGACGCCTCCAAAAAACATTGTAAATACCAATACATGCAAAATCATAATAATTCCTGCAGCGTTGTCTTTTGGTGCAGCATCTCCATTGATGTAAACTTTTCCGCCTTTACCTCTCAAGTCCAATCTACGTACTACGAGGAAGTAGAAGAATATAATCACTAGTGACTCAAGGAGGTATGCAAGGAATATATCGCCCAAGTTCCAATCTGAAAAGAGGGCGATAGCAAGGATAGTTGCTTCTGCTATAAGAATTGAACGCACTTCCTCCTTTTTTTGCTTTGGACTATCTCTTTTTAAGACTCTTTTAGGCATTGATTGAGTATGATTTAATATCGCTTACTAGAATTTTATCACAAAAAAACACCGCATAAATACAGTGTTTTCCATCTGAGCGAGCGATGGGAATCGAACCCACATCACCAGCTTGGAAGGCTGGGGTAATAAGCCATTATACGACGCTCGCATATCATATTTTTAATGTATTAGAAAGTATAGAGTAGTTTGACTACGTCGTCAATATGTCACTATGTTTTGTGCATTGCTCATCCCATTTTTTTGTCGGCAAATATAAAAGGAGTTGTCAGTATTCTGACAACTCCTTCTACGTGAGCTACATTTCTCTATCTTAGCTGATTGACTAGCTCTTGCAGAGATTCCGGACGCTTTGTGGCGTTCGTTGCGGATTTTGATTTGCTGGAGATATCCCTATCAATGTAATTGAATCGTAAGACTCTTATTGACTTCCAGGTGCTCATCAATGATGAGAATGAGGGTAGTTTGTACCGACATTGCTTGCGTATCATGTTCTCCCACTTACTTTGCCAAGCTACTGTGGTAAAGTTGGTTGCTTCTAACATTTTTTCCTTCCGATTTTTTGGTATAACTCTTACTTCTTCTGAAGCTTTTGGATGGTATCATTTTTTATTATGTATGTCAATTATTTGATTATGTGATACGGGTTGATTTTATTGCGAGATCTTGTATGATAGGGATTAGTCGCAATTTGGGTTGCGGGATATAGTGTAATGGTAGCACGAGACGTTTGGGACGTTTTAGTCAGAGTTCGAGTCTCTGTATCCCGACATAGAAATACCCTTTTGGGTATTTTTTGCTTTATTTGGTGTTCTATGGTAGGGTTGGGGTGAAGTTTAAAGATTCTATCTCGATAAAGTATGGATAAAGGCATAGGCCAGCAGATCTCTGTCCTTTCATGGCAGAGAAAGCTAGAAGTTATCTTGCTCGTTTTCGCTGTTTTTCTTGCGGCCTTGTTTTTCTTTAGTGTTGGATTGCAGAGTGTTGATATGCGCAGTGTGTTTGTTGCTCTGACATTCACTTACATTGTCTTGTATTTTTGGGAAAGGAGACTTGTGCAGAATTCTTAGAATCATTTTATTTTGTGAAATAAAATGATGTTTGTGGTTGTAGTATAAGTACAACCAGACAAAGTCCTTTTTAGAGGGCTCTTTTTTATACATGATTTCCTTTTTGCTTCAGATTATATTTTCTTTATTTTTACCTTGTGACTGATACCTCTCTTATTAAAGACCGCTTAGATATCGCCGAAATCGTGGGTGAGTATGTCCAGCTTAAGCGCATTGGATCCCACTTGAAGGCTTGTTGTCCTTTTCATGAGGAGAAAACTCCGTCCTTTATCGTTAATGAGGATCGTGGGACGTATCATTGTTTTGGGTGCCAAAAAGGCGGTGATGCTATTGCTTTTTTGATGGAGATTGAGGGTATGGATTTTCGTGAGGCGCTTACGATTCTTGCTGAACGTGCGGGTGTGGAACTGCAGGCATATACACCAGAGCAAAAGGCGCGTCATAGTCAGAAAGATCGTGCGCAGATTGCTATGACGGCAAGTGTTGATTTTTACCAGAAGCAGTTGTGGTCATCTTCTGGGCAAAAAGCTCTTGCGTATCTACGTGATCGTGGTTTGTCGGATGCAACGATTAAGAAGTTTCATTTAGGGTATGCGCCTGACGCATGGCAAGCATGTGAGAATCACTTACTTTCAGGCGGCCATGGATTAGTATCGGAAGATCTTGTGCGTGCAGGACTTAGTGTGCAAAAAGATGGAGGCGGCACGTATGATCGTTTTCGCCATCGTGTCATGTTTCCGATTTTTGATGTGCTTGGTCGAGCGATTGGGTATAGTGCGCGTGTGATGCCTGGTCAAGACGATGCAGGTGCTAAGTATATCAATACACCGGAGTCACTTCTTTACCATAAGAGTGATATTCTCTATGGTATTGACCTTGCCAAGCAAGCGATTAAGAAGTCTGATCGCGTGGTACTTGTAGAGGGTAACGCTGATGTTATTGCAGCTCATGAAGGAGGTATAGATCATGTTGTCGCGGTTAGTGGTACAGCTCTCACTGTGCAACACATCAAAATTCTTAAGCGATATACGCAGAATTTTACACTTTTTTTTGATGGTGATGCTGCGGGTCAGAATGCTGCCTACAAGAGTGCGCAGCTTTGCTTGGCGCACGATGTGCAATGCTTTTTGGTTGCACTTACATCAGGTAAGGATGCAGCAGATCTTGTGCAGGAGGATGCTACCCAACTCTTGCGTGTTGTAGATTCTGCTCGGGGAGCTATTGATTATTTCATCGACCAAGCAAAGGCGATGTATGATATTGCAGATCCTCACGGTAAGAGGCAGGCGACTGATTATCTATTGGGTCTTGTGGCGAATGTTTCTCATCCCGTCGAGCGTGAAGAATGGATCAAAAAATGCGCACATGCTTTGGAGGTGGAGGATAGGACGATGCACGCGATCCTTACTAAAGATTTTTCCTCTGACAAGGCTGTCGCATCGCATAGTTCTAGTGATCAGCCTGCAAAGACTTCGGCGCAGTCGCAGAGTGAAGATGTGGCTACCGCTTCTGATCGTGGTCCACTTGATAATATCGCGCGTGAAATGATGCGTCTTGCGCTCGCTTTCCCAGATGCATGGAAGATGCTCGTAGAAAATGCTCACACTTGGAGTGTTTTCGCTGAGCATAAGACATTACAGGTTCTTGTTCGTGGCGGCCCTGATGTTTCTTATGATGCACTTGCTTTCTTGCGGAAGTATTTTCCGGGAAGTGATGCACAATACCCTACAATCAGCGCTCATGGTGAGGCATATATGCGCATGCATGGAGGGGCTGAACAGGCACAGCGCGACATTATTGTTTTTGCTAAACGTGCACAAAGAGAATTTGATAAACAGCAATTAGCTGTTTTGACGAAGGCCTTGCGTGATGCTGAGACTTCTGGCGATGATGATCAGCGAGATCAGATTATGCAAAAAATTATCGTTTTGACGCAGGACTCATCGTAAGTTGCATGTCGAGAATTATTTGTATAGATATTAATCGTAAGATATATGGTAAAAAAAGTAGTTAAGAAAAAAGTAAAGAAAAAAGATGTGAAAAAAGCAGTGACAAAAAAGACTGTTCGAAAGACAGCAAAGAAGACTGCTAAAAAAATATCAAAAAAAGCTGTGAGCAAATCCAAGAGGCAAGTAAAAAAGATAGCAAAGAAGACTACGAAGAAGGCTGTAAAGAAAGCTGCGAAAAAAGCGGTGAAGAAGGCTGCGAAGCGTGCGTCGCGAAAGAAGAAGAATGAAGCTTCATCGCCACTTGATGAGTTGCTGACACAGTCACGCCAGAGAGGTTTTGTCACCGAGGATGAGATCATTCACGTGATGCCTCAGGTTGAGACCAATGTGGAACTTTTGGAGAAATTTTATGGAGACCTCGCAGACTTTGGCATTGACATCGTTGCTTCGGATAGTGTGTTACATGTAGCCAAAGACAAAGCAAAAGGTCCAAAAAAGAAAGCTGAGATTCAACGAAAGAAAGATGTTCTCCTCGTTGAGAAGGCAGCAGATGCTGAAGGGAATGCTGGAGATCTTGTTCAGATGTATCTCAAGGAAATTGGGCGAACACCTCTTCTAAAAGGTCCTGAAGAGGTAGAGCTTGCGAAGGCTATTGAGAAAGGTGATAAGGCTGCTAAGCAAAAATTGACCGAAGCTAATTTACGACTGGTTGTCTCTATCGCAAAAAAGTATGTTGGACGTTCGACCACTCTTTCTCTCCTGGATTTGATTCAGGAAGGTAATATCGGTCTTTTTCGCGCAGTTGAGAAGTTTGACTATACCAAGGGATACAAGTTTTCTACATATGCAACATGGTGGATTCGTCAGGCGATTACACGTGCACTTGCTGATCAATCGCGAACCATTCGTATTCCAGTGCATATGGTAGAGACGATTAACAAATACATGCAAATTGTCAGGCGACTCGTGCAGGAGTTGGGTCGTGAGCCGCTTGCTGAGGAGGTTGCCGCTGAAATGGACTTGCCAGTAGAAAAGGTGCGTAATATTCAAAAAATCTCACAGGAAACTGTCTCGCTTGAAACGTCTGTTGGTACCGATGATGATGATAGTGTTCTGGGTGACTTTATCGAGGATACAGATATGATTATGCCAAATCAAAGCGCATCGCAACTTCTTCTGTCCGAGCATGTTACAGAAGTCTTGGACGAACTTTCACCACGTGAGCAAAAAATTCTCAAAATTCGCTTTGGTCTTGATGATGGCGTGACACATACACTTGAAGAAGTTGGTCAGGAGTTTGGTGTAACGAGGGAGCGTATCCGTCAGATCGAGGCAAAAGCGCTTGAAAAGGTACGTCGTCATCATATTGTTGAAAAACTTCGTGACTACTAAGGACTTGTCCTATAGGAAAAGCAGACGAAGTGCGATATCATATATGTACGAGTGTGATTTTTCACATTCGCGGGTGATATAAGCAGTAAAAAAACTTATGTCAGCAATTCTCAGTCTGGCTACATTCTTTGGAAGGTGCCCGAGGTGCACTTCGTGGAATACCTATGCCTGGAGTAGCCATAAATCGGGATGCAATTCCTGTAGGAACTCATTTTAGGAATTGTTATACCCAACAAAAAGCCACTTGCATGAAAGATAGTGGTTTTTTGTTACATTTTCTCAAAGATTGATTTCTTGTAGGTCTTGCGCTATAATCATCCTTGTACATAGTAAATATGTGCTATTCCGCGGTAGCTCAGTGGTAGAGCAGTTGGCTGTTAACCAATTGGTCATAGGTTCGAATCCTATTCGCGGAGCAACATAGGATTTTTGGCATGTATTTTGTCAAAAGTCCTTTTGTTTAGAGAAAAAACAGGTTCCAACCTTACATTATGCTCGTCCATTACCTTGCATGACTGTTGGATAGCGTATAATTGCTTTTTTGGCTCTATAACAACCTTTTTATCTAGGATGTAGCGGTTCCAACCTAAGTCCTTGATGACAGATCTTTTTGTAGGCGTGTCACCATCCTTGAAGCGTTTTTTAGCAAACTCAGCAAAATCTAGATGCTCTTCAAGCTCCTCGATATAGGTTGTAGGTTCTTGCTCTAGACTTGTGAGTGACTTTTCAATCTTCGCTTTCTTTATTTCCATCTCTGACTGTTTCTTGCTAAACGCTTCTTTGGTAAGCTCGCCATCACTGCGCATATCAATGAGCTTACTAATCTGATTATCGATTTTGATAATTTGCTTTCGCATTGCATCTTTCTCTGACTCTTGGAGATCGCCTTTCTCTTCAAGTTTCTCTTTTGCTCGCTCTACAGCCCACTGGGTAAACTCTGGTGGGATCCAAATGTCACCAAGCATCTTCTCAACCTTATCTTCGATGTCGCTCTCATGCACAGATCCCTGTGAGCATTTATATGACTTAGATTTCTTTGTGCAGACATAGAATTTATACTCATGCACGTTGCCATTCTTTTGTTTCTTGGTTTTGTTGTGACCAGTGATGCCCATGTCGCACTCACCACAGGCGAAAAGTTTCTTGTAGGGGAGATTATCGACCTTTACTTGGCTTGTTGGGGGTTTTTCGGAAAAGATCCCTTGAAGTTTTTCATATTCTCGCCACGTAATCATTTTTTCATGTTTTCCTATATGCCAATTCCCAGATCCTTCTGGATACTCAAATTTTCCTGCATAGAAGGGTAGGGTAAAGATTTTATACAAAGTAGATCGTGAAAGTGGCTTGCGAGTCTTTGGGTTGATAAGCACACCTTTCTCCTGACTCTCTTTGAAGAGTTGTGCGATTGTTACCTCCTCATCAAGGAGTCGTCTGAAATATCCTTGAATGATAGGAAAAGCGATCGGATCCTTTTCGATAATTTTGAAACCCTTCTCCTTATCTGGCGTTGAGAGATAGCCTGGCAAGGCATGACCAGGACGCCACCCTTTCTCTGCCTTTTGAGAGAGTCCACGCTTTACGTCCTCACTTAATTCTTTGATAAATTGGTTTGCCATACCAAGCTCAACTGCCATCATGAGAACGTTGTCAGTAGGATAGTAGCTTCTTCCAGGTGTTGAGATATGAGAAATGATGCTTTGCTGGATGTGCCAACTTACCTTTCCGCCATCGATAGGATTACGAGCGAGGCGATTAAGTTTCCAGCAGAGAATGCCATCTGCCTCACCTTTCTCGATACGAATGATCATCTCATTGAAAACTTCACGACCAGGTGCTTTGGCAGATCGTGCTTCGCTAAGAATATCAAGAATTTCCAATCCTTCGTCTGTAGCAAACTTTTTCAGTGCAGTGATCTGATCGTTGATTGAAGCCATTTGACGATCTTCACTCTCGGATGACTTGCGAGCATACAGAAAGTATTTTTTTGCTTTCTTCATATATTTGATATTACCTCTCACTTAGCGGATAGTCTGACTTACCCAGTCCACACAAAGGCGAAATGGCAGACTACCCACGAAGTGAGGCAATAAAAAATGCCATTGTATATTTAGACTAGGTAAGTAATTACATTATACCATGCTTATCGGTAGTCTTCTGAGACTAAATCCACGATGAAATCTGAGTAGTATTCAAGAATATCAAACAACTCCTCATCCGTAAGGATGATCTCATACTTCTTGCGAAGCAAGAAATTGAGTTGTTTGATATCGCTATTCATTTTTTTAATTCCTGTGGTAAGTCATGATTTTTGAGTTCGAATATCAACTAGTGAAGGTCATGCTTGTACACAAGGTGCTCGATGTAGCCCATTGCAGTTTCAATACTTTTAAAACGCAAATAACCTCCAGTGCAATTTTCCACATACTCTCCGTCAAGGGTATCTACTACGATGTACCTCTCAATTTTTTTCTCGTCATATTTAGATTTTTCATCTGGTTTTTTATCTTTATCTAATTCATATACAGTTGAATGACTCACTTCAACAAGGATTTCATAGTTTAGGTAGATCATAATTTTAGTAGTTAGTTATTATACGCAGTTTAAAAATACTTGTGGTTCAAATAGCTAATACACAAATATCAACCGAAATACATAGGGATAGCACATTTTATTCAAGTTTTATGGGGCGTTCTGATGAACCTGGCTCACCTATGAGCTTTAAGTATCGGAGGTACTGTTTTGTGGGTTTTCCCTGGTAATACTCTTTTTTGACTCGCTTTTCGTAGTATCTGTCTGCCTTATCAAGCTGATCAAGACCTGATAGAAACGTGTTCTTCGAAGGTTTTTTCTCGTTGCAACTCTCGTAGGTCAGATTATGGCAAGAGCGACACCGAAAGCGTGAGTCACGAAGGTAGAGGGTGTACACTTTTTTCCCACAAAAGCTTCCATTTTCTTTGCGTCCGCATTGTAAGAACCATCTCTCGTTGCCAAAATGGCACTTCTGAGGAACGAGGTTAAGTTTGTAGTTCATGGAGTAAAAGTGCTCGCCACTGTGAAGAATATCGTAGCGAAAACTGATAAATGGATGCGGTAAGACCGTGTTGACTTTAACGCTAATTTCATCTGTATTGCAGTCAGACCAACTTATCTGAAAAGACGCTTCCTGATTTAGATTTAGCAGTCCATTTTCGGCGAGAAACTTGATGGAAATCGATCGCCTTTGATTTTCAATAAGAGATTTGCTCATAGATTTAGTCGATTATGGGTATCTCATCAACGTACACATCATGCACATCGTACACATCATGCATCGTCTCATCGGTAATGCCGTAGCGCTCTTTCCACATTTCGATCCTTTTTTCATTCAGTACAAAATTGATCACGATACCTTTGCTGATCCTCCTTGTTTGGAGTCTCAGTTTTTCTTTTAAACAATATCCAACTTTTCGAGGTGTGAGCTGGTCCCTTTCGTCATAATTTCGATTAACACAGTCTGTTATATCCTTGATGAGAACCTCTGGTAGATTGCTATGAGTTCTTAGGTGGAGAATTGCCATAACAATGTCGCATTCCCACGACATATCTCGATGCTGAATAAGCGCATCATTGTACTGTGTGATAAACTCCGTTAAATCATTTCGTACATCAGGGCTCTTAATGATTGAGAATAGTGGGAGGACAATTTGTTGTAGGCGGGGATGTACGTCAGCAACAAGATCCTGAGAAAAGTTCATATCCTGAAAATAGTGATCCATCCGCCACTTGAGGAGTTTATTCCTTAGATTGAGACTTTCTTTGTAAAAATTATCATTAAGAGTTCGAGGTATATCATCTCGTACCTTCCTTTCGCCCATCTCTTCCACAAGAAATCTACTTTCCAATGCTGTGTCAGCGTATCTTTCTCGTGTTGCGATAATTTTTGGACAAAATACGTCGAATGATTTTACATCAAAGGTTCCTTTACCTTCAGTTTTCAAGACAGGAACATTTTTTTGATAGCCAGAGTTTAAGACTTTGACCATATCAGTGGTCATATCAGAGGATCGTAAATCTGCCTCATCGACTATAAGCGTCCCCTTGAACTGTTGGATGATGCGAAATATGGGGCTAGAAGACGTTGCGCCACCTGTAAACATTGGCTTGTAACAAACATTGCCGATGGTTTGTAAAAAACGAGATTTCCCACTTCCATAGTCACCCATTGCCCTGAGATATGGGATATCGTTGAATTTTTCGTAGAGCCATGTAAAGAGAACGTAATACGTTGCGATTTGCTCGTAAACTGGAGAGACATCGAGGTATTTGTGGATGTAATTTTTAATCTCTAGAAGCAATTCTTGCTCACTCCCATAGTCTTCTAGGCGCGAAGGCAGGCGAACTACATTGCACTCTAATAGGTTATGCTTACTGCTCATAGGGATATATGTCTCTTCATCAATTTCAACCTCTCTCAGGTTGGTTTTGAGAGCTCCAGAGCGGTTTATAGAGACAAACGACGTTGCTCTTGTCTTTTGATCAAAGACCATTTCGTAAAGTGTGTTATGCGATCGTATGCAGGTTGTAGATATTGGCTTTTTTTCATTCATATTTGTTCATTTACATTGTTATTTTCTTTATTTATCTCTTCATGCTGTAGATGCGAGATTTGAGATTTTTGCGAGTATTCGAGTATTTGAGAGGTGGAACTTTTATGGTGTCGTCCCAAAACTTCGAAACAATTTTTGATATTCTGGCATTAGCCTCAAAATGGAACATTGCTCGATTGCCAGTCAGTGAAATTTTCATTAAGGAACAATTCTCACAAATCAGTGTTGAGGCAAGATCCAAGTCGTGAGTTTGATACGCCGCAGAAACCTGTGATCGTTCATTTTTTTTCATACGCATTGATAAATTGATTAAGAAAACATGTTTATGTTCTATATCATGTCATCCCACGCAGTTGGGAAGCAAAATAAAAAAAGCCCATAGAATTGGGCTTTTGTCTCTCAAGTAAGAGATCTGCGTGGGGGCTATGTGGGATCTTTATATAAATGTCGGTACTTAGAGTTGACATTTACAAATAAGATAGTCTTAACTTCGACTTTATGTGTAAACTCTATCTTTTCTTTGTTTAGTGATTTTTGAACTATTTGCTTTTTCTGTAAGCTATTTTCTCTCATATATTTTTTGATAGAAGTGCGTTCATAAAATTCGTTATTGATGCTACGAACAACATTATGATCATAGTCACACAGAGAACTCTGTGAATTTTTTGCCAACATAAATAAGCTTTTCATATATGTTTCTGATTTATTCCAAGTCAGGTTGATAGGAATTGGTTTTTCAAAAACTTCATCCAAAACAATGTATACTCGCCCTTTAGGGTTTGTCGATATATGAACGAAAGTTATTGACTCTAGATGGCGTTTTTTAGTGCATTTTACGGGGACGCTAAAATCATCTTTTTTAGCAACTCCTATAGGTGTTTCAGTTAAGTAAGAAATTTCGTCTATTAAGGACTGATGATTGTGTATCTCTACTTTTATCAGCGAGGCTTTAGGCTTAAATTTTTCGACTTTGAAAAGTAAATTCTTGAATGATTTAGCTGGATCATATTTTTTTGATGTCCCTAATTTTGCCATTGAGAGCGAAGTGAAAGGGCGTTTATAGGCAGTCCACTTGATCGCGCCATTAAGAGTAATATCTTCTATGATTTCGAGGAGTGTGATGTACAAATCTTCATGACTTTTCTTGTCTAAATTTGGTGATTTGAAATAGCTATTGATAAGTTTGATCATTTGATCTGTGAGTACCCACAATTCAGCCACATCCTTTTCCTCATCAAGTCTTATATTGAAAAGGTCTTTATAGTCTGAAATCCAAAAGGTGTGCCCTTCCTTACGATCAATATGAATGTAGTTTTCCTCAGCCAGTTTTAAGACAATACTTTTTTGATCATCTGGAGAAAAGTCGTAACTAACGGAGTCATCACGCACGATAAATCCGCTACAATAGTAGCGCACAGATCGTTTTGGATTTATCGCAAAAACTCCGTCGATATCTCGCTTTACATATTCGATTTTCTCTTCCGGGCTCATATATTTCATCTACATGTACATAGTGTACATTGTGAACGTCTAGAGGGTAGATGTCAAAATATAGAAACCGAAATCTGGACTGGATCTTGAAAATATCATGATGAAATGCTAGTCTGAAAGTACAACTTAGCGAGCCCAACCGCCTATATGGTGAGTGGTTCAAAAAAACCGACTAAAGTGAAAAACTCCTTGTGAGGGTTACTTTAGTCGGTCATATCCAGGAATGGGTATGGAGCTAGCAATAGCTCGCCTTGCAGGGAGCTTTTTGTTTTTAAGAAAAAATATGTTCAAAAGACTTCGACTGATTTTAAGTGTTATTCTCATACTGTTGATTGTGTATACGACAATCCTCTACTTCATCGATCGATCAGCATTTCAAGCAATGAGAGATCATGATGAACTTTGCACAGACTATTTGGAAAGTGTTGATCAGTATTGGTCATCCGATCGAGATGATTGGTACAAAGAAAACTGCGAGCTAGATGGATCAAGGTATTCAGTTGCAGACTCCAAAACAACACGTTGGAAAGTAGTAGGTGCTAATCTGGATAACGCTATAGCATATATTATGTATGTTGTCGGAGGGTTTATCATGCTCTACGTTGGTAAATGGATCGTCGCAGGAAAAGAAGAAAAGTATTGATTTTAAGCCAAAAAAATGCTATACTGTGTATGTAAGTTAACAGCAAAACGTCAGTGCTGACGTTAACTGCACAGTATAGTTTTTCTCAAAAAAGATGGGTTCCTGGGAAATCTGCATGGACACCTTACGAACTATACTACTAACCCTACAAAGCGGTTGGGAGATTTCACCCAGTCACGAGGTATAAATCGTGAGGAGAGTTTAAGTACTCTTTATGTGTGAAAACTCTCAGTCGCTTTTTTGTGTGGTCGGTCCCAAAGAAGTGACCACCACATAAGCTAGTCAAAGAAAATACTATGGAAAAAAAGATCAAAACATACACATACACAGATAGAGATGGCATGACACACAAAGCCAGTTTCCTCCCGGAAAATCTCTCATTTGCTATGGGTGAGGCAAAGGCATTGGGAGCAACCAAAATGGCAGACATCGAGACAGGTGACACGATCACATTTCAAAAATCACACACGTCTATCTACACGCCAAAGATCCAAAAGGCAATCAGATTTGCTACAAGGGTCCATGAGGTAGACCAAAAGCAAAAAAGAAAAGGCAAAGATGAAGCATATATCTCACACCCTCTCATAGTAGGACTCATACTATCACGAGCCACAGACGATGAAGATGTTATCACAGCAGGCATTCTTCATGACACAGTTGAGGATTGTCATCCAGATCACCCAGTTACACTTGAAATGATCGAAAAAGAGTTTGGTCCCAGAGTCGCAGATCTCGCCGTAAGCGTCACAGAAGAAAACCCAGACGCGTCATACGATGAAAGAAAGAAGCGAGCACTTGATCATGTTGCTCACATGACAGAGGATCAGATCCTTATAAAATCAGCGGATGTGATTGCCAATATGACAGAATTCATTCATGACTATGAGGAGATTGGAGATCAAGTTTTTGAAAGGTTTAACACGGATAAATTCAGTAAAATTAAAACACAACTATGGATGCTTTATGCTCTAATTGAAGGATGGTTCAAAAATCCACTCACCAATGATCTCTCTAGTATGGTGCCGAAAATCTATGACATAGGCGGTACTAAGTTCATGAGAGAGTATCCTGCTCAGAGGTATAAATAGAAAGTCTTTCACAGTACCTTGTATGCTACTAAGAAGGCAAATTATAGGGGTTCCTATGAAAATAGTTTGTAGCTTGAGTTATTCCACGACTAAGCAGCAAACATGATACAATCAAATTTGCGGGTAATTTTTATAGAAACTTTCGAAACTATTTGAATGCAATCTCCTCAAAAAATTGAAACAAAAGAAGATGTTTTGAAAGAAATTGAAGGTCTTGTGCATGGGCCTGGCTTTATCTACGCCATTTCTACTATGATAGTGTCAGATACATTTATATCAGTAGAAGATATTGTTGAAGTAGATTGGAAAAAAAGATTAGGATTTCAAGAGATCTCAATTTTTATTGGATTTATGATACGAGAAGAGGTTGATATGAAAAGAGTTGGTCCAGAGAAAATTCAGGAATTATCCGAAAGGATAAAGGATTTAACCACAAGATTTCATGAGGCACACCTAAAACCATTTCGAGATATAGTGGCGGATAAAGTCAGTGGGACTAATTCTGATGGAGATACATCATCTAGGAGCTCTAGTAGCGTAGAGATAAGTGGAGAACTCATGACTGAGCCTATGTTCTACGGAGACTCGGGAGCATATGATTTCCAATATGCCGAGTTGGCTACTAAAAGGTATAAGGAAGATGCGATATGGCTAATGAAAAAAAAGTCTCTGGATATGGATAGAGTAAAGTTAGCTGTTGAAAAAATAAAGAACTTGCAAGAGAAAAAGCGAGTAGACTTATTTTCAAAACCGGATGTATTTAATCTTGATGACTTGTGTCTAGAAGCACTTTGTTTTAAAAGAGAAGATTTGGCATTTTTAAGTGATGAAGAATTTGAGTCATTTATAGCCAGCTTTGGAACAGAATTGGATAGCAATAGTCAATTTAGAGGGTACGGCGACTACAATGTAATTGACTCACATCCAATCATTATCTTGGGGGATGGTAGATACTATTTACCAGTAGCCTTTAATTTATTTCAGTCAATTTATGAGAGTCCATTCTATTGGATGAATGAAGATGAGCAGTACATTGATCAAGCTTCCGAGAATAGAGGTAGTGCAACCGAAAACATCGTATTAGAAATGTTGGAAAATACATTTGGCTCAGAAAAAGTGTATAGAAGTGTAAATATCAAGAAAGGAAGAAATGTTTATACAGAGATTGATGTTTTAGTCTTGCTTGGAGATAAGGCAGTCATCTTTCAGATTAAATCAAAAAAGTTGACTGAGTTGTCTAAGAAAGGTGACAATGACGCATTGGTTAATGATTTTAATGCTGCTATTCAGCAGGCATATAATCAAGGACTCAAGTCTCGTGAGGGTATTCTAAATCAAGATAAATTTACCTTGGAGGGTGCTGATGGTAGCACCATTGAGGTAGAAGACACGATTACAGATACCCATATCATCTGTGTGACATTAGATAATTATCCTGCAACACTACAACAAGTTCATAGTTATTTGCGTATAGAAGATGGAGATCCACATCCTCTTGTGATAAATGTATTTGACTTAGATCTTATTCTGTTCTATTTAGATGATCTTTATACTTTTCTCTATTATTTGAGACTGAGAGAAATGCATCACAAGTATTTTCGCGCGGAGTCCGAAATTTCTTTATTGGCATATCATTTGAGGCATAAATTATGGCCGCTTGAGGGGACGGATGTGGCATTTATTGATAATAAGTTTGCACAAATGATTGATGCGCACTTTCTTTGGAGAAGAGGTGGTGCTCCTAGGCCGGAGGGTGTTGAAACTCTATTTAATACTTGGGAAAATAACGATTTTCGATCGTTGATTTTACAAATAAAGGAAATAGGTCCAGAAAATGGCTGTAAAATTATCTTTACACTTCTTGATCTAGAAGGTAAAGGTGCAGACGATTTAATGGAAGGCATTAGGAAGACTAAATTGAAAATAAAAGCAGATAAAAAAGTTCATGACTTTTCAGTTTCCATTGGCACTGGTGAAATTGGGTTAACATTCATGTCGCTACCAGACAAGTCTAAAGAGTCAATAGACACGTTTAATGCAATTTGTTTATCTAGGATGCATAAAGAGAGAGCTGATGAATGGATTGGACTAGCATCTTTTTATGAAAGTAAAAATGTTATAGATATTCTTTTTTTCAGTGATGCGCCACTAATTGAAGATTTAAAGTAGATTGCTAATGCCACATCAATGATTTAGCTTGTGGCGATATTGGGCTTGTATAGAGTTTACATCTTACCTAAGCGGTTTTTTCGTGACTGGGAATAGGGTGTTGGAACATGTATACTAGAACTATGAATTACTGGGATACACTTCAAAAACTAGTTGAGGACAGTGAAATCGTGATTGATCGTCCAAAAGGATCGGCGCACCCTCGCTATCCAGAATATATCTACCCATTTGATTACGGGGAATTGAAAGACACCTCATCACAGGATGGGGCTGGCATTGATATTTGGGTTGGTTCTATTGGCGGGGAAGAAGTCGTCGGCATCATAAATGTAATTGATCCTGTTAAGAAAGATAGCGAAATCAAAATACTTCTCGGATGTACAAGTGAGGATATGGATGTTATCCTCGAATGTCACAATAGAGGTGAGATGAGTGGAATATTAATCACAAAGCAATAGATATGAATTATCAAAACTACATCAAGAAATTTGATCTTCCTAAAGACTTCAAAGCACCAACAAAGTTAGAGTATGAAGACCTTATCGCAAAGCCACTTACAAGGGATGATTTAAAAGAGGATCTCAATGCAGTAAATTCAAGCATGGAAATCATCAGGGAAACACGAGGTGGATCATGGCCAGAAGAAGAGTTGAGTGAAGATTTTAACCTACTTGATCTTGCTTGGCATGAGAGGGAGTTTAGAGACTCAGAATCATTTGCATATGTAGTCTACACGAGTGAGAATGTTTATGTCGGATGCTTTTACATCTACCCAATGGGTGCAAGAACTACGCTGACAGAAAACTTGTTACAATTCGATGCTGATATTAGTTGGTGGGTTAGTGCAAGTGCTCATGAAAAGGGCTATTATGAAAAACTCTATAGTGCAATCAAAGGATGGGAATCAGAATTTCCATTTACAGAGATATACTATTCAAATGCTGATATACCAATGCTAGAAGAATGATATGTACAAGTCATCAATACATTTTGAAAGAACACCAGAAGAGCGAAGAGATCAAATGCTAGCGTGGAAAAGAAGTGATGAGGCATTTTTTGGTGCTGGAGCATGTCATATACTCGCCTATACGTTTAAGTGGCTTCATGAAGACAGAAACTATGACATCGTTTTCGTTAAGCCGAAAGAGCCATTTACACACGGAAATCATGTTTATGTAACTGATGGAGAGTGGGCATTTGATTTTAATGGATGGACAAGAGAAAAAGAATTGCTCGCAGAGGCAGAAAAGGCATATGGAGGGAAGTACCCAGGATGGAAATATGAGAGAATTATCTTGGAGTGTGACTTAGAAACGTTTTGTAAAGAAAACTATCATCGCCCTCCAGCATACTACGCATATCTTCCATGGGAGAGGACATATGCATTTATAGAAAAATTTGAAGGTATGCCTCCAAAAAAATGATAGATATGAAATCACAACGCACTAAGGGAGTAATCGCTCTCGCAATCTTGGCCTGGGTTTTTGCAACGATGGGAGTTTTTGCACGTTATCTCGGGACAGAATTTGAACTTTTTGAACAAACGTATCTTCGTATTGGTTTGGCTTTTCTCATAGGCTCAGCTATCTTTTTTAAATTTATAAATTGGAAAAAATACTTTTCCATAAGTAAAAAAGATATCTATATACTTGTCTTTCGTACTATATGCCTATATTTGGGCGTTGCACTTATCACCGAAGGACTGCTGAATACGAACTACGCAAATGCATCACTGATAGCTGTACTACCAATTATGCCTCTTATGGCATATTTTCTCTTGGGGGAAAGATTGCAACGGAAGACTGTGGGGTTTATCCTCTTTGGATTTTTTGGTGTGGCACTTCTTTCACTTGATGGACTGAGCTTTTCTAGTTTTGGTTATGGGGAGTTAATGGCGTTTATCTCTCTCATCTTTTTTGATCTGAGCTATATCGCAAGGAAGTGGCACTCAGATTATCTCAATAATTACGAGACAGCAGTATTCATGTTCGGCATTGGTTCATTCTTTCTTTTTGCAACATCGATCATGCTCGGAGAGGGCTTGCCTACTGGAAGTCAATTTCTTTCGTGGACGATATTCCTCGCTCTTCTTGGCGGAGCTGTATTTAACGTGATAAACCTGGTGCTCACAAATTATGGATTTCAACATGTCAAAGCGTCGGTAGCTAGTAACATTCTTACGATTGAAGCAGTCTTTGCATTGGGATATGGACTTTTCTTGTTTAAAGAAATCCCAGTGTTCTATGAAATTCTGGGTGGTATCATCATTCTGTGTAGCGTGTATTTTGTGAATAAGATTGAGAATAGTGCATAGTTTGGTAGCTTGAATTAGATTTATAGTTACGGATAGTAAGAAGTTCTATGAAGTTGGATATTATCGTAACTAGTAATAGGACATCAAAATCTATTTAGAGTGTTTAGCACTACTTCTGTATATGGTTACAATTCTATACTAAATTTATAATTTAGCTCATATGAGCATTGACTCTATATTTTTAATGCTCGGACTATAGGCAATATATGACAGATAAAAAAGTTAAGTTTTTCAACATTGGTGACCTCTCCACAGGGTTTTATTTAGATAGAATAAAAGAGGTAATTGATTTGGAGCTTCCCAATCTAGATAGTGATATAAATACCATTCTTGAATTGGTAAATATTATTAAGTTCATTGAAAATGGTATTTACGACAAGCAATGGTCAGAGAAATTCCGCAAAAAATCTGAAAATACAAAGTCTGATTATTACAAAATTGTCGGTATCTATTTTAGTAATTTATCCCCTAAAAATATACATGATAAATTGGTAAATCTTGATGATGAATATATTGAGGACTTTGTAGATCAATTCGAAAAATATGATTTAGGGTCAAAGATCCAAAAAGAAGACTTTGATAAGATTATTAAGGATTTGAATATACCCTATAAACAACTTGCAAAAACGAAGTATCTAGCTCAAAAATATCCAGAGACAATGAAGAGTATTTTTCTATCAAATCCTGGGTATTTTCAAGTTTTTCTTGGAAATTTTACGTCGGATCGTGGTAATAAAATCCTAGTACCCGCCACAGTCTCAAAGGAGGAGATGTTAATTTTTTGTAATGAATACATTGATTCTGATGATGCAAATATTAATTACCTCAGAATACTTACTGAGCCAATAAAAGGTATTGAAGAACATTTGCATGTTGATGCAAAAACAAAACTGAAAGCTAAAAATAGAATTAATATACTCAGAAATGAGATGTTTAAAGATGGCATGGGTGGAACCACAGAAATAAATATGACAGTGACGACTTCAAGATCTGAGTATGACAAAGCCATTTCTGATAGAAATGATGGAGATGTAGTCGGCTTAGTTGATGAACAGTGGATTGACGATCATCATGATTTCCCAACATTATTGAATAACATTCAGAATCTATACGATCTTTTTTCATCTGATCTGATATCTCAGCTTCCAAGTTTCCCCAAGCAGGAAATGGGAGTTCTGGAAACACATTTGGTTGGAATTAATACAAATAATTCATACACAATAGGTCAATTCTTTACAATTAAACAACAAATGGCCGTGGGGAAAATGTATGCTTTCTCAAGCTTTCTATCAAAGCATGGCATTAGGATCGAAGGTATAATCGATTGGTTTTTTACAACTTATTCAAAGGAAGAGTTCGGTGTAGAGTGGCTACCCCTTCACATGCCTTCAAAAGATGAGTCTAAAGGCAATCAGACTGCTACTTTACTGAGGATAGAAGAGCATGTCAGAACCCAATACAGCATTTTGGTATCTAATGGATCCATAAGTCGAGATCTGGTTGAGATGTCAAACACACCTTTTTTTAGAGAACTTCAGAGCCATGCTAAAAATAAGTATGTATACCTTATTGAATCAGATGATATGAGGACTATCGTGAATCTTTTATTTTCTGACCAATCCTCTATAGCTTACATCAACGAAACATTTAAAGGCCAACACTTCGTTGATTTGATTGAAAATTGTGATGTAAAGTTATCAGATCTTCATGAATATCAAATCCCTAGAGTGGAATATCTCATTAATGAAGGTTTCGTTAGTGAGGGAGGAGATGGTGTCCTTCGATTGGAAAAAAGACTAGAGATCAAATTGCTAAGCATTTTGTATACAGTTGGAGTCATTGGTTACAATCATATTCCAGACAATAATCGGCCAACCATAGATGCTATGGCAAAAAAGGGTATGGTTTCATTTGGTGCCACACTATACTCATTACAAGAGCAAGACTATTTAAATTTTATACTGAACAACTCTGTTTTTGATAATAGCTGGGGATTAAGAAATAGCTATCAACATGGATTACCAAATTACGATGATCCTAATCATTATGACTTTGACAATATGATAGTCATGCTTATTCTCCTAACGCATGTAGTAAAAATTAATGAGGAGCTTACTCTAAGAGAAGTCGCTTCTGATAATGAAGATGTAGATTAGAGTACTTCAAAATTTACCTTGCATACCTTGCTCTCCTTGAAAATTGGAGTAACTCCAGACTTCCTAGTAGAGTCGTTTTTAAGCGAATCGATCGACTTAGTTCATATCCGTGATCGTTTGCAAATGTGACCAATTCATCTCTTGTATAGAAATGATCGAAGTAGTAATCCTCAGGACATCCAAACTTATTGATGAAATATCGGTGGATGGGATTTATTGTGAAGTAATCAACAATTATAAGATTTCCATTTGTGGCGAGTAGTCTAGCGCACTCCTTAAGGAATGTGCCAGGCTCATCAATATGATGTAGTGTGAGAGAACTTATAAGCACTTCAAACTTCCCAATCTCGAAGTTCGTATCTAGCACGCTTTGATTACTGAGGTTAATTCCAGAATCTTGCAGTGCAAAGCTTGCTTTCGACAAAGAATCTTCGGCAACATCAATGCCATACAAATTACTGTGACCATTTTCAAATAATATATTGAGTAGTTCACCTTCGCCACACGATGTATCAAGTAATTGCGTATCTTTGGGAATGTCTAGATTTGCATAAATGCTCCGAGCAATATTAGTACGATACTTTTTCGTATTGAGCAGTGATGATAGTATTCGCTTGAATGACTTTAAGAGCATTGTATAAATGATATGTATTGCAGTCTTTGAATTTTAACACTATTGATAAATCGGTTCCAACCTAGTCCCATTGCGGGAGCAAGTCAGGAAACACCTCATACGAAGGGGTGTTTTTTGCTTTTGTTAAGCGGTTTTCAGAGGTTCGAACGACTAATTTCTCGTCTTTGAGGATTTGTGATGCTATTTTTATCTCAGCAAGTGGTTTGTGTAGTTCTACACTGACTATTCCATCTTTTAGTGTGAGGTCCGAAGCGAAGCTACGGATAAGCTTCTTTATTGCACTGTCGTCTTGCGTTGTCTCGAACTTTCTCTTCGCAGTCTCTGCAACAGCAAGTCTTTCCTCGACTTCATCGAGCCAGCTCGATACAGAGTTACTCGTGTTTTTCATGAGGCTATCAAGGTGCTCTTTCTGCTCTTCCAGTGGTTTACGTTTACGCTTCAAGTCATCAGCAGAGATTGTGCCATCAGCACAGAGGTCAATCAAGTTATCAATCTTTGTTATACATTTATCGTACAAATTCCTTTGTTTCTTGATAACTTCTGTGCGTGAGGAAATCATATCAGCGTTTTCTTGCTTAATGATTCCAAGTGACCACTGCACAAAATCATCTGGTATTTCTATGGACGCTGTTTCTCTTGCGAGTTGCTTGTGTATGTCTTTGCCATGCACTACTCCTTGTGAGCAGATGGTCTTATTTGGGGCTGTGCAGTGATAATGGACATAGTGTCGGACTTTACCATTCTTTTGTTTTTTGTACCTGTTTTCGGCCGTCACAGTACGTCCACACTCACCACAGCTCATTACACCAGTAAATGGGAAGGAGTGTGTGACTCTTTTGTTTTTTTGCTTTCCTCCGAGAATGATTTGTATTTTGTTAAATTCATCCTTTGTAATCATTGGTACATGGGACCCTTTGTATGTTTGTCCTCCATAATCAAATTCTCCGTAGTAAAAAGGGTTGTGGAGCATGTTGTACCAGCATGAGCGTGAAATCTTTTTGCCATTGGACTTTCTTACGCCCCAATCATTTGTCGCAATCTCTAGGACCTGTTTTGCTGAGTGCGTACATTCTAGTACCTCATGAAACATCTTTTGTATGAGCGTAAAGTTTTCCTCATCAATCTCTATTGTCTTGTAGCCTTTGAGCTTGTCTGGTGTGTTTACATAGCCTGGGAGAGCTGGACCTGGGAGCCATCCTTGTTTAGCCTTTTTCTTCATGCCACGTTTTACATCCTTTCCTTTGTTATCATTCTCTAGCTTTGCTTGTGAGCAGTACAGAGAGAGTAAAAACTTATGATGTGGGTCATCATGAAATGTTTGAGATGGTGTCCTGACTTCATGAAGCAAGCCTCTGTCCATTAAGTCAATCACCATACCTGCATCTCCCGCATTCCTAGAGAGGCGGTTTATATCCCAGAGTAAAATGGCATTTGCTTCTCCGTCCTCAATCAATCGGAGCATTTCATTAAAACCCTTTCGTTGACCGCACCTCTTTGCAGAGTGTGATTCTTCAATGGGACCACTGGAAATGATAGTGAGATTCTCACCAATAATCATTTTTTCACCAGCATCTCTTTGTGAGTCAATGGATAGAGCTTGTTTGTCGTCTTGCTCGCTTGATTTGCGGTAGTAAGGGATGTAAATGATTTTTATATCTTGCTTCATGGCTAAACTATTACGACATACTATATTGCTTGGCATCTCAGCACTTATTTTTTCTATTTTAGCACTTAATGAACTTAGTGCTTTTTGACATCTTCACCATTTTTGACCACCTCACGAACATATCCAAGAACTTGCTCAGCGTACACTTTCGCTGTCTCATCATCAAGCATAACGCCTGTGCGCTTCTCGTAGAGCTTCTGGAATTGTTTAATATGGGTGAGTGTCATTTTGTTTTATATGGTGCTGTAAGGCTCGCATGTAGTTTCTAGACCTGACCTCTTAACGGCTCAATATTTGGATTGTCGTAGAGTGCATCGTATTCATCTACTTCATTCTCTGTACCATTTTTACTTTGTATCATCTGCTTTTTCATCTCTGCAAGTCGTGCAAGACCATCTGTATTTTCTGGCATAGCTATTACTTCCTTCTCTTCACTGGACCGCATACCATACTCTCGATTGAGAAAGTCTCGCATAAGAGCATCACCACTTAGTGTGATTTTTTCTTGTGATTTGATGAACTTGATGGCCTCTACCATTTTCTTTTCAACTTGCTGTATGGTAGCGTTAAAATCGGCGGACCATTTCTGTATCTGGGACATGGGGGCAGCCTGGATAAAGGTGAGTGCCTCCTCTTTTTTACTGGTTGAACCCACATTCTGTTTGTCAGTCTTATCAGTCTTATCATTGTTGTTTGTGTATGGTCTTGCGTTCTCTTTTACGTCTCTATTACTACTGTTTGTTGTATTGTCTGATGCTTCACCTGCTTGCTCTTCATCGTAAGAAAGTAAGTGGATAAGCCGTATGGGCTTTGTATTTTTATGCTTTATGTAGCCATTTTTTTCAAGAAAGATTAAGTAGCGGTCTACTTTGCCTCGTGACCATTTCCATCTCTTAGCGAGAGTTTCTTTTGCCCATCCTACATGACCACGGGGGACCAACATTCGCATACCTTTCACATTGATGAAGTTGTCAGAAAAGTTTGCAATCAGATGTAAGTCTTGTAGCGCTTGCATATCTGTAAATTTCTGAGAATGATAGAGGGGGTCTTCTTGTATGTGACGGTGTGTTTTGATAAATCCCTGTGACATAGTATTGTGCTATATTTTTGTATTGGTTACTTCTAACGTTAGTGTTAGTCATAAGGAAATGTATTGCGGTTTATTGCAGTAGTCTCTGTCAATAATTCATCCTGTTGTTATGACCCACCCCTGTCTACTCATTGTCATATTTTATTTTTGCAACACCCTCACTGAGGTGATTGTTTGCTGTATTGCATAAAAATAGACCAACCTTTCGGTTAGTCTTAGTGTGGCAGATATGTGTGTGAGTCACATGCAGAAAAAAGTGACTCAACTAGAAGTTTCGTCGCACAGATTTTCTTGTAAACTCAAAAAATACTTCTTTTGAATTTAGCTCGTCTTGTATTTTTTTGTTTAGTCTTTGTGTAGCATCGTATATGCTTCTCATGCCTTTCTCTGTATTCTCTGGCTCCATGCCGTGCGCTTCTTCATAGATTTCATCCCACGACAAAAGAGCGCATACTTTCCTTTTGGCTGTCATTTTACATATGGCATTCATGAGGGAGTTGTGTGGAATATATATTCTGATTGCATTTTCTTTGGTAAATTGCACTATTGATGTTTCCGCGTCAAAGAACAGCTCAAAGCATTTGGCATCTTGGGCTGAGCTATTCAGTTGTGATTGTTTTTGAGTGGAGGGAAGTATTTTTTTAATGCCGTTAGCCACCGCTTTCTCAATACTCTTCGTCATTCCTGGAGTGATTTCTCCCTCATCTGACTTATATGTCTCTGAGGGGGTTTTATGAGGCTTCTTTAGATTTGTGATACGATTGAACACAAGCTTTGACTGCCACGATTTCCTGATAAAGTCTTCGTCGGAAGATTGCTTGTTATTATATTTTCCAGGAGATTTCATAACATTTTGAAGCTAATACAATATATCATTTGCGCATCGCATAAATGGCACGACACACTAGGGCGAAACAGTTCAATTGGTAGGTTTTGTCGGTGATTCTCAGTATTTGACAAGAAATTATATCACAATACACAGTATTTTTCCATGCTCGCGACCTGTGATAACCATACATTATATGCTTTGTAGTGGGAATTTTGCATGAATACTGCTTTCTGTAGAATTGATAGTAAGGTATATTATGTGTATAAAGTCTCTTGCCTACTATATCGTGTAAGAAATATGGACACTCCTAACCTTTGAGCAGTATGAATACAAAAATAAATGTTTTTGATTTGAGTGGCAGTTTCGCCAGTCTTCGAGATAATCCTTATATAAATTATGCAACGAGCGAAGGTAATGATGCTCTTGATGGCATAGCAGAGGCAGATATTTTTGTAGGTGACTTGAGTGATATCGACCAAGAAGTTTTGGCATCTATTGAAAAAAATAAGGAAACTATAAGGAGAATGTTGCTTAAAAGTTCGTCTATGTTTTTTATATCTGAGCTTGATGGTCCATTAAAAGGTGCTATGTTCGATGGTGTCATACCTCATATTGGTAGGTATCTCGTGGGAGTAAAGCCTTTGAGCGGGAGCTATGAGGGTGCAAAAAAGGAGGATGACTCCACAATTTCGATGTTACGAGCGAAAGGTCTTGTAAAAAAATATTCTGGAATAATTAAGTTGCATAGTGTTGGTCAATCATTATTTCATGATGGTAGCATGTATCCAAAAGGAACCGTTCCTGGGTATGTACGCCGCGTTGCTGATTGCTATCCACTGCTTGTCATAAAGTCTGGCGAAAGCACGGCACTTAAGATTGAGTATACTCATGGCAAAGTACACATACTGACATGTATAGAAGAGCAGGTAGAAATAGTTGAGGCGTATGTAAGTAGTTTTACTGGCGGACTTGAGAAAGAGCCAGATTTTCTTGTTGATATAAAGATTTTTGGACAAGTTGCCATAGAAGAAAGTTTGACAAGTATCGTTAAGGAGATTGAAGAGCGGAAAATTGCGCTTGCAAATAAAAGAAGGGAGTATGAAGAGCTTGGGACTTGGAAGGAGCTACTATGGCAGTCGGGAGACAGGCTTGAGGAAATTGTGAAAAAATTCTTTGCAGAATATTTTCAGTTGAATATGAACGTGTATATTTATGGAGAGCATGATGATGAGGCGGATTTGAAAGGTGAAAAAGATGGTATGACAATTATTGCAGAGGTCAAAGGTGTGAAGGGTGCTATCAATACAAAGGACCATGTCTCACAGGCTGTAAGAAGAGTGTTGGACCTCACAGAGCAATTTGATGATAAATTAAAGGTGGTGTTGGTAGGGAATGGCTTTAAGGATAAGCCCTTGTGCGAAAGACTTGCTACTGGAGATGGAGGGATGATTGATGATAGAGCAATAGAGTTTGCACGGAACAATGGAGTTTGTGTGGTTTTGTCAAAAGATATATTTGAGATAGTCCAAAAATCGGAGAGTGGTGAGTTGACGCAAGAGGATAGGGATAATTTTCTAAAACAAATTTTAGCAACTGATGGTCTCTGGCAACTAACAGATACAGAAAGTGATTAGTTGGAGGATAAAATATATCAGTCCAAGCAGTACTCACCATTCCAATTTGTATCCTTCTTTACATGACAAGTGTGAGAAATCAATCATCTCTGTGGGTGGTAGGGTAGGGTTTGTGATAGGTGTGGATAAGTAAAGATGTGAGGTGATGAGTAATTTTTAATTGAGAAAAATGAAAAACCGAAATGATTACTCTGAATACTTGAATAGTGAGTGGTACTTTATTTGCATGGAGTTCAAGGAGGTTATGGAAATGATTGGTAAGGAGGAGGGTTATATTGTTCCAGTACCATATCATTGGGGTTGTAAGAAGATTATGAGATTGTGTGAGAGTCTATATAGTTTTGGAGAAAAAGCCTCAAAGGATGAAGACGTGAATAAAAGCGCTAAGGAACGTGCTCCAAGATTTTTTGAGAAGGAAGACGCGCAATTGTGTATGCAAATGTGTCGTGACCTTGCTAATCTTGGTAAGCATAGAGTCCTCAATGAGGGAGCAAATGATTCAGGTATACATTGGCTTGAGACAGGCTCGATATTTACAGTTTCGATGAGCAAATTAGACTATGCTTTTGAGAATAATGTAACGCATCACGCATTAGATTCTGATGAAGAGTATTGTGGAGATTATATTGTAGTATTTAAGGGTAATGAGTATAACATGCGAGATGTCTTGCAAGATTGCTATGTCATTTGGAGTAATTATTTGGAGGATAATCAGTTATTGATTCCAAACTTTTCCTCACATGCGACTTAGGATTTTTTCGTGACTGGGAATGGGATGCTGGAACCGATGATATACTTATTATCTAATCAGTCAATTTGCATTTATGAAGGAAAGAGATATTTTGCATCTGATTGCATCTGACGATGAGATGATGGCTGCCTTGAGAGCTGTTGAAACTTTAAGTTTACCTGACTGGATGATTGGAGCGGGCTTTGTTCGCAATAAGGTGTGGGACTACTTACATGATTTTGATAAGAAAACAGTATCGAGTGAAATCGATATTGATGTTGTCTATCTAGATGGTGAAAATCAAGATGAGGCTCTTGAAGCTGGCTATGAGAAAAGACTGGACGCACTGTGTCCTGGAAACTGGTCTGTAACAAATCAAGTAAGAATGGCGAAGATACATGGTCACGAACCGTATAAGTCATCAGAAGAGGCTATATCATATTGGCCTGAAACGGCGACGTGTTTAGGTGTGAAAATTGAAGATGGTGAGCTGAATGAAGATCTATTCCAACTAGTCTTTCGACAAGTACTAGAGATTATAATGAGGCATTATTGTGAAGAAGATATTATAAGTGATGTCGAGGAAGTTTGGAAGAAATGTCTGGAAGAGATAAAGAATGGAGTAGAAGGTCTTCCGCATGATAAAGATAAGTTTGTTTTTCTGAAAGAATATGTTGAAAAAAGGTGCTCAGAAAAAGAGTGTCGCTGCTATAAGCGCGGAAAAATGTTTCACAGTGCAAGGTGTTATGTGTATGGCGAGCTAAGGCGTTTTTATTCGCCGTACTTAGCAAGAAAATCATGTAGTGATAGTTTTGACTGCATGTTTGAAGTTGTTAAGGCGGTTCTTGACGAAAATATAAAGAATATTACTTACAGCAAACAAGTAAAATTTCTCCAAAAAAGGATTAGGGATGTTGATATTGTCACATATTATGAATCACTGAGTGGAACGGTCCATGTTGGAGGGGGAAACTATAATAAAAGTGCAGATGAGGATGTTGAGCAGTCTGAGGTAACTCTTGTTGATAAGTCAGTCTTCTTTAAGAAAATACAGATAATTAGAAAAATTATTAACATTTACTAGCGCTAAGCAATTCGCAGTAAATTTGAGACAAGGCTATCTTAGGGTGGTAGAGCAGATCTGAATATCAGAAAAAGGTAGTGGCTAATTCCTAAATATACTTCGTTAGAGGCTTAGATTTTACGATAAATACTTTACACAATAATATAAATGTGATAACGTATATCCACCTCATTTTAAGGAGTAGCACAAATGGCTACAGCAAGTATTGTTCCAGTGTTTCATGCAAGCAATGGTGACCTGATTAGTCCAAATATGTATTCTCATACGGATTGGGCAGTACTAAGACATGTGACAGAAAACTCAGTTGTAATATTGGAGGGTCACGCATCAGAAAAGAGAGTTCCACCGAGCCACAAGAAATACCCCTTGATTAGTCGCCAGTTAGGACCTTCCTTTAAGAGAGTGCAAAGTTTACCCGAGCTGTATATGGGTGATGCTACTGGGGTTATCTACAAAAATCTCAAAGCGCTCATAAAAGACAATGAGCTAAGAGCTAAGGCGCAAGAAAAAGCTGCTGATCTTGTGAGGCACAATCGCATCCCTGCATCATGGGAAGAGTTTGTTCAAATGACCAAGGATGATGAATTTGACTTCGAGATCACTGGAAAGCTTGCCTCTAAGTGGCGACCCATTTTCCATAGGTGGCGAAGGGTCACTCACCAGAGAGATGAATCAATGGCGAAAGCAATCAGCTTGAATCTAGATAAAGGCAAGGATGTTTTCCTCATTGTGGGAGCTATGCACGTATTTGAAATACACAAAAAAGGGGGTTGGCCAATTGCATTCTATGAAATTAGTGATAATGAGCACATTGGAAAAGTCTTCAAGGAGTGGTTTTTAGTCTACAAGGCAATAGACCACATTACGTAAGCAATATTTACTCACAGGGCGAAAATTCGCTTTGTGAGTTTTCGTTTTCTTTTAAAAGAAATTACTTCCACACACACCCTTACAACTTCTCCATATCTATATATAAAACAGGGCAAGAAAAAATCATCTGGTGGGGCGTAGGGTGGGCGGGCGGTAGTACTGCTTTATGATTGGAGATGACAGTATAAAGTTTGATCAACTGTCCTTATTGTCACCAAGGTTCTTTAACAAATCTTCCTGATACTCTAACCTCTTCGCAATACTGGACCAATCAATAGTTCTGAACTTGTTCTTCTCACGGAGCCAGTAAAAAAGTCCCATCAAATGGGGCTTTTTTGTGACTGGTAATAGGACGTTGGAACCTCCTTGTACAATGCAATTTTATATGTTAATTTTACGCTGCTTGAATAAACTCATACATTGATCTTATGCTGTTTAAAGAATCGCTAGCTACAAAGATAATCATAATTTTTGCTATTGTTGGGAGCTTTCTATTTGGTATGTTTTCGGAAAAGCTAAATGTAAGTACGCATTTGGCATGTAATGGTGTGAGTGGGGAAAGTCCTAATGCTGGCTCTTACCTCTACCACTCCGATGGCAAAGAAGTGTGTTATAAGTATGATCATGATGATCCTGGTGCATTTTTCTGGTCTCTCATTACACTTGGATTAGGGAATGAGAAAATTATTCTAGAAGATGTTGATCCTAAAACATTTTTTGCGCCAACTAATAGTGGAATTGTCTATGATAAAGATTATATTTGGACTGATAGAGGAAGGAATAGAATGAAGATATCTGAGATTTGGGGATTTGTCCATACGATGGATGCAAAATGTATTGACGGAAAAGAATTTGATACGAGTAACAGGAAAAATGAATTAGGCTTCGATTTTTTTTGTGAGCCTTATCGGGAAAATTTTGGCGAGAGCTATTCTGGTGACAAAAGCTACTTGCTCTGGTAGATCGGTAGATTTCTGCTTAGCTCTGCTCTGTGGTCTGTTAGTATTGACGATCTGAACATGACTATTATTCATACGTTAAAACATATGGAAAGAACAATAAGGTCCATTCTTGGAGGATTATTTCTTGGGGCTGTTGCACTTACTCTTCTGCCGATTTTCATATTTGGAGGCATCTACTTCATGGAGCAAAGGGACATCAAGCAGATGGGTAAAGTAGAGCCTGGTGACCCATGCTATATGAGGAAGAAATTTATCGGAAAGGGTGGGCATGATATGGATTATGAGGTTAGAGGGGATCGTGTGTGTATACTGTTTCACCAAAGTGGATCATTTGCGTATTTTAAAACACTAGAAGATGCAGACTCTGCTACATTTACTAAAATTGATGGTGGCTATTTTATAGATAGGAATAGAGTGTATTACGATCAAGGGAATATCGTAGTTGGCGCAAATCCTCTTATGTTTAAATCTGTTGGGAATGGTTATTACACAGATGATGTTCATTATTTTTATGATGGACGAAAGGTTGATGTAGATTTTGATGAGAACCACGATTGAGGTGATCTCCTTATTGATGATCAGTTATCTGGATAGGTGGTTCCAATCTAGTCCCATTGCGGGAGCTAGTAAAAAAGTCCCATCAAATGGGGCTTTTTTTGTGGGCGTGAATAGGACGCTTGAACTATTGTCATTTTATGGATAAATTTTCTTGACATGGGTGTCAGGCCCATGTGTATAATTCTAGGTATGGTACCTCGTATCACTAAATAATAATAAAACAAGAATGAAGAATACATTTCTTGCTGCTGTGCTGGTCGTTGGAGCTGTCACCCTCACAGGTTGTGGGTCTGGTGAAAAAGCAATGACTGAGGCAGAGCATGCAGCATCACTTGGTCTCACAGAGGAGGAGTATCAAGAGAATAAAGAGGCAGCAGCTCGTATGAATATGGATGTCGACGAGCATGTGAAAATGGGACACTAGTCACTATCTCATGTGATAAAGGCGCACACTTTAAGTGCGCTTTTTGTATTGTGCATAATTTACTTGACATGGGTGTTAGACCATACTTTACACTATGAGATATTAATGCAACATACAGCACATATTGAAAAACGCAACCATATGAACTATCCCAAGATAAAAAATGCGAGCAGGAAGAATAAGGTGATTTTGTTTTTGGCTTTCGTACTGTTAGCTGTGATCATAGTTTTTGGAATATATTTTGTAAAAGGCGATACTAGTACATCTTCCCAAATGATGGTTGGTGACAGCATGCAAGATAAGATGGTAAAGAAAGAGATTGCAACTGTGAGTCCTGTGGAGCGCAAGAACGCAAACTCTCTCATGCTTGTGGGTACAGTGATCTCCAATGAGTCAGCGATGATCTATCCCCGACGTGAGGGTATTGTCAAAGACATCTATGTAGATATTGGGGACACTGTAGAAGCTGGAGAGGTGATCGGAACACTTTTCCCTCGTGGCGTTGAGGGTCAGGCTGATGCAGTCATTTATGAGGCGCAGAAAAAGAGAGACTTGGCGGATACTATTGTGGATGCAAGAGAAGATCTGGGTGATGCAGCGAGGGATGCAGCAGACGAAAGAGACATTTCAGATGAAGAGGAGGAGTTGGTAGACGAGGAGCAGGATTTACTGGAAGCAACTGCACTTGAAAACTTGATCATTGCAGAGGCAAATCTCAGCAAAGAAATCATTATCCAAGGACATACAAAGTTGATCTCTCCATTCTCGGGAACGATTGCAAAGCGCTATGTTGCCGTCGGTGAAAGCATTACACCATCAAAACCAGTGTTTAGCTTGGTTGACGTGCCAACGCATTTAGCTCATAAGGCCGAGAATGAAATACATTTTAGTGTGTCAGAAGATCTCATGGATGAGCTAAGTATCGGTGATGAAGTAGCGTTTTTCCTTGGGAAAGATGAGTCAAAGGTACACACTGCTAAGGTCACACGGATCAGTCCGCAAATTGATAAGATGACACATCAATTTTCTGTGCAAGCTGCAGTGCCAGATGATCTAAACGTTCCACACAATGCAAAGGTTCGTGTGCGTTTTGTGACATCTGACGAGCGCATTTACAGTATTCCATCATCGAGTATCAAGCGAATTGATGATGAGAATTTTGTATGGATTTTGGATAGTGATGATAGCACTACTAGGACAACGGTCCATGTGTTTGGAGATGATGGAGAATTTGCAGAGGTGACAGGCAGTATCGACTCTACGTCAAAAATCATAAAGCGTGTGACATCGGAAATGATGGAGAGTGCGAAGGATGTAGAGATGATGCAGATGAATGATGAAGAAGTGATTACTGATGATGCGGATATGGAGATGACTGCAGAGAAAGGCAAGGGACCGATTACAATAGAGGGTAACATGCAAGCACCATGATTGATTTTCTCATAAAAAAAGCCCTTGATAATGCCTTTCTTACAATCATTGCATTTGCCGTCATCATCGGAGCAGGCATCGTTGTACTAGGAAAGACACCTGTGGATGCCCTTCCTGATCTCAGTGAAAATCAGGTTGTAATCATGACACAGTGGTCAGGGCAAAGTCCACGTAATATCGAGGATCAAGTGACGTACCCACTGACAGTGAGTATGCAGGGGCTAGCTGGTGTACGTGATGTGAGAGCAATGTCGCAGGTCGGTATTTCGATGGTGACCGTGATCTTTGAGGATAACATCGACATCTATTTCGCACGTGATCGTGTGTCAGAGAGACTGGCTACAGTCAGGGCAGATTTGCCTGGTGGTGTGACGCCAGTTCTTGGTCCAGATGCGACAGGGCTTGGACAGATTTTCATGTATACACTTGAGAGTGATGCGCATACACTTACGGAGCTTAGATCATTGCAAGACTTCACGGTCCAGTACGCTCTTGAGAGCATCTCTGGTGTTGCAGAAGTAGCGCCTGTTGGCGGTTATGTGAAGTCCTATCAGGTGGTGCTAGATCCTGTGAAGCTTTCACAATATGGTATTAGCATCTCTACTGTCATGCAGGCAATTCAAGGTGGCAATAATAATGTCTCTGGAAAAGTTATCGAAGTCGGTGATGAAGAGATTGCTGTAGAGGGAGTAGGTTTCTTCACATCTTTAGAAAGCCTTGATAACCTCACTCTCCGTGCAGGGGGAGACGGTGCAGTTGTAAAAATATCAGATGTGGGACGTACTCGACTCTCGGGAAATGTCAGACGGGCAGTCCTTGCTGACGAAGAGGAAGAAAAAGTTGGTGGCATTGTCGTCATGCGCTACGGAGAGAATCCACTTGAAGTCATTGAGAGTGTGAAGGCTCATATTGCTGAGACCCAGAAAACATTGCCAGAGGGTGTGACAATCGTTCCATTCTATGATCGCACCACACTCATCGAAGCTGCAATTGATACTCTCCGCAGTGTTTTAACCTTGGAGATCATCATTACAGCACTTATTCTCGGAGTCTTTTTGTGGCATTTTGGATCGACAATTATCGTGGTACTTTCCCTTCTTGTGGGTGTGCTTCTGACGTTTATCTTTATGTATGCATTTGGCATACCATCCAATATCATGAGCCTTGGTGGTATCGCTATTGCGATTGGGACGATGGTGGATAGTGCGATCGTGATCAGTGAAAACGCCTACAGAAAACTCCTTGAGCAAAAAGCAAGGACACTTGCAGATCGTGTACGTATCGTAAAAGAAGCGACGCTTGAAGTGGGTAAGCCTGTTGTTTTTGCAATCCTCATCATCATCATTTCCTTTCTCCCAATCTTTAGCCTCGAAGGCATGGAAGGAAAACTCTTTGCGCCACTTGCCTTTACCAATGTCTTTGCAATGCTTGGCGCTCTCATCGCAGCACTCTTTCTTGTGCCACTTCTGAGCACCTATTTCCTCAGAGGAAAGCTACGTGAGGATCATGAAATATGGGTAGTGGTTACGCTACAAAAACTCTACAGACCTCTGCTTGCAAAAGCACTTCACTTCCGCAAAGTGACACTAGGGATCGCTGGAGGACTCCTCGTCATTGGTGGCATACTTTTCACACAGCTCGGCTCAGAGTTTATGCCAGAACTCGATGAAGGATCGATCATGTATATGCCTATGACCGTGCCTGACGTATCTGAGGCACGTGCCACTGAACTTCTTCTCGAAACCAATGAGATCATTGCCTCTATCCCAGAAGTAGAAAAAGTTGTGGGAAAAGCAGGTCGTGCAAACTCAGCAACCGATCCAGCACCGCTTGCAATGCTTGAGACGTTTATTACACTCAAGCCACGAGATCAGTGGCGAGAGGGATATAGCAAGGGTGACATCATCAGAGAGATGAATCGTAATATCAAGATCGATAATCTCTGGAGTGGATTTACACAACCCATTATTGGAAGGATTGATATGCTCTCTACTGGGATACGTGCGCAAGTCGGTATCAAGATCTTTGGTGATGATCCGCTTGTATTGGAAGAGCTTGCTATTGAGGCGGAAGACCTCATGGGTGAGATCCGTGGTGGTCTTGGGATTGCAGCAATCCGCACGACAGGCCTCAGGTATCTCGATATTGAATTGAATGATGAGCGTCTTGCACTCTACGGTGTTCAGAGGAAAGATGTGCTGCAAGCGATTGCTGTAGGTGTAGGAGGTGCTACTGCTGCAGTGACGGTTGACGGGCGTGAGCGATACAACATCGAAGTGAAACTGGCGCAAGAGTATAGACAGGACATCGAAGACATCAAATCACTGACGGTACCAAGCGTGTCAGGTGGTGATATTCTCCTGGGTAGTGTCGCTGATATTGAGCTGACCAACGGTCCTGCAACAATTAACAGTGAGAATGGCGTCATCAGAAGTGCTGTGCAGATGAATGTCTCTGGTCGTGATCTCGTATCATTTGTAGATGAGGGTCGCATGCATCTTGAAAAAAACCTTGCATTACCTGATGGGTATTATGTTGAGTGGGCTGGTCAGTATGAAAACCAATTACGTGCCAAAGAGCGGCTCATGATCATCGTGCCGATTGTGATCGGCATCATTTTTCTCCTCCTTTATCTTGCGTATAGGGATTTTGGACTAGTATCAATTGTGGCGGTAAGTATTCCTTTGAGTTTTGTGGGAGGGATCATTGCATTGTTCGCTGCAGATTTCAATCTCTCGGTAGCAGTGTGGGTAGGGTTTATTGCGCTGTTTGGCAATGCAGTGGAGACCGGTGTCGTCATCGTTGTATATCTTGAAAATGCTTACAAAAAACGCTTTGGGAAGTTGGAAGAAAATGACGATGGGAGTGATGATGTATTACCTATAACACGTGAAGGTATCTATGAAAGTGTTATGGAGGGAGCGACACTTCGCTTGCGCCCCGTTCTCATGACAGCGTTTACCTCAGTACTGGGTCTGTTACCGATGATTACGGCGACAGGCGTAGGGGCGGAAGTGCAGAAGCCACTTGCTCTTGTCGTTGTGGGAGGCTTGATCACTTCCATACTCCTGACACTTGTCGTGATCCCTGTGCTTTTCTCATATCTACGAGAAAGGCAGATATATAAGTAATAAATAAAACACTATGAAAAAAACAACATTGGCTATAGCCATGGGAACAGTTCTGCTTGTTGGTTGCACTACAAAAAAAGAAGTTTCGACTCAAAAAGAATTAGAGGGGTTGGCACCAGAAACAATTGCTCGTGTGGAAAGTCAGAATAAAGAGACAGCAGAACTTGCACAAAATGACTTCCGTGATGACATAAAAAACGAAACGAGCACGGTCAGTGGCGAATACACAGGAGACGGATACTACGAAGTTCACGATGGTACAGTAAAAGAGGATATTGATTTTAAGTTCGTCATTGAAAATGATGTGGTTGCATCTTTTGAAATGCTTGGGGAGGCTAGCGTGCCTGACAGTGCGTGGCATCAGGAGCTTTTTATGGAGAAAGCAACACCAAAAATTGTTGGGAAGGACATCGCAACACTTGAGATTGACGTGGTCTCAGGTGCTTCAGCAACAACAGAAGGTTTCAGAAAGGCACTTCAGGACGTGAGAGAGCAAGTGTCAAAGAGCTAAATTTTTAGCTTTGTGGGCTTTACTCTACAATCACGCTTCTCAAAATCTTCGATCAGTTTTTTGTGATGTTTCTGGATTTTCTTTAATTCTGTGATTTTCTCGGAGATATTTACAAGGTTCTCCCTGAGGTGTGGAAGCATTGATTGGTGTTTGCACGAGGACCACGAAAACTTCTCTTGGAGGTCCTTGATCTCCTCGAGGCTAAATCCTAAGTGACGTGACCCTACGATGAAAAGAATTTTATCGAGATCTTCTTCAGAAAAAACTTGATAACCATTTGAGGGATCTTTCTCAGGAGACACAAGACCTTGCTTGATATAATGGCGAAGAGTATCTCGTGAGATGTGCGCCTTTTCTTGGATTTCTTTACTGAGCATAGAGATTTTTTTAGAGAAAGATTGACATGGGAGTAAGACCCACCTATATAATGACTATAACATATAAAAAAACTATGGATAAAAAACAGAACGTGCACTATGCGCCAGGAATACATCCTGTGAAAGAAAGGTGCTCTATAAAGGACTTTACGCCACTGATCATCGTGGCGATTGTAGTGACAGCATTCTCAGCTGTCATAATGTATGTGACAAATGGAGGATGGGAAATCTTTATGCGCATGTTTATGGCTGCATTTTTCCTCATCTTTGGTGGCTTGAAGCTTCTCAAGTTGTCACACTTTGCAACTGCCTATAGAAAGTATGATCTCATTGCAAAACACTCTCGAGTATATGCTCTGGCATACCCCTTTATTGAAATTGCTTTAGGAATTGGATATTTTGCAAATTTCATGCCAGCTATGGTGAATCTGGTGACTTTCATCATTATGAGTATCGGTGCTTTTGGCGTGCTGCGAGTCCTCTATCGTGGTGAAAAGATTGTTTGTGCATGTATGGGGGCAGTATTCAAGATCCCGATGACAGGTGTAACCCTTGGAGAGAATCTTCTTATGGCAGGAATGGCACTCATGACGATTATGTAATTTGGTTCGAACCTAGTCCCACTCAGGGAGCTAGCAATAAAAACAGCCCTATAGGGGTTGTTTTTTGTTGCTTACTTTGTAGCGCATAGGATTCGAGCAGGGAAAGGGTCGGAAAACGATAGTTTTCCGTCTTAAAAAAGCTTTACTTCAGAGCTCGTCTAACTACTTTTTGTATTTCAGGAACAAGGTTTTTTTCAAACCACAAGTTTTTTGCAAGCCAGATGTTGTTTCTAGGTGATGGATGGGGAAGAACACAGAATTCAGGCGCATAAGATTTCCAGTTCTTTACAGTATTTGTCAGATTTTCTTTGCATCGCTCATTCAGGAAGTACTTTTGTGCATACTGACCAACGAGAATTGTAGTTTGAATTTGTAATAGTTCATCTAGAATTTCATTCATCCACGTTTCTGCGCATATGGGTCTGGGTGGAAGGTCGCCCGACTTGCCTTTTCCTGGGTAACAGAAGTCCATAGGAACTATGGCAACTTTATTGGCATCATAGAATTCATCATCGGATAGATCTAGCCATTCTCTTAGTCTTTCGCCGCTTTTATCGTTCCACGGCTTTCTTGATGTGATTGCTTTTAAGCCAGGAGCTTGTCCGACAATGAGGATTTTAGAATGTGCTGAAAAATTGAGGAGCGGTTTTGCGTCTTTAGGCTCAGTCCCTTTGCATATATCTGAGGACTGTATTCTCTTTAAGAGCATATCTGCGGAGGTAGCTTTGTTCTTCATAAAATCTCTTTTTGATGAAGTAATCATATCATGGAATAATATTTAGGCGATATGAAAGTTGAAGTAACGTCTAGTACGTGGATCTAGCGATGATCCACTCGGAGAGTAAATTTAAAAACAGCATTGTAAGCTGTTTTTAGGTAGGTAAGTTATATTTTGGTATTATAGACCACCAAGAGAATATGTTATTGCATTGCTAGCAGCATCTTCTGAAACTTGATTGAATGAATATCCTATTTCCTTTAATTTTGCATTTATTTCTCCGCACTTTCCTCCCATCCGTCAGTGCCTTTTTCAATTCTCACTGCAGGCTCTCCATTTATTATCTCAAACGAAAGATCCGATATAGTATCAGGCAAATTCTCCGAAGCTTGAGTGATGAGATTTTCTATGCTTGAAAACTCTCCACGCTCTGGCTGAGATTCATTCATAGTACCTTTTTTATTATTAGTGTATTAGTATATCGTATGCCACTACCACAGACTATGTCTTGACTGATACGTTGCATGAAAAGAGGCTTGAGTAGCCTCTAAGGCACGGAGTAAGTCTTGAAAAGATCTTATATAAGGATTTTATATTATTGACAAATATTATTATTTGTATTATTATGATAAAGCGTGACGTGGAGGAAGATGATGAAAAAATTACGCTTAGCAGTTCTTATCCCACTATTTTTTGTTTCTTCGCATACTTATGCGGATGTGATGCATCTAAACACTGACTTTTGTCTGAAGCGATGGGAGGCTTCTCTTGGTCAGAGTATCGTCGATGAAAGTCTCACCAATCGTGTGCAACACGCAGATGCACAGTGTGCGCTTGCGGGTTTGCTTAAAAAAATGAACATTCCTTTTGCAAGTGTTCTTGCATCGAGTATCGGATACTCAAAGGAGCGGTTGATGGATAGAAATGTTAGTTACGGAGATCTGGCATTTTCATATACAATGCCGAATAAGGACAATATGTCTGTGTTGCACTTTGGTATGGCGGGAGATGGTTCGTATTTTAATCTTTCGTATATAGTTAGATTCTGACACAGAACATCAGTGGCCCTTCTCTTATGGGGGGCCATTTTTATATTTGTTATTTAGTTAATATTTTTGAGGTTTGTTGATGGTGGTAGGCTTTAAAAGTGGTTATTATGCCGCTAACCAGATCTGAATAAGTTGATTTTCTTGTGCCTGTAGTATAATGAGATTAAAGATTTTTAGTTGATTTTTTATTTATACGTTTTTTCATCATATGAAAAAAAAGATCATTTTTCCTATTATATTACTTTCAATTACAGCTTTTTTCGTTGTTTTGCAGACAACGGATTTTGGCTTGATGAACATTGATGTTTTAAAGGCTGACTCTTACAATAATGTGTCCGTTCGCGGATTAATTGTTCCTGAGCAACCGGCTGGAACATACAATGGTCCAGTTCTGTTGAAGTTTTTAGATTTACAAAAAGGTAGCTTCTTACGCTACACCACCAATGCTGCTGCTACACTCACGTGTCGTTCGGGTAAGAAATATGCCGATCCTATTCGTATCTTTAAGTCGGTTGATATGAAAGTTGTTGTGTGTGATAAGAATTATCAGGTGCAAGAGGCTAAGACACTTTCTTATGTTATTGAGAAGTGTGATTATCAGAAACAATTAAATCCTGATGGTGTGCGTCATAAAAAGAAGGCTCAGGGTTGTTGGTCTGCGAAGGCTCTGGATAATTCTCAGGCAGATCGGTGGAAGGTATTTCGCTTTGCGCCACCCCCTACAGCTGTAACGAAAGATCGATATATTCATCACCCAACGAAGGATGCGGTGACACAACATAAGCAGGTACTTGTGCAAGAAGACGGTGTGCATGCATGGGGTGTAAATAAATATGCCTATGTCTGGGTAAATCGTTGTCATCCGACTGCGGGCTCGATTGATGGCTGTGGCGATAGTAAACACAGAGAAGGGAATCCGGTTTTTAACACTGTTGACTCTACGCACTATCGTGCATTCTTTAGTACGCGAGAAAAGGCGCATCATTGTACGATCGCACAAACACAAGCGATAGCAGGTACGCATAAGCAGGCTGTAGAAAACCGTTTGTTGCGATATGGTCTTTCTATGGCAACAAATGATGCGATGCTCGTGGCTTCAGCTCAAAAATTTAATACTGCAAATGATCGCATAGCCTGGCTTGGATCGCAGGATCTTTATGGCTTGTACCTTGCACATCCTATGAACGCGAAGATGCCGTGGATTGTTGACACGTGTTATGTGCCAGAGCTTGATGATGTTGACGATACGTTGCGTGATTTAGGTTCGCATGTTCGTGGTATTTTGTTTGACTGGGAAGTTGCTGATCGTCGTACATCGCATGAATCTATTGCCCTTATGCGTGCGATCAATCGTGAAGCTAAGAGACATCAACCACTTGAGACTGTTTTCTTTACCAATGATTTGCGATCTCCAAGTATACAGTATTCAGGCATTGATGCTGTAAGTGCACCTGTTGCGTTGGATTTATTTGATTATGTAAGTATTTGGGCGACACCAGGTTGGCATTGTATGTTTCGGCCTGATGGTATGATCAATCATTTGAATGATCAGCTGTCTATTTATGGGGCAACTGGTAATGCGCTGCAAAAAGTATTTGTTTTGTATGATTTACTCAATGATGAGAATCATGGCGTTGCGGTGCGTAATTTTATTCAGAAAAAAAATATGGCAGGTGTCTTTTTGCATCGGAATAACTCAATACAGGATCACTGTACTTTAGATGATGCATCTCCGGTGGCGCATATATATGATCTACTTGGTATGCCAGAACCGCAAAATCCTTAGCTTTGTGTATGGAATTTTGTGTATTGAGGAGGGGGTGATAGCTGCACAACTTTCTTTTTCTGACATAGTTACAATCAAGTTTGGAATGGCTTAGGTGATTACATCGTTACTATGATCGGTGTGAGGTCTTGATACATCTTTTGGCTTATAAATATATTTAGAAAATTATTATCGTTACACATATGAAAAAATATGTAGCGCTTTTGCGCGGTATCAATGTTGGGGGAAATAATACGATTAAAATGGATGATCTGAAAGTGAGCTTTACATCTGCGGGCTTTGTTAATGTTTTAACGTATATTAATTCTGGTAATGTGATCTTTGATACTGATTTTTCACGTGAGGATGAGATTATTTCTGCTATAGAGGAATTAATTAAAAAGGATTTTGCGCTTGATATTCCCGTGGTCGTTCGAGACATTGATAATATACAAAAAATTTGTGACACAGTTCCATCTGCATGGCGCAATGATAAAGATCATAAAACAGACGTGATGTTTTTGTGGGATGAGTATGCTGATAAGCGCGTTTTGGATAAATTGCCAATCAAAAAGGGGGTAGATGTCGTTCGGTATATTGACCGAGCATGTGTTTGGCATTTGGATAAGAGTGCGCATACTCAGAGCGGCATAGGTGATATTGTTGGCACGAAGCTTTATAAGAAAATGACTGTTCGCAACATCAATACCGTGCGCAAGTTGGGGGAGCTTATGGGGGAATAGGTTTTGTTGTGTGATGCTATGATTTACCAGCTACCGCCGCCACCGCCGCCACCGCCACCGCCAGATCCGCCACCAGAAAATCCACTCCCGCCAGACGATGAGGATGATGGTTGTGACATTGCCACTGCTCCAGCGGCAGCTGCAAAGCTTTTTGTGGAGTTGGAGATGCTACCTGTCGATAGGTTTTTGCCTGCGCCGTGATACCATGATGGCTCACCACCCTTGTAAATGTCCTTGAATTGCTGAGCCCATTTATCTTCAACATTTAGAATCATTGCATATGGCAAATATCTTTCAAATGTCGCAGTTGTTTGGGGAGGTAGCTTGTCAGGATCATTGAACATCTTGATGCGTCTTTCTTCTGCTGTCTCCATGTACATCTTTAGTCCCAAAATCTGATCGCGAACTTGTACACCTTTTTTGGTGCGCTTTGGCATAATTAAGCCAAAGAGAAAGATGATGATGCCACATACAAAAACTGATCCGATTCCGATTGGGCCTGCAGCTGCGCCGATAATACCGTTTAAGAACACACTCCCGAATGAGGTTATGAAGCCAGTGATCATGTAAATTCCACGTACTGTTTGTGGGTTTTTCACGAAATAACCATTTTGTGACATGTTTTTGTATGCTTCTTCAGTAATCTCGCTTGTGACTTTGTAGAAGGTGTTTTTGAGTGTGGATAATTTTGTCTCATCTCCTTTTTTAAATAGTCCTTCGAGGAACAGTTTTTCAGATTTTGTCACTTCACTTTTCCATTCTTTTATTTTCTCGAGCGTGAAGTCTTCTTTTCTAAAAAGTCCCTTTTTGGCAATTTTTTCAATTGAGAAATAACCCTTGATTGCTAAGTCGATAAAGAGTGAGGATATATCGTTGCGATGCACTTTTTCATCGATCAGTAGTCCACACTCGAGTGGTGTGAGGTTGTCAGGGATTTCCCACTGTGGCACAACTGTTCCAGATCGCGGGTCTTTTCCGCGACGCCACCAGTGACCCAGCATGAGAATACTGACCCCAACGGGTAGGAGGAGGATGAGGTTGTCTTTTATGGTGCGAAGAATTTTTTTCGTCAGAGATGGCTGTGTGACGAGTCCTTTTTTTATACTTGCGACGACTGTGAATCCTTCTCCTGGTGTGAGTGTGCGAGCGGTGAATATTTGATTGATGCCTGTGTCCTCACTGACTTTACATGACTCTGTCGCCCCGTATTTTCCCACAAAGCACGTGCTTTCTTTGAGTAGGGTGTTATTTGGTGACTTCACGATTGCAGAGGATTGTATGATTGGGATTGACCATTCGTCTCCTGTAATGTTCCAATATAGTTCATCGTGATTTTCGAAGTAATTGAGAGCCTCATCGACGCGGTACTGAATTTTATAGATTTCTTTTTTGTTTGCGATGACGTCAGCCTTTCCTATTTTTATCTTTACTGCACCGCTGTGACGTGAAATATCTGTATTGCGTACTGCGCCATTCTCATCTGTCACGGAGATATCTGATATTTTGAGAGAAAATCGTCCACCGCGTGCAGAGTATTTGTATGGTATTTCCCTGTAGATTCCATGGGGATTTGTGCGATTCCCAAAATCATATGATATTGTCTCTATCACATCTATGCTTGCATCAGCGTTGATTGCAATTTCGACGTCAAAATTTGTGATTTGTTCTTGTGCATGTGCAAAGAGTGGCACAAATACTGACAAGATGATACTTGTAAGTACTTTTTTCATGTTCTTATTGTGGCATATATTGATGTAGATGACCACCACCATGCCATGGACATGTATGACATTAGCTTCAAGAACCGCTTGGCTTTTTGGGAATCCTTACTTTTCTTTGTATACTGGGATAGTAAGCAATAATACAATTTATGGATTTACAAAAAATTATACAGAATTATGTTGGCGGTATGGTTGCGGAGAAGATTGGACAAAAAATGGGTCTTTCGGGGAATCAGGCGCAAACATTAGCTGCAAGGATTATGCTACTGTTACTTGGTGGTATGGTGAAGAATGCGACGAGTAGCTCTGATGGCGCTGCATCTCTAGTGGGTGCATTGACCAAGGATCACGATGGAAGTATCTTTGAAAATATTGAGACGCTTGTTTCATCTCCTGAGCAGTTCAAAGGTGCTAAAATTCTCCAGCACATTCTTGGTGATAAGGAGGTTACTTTGGAAAAAGCCCTTGCTCAAGAGGAGGGTTTAGAGCAGGAAAAAGTGAAAGGTATGATGACGATGCTTGCACCCCTTGTCATGGGTGCGCTTGGCAAAGAGCAAAGTAAGCAGTCACTTGGCATGGGAGATTTTATGGAAATGTTCGATAAGCAGAAAGCAGAGCAGAAAAAAGTGCAAAACCCTCTTCTTGGGTTGTTAGATTCTGACGGAGACGGTTCAATGGCAAATGATATCCTGGGTTTGGGTATGGATATGCTTAAAAAGAAAATGTAAATAGTTTTTCATCTTTGTGCAGTTGCTCAGTTAATTTGTTTGTATAGGTAATTTGTGAGATTTATGTGGTGCTAATTAAACTCAGAAATATTTCTGAGTTTTTTAGCACTTTTCATTTGATACTATTTCGCAACTTGGTTGCATATTTTTTACATAGGTGTTACATTAATGTTGCAACTAAGTTGTACTAATATAGCCATTTAGATTTGTATGACGTCACTTCAAAGGAATATAGAGGAGATTCTTACCACATCACAGGAACCTGTGTCAGTACCCAGCCTTGTGCGATTGCTTGGTGAGGGTGGACATGCGCCACACAAGACATCGGTTTATAGGAATCTAGAGAGAATGGTTGCTCATGGTTCTGTGGAAGAAGTCTTTCTTGATGCGGGAACTGTTTATTATGAGTACAAGCAGTCGCATCATCATCATGCTCAATGTAGTGTTTGTCGTGCGGTTGTGTGTATTGCAAATGATTTACTTGAGAAGAGTATAAAGCACCTTGAGCGTGCAGTCCAGAAAAATGGTTTTATGCCAACTGATCACCATGTTGTTTTGCGAGGTGTGTGCGCTTCTTGTCAGGGTTAGGGGTTATCTTTTATTATATATTTTTTAGAGCTTATGAAACAGATTTTTATTGCGGCTTCTTGTGTTTTAGTTTTTGCTGGCTGTAGTCCTTCGAATTCTCCTTCGCCTGCAGAAGAATCGCAAAACGTGTCTCACGTAAATCAAGAGAAAGCCGGTGGTAAGGGGTTGGGTGTTGTTGTGAGCTTTTACCCACTTGCGTATATGGCAGAACGTGTGGGTGGCGATGCTGTGCGTGTTACAAACATTGTCGGTGCTAGTGATCCGCATGATTACACCTTGAGCCCTCGAGATATTCAAACCTTTCAAGATGCTGATGTCGTACTTTTGCAGGGCGCAGAGTTGGAACCATGGGGTGATGATATCGTACAGCAACTAAGTGATCAAGGTACCGTGACAATTGCTACAGAAAATATTGCTTTGATCGAGGTGGATGATGATCACGGTGATGCAGATAAACATGGTGACGAGCATGAGGGAGAAGATGAGCACGGTCATGGGGCATTTGATCCGCACACATGGCTTGATCCTGTCCTTGCTCAAGGTATGGTTAGTTCAGTTCAGTCCGCTCTTATTGCTGCAGATCCAGAGAATGCAGACTTATATACTGCTAATGCTACGGCACTTACTACAGAATTTGCGGAACTTGATAGCGCTTACACGCAAGCTCTGCAAAATTGTGCACGAAGGGATGTCATTTTTTCACATGATGCGTTTGGATATTTGGCAAAGCGGTACAATTTTACTGCGCATGCTATAGCTGGCATCTCAAGTCAAGATGAGCCGTCAGCGAAAACTCTTGCAACCCTCAAGGAGGAGGCTGCAGAGGGTATTACCCATATTCTCGCAGAGGAGACTTCTGTGAATCGTTTTGCGCAGACATTGTCTGATGAGGCCGGACTTGCGATGCTCCCTATTAGTGCGCTTGCATCACCTGACGAGGATGGTGGTGATTTCATTGAGCGTTCTCGAGACAATCTTGTGCAGATCCAAACAGCGCTTAATTGCACTCTGTAATATATTTTATGCATCAGAATATAAATCGAGATATTCTTGTGGAGGCGCGGAATCTTACCGTAACATTTGATGAGGTTTCTGTTCTTGAAGATATTTCTTTTTCTATTGTGCGGGGTTGTTTTGTTGGGCTTATTGGTCCAAATGGCGCTGGTAAGTCAACACTGCTCAAAGCTCTTCTTGGACTCGTTAAGCCTACAAGTGGCACATGTATCCATGCGCCAGGATTGACGGTGCGTTATGTTCCGCAGCACTATGTTTTATCTTCTTTTGTTCCCATTTCCGTTTCTGAGGTGGTGCAAATGGGATCGGATGAACGTGTTACTGCTCAAGTTATTATTGATGCTTTGGAAGATGTTGGTCTTGAAATGGGATGTGCCAAAAAAAACTATCACACACTTTCCGGTGGTCAAAAGCAACGTGTCATGATTGCGCGCGCATTAATAGAAATGCCTGATATAATCTTTTTTGATGAGCCGTTGTCTGGTGTTGACCTTGAAACCAAGGAGCAAATCTATGCTTTTCTTAAAGAGTTAAATCAAAAAGGTGTCACGATCTTTTTTGTTTCGCATGATGTTGATCACATTGTAGATGCTTGTGATTTTGTTCTTTGTCTTGATCGCTCGCTCCATCAAGGTTGTCATCCTGTTGCATTTGCGCAGGGTGAGCGCATCAAAAATACTGCATTAGCTACGAGTTCAGTTTGTTTGTCTGAGAAGGAGGTCCAATCACACAAACAAGTTGTTCATCATCACCATTAGATTTTATGTTGGAACTATTTTCTTATGATTTTATTGTACGTGCATTAATTGCTGGCTGTGCAACGGCCGTCACTGCTGCACTTGTTGGTAATTTTCTTGTTGCTGCGCGGCAATCAGTCATTAGTGATATGCTTGCGCATGCTGCGCTCGCTGGTGTTGGCCTTGGTATTTTTCTTCAGCTTTCACCATCATTTCTTGCAGGTATTGCAGCGGTTGCAACGAGTATTCTTTTGTGGTTTTTGACCCGTGGAGGTAAGCGAGCTCCAGAAGCTGTTTCGATGCTTTTGCTTGCGGGCGGTCTTGCAATTGCGCTTTTGCTTGCACATCAGGCTAAGGATAATCCAGTGTCTTTTGAGTCATTTCTCTTTGGTTCAATCCTTACAATATCACAGACAGAAGTATTTTCTTTTGTCATTTTGTGTGTTGTTATCTGCATTTTTATGATTATTTTTTGGCGTAAGATTCTTTTGAGTGTTTTTGATGCGGATTTTGCGCGCGTGCAAATGCGCCATGCTGCCTTATACGAGATTTTTCTTCTTGTTGTCACGGGTTTTCTTGTTGCGATCGCACTTAAGGTAATCGGTGGTTTGCTTGTGGGAGCTCTTCTTGTGATCCCAGTCCTTGCTGCGCAAAATATCACACATAGCTTTCGTGCTAATGTTTTATGGAGTGTTGTGTTTGGAGTTTTCGGAGCGGTTAGTGGTATTGTCATGTCATTCTATCTTGATATACCAACAAGTAGTGGTATTGTTCTCAGTCTGATTGGTTTTTTTGTTTTGACTTATGTATATAGTATAGTGAAAGGAATAAAAAAATAGTTTATGAAAAATAACACACCGTCGCCTTTTTTGGAATCTGTTGAGTCTGCATCGATAGAAGGAGGTAAAGAGGTTGTGGATGCGAAGGTTTTTGTTCCTTCGGTTAAGCAAAGAAAGACTGATCTTTTGCGAGATCAAATACCTGTGACCGTTTTCACGGGTTATCTTGGTGCAGGTAAGACGACAGTAATAACTCATCTGATCAAGCAAATGCCTGATGGTTATAATGTTGCGTGGCTTAAGAATGAAATGGGTAATACTGCTGTTGATACCGCTCTTGCTGGAGATGGACATACCGCAACTGTTAAAGAGATGTTGCAGGGCTGTATTTGCCATGTGATGATTGGCCAACTGAGCGATGCTCTCGATGAACTTGTTGCTACAAAGCCCCAGCGCATTATCATTGAAGCGTCCGGCTCTGCTACACCTGCACCGGTTGTGTGGCAGATTCGAGAGCATGATCGCCTGTTTGTTGATGGTGTTGTTACGGTTGTTGATGCCGAAAATTTCTCAGGCTATGTCGATAAAAGTCCAGCGCTTAAGATGCAGGCAAAGTATACGGATCTGATCCTTATCAATAAGCATGAAAATCTTTCAGAGTCTGACCTAGAGCAAAATCTTGATGATCTCTATGAGATAAATCTTGATACACCTAAGGTGAAGACGCAAAAGGGTTTTGTGTCCGCCGATGTTGTCTTTGGCTTGGATAGTCAGCTTTTTCTCACGGAAGCTTCAGTGGAGCTCGAAGAGAAGGATGCTGATAAAAATCATTATCGACGTGAGGTTGAGCTTCTCGAAATGCGACCAGATAAATTTTTTGCCATAGAGGATTTGACGAAATTCGTTGAGTCTTTGTCGGGGACTGATTTTTATCGTATTAAGGGGGTGCTATGTGATGAGCAATCGGACTACATCCTTAACTGCGCATTTGGAAAGTCTACTACGACACGACTCACATCGAGCAAAGAAGAATCACGTATCGTTTTTATGGGTGAGAACTTGCAGGGGCATAAAGAAAAAATTGCTGATTTTTTTGGTCTCACGCAGGATCAGATTACCTACACACCCAAATACTAGCTTTTTGAGTCCAAAATTTGTATGATTCATTTGTGCCAAGCGTTGTGAAGCAAAATCTTTTATACTGCGTATACGCTTGGGTAGGTGATGTGATTTTTCCTTGGTTTATGTATAATTTTATTTCTCAGTGTAACGTGTTTTTGTGGATTTTACTCTGAATGGCGTGCATCGAAGTTTGACCTTATGGAAGTACTTCGCTACGAGTAAGTTTGTTTTAGTTTTTTGAGTATGTATCATAAGATTTTATGTCGTATTTTGTTTATATAGTTCGCTGTGCTGATAATACCCTCTACACAGGGATTACTATTGACCCTACGCGACGCGAGTATGAGCATAATACCGATAATTTACGTGGGGCAAAATATACGCGCATGCGGCGACCAGTTACTCTTGTGTATCAGAGACTCTATGCATCTCGCTCGCTTGCTTGCAAGGAAGAGTCACGCATTAAAAAGCTCACTCGCTCAGCTAAAGATTGTTTGATCGATGATTTATGTTGACGTATTTGTGAAACTGCGTATAATCTAAAGATTCAAGACGTTCCTCTTGTAGGTGCGTTTTCTTTTTTTGTCATTCATTCTCTCTTATATACTCCATGCAAAAGATTCTTTCATATCTCTCTCCGCAAACATATCGGGCAGATATTCTTTCTGGTATTACGGTTGCACTTGCACTTGTTCCTGAGGCAATTGCTTTTGCCTTGGTTGCACAGGTTGATCCTATTGTTGGTTTGTACGCTGCATTTATGGTTAGCATTATCACTGCTGTGCTTTCAGGTCGTCCTGGGATGATTTCTGGTGCGACAGGTGCACTTGCTGTTGTGATGGTGTCGCTTGTTGCGCGTTATGGTGTTGAGTATTTGTTTGCGACAGTGGTTTTGATGGGTCTGATTCAATTGCTTGTGGCGTTTTTTCGATTGGGAAAGTTTTCTCGTATTATTCCGTATCCGGTTATGCTTGGCTTTGTAAATGGACTTGCGGTTGTGATATTTCTTGCCCAATTGCCTCAATTCCAATCATCAACACCTGAGGGTCATTTTGGCTGGATTTATGGTACATGGCTTGAGGGTAGTGCTCTTTTTACTATGCTTCTTCTGGTGGGTATTACAATGGCGATTATCTATTTTCTCCCAAAGATTACAAAAGTTATACCTTCTTCACTGGCTGCTATAGGCGGAGTCACCACTGCTGTGCTTTTGTTCGGTATTGATACACCGACAGTACGTGACATGCTTACGACAGGATCTATGGCAGCTGGACTGCCAACATTTCATTTTCCGTCAGTGCCATTTACACTTGAGACCCTCTTTATAATATTGCCTTATGCGATTGTCCTTGCTGCTATTGGTCTCATAGAATCTTTGATGACGCTCTCTTTGATTGATGAAATGACCGATACGCGTGGCAAGAGTGATCGAGAGTGTTTTGCGCAGGGTACTGCAAACATTGTTACCGGATTTTTTGGTGGCATGGGTGGGTGTGCGATGGTAGGTCAGAGTATGATCAATATTAATTCTGGTGGACGCGGCCGCCTTAGTGGTATTGTTGCCGGTGTCGCGCTGCTATTGTTTATTCTCTTTGGATCTTCAATTATAGAGCGCATTCCACTTGCAGCTCTTATTGGAGTTATGTTTATGGTTGTGATTGGTACGTTTGCATGGTCGAGCCTGCGCCTCGTGGGTAAGATTCCTGGTGTCGATCTTATTGTTCTTGCCACGGTTTCCATTATTACGGTGTTCAAGGATCTTGCGATTGCTGTATTGGTAGGGATTATCATGTCTTCTCTCGCATTTGCTTGGAAAAAGGCAAGTAAAATAGCTGCACGTACATGGTTTGATACAGAAGGCGGAAAGCATTATGAGTTGAGTGGTTACTTATTTTTTGCTTCTACAACTAATTTTTCTGAGCTTTTTATCCCTTCGGAAGATCCGGTGGAGGTTTACATTGACTTTAAGGATGCTCGTGTTTTAGATCATTCTGGTATCGAGGCTATCAACTCATTGACGGTAAAGTATTCTAATGTTGGTAAAAAACTCCATCTTTATCATTTGAGTGAGGATTGTCGTAGACTACTTAAAAATGCTGATAAGATTATCGAAGTTAATTTGAAGGAGGATCCTCACTATGAAGTTGCTGATGATCGCTTAGACTAGTAATTTCTTTTTTGTATAAAACATTTCTTCGTCGGGCTATATCGACACATGATATACTTACCATGTAATCTTTGATTATATATTATGAAAACTGTACAATGTGATCTTTGTGATCGTGAGGTTTCTGCTGATACATTTGAAGAGTGGATGGAGGCTTTGAAGCCGCATTACTCTAAGGAGCATGCTGAGGTGATGTCTGATCCAACAAAAACTCGTGAAGATATGCTGAAATGGATGGAGGTAAATAAGGCACGTTTTGAGGAAGCTTAGTAGTTTTTATTTTGAAAACGTGACAAAAGTTCATTTTTCGTGTAGGCTTATATTGTATAGTCCAAACATATAGCTTAGTCGAACTTTTCTTGCTTGAACAATATATACATTTACAATAGATTTTTTTAGACCAAACATGGAAACTGGAACAATCGCTCGTAAAACTGACAAAGGATTCGGATTCATCTCTCGTGAGGGACATGACAAAGACCTTTTCTTCCACGCTAATGAACTACAAGGTGTAGAGTATGATGACCTTCAAGAAGGTGATACTGTAACATTTGACGTGGCAGACAGTGATAAAGGACAAAACGCAGTAGGCGTTTCCCGAGCATAAACAGAAAAAAGCCCCATCTGGGGCTTTTTTTGTTTGTCTTTTTCCTATGATGCTATACTGATAAATATCTGATTATCCCTGAATTCTTTTTATGCTGATTTTCTCTAAACCTTTCTCTGGATTCTTCCTTTTTGCTATTTTTTTTCTTTTTTCTCCTGTTGCACACGCACAAGATCTTTACAGATTCTATAGCCCTGTTTTTAAGGGTCACTTTTATACCGTCTCTGTTACTGAAAGGGATCGTCTTTTTTCTGATTCAGCGTGGCGTTATGAGGGAGTGGCTTATAGCGTCCAAAATCAAGAAGATAATGTCCCCGTTTATCGTTTTTGGAGTCCGCAATATAAGCGTCATTTTTTTACATCAAGTATCTCTGAGCGAGATCGGGTTATTGCAGGGGATCCGAATTGGATATACGAAGGTCGTGCATTTGATGTTTCGTCTGAGGGGTTTCCTGTCTATCGCTTTTGGAGCTCTCAATTTCGTAGCCATTTTTATACGACGTCAGTGAGTGAGAGGAATTCTCTTATAGCTGGTGATATAAACTGGAGATACGAAGGAGTTGCGTGGCGCGTCTCTGAGCTCGCCGCGACTGATGTAGCTCTGGACTCTGTCTATGCAGGCGTTGATCGCCAATCTGTAATTTTTGAGCAAGTTGATTTATCTGATTATCCTACAGAGGATTTACTGCTAACCTTTTCTGTGGTTGATGATGATCTTGAGGAGGGTGCATCTGTATTGGATCAGCAGGTGTGGGATTTGGTTCGCGGACTTGCACCTACACCAGAGATTGCTTCGCAGCTTGTTGAGTTTTCTGCTTACTATGAAGAAGGTGCGTATGCTGGGTATGTGCAGAGTCTTGGTGGAACTTTAGAACAATGGCGCATGCAGCTGAACTATAGTCTTTTGGAGGATATGAACCTCTTTGTGCAGACAGTTGTTCATGAATACGCACATATCATGGCTGTCCAGGACTCTCAGGTTACGACAATCATAGATGATCGTAATATTGAGAATACGTGTGAGACGTATTATCAACCAGGCATTTGTTATAATAAGCAATCATATTTACAGGCATTTTACGAGTTTTGGCAGGCTGATGAGGCGTTACTGAGCGATAATCGTGACTATGCTGCTCGTGTGGTGTATTATGATGACCATCGGGATATGTTTGTTAGTGAGTATGCGACGCGTAATCTCGAGGAGGATTTTGCTGAGACACTTGAGTATAGTGTTTTTGGGGACATTTCTGATTTGGGTGATCGCGCGCAGGAAAAAGTGCGGCGTGTGCTTGCTTTTCCCAAGCTTGCTCAATATAGGCGCGATGTGCGGCAATTAATAGCTTCGTGGTAGTTTTGGTTATTTTATTGACTTTTTTTTCATTTTGGCGTATAGTTAGGTTTCGTTATTGATGAATCTTGGTAGAGGAGATTTTCCAGGTCCCAGAGAAGAAGTTACCTCGTTATTATTCATCTGTGATATTGCAGTTATTCGAGTGGTTATCACAAGGTATCGAGTGTAATTTTTTCTTTATGAGCTTTTACAGCTCTTCTCATCGTATGTGGTGAGTGTTGCTGTAGCTGTTCATCACAAGGTTTTTATGGTTTATAGTCAATCGCGACCATCTGTTGGTCGCTCTTCACGGGCTGCGCATTCTGGCGGAAATCGTCGTTTCTCATCCCATTCTCGTCGTCGTTTCTCAGGTGGAGGCGGTCGAAAAAATAAGAAAGAAAATATCCACCCATCAAAATTTATCTGTGCTGCTAAGCCGGATATAAAAGAAGAGGTTTATGTTGCAAAGCATACTTTCTCCGATTTTGATATTTTACCTGTTCTTGAGCGAAATATTCGTGCAAAAAAATTTGTCACACCATCACCTATTCAAGATCAATCAATTCCTGTTGGCTTGCAAGGTAGGGATGTGATTGGTATTGCGAATACTGGCACTGGTAAGACGGTTGCTTTTGCGATACCTGCTTTAAATAAGTTGATGTTGAATCGTACGTCAAAGGTTTTGATTATGGCGCCAACTCGTGAGTTAGCAAGTCAGATTCTTGATGAGATCAAAACGCTTACACGTGGGACGAAATTGTACTGGGCACTTTTGATTGGTGGAAGTCCTATGCGTTTTCAGCTTAACGATTTGCGTCGTAGCCCTCGCATAGTTATAGGTACGCCAGGTCGTATTAAAGATCATATTGAAAGAGGGAGTTTGTCGCTGAGCCAATTTGATACTGTTGTCCTCGATGAGGTTGATCGTATGCTTGACATGGGCTTTGTGAATGATATGCGTACTATTCTGGGTAAACTTCCAGATAAGCGACAATCTTTTTTCTATAGTGCAACGATGGTTGGTGATGTTTCACGTCTCATCGGAGAGTTTGCGCTGGATCCTGTAACTGTTTCTGTTAAGACTGGAGATACTAGCGATCGTGTAGATCAAAATATTGTTACATATTCTACGCCCGAAGAGCGTAAATCAAAACTTGTTGATCTTCTGCAGCATGATACGTCACATAAGTTTATTATTTTTGACGAAACAAAGCGTGGCGTTGATCGTTTGAGTCGTACTTTGCGTGCTGAGGGGATACACAATGAAGCAATTCATGGTGATAAAACGCAAGGTCAGCGGCAGCGAGCTCTCGATCACTTTAAGCGTGGCAAGTCTCGCGTTTTGATTGCGACGGATGTCGCTGCGCGCGGTATTGATGTTCCTGATGTGACACATGTTATTAATTATGCAACACCGCAGAGCTACGCTGACTATGTTCATCGTATTGGTCGTGCTGGTCGTGCTGGTCGGACAGGTTTTGCATTGACCTTCATTGAAGAGAGTGCGATGCATGCGTCAGCACGATCGGTTAGTTCTAGTTCATCTCGACAGCGAGCACATGTGCGACCTGCTCGGTCGAAATCACGCACACACCAAGCTCCTCGCTCACGGTCAGCCTCTCCTCATAATAGGAAATCTTCTGGCAGATCTCGCACACAACAGGCACATAATTCGCCCCAGTATTCAGGCTCTTCTCGTTTGTCACCTGCTACTACTGAATGGCAATCGCACTAGTGGAAAAGATTTTTTGATCTATCAAGCCACCCTTTGGGTGGCTTTTTGTCATCTCACTATATGGCTTATCTTTTTTTTCCTTATAAATTACTGTATTATGCGTGTATGTATAAATTTCTCTTTTTTGGTCTCGTCTCTTTTTTAGCTCTTTTTACTGGGTTTTTCTTCTTACGGTCGTCTTATTTTGGTGGTTTGACTCAAGATTCTGTTCAGTCAGCTACTAAAAAAACGGCTCAAGACGTCCCTGTGTGGGAGCGCAAACGTCTTGATGCTGCACCTCTTCGTGTTGGTCTTATCACAGATACGCATGTTGATTCTGTTCGTCCGCCGTCACGTATTTTGGAAGAGCGCACAATCCCTGTGAAGTATACCCGGCCAGTGGCAAATTTTGTCGCACAGATGGAAATGTTTAATCCATCTTTTGTTGTTCATTTGGGTGATGTGATTGAAGGGACGGGTGTTGATCTCGATGTTGGTAAGTTTGAGCTTCAAAAAACGCGTGAAGGATTTAGTTCTCTCACTGTCCCAATGTATTGGGTTATAGGAAATCATGATTTACGATCTGTTGCGCGTAAGCATTTTCATCAAGAGTTGGGTATAGATTATAGCAATCACTACTTCGATGAAGGCGCGTATCGGTTTGTTATTGTTGATACAAATTATCGCACTGATGGCGTTCCTAATCACCCTCATTCAGGTGATCCTGTTTCTGGTTTTGTGCCACGTGAGACATTGCACTGGCTTGAGAATGTGCTTGCGACAGATCGTCATGTCTATGTATTCTTGCACCACAGTGTGGTTCCGCGAGAGCTTACCAATAAAAAACAGATCGGTAATGATGAGGAGGTGCGTCATCTTTTCGCCCGGTATAATGTCGCAGCTGTTTTTAGTGGACATATTGAAAAGCGTTTTCAGGGTGATTTTGATGGAGTGCGTTATTATACATTACCTGGTATTCTTAAGAATCCACTCTATCCTGGTGCCTTTTATGCCCTCGACCTTCTTGGAAAATCATCTGATCTTACGATGTTTTATACTGGAATGAACGAAACGATAGTGCAGGAACCTTTTTATGTTGATGGCAAGATGATTGATCAGATCTTGCAAGAAAAAAATGCTCAAGAGGTGAGGGAGTTGGAGTCAGAAGATTCGTTAGAGAAATAGATGTGTAGCTAACTATTTTGAGTCTGTATGTTATGAAAGAATATGATGTTATTGTTGTTGGCGGCGGCGGTGGTACAAAGTTTGTGCGACCTGCTGTTGCAATGGGATTGAGCGTTGCAATTGTAGAGAAAGAGGATTTGGGTGGAACATGTCTCAATCGTGGATGTATCCCCTCTAAGATGTTGATTCATCCAGCGAATATGCTGGAATCTGCCAAGAATCTACAAAAATATGGAATCTCTGGCGGTAAGGATTTTGCCGTCGATTTTTCGGGTCTTGTTGAACGTGTCAGTCAGACTGTGGATTCCGATAGTGCTGGCATTGCAGAGAGTTATAGTGGGTCAGATGTGATTGATTATTATCATGATCATGCGCGCTTTGTTTCTGACAAGGTTTTAGAGGTTGGGGGTGAGCAAATTACTGGACAGGCCATTTTTATAGCGACGGGTTCACGCCCTCTGATCCCCGATATTCCAGGAATTGTTGGGCACGCTCCTGGAGATTCTGCAATGCCGTATATGACGAGTCGCGAGGCTTTGCGTCACACTTCTTTGCCAGAGAAGCTTCTTGTGATCGGGGGTGGGTATATCGGGTGTGAATTGGGGCATGTTTACCACACCTTTGGTGCGCAAACGAGATTCTTTGTTCGCAGCAAGTATGTGCAATCTGAAGATGAGACGCTGCAGAATATTTTTCAAGAACGTTTTTGCACTCAGCATCAAACACACTTCGGCACTAAGGACCTTGCTGTAGATTATGCAGGTGATAAATTTACACTTTCTGGTGTTGGTCCTTCTGGTCAGAAAATTCAAGAAGCGGGAGATGCACTTCTTGTTGCGACGGGAGTTATTCCAAATACTGATGACCTAGGCCTTGAACATACGAGTATTACTGTAGATGATCGTGGTTATATCCATGTAAACGAATATCTTGAAACTGCGGTGGAGGGTGTTTTTGCTTTGGGCGATTGTATTGGGAAGTACCTTTTTCGTCACAGTGTGAATTTTGAAGCAGAATATCTGGTTGAAAGTTTGTTTGAAAATCCTGATGATATTCAGCCAATTAGCTATCCGCCAATGCCACATGCAATGTTTACCTCTCCTGAAATGGCTGGCGTTGGTCTGACAGAACAAGATGCGCGTGAGCGAGGTGTTGAGTATGTTGTTGCTACGCATGAATATGAGAAATCTGCTCAGGGCATGGCACGCTTACCGGAGTCAGGCATAGTTAAGCTTATTTTTGATAGGGAGAGTCGCCAGCTTATTGGCGCACATATTTTGGGTGAGGAGTCTGCAACGATGCTTCATCAGCTTATTCAGGCAATGACCCTGCAGGCGACTGTTGATGATTTGCTCAAGATGATCTATATTCATCCTGCGCTACCAGAGATCGTTCGCAATGCAGCCCGTACAGCCAAAGAGCAGTGGTAACCGGTTGTCATGTCACTAACATTTATTATCGACATACTATTGACAATATAGCAAATATCTGATAATATATTTAGTTATATATTAGATGATGTTTATGCAACAGGAAATAAAGGTGATTTCATGGGATTTACTCTCTTTTGTCGTGCGTCGTGTCGCATATGCGCTCTATGCATTTGCCATAGCGGTTTTGGTGCTTATGGTCCTTCTAAGTTTTAAGGGTGTTATGCCTCTGACTTTTGGTGCGATGTATGCAAATTATGCTATTGGTATTGTGATGCTTTTTGCTGGCTACCGCCTCGCAATTTTTCATCGCGATTTCTTTGGTGATGTGATGGCAAGGTTTGATGTATAGCTTGCTTTATTTTTGTGGGAGGGGATGGTTACTTTGTGACTACCCCTCTTTTTTTTGGTGGGGTATAATAATCACATATTAATTATTTGTGATTTTATGGATTTGATACAGTTTTCCACGATCGTGACTGTGTGCGTGATGACTCTTTTTGGATTTTTGTTCCTTGGATTATTGGGATATGTTTTTTTGCCCAGAGTGCGGGGATGTATAGCGCGCAATACATCGCACTTTTATCTCATGTTGTCTGGACTCATTGCAGCAGTCTCTACAATCTTGGTCTTGGTGTATCAATTTATTTATCACTTAGATGTTTGTGTTTTGTGTTGGTGGCAGAGAATTTTCATGTTTCCAATTGAGGCTGTTGTCTTTGTTGCGTTGTGGTACCAGCAGCGTTATGCGCATGTAACAGTTGCTGTGCTTGCTTTCGTTGGAAGTCTCTTTGCGCTGTATCATTATTGGAATCACTTCCAAAATCTCGTCCTTGGCAAGGAGGTTGTATTGCCGTGTGGTGAGATTGGCCTTGTTCCCTCATGTAGCGAATTTTCATTTACAATATTTGGTTTTATGACAATTCCTGGTATGGCACTTCTTGCATTCATCTCAATTCTGATTTTGTGCTTCTTTGCACACGTGCAGCAGAAAACAGAGACTTCTGCAAAGTAAAATTGTCGTTTAATCTGATTTCAAATAATACAGCCTTTATGTCACAAGGCCCTCCTGCATCCGCAAAATTTGATCCATCCCGCACGCATCGTGGAGCTCTCTTTCGTCGCAAGATGCGTCGCTATCGTGGCAAAATATTTTTGTTTGCTGCTCTTTTTCTTGGGGGAGTTGCATTTTTTGCTCGCAGTTCCGATGAGGTTATCGTTGCACAAGTCCGTGCTCGCGAAGAAGTTATTGTCCAGGAAGAACCGACTGGTGGCGCTCCTGTGGACGTAGGCCTTGCTCAAACTGATGATAGCACAGTTCGTTATCAGGTCTCTGAAGGAGATATTCCTGCTGATATTTTTCTTGAGTATGGTGGTTACGATGCAAACGACGTGGCTGCACTTCTTGCGTCTGCCTCAGATATCTATGATTTTACTCGTATGCGAGTGGGAAAAGAGGTGGTATTTTCTTTCGACGGGGAAGATTCGCGTGCTCGAGAAGTGCGCTACGAGCCAGATGGTTCACGTATGATCGTCGCTGTGCGTGATAATGATGATTTTTTGGTCACTGAGCAGAGCATTGAATATGAGATTGTGCCAGAGGTTGCTGAGGTGACGATTGAAAATTCGTTGTACCAAGACGCTCTTCGTGACGGCCTCTCTGAAGCAACGATTATTGGTGTTGGGGAAGTTTTCTCATATTCACTTGATTTTGCGAGTGAAGTCAGAAAAGGCGATACACTGAAGGTTCTTTATGAGAAACGTTTACGCGATGGCGTGCCAACTAAGGATGGCAAGGTGCTTGCTGCAGTTTTCACGGCAAGTGGTGAAAAGAATTTTGCATATTATTTTGAAACAAGTGATCGTGATTCTGATGTGGTAGATTTTGGGTATTATGATGATGAGGCCCGCGTTTTGGAGCGACAGTTTCTCAAGGCTCCAATGGACTTTTTTCGCATCACTTCAGGATATACAGGAAAGCGATTCCATCCTATCCTTAAGAAGAATACTGCACATTATCAGATAGACTACGCCGCACCCTCAGGAACGCCAACCTATTCAACTGCGCATGGCACTGTGGTGAGTGCGCGTTTTGAGAAAGGGTGGGGGAATATTGTACGTATCAAGCATAGCGGTGGATATACGACGCATTATGCACATTTGAGCGCTTTTGCCAGGGGTATGGTGCCTGGTAAGAGAGTGGAACAGGGTCAGACTATAGGTTTTGTTGGTTCAACTGGATGGTCGACTGGTCCACACCTCGATTATGGTATGCGTCTTAATGGAAATCCGGTTAATCCACTTACACTGGATTTGCCAAAAGGTGCTCCTATTGCAGACTCACAAAGAAAGTCTTTTGATGATCAAAAATCTCAGTATGATTCGTTACTCGGTCTATAATTTTTTGTAATATATACATGATGCAATTTTTTAAAAAATATTTAAGTATTATTTCGTATTATGTGCTCCCACTTCTTTTGATCGGATTAAGCTTCATTTTCTCTGAGAGAGGGATTGCTGCTGAGAATGATTTTTATGGCACGTTAGGCTCTTTTTCAATGCTTTTGATTGTTGTGATAGTTTTTGCGAAGCCGCTTTCGCAAATTTTTTCCTGGAAAATTTTTAAATACATTGTGGCTTTTCGTCGCCAGCTAGGTGTTGCGAGTTTTTGGCTTGCTCTTTTTCATGGCGTTCTTTATATTCGATTGTATGACCTCTTTGGCATAGAGTCCTTTGTTGGATCGAATAACACTCTCTATCTTTTGGGTCTGGTGGGTTTGGTGGGTATCGCTTTGCTTGGTATTACGTCTAATAATATTTCAGTTAAACTGCTAGGAAAAAAATGGAAAACATTACACAGGATTGTTTATGTGCTCTTTTTTGTAATTCTTGCTCATTATGTAGTTGCTGAGGGTTCTGTTTTTCCTGCTGTTTTTGTAGGTTTTCTTTTTGTAGCTTTGAAGTTTGTGGCTTGGCGTGGCGTGCGCTTATGGTAGGTTTTTATAGGTACTTTTGACGTCTTGCGTATAATTGCATTTTGTGTTTTTTTGCTTGTTATTTTGACAAGCCTTTTTTTATCTGAAATAATAGCTAGTTATTTTTTAATATATGAACTTTCTTAGCTTATCCTCATTGTATGGAATAAGAGTAAGAATGTTTAAGAAATGTGCTATGCGTTATATTGCTGCAAGACTGAATGCTTTCCTTGCTTCGTTTGTGGGGATTTTCTTGTTTGGTTTTATTTCTTTGTTTGGTTTTTTTGTTGGCACGCAACAGTTGCATGCTGCGGATGTCTTGGTTGATGGGTTTGATGTTGAGTATGTTGCAGGTGGCCTTAACCGTCCGACTGCAATGTCTTTTGCGCCTGATGGGCGAATTTTTGTAGCTGAAAAGTCTGGTAGTGTTCGTATTTTTTCTTCAGATCTTACGCTTCAAGGAGATCCATTTATTACACTGACTGATGTTAATGATTTTGGTGACCGTGGCTTGATAGGTATAGCGCTTGATCCTGATTTTGCATCAAATCGATATGTGTACCTTGCGTATACACATGAAAATGATCCTAGTGACTATGAAGGAAAAAAGACCGCACGTGTTGTGCGCTTTACAGAGTCTGGAGGGCAAGCGGTTCCTGGTAGTGCTTCAGTTATTATCGGTTCAATTTCTGGTACTCCAATCCTGCCTTCTTGCGCAGACTATCCGTCTGGCAGTGACTGTGTTGCATCTGACTCCTCAAGTCATACGATTGGTGGCTTACGTTTTGGGCCAGATGGAAAGCTCTATATCTCGACAGGGGATGGCGCTCGCTTTGATATAAGTGATCCTCATGCATTTCGTGCACAAGACCTTGATCATTTGAGTGGTAAAATTCTTCGTGTTAACCCCGATGGGAGTGCGCCGACTGATAATCCTTTTTTCACTGGAGATACACAGGACAATGAGTCAAAGGTTTTTGCCTATGGCTTTCGTAATCCTTATCGTTTTAACTTTGATCCACGTACAGGACTTCTTGTCGTAGCTGATGTTGGATGGGGAGAGCAAGAGGAGTTTGATGTTGTAGAGGCTGGTAAGAACTATGGTTGGCCATGTCGTGAGGGGACGATTCTTAACACTGGGTACTCTGGTTTCTCGGAGTGTCCACTTTCCGGTGCTGTAGAAGAGCCGGATTATACTTATGATCATATTGATGTGGGAAGCCAAAAGATTGGCGTTATTACTGGTGGCGCTTTCGCTGTAAGTGATTTATATCCTGAATCATTTCGTGGTTCGTACACGTTTGCAGATGCAGCCTTTGGATGGATCAAATCTGCTACGTTTTTAGGGACAACGTTGCAAAGTGTGGATGATTTTGCGGAGGACGTGCCGTTTCCTGTTGAGTTTGTTACAGGTGAGGATGGTTTGATATATCTTTTGACACATTATTCTGGCGAGATTAGGCGTATTACCTATACAGGAGAGGAAAGTGTGCAGGCTGCGCTAAGTGCGGATGTTGCTGTGGGTGTTTCACCTTTGACGGTTAATTTTAGTGCTGCAGGATCTGTATCTTCGGTAGGCTCTCTGAGTTATGTCTGGGATTTTGGTGATGGTACCACGATCTCTACCACTGGAAACTCTACGCAATCTGGTACCTTTGGTTACTCACCAACGTGTATCCCCGGGTCTGATACTGATGGTGATGGATGGGGATGGGATGGCACAAAGGGCTGTCTTGTGGCGCTGACAGATGGAGGGTCTGATGATGGTGATTCTGTTGCTCATACCTACGTCTCGCCAGGTGTTTATACAGCTACGCTAACTGCTACGTCTAACGGCATTAGCGATAGCACATCTGAACAGGTTACTGTTCTTGCTCCGTCTGATAATGATGTTGCTCCATTTGTTGTTTCGACCAGTCTCTCAGATGCTCCATATTATTTTGGTTCGCCAGTAACGTATGTATCGCGTGTTGGTAACGCTTCAGGTGATGATTCCTTTATCGTAAAGTTTGAGGTTTCTGATGTGGATGGCAATCGACTGTCGGAATATGATTATGTTTTTCCAGAAGCAACTCTTGCTGCAGGTTTAGAGCAGGATTTTTCTCGAGAATTACTTTTGCCAATTGCTGATTATTCTATTCGAGCTGTTTTGCTCTCAAGTGATTTAAGTTCTACATATGATTCCGGTGACGCGCAGGTTTTTAGTGTTATTACGCGTGTTCCTGGTGAGAATGTGTTTGGTTACTCACCAACATGTATCCCGGGATCTGACACTGATGGTGATGGATGGGGATGGGATGGCACAAAGGGCTGTCTTGTGGCGCTGATTGACGAACCTGTCGATCCTGTTGATCCTGATACTTTCGGTTACTCACCAACATGTATCCCGGGATCTGACACTGATGGTGACGGATGGGGATGGGACGGTACAAAGGGTTGTCTCGTTGCACTGATTGATGGTGGTTCTGGTGGTGATTCTGTCGATCCTACAGATTCTTCTACGCAAATTGATGGTGTCAAATATACATTGTATGAAAGTATACTCGCTTCTGGTTGGTCAAATTGGTCGTGGAATATAGATGCATCTACTTATGGTGATGTTATTGAAATGATTGTTGATCCTGCTTGGGGGGGTCTTTATTTTCATGCTGATACACCAAAGGCGATAGATGTTGATGATGTTCTTACCTTTGCAATCAAGACAACTGTTGCAGCAGAGAATCTCTTTGTTTCACTCTACGACGGTGATGATAATCGTATTGCTCGTGTCAGCTTGGCAGATTATCTTGCTACTGATGGTACTCAACAGGTTGTCGCGATTCCAGTGGGAGCTTTCATAGATGGCGTGTCTTCACTTGGTGGTATTATATTGCAAGGTAATGGTTCTGCTGTAGATACTGTTATTGAGATTGATGATGTGTTGATTTTGGAGTAGGACTCCGAGCATCTTTAAAAAAACCTGCCACTGTGTTGCGGCGGGTTTTTTTATAGTTTCTGTTTTACTGGGTGGTGGTCACACCCTTGAGAGCGGATTTGATTGTTGCGATTGTTTGCACTCCCGTGAATACTGTATTGTTTACAAAGATTGTCGGAACTTCTCCTACACCAAAAGTATTGAATAGTGATTCTTGTTTGGCGATTATCTCAAGAATATCTTCAGTTGGATTTTCTAGGCATGTGATAAATTCTTCTGATGGTACTGCATTGGCAGTCGCGTATCTTGTGAATATTGGGTCGAGTTGTTTAATTGGGCTCCATGCGGCCTGTCTTGTATATAGGTTTGCTGTGTAAGCCTTCTCTCGCCCAGTTTTTGCGGCGCATGCTATAGACCGCGTGGCGTTGTGTTTTTTTTCCTGTCTTTTTTCACTGTAATGATAGACAATCTTTACATTGGGATTACTTTTTTGCACCGTTTCAAGTACATTGTATGCTGTTTTGCACGCTGGACAGTCTGTCGTCAAGAATGCATGAATTTCTGATGTTGCATTTGAGCTTTGATCTGCGCTGAATCCAGCTTTAGATTTTGGTGATGCGATGTAAGTGATTGGATTGTGCCCGAGGGACTGGAGGAATACTTGATATCCTCCATTTTTTGTTTGTGAGAAAAAGTTTCTTGCGTCAGAGAAGATCTTTGTGTTTGCAACTTCTTTTGAGAGAATGACGCTTGGAATGAATGCTACGTTATTTTGCAGTGCTTCTGATTGCACATCTCCGCTGTCCGTATCTCGGATTTCTATGTTGTGCAGTGTTGGTAACGACCCTTTTAGTTTTCTGAGTATTTTTTCTATTTCTACCGCACATCCATCGCATGACGTTGCTGTATAGATGACAGCATCGACTGGTCCTTCTTCGTGAGCAACAAATGATCGATTTTTATATCTAAAAACTGATTCGCTCGATGTAAACACTGCTTGCTGCGCTTCGAGTGTGTTCTTTTGGTTTGTGAGAGTCTTGATTTTGCTTGATGACCCGATGAGGGTGAGGCCAAAGATAATCGCTATAATAGCTATTATGAGTGCATTTTTCTCAATGATGCTGCGAAAGGTTTTTATGGTAGGCATGAGTTGAATGTGAGTATGTAAAATGCATTTGACATTATATCTTTTATAGCATATTTACCTCAATATTGTCAAAAAATCATGATGATGGTATTGTAGTTTCAAGAATATCTTTCTATTATTTATACGCACTTGTCTTTTGCAATATAATATTGTGATGGATGGATTGTCTTTTTATGTATTTTTCCCGTTTCATATCACTTTATTTTCTTGTGGCCTGGGCTCTTTTGGTGCCAGCGGCTTTTGTTTCTGCTGATGCCTGGTGGGGTGAGGGATATCGCTCTCCTGATTGGGTTCGTCAAAACGGTGGTTCGATTATCAAGTATGAGATTACTGGTGGTAATTCTGATCGCTATAAAGCTATGATGTTTCGTGATGGAAAATATGTAGAAGTGGAGTTTGGTAAGAATGCAACCTTTGACGATGCGAAAGATGGGCGCTATGAAATTAAATTCTATAAGTGTGAGGATTCTTGTGCTCCGCACGAGACGAATAATAAAACGAAAATTCGTAAATCTGATGATCGTAAGGGTATTATTTTCGTCAATGCGAGACCGGGGGAGACAACATATATTGAATATGATACTGATAAAGATAAGGCTAAGATTGTTGCTGTTAAGCCGTTGGGTGGCGTTAAGAGTGATCCGAATGCTGCGCCACCTGCACCGCCTAAGCCGCAATATACACCAGAGCAGCTTTTGGAGTTTGCTGCCCAGAGAGAAGAGGGGCAGGTGTGTGTTCACGCTCCAGATGTTAGCAGCTTTGCAGAGACACTAGATTTTCAGGATTAGTGTATATTTTTCTTATAAATATTCTTCGTTTACTTGATTTTGTATTGTGGGAGTGGGGGGGCATTGTTGCGTTTAGTTTTTTACTATTTTTCTTTACATAATCTCTTTTCTGAGTTACCATTGGGAGACTTTTAATAGTTTTTCTATGGGCAAAGAGGCTTTGGCAATAAAATTTGATGATGTTTGTTTTGAATATCCAGATGGCAAGATGACCCTCGATGAGACGTCTTTTACGCTTCGGCAGGGCGCAAAGGTTGCGTTGATGGGTCAAAATGGTGCAGGTAAGACAACTCTTTTTAACCTTATACATGGTCAGATTAAGCCTACGTCTGGTCGTATACTTGTCACTCAAGGTCAAACAATTGCTTGTTCGCAACAGGTTATTCCACGAGATCAATTGTCATGGACAGTACGGGATTTTTTTGCACACTATTTTCGTGGAGAAGATTATGATCTTGATCGATCCATAAACGATGTTATGCAGGCAGTAAATCTTTCGATCGACCTTGGGCATGTTGTTGAGCAGTTTTCTGGTGGTCAACAGGCTCGTCTTTTGCTTGCATCTGCTCTCATACAAGATCCTGATATCTTGTTGTTAGATGAGCCGACGAATAACCTTGATGCTGAAGGTGTCGGTCATCTCATGATGTTTCTTATGTCATATGATAAAACATGTATCGTTATTTCTCATGATGCAGATTTTCTTAATACATTTACTGATGGCGTGTTATATCTTGATGTTTGGACGCATAAAGTAGAGCAGTATGTCGGTGATTATTATGTTGTTGTCGAGGAAATTAAGGCGCGCATTGAAAAGGAGCGCATGGAAAATGCTCGTTATGAAAAAGAGATCCGTGACAACAAGGAGAAGGCTAATTATTTTGCTAACAAGGGTGGTAAAATGCGTCTTGTTGCAAGAAAAATGCGAGACAAAGCGCAAGAGATGGAGGAGTCAAAAGTTCAGTTACGTCGTGAAGATCAACCGATTCGCTCATTTACGATTCCTCTCCAAGAGGATATTGGCGGTGATATCATTACGATTGATTTTGTGAGTGTGATGGTAGATGGTGCGCCGTCACAAAAGAAAGTTGAAATCCGCCTTCAGAAAAATGAACATCTTCATCTTGTAGGTCCAAATGGTGTTGGGAAGACAACTCTTTTGGAAAAGCTTGCTCGTGCAGATGGAGTTGGAGCAACTATAGCTGAGGGTGTTCGTGTGGGGTACTATCGTCAGGACTTTTCTACCCTCGATTTTGAGCAAACTGTTTTTGAGGCTTTGATGAGTGTGATGCGTGAAAAAGATGAGGAGGTTATGCGCCGCGTGGCATCTGGGTTTCAGCTTACTCGCCAAGTTATGGATGTGAAGATTTTGCACTTGAGTGAGGGCCAAAAGGGCCTTGTTGCGCTTGCACAACTCACACTTCTTGAGCCTGGACTTCTTATTTTAGATGAGCCAACAAATCATATTAATTTTCGACATGTGCCAGTGATTGCCGAGGCATTTGATGCATATAAGGGGGCTATGATTATTGTGTCTCATGTGGATCATTTTATGGACCAGATTCGCATTGACCACACGCTTGATCTGGGCTCTCTGATCGCAAAATGATAAGGCTGTGAGAATACTGTAACTGTGCCACAAAAAAACTCCCCACCGGGGAGTTTTTACTTCTCTACCTTCTCTTCAATTGTGCGAACGATCTTTTCTCTCCGATGGCTCTCTATAGCAATCCCATCATGTTAAA
>CALDDM010000021.1 GCA_937936355.1 Minisyncoccota bacterium
CTTGCCATGCATGCGCGCGCATTTGTCCAACTGTGATCTGCGGCACAAAATGCTTTACCGGTGCAGCAACCATACCAAGCTCCTGCAAAATAAGCTCCTGCAAAACCCGCAATTCTTCACTTTCTTCACCTACGCAGCGCAAAACATTGGCATGAGACAGATCGCCTTTGTATTCATATTTCTTCCAAATCGGAACAACCTCAGTAAACTGTAATCGCAACATTTCCTGCTGTGTGCTCACATGAGCCAAGGCAGCGATAACATCATTCACCAGATCTTCGTGCACCCATCCAAGCTGAACAAGTGAAATGTGATAACTCTCTGGCGCATGCAAACGCAAAGGCAAGCCTTTCCATTTTTTGACTTGTCGTGCTATCACTTGCGCCACATACGGCTCGATATCAATACCAATTGTTAGTTTTTTGTTCTTGTTCTGCATGATCTCTACAAATATTATCAGTGCGAAAATAATACACCAATTTCACGTAACTGTAAAGTAAAGCCATCCTATTCTGACGGGACTATTCTCCTTGCGCCATGTTTCCCGTACAATAGATTTATGACTACTTCAACTGACTCCACATTACCCCCCGAGACAGACACAGCCGACTTCCTTGTTGCTGTGGCCCCACTAACACGCATCCCACTGACGCGTGATCAATCTTTCTTTTACCGCCTAGCCTCCAGCAAGCCAGTGCCACTTGGATCACGCGTTGAAATCCCAATTGGCCGCAGAACTGTACATGGCATTGTCACGGCATGCAACGCAGACTTTGCTCACGCAGGTGGCATAGAACTCAAGCGCGTGCGTAGCATCCTCATCCCTTCAGAGCTCACGCCCAACCAACTAGCTCTTGCATACTTTATAAGTACACATTACTACACACCACTGGGCATCGTACTCAAACTTTTTATTCGTGATAAAAAATCCGCCAAAAACAAACAGCCCATCACACCCCTCGCACACCTTGAACCCATCACACTCAATGCATCCACACGAGACGCAGTCGAAAAAATGATGACGACGTGCAGCACACAGCACAAAGAGAAGTCGCGACACACACTTCACACAATGTGCAACGCAGAAAGTCGCATAGTACTTGCAGAGATCATCCAAAGACAGTTTGCCAAAAAAACGCATCACCCAGCACAAGTTTTAATCCTCGTTCCGGAACGCTGTCACATCTCTTTTCTCGAACAAGCTCTGACAAAATACTTCCCAGGCGATGTAATCACAACATATGCCGGAACACAGACAGGCGGAGCACAATCCGAAAGCTGGGAACGCATCCGCTCTGGAGATGCGAGTATTATCATAGGATCACGCAGTGCAATCTGCGCTCCTTTTGCTAATCTCTCACTCATTCTGACATGGAGCAGTCATAGCACAACACACAAACAATGGGAGAAGCACCCGCGTTTTGATGCGCGCATGTGCGCAGATGAACTTGCACGCATTGATAACAAAATCTCTCACATTGCGATCACACCACAGCCGGAACTACAGCCCAGAGGAATCTCGCCGCACAGCATTTCCCTACCAGCACAGACAAAGCCAAAGGTAGAGCTTGTTGATATGAAAATCGAGTACAACGAAATCAACGAAAAACGCTACAAAAAATCACGCCCAGCAATCTCGCGTGCACTCACTGCACATATTACTCGTGCTCTCAAATCTGGCAGACAAGTATTACTCTTTGTCGGACGAAGTGGCACCAATGCTTTCAGTGTGTGCGAAAAATGTCGCAGTGTCGCACGTTGTCCACAATGCGAACGCGCACTAACAGAAAGTTCCCGTGGCTATCATCGCTGTCATCATTGCCCTTTCAAAACCGATGTGTTTCCATCGTGTGTTGGGTGTCGCAACCTCACCTTTCAATCAGTTGGCCTTGGGACAGAACGCATAGAGCAAGATATAAAAAAAATCTTTCCATCTGCACACATTGCACGCGCAGATCGAGAAACAATGAAGACACGCACAGCCCCCACCAAGCTTGCACAGGCACTTACACACGATGATCCGCGCAAACGCATTGACATTCTCATTGGCACACAAATGATGGCAGGTAGCATAAATATACCCCACCTAAGCGTCTGTGCGATCATTGACATGGACGATCTTCTGGCAAGCTATGACTACGACGCACACGAGCGAGCAACAGCGCGCGTGACAGATATCATGCAATTATGTGCACTGTCACAAAACTCTCACACAACTCTCGTCATCCAAGCATTTGACACACTGCACAGCGTCGTACAAGATTTTGCTACAGGCACATCACCAACAAAGCTCCTCACGCAACTACGTGACACTGCATCGGAGGACTTAATGAGTCGATCGATCCTCTCTCTTCCACCCTATAGTGAACTCATGGTGATCGATATTGCATGCAGCACTAGAACAAAATGTGATGCGATTGCATCTGAAATTTACGAAAAACTCATTGCGGCATGCTCAAGCGAGAGACACGTCGTCATCTCAGAGCCCTACACACCTCTCGTGCCCAAAATCCGCACAATGCACAAAGCGAAAATCTTACTCAAAATAAAAAAAGGCCTATCAGAGTCTTACGCCGTCATCCCAGAAAGCCTTGATAATATATTGAGAGACCTCCCCAAAGAAGCAAAAGTTGACCGCAATCCTGTCTCGATTGCCTAGCTCATATAAAGAAAAAAGGCGGCAATCATAAGATGATTACCGCCCGGCGTTTACGCCTTAACGAAAGAAAAAAACTAATCAGCTGCAGTCACAGTCTCGCTGCTCCCAGTTCCAGCATCTGCCGTCACCGTCATGGTCTGGCAAAGTACCAACATTACACCGCGGCAAACCATTGGATGGCTGCACAACAGTAACCGGAGTAAACGTGACAAGACATGTTTGATTATTTTCCCAGCCCCATCCGTCACCATCTGGATCAGCAGAAGCTGACGAGCAGGTGCGCAGCTGACTACTAGACACTTGTGTATTACTGGTATTTTGACTTGTCGTCACGGGTGTTGCACCTACGCGACACGAGGCTCTACCATCCCAGCCCCAGCCATCACCGTCTGGATCAATACACTCAAGTGAATTGCTAGATGAGACTGGCGTTGCACCAACACGACACGAAGCTCTACCATCCCAGCCCCAGCCATCACCATCTGGATCAATACAGGCTGATACAGTACTACTTGCACTACTCTGACTCGAGCTGTTTTGCGCCACTATGGCATTGCCACCTCCAAAGTACCGAGCGATGACATTCATTGCAGGCTTACCGCATGGCGTGTATTGCGTATTGCCAACACCACATCTATCTGGATCGACTTCATATGCCCAAAGAGCAAGGAACCCGTCAAAATATGACTTGCCTTGAAAAAATGTAAACATTCCCTCATACGCAAGCGCCTGTGTCTGACCGTCATACGAACCACTTGACCAAGAGTCATAAGGACGCTGCAAAGCAAATGGAACCGAGCGGTAACCACCCTCAGTAAATGCTAAGCGCTTACCGTGTAAGCGATATGCTGGCAGCAAATGATCTCGCTCAATGCGACCCCATTCACTTATTACGCCAGACAAATTACTAGCATTAATTGGAAAGTACGGCGACAAACCAATCACATCAACACAGCTAAAGATACTAGCCTTTAATCCATTGCCATTCAAACCTTCTAGCAATGCACTCTTGTCGCCACTATGTTGCGCGCTATATGTTACTTTGCCAAAGTAGTTTGGACGTACTTCTTGCTGGATCATCTCACACCAACGATACTCACCACGATTTGATGCATTGTCAGCGTTCCAATCCGTACTAATCAAATGATGCATCTCTGTACCAACTGAAAAGTATTTCACGTTATACGGCTGGGCAAAATCCCGTGCGTACTTGCGCAAGATTCCACCCATCGA
>CALDDM010000022.1 GCA_937936355.1 Minisyncoccota bacterium
TGAATTTACGCGAACATTATAAATCTGATTTTTCAAACCGTCGCCGCGAGCTTTGGAAGCCTGTAACGAGTACGAATTATAAGTCTGTTGGAAAAGCTGGCTTCAAGCAAAGAACTACAACAAACTCCAAATTGACCGCGCTTCTTTCCAAGCAGGGATATGAAAATGATTTGAAAACGGCATTGGTGCTGAAAACGGTATTGTCCCATCCAAGTATCACCGTTGATTTTATCGATGAAATTTCCGCACTGTCTTGCCTAGATCCACAGCTTGATGCATTGCGCCGCGAAATTGTCATTGGATATGGTGATGCTCAAATCGTCGAAGAAATTTCAAAAACATCCAAAGTTGACTGTCTGAAGCAGTTTTCCACCCTTGATGCGCTATCAATGACAAAATCTAAAACGCCTGATGTTGAGGCGGCAAATGCTTTGCGAGCGGAATTAACAAGACATGCGCAGAATCAATCACTTGAAAATGAAATTCAGCTGATTATGGACGAGATACGTGTTAATGGCGCGAGCGAGGCGTTAAACAATCGTTTAGCAGATGCCATTAGTTTGCGCGAAAAACAGAAAAGAGATGGTCAAGCGAATCAGATAGCTGATGATGATAGTGCGAGTTTCCTTCGTCAGTTCCTTGAATCCGAGAGCTGGCGCAAGTAAAAGGATAAAAATAGCGGTTTACCCTTGCGAATCAGTGATTCGTACCCAACATAGGGAATACATATAGCTGATTCGCTTCCATTTATGGAAACCCAAAGGAATATAAGGAAAATAATGTCCGATAAATCCAACGATAACGATCAAAACGACATGGGCGCTTTGGATATGAGCCAAGGTGCGGTCAAGAAAATGATCGCTACGGCAAAAACCCGTGGTTATGTGACTCTCGACGAAATAAACGAAATCCTGCCTTCTGGCGAAGTGAGTTCAGATCAACTTGAAGACGTTATGTCGATTCTTTCTGAGATGGGTATCAATGTTGTCGAAAATGACGATGACATGGATGAAAGTGAAGACGAAGACGATAGCGCATCATTTGGCGCAGAGGAAAGTGCATCTCGTGCACTTGTAGCTACAGGTTCGGGTGGTGAAGCCCTTGATCGTACTGATGATCCTGTTCGTATGTATCTTCGTGAAATGGGCTCGGTTGAGCTTCTTTCACGTGAGGGCGAGATCGCCATTGCAAAACGCATTGAGGCTGGCCGCAATACGATGATTTCGGGGCTCTGCGAAAGCCCTTTGACATTCCAAGCGATTACGATCTGGCGTGACGAGCTCCTCACTGACGAGATTATGCTACGTGACATTATTGACCTTGAAACAAGCTTTGATGAGACACTCGTTTCAGATGAAGAAGTTGCGGGCATGATGAGTGTTTCTGAAGCTGCGGAGGCAAAAGCCAAAGAAGCCAAAGAAAGTACCGCCCCAGCAAAAGACCCTGAAACAGATGCTGATGGCAATCCGATTGTTGATGAAGATGATGACGAAGACGAACAAGCCAATTTGTCACATGCGGCAATGGAAACATCTCTAAAGCCACGCATTTTGGCAACTTTGAATAAAATCGCGTCAATGTATAGCGATCTTGCTGATATGCAAGATGACCGCATGGCAGCGACTGTGTCACGAAAAGAAGTTTTCACAACCACTCAAGAAATAGATTATCAAAAACTTCGCAATCAAATCGTTGTTTTGGTTGATGGTTTGCATCTTCATAACAACCGCATCGAAGCATTGATGGATCAGCTATATGGCATTAACCGCCGCATGATGAGCATTGATAGTTCGATGGTAAAGCTTGCCGATCAAGCCCGTATCAACCGACAGGAATTTGTTGAATCCTATAAAGGCAATGAGCTTGAAGCCAATTGGCTAAATGATGCATCTAAGCGCAAAACGCGCGGCTGGAAAGAATTAGCAGAAAAATTCGGACCACAGGTTGATGCATTGCGCGAAGAGATGAGCGCAATCGGTTCATATGTTGGCATTGATATTTCAGAATTCCGCCGCATTGTTTCGCAAGTCCAAAAAGGTGAAAAAGAGGCGCGCCAAGCTAAGAAAGAAATGGTTGAAGCAAATTTGCGCCTCGTTATTTCGATTGCAAAAAAATACACAAACCGTGGCTTGCAATTCCTAGACCTTATTCAAGAAGGTAATATCGGCTTGATGAAGGCCGTGGATAAATTTGAATATCGCCGTGGATACAAATTCTCGACTTACGCAACTTGGTGGATCCGTCAAGCGATTACGCGCTCAATTGCAGATCAGGCACGAACGATTCGTATTCCTGTGCATATGATTGAGACAATCAATAAGCTTGTCCGTACATCGCGCCAAATTTTGCACGAAATAGGTCGTGAGCCTACACCAGAAGAATTGGCCGCAAAACTTCAAATGCCGCTTGAAAAAGTGCGCAAGGTTATGAAAATTGCCAAAGAGCCTATTTCCCTTGAAACGCCGATTGGCGATGAAGAAGATAGCCAACTTGGTGACTTCATCGAAGATAAAAACGCAATTTTGCCGCTCGATAATGCTATCCAAAGCAATCTCAAAGAGACGACAACGCGTGTTCTGGCATCGCTCACTCCACGTGAAGAGCGTGTATTACGCATGCGTTTTGGTATTGGAGTGAATACTGACCACACATTAGAAGAGGTTGGGCAGCAATTTAATGTCACGCGCGAACGCATTCGTCAAATTGAGGCAAAAGCACTTCGCAAGCTCAAACACCCAAGTCGTTCGCGTAAATTGCGTAGTTTCTTGGATCAATAAATTTCACAAAAAAATTATGGGTAAAAAAATGAACAAATACATAATATTATCGGCAACAACATTATTGCTTAGCGCTTGTGTAACCGATCCAAACTCACCATTTTACACGGGAACCACTCAAGAGACTCCAGCTGTCGTCGAAGACGTTGTTACTGAAACACCTGATGTGGAAGATGTCATTGATGCTGAAGCTGATCTTAAAGATGAAAACATGTCAGAGATGGATGAGAATGGGGATGAAGACAAAGACGAAGTTGTAGCAAGTGCAGACCAGTGCCTTGCATCTGATGTTCTTGCAAATACGACATTTACAGTCGTTCCAAAAGGAACAAAGGGGACTATCGAAAAATCTGGTGGCAGTGAATACTTTGTTACAGGTGGCACTAGGCACGATGTAACAAACGTCCCTTACAGCCTCACAAATTGTTAAGCGCTTGCGTATAGCGCAAACATGCGCTATACGAACTTCAAGCGGACATATCTTCGGATATGCCTCGAAAAATCGAATAGATCTAACGGGCCGCGCGCCCGTTTTTTTATTGTGGAGACACGCCTATGACCAATATGGTCGCAAAAACACCAATCGATCGCAAACTCGCAGCGATCATCACCGACGAGATCGAGGCTTTGGGCTTTGAGCTTGTGCGCTTGCGTTTTCAAACGGGCGAGCGACCGACTTTGCAAATTATGGCTGAGCGCCCTGATGGTGGGATCGAGGTGGATGAA
>CALDDM010000023.1 GCA_937936355.1 Minisyncoccota bacterium
GACATAGAAATGCTCGCAAGGGAAGGGATAGTAATTGAGCGATATTTTGACACACTCAGACTCGCAAGAGCAATCGACGATGGTAATGCCAAGAACTATAAGCAGGAATATCTAAGGGAGTACTATGATCTGCGAGTTGAGAATGCTACTGCTCATGATGCCTTAGGGGATGTACGTGTTCTCGAGGCACTCTTTGAAAAGCTATCTCAGATAGTGCGCGAAAAAGATGCCAGTGCCGATGTGATAGCTTCTTTCTGGAAAATCATGGAAGAGCCTATCATTTACAAAAAAATGACATTTGGCAAGTACCGCGGCCGGGATCTAGCTGAGGTCGCATCTGAAGATCCGGGGTATCTGGAGTGGTTGCTAGCACAAAAACGAGATGGAGAAATGCGTGGAGATGATGGAGATTGGGTGCACACCATAAACTATCATCTCGGTAAGGAAGAATAATAAAATGCATGATGATTTTCATATGACTCTAAACAGCGAATCACAACAGAAAAAACAACCTAAGCCCTTACTTGACTTTACAGACACAGAGCCGTGGTTCGTCCCTAAGCAGATATGGACATATTGGGCTCTTTATTACCCTGTCACATGGCACGGATGGGCAGTGATAATACTGATCTTTGCGCCTCTAGTTGTGATCTTTCTGCTTTTTGCGGCTACGGGTGTTTCTTGGGTCCTTGTCGTGGCACGATTTCTTCCGTTTCTCCTTATTGGCTTAATTATCTTCAATGCAACAACGCTCAAGCGTGGACAATGGCCATCGTGGTGGAAGAGGAGAAAGCAATAAGCGGAAAGTCATGGTGAAAAAGACTCAATCATTATTGATCTGTCTAATAATCGGCATTGCGGTAGCTAAGCCTGTCATAGCGCAAAACAATCTGCCACAGGACACGTCTGCTGATGCATCTGGAAAAGTTGTTGGGGAGGTGTTAGAGAATGAAGAGATACTTATCGGTACAATCCAGCGACCGCCATTTGTGTATTATGGCGACCAAGATGCGCTGACTGGATTCTCGATTGATTTATGGAATGCGATTATTAATCAGCCAGAATTTTTGGGCAAGCTTGCAACGAGGTATATAGTTTTCTCGGACTTCAATGAAATGATCAGCGCAGTGCAGGGTGAGAAAGTATCAGGGGCAGTCGCAAACATCTCCATCACATCACAACGCGAAGAGGTCTTAGACTACTCCCAACCAATCTACAGAAGTGGGTTGCAGATTGCGGTGCCAGAAAAAGAGTCTCAGACAGCACTGTGGAAGGTTATCTGGGAGTCAGGTATTATGCTCTTCATCACCTTAGCACTCATTATTTTGCTCGTCATAGCACATATTCTATGGTTCTTTGAGCGAAACATCTCAGACGCAAGGCACGATTACTTTCGGGATGGCTATGTTGGAGGCGTATGGGATGCATTTTGGTGGGCATTTATAATCATGACAATGGGGGGATTTGAAAAAGAAGTGCCTCACAAGATAGTATCTCGTCTTATAGCAATGACATGGATTATAGCAAGTCTCTTTTTCATCTCAACGTTAACTGCGAAAATCACAACAGCACTAACAGTTTCAGAGCTGCAGACAAGTATAGCGTCATATAAAGACCTCGTTGGTAAACGAGTAGGTATCCCTAAAAGTCCTGTTGCACGTGAATTTCTAGGATCAAATGGCATAGCATATACACAATACGAGACACTAGAAGAGCTCAAGAATGCTCTTGAGTCAGGAGATATGGATGCAATCATTCATGACGCGCCAATTGTACAGTATTATGTGAACAATGACGGAGCGGGTAAGGCGCGTCTTGCAGGAGAGATTTTTAAACCAGATGAGTACGGCATCATATTTCCTGAGGGATCAATGCTCAAAGAGGATGTAGATCGGGCAATCATACGACTAAAGGAGAGTGGTGTGTATGAAAACATCCGCGCAAGATACTTCGGAAAGTAATTGACGTAAGGAATTATGACTAGTACACTGCCTATATGATAACGAAAACCCAATCACAAAAAGTTCGTCAAGAGCAATCGAAGTTTGAAGAGTTCATCAAGGAAACTGTATATGGTGGGATAGATGGCATTGTGACAACTTTTGCTGTTGTCGCGGGATTTGCGGGCTACGCATCTCTTGAAGGTGGCGATCCAACCCAGATAACAATTCTGGCAGTTCTTGTTTTTGGTCTTGCCAATCTCTTTGCGGATGGATTTGCAATGGGCGTGGGTGAATTCTTAAGTGCGCGCTCAGAAAAAAAACTCTACGATAAGGCCCGAAGGACAGAAGAGCGTGTCATCGCAAAAGAGTGTCATTCAGAAGTGGAGAACTCTGTTCAAATTCTCGTCAAGCAAGGCTTTACGCAGGAGCAGTCTGAGCATCTTGTGAATATTTACAAAACGAATCCAGAGTATTGGGTTGACTTTATTATGCGCTATGACAGAGAGATGGAAGTTCCGGATGACTCTCCCTTTAACAATGCAGTAGCAACATTTCTCTCCTTCGTTGTTTTTGGCTTTCTGCCACTCATACCATACTTTTTGCCAGGCTTAGAGAGCGCCGTTACATTTTATCTTTCCGCAATTGCGGCTACGATCGCACTGGGAATTCTGGGGATGCTGCGAGCACACATTACAAAAGAAAATATAGGACTTTCTGTTGCAGAAACAGTCTTTCTCGGCGCAATAGCGGGTAGCGTAGCCTACTTTGTTGGCTCTCTCTTTGGGTAACATGAGGCATCGCTGAGATAGGGGGGGCAGTCAAAGTAGGGAGTGAGTTTAAATAATCGTAATATATGCTATGATTAATGTGTAATTCACTATAAAATTACTTTATGGGACTTTTAGGAAATCTTGCTGACAAGGCTGCTGACGTAGCTGGGGACGCAGTAAGTGGAGCAGCAGACGCAGCGGGTAGTGTTGCAGGCGGCGTCACAGACGCAGCTGGGTCAGTCGTTGATGGTGCAGCAGATGCTGCGTCAGGAGCTGCTGGTGTCGTCGGCAATCTTGCCGACAAGGCAACTGACATGGCTGAGGGTGCAATTGACAAAGTCGTTGACGCAACTGGACCTCTTGGTGACATGGCTGAGGGTGTGGCAGAAAAAGCAAAAGATATGGCAGAGGGTGCAATTGACTCTGTTGCAGACAAGGTAGATGGTGAGTAATCTCACCGGTACAGCAGAAACCGCCTGAGGGCGGTTTTTTGCTGCACAAAAAAAGCGTGACAAAAAGAGGGTATTATAGTAGTATGTGCTAGAATTATGGTAAAGCATAGCATAAAGAATGCCGAGAAATCATGAGGCAGTAAAAGGAATAACTGCAATTGTGATGATGTTTCTCAGCTGTAAACTGCAGTTGTTGCTAAAGCTACCAAAAGAAAGGTAAGTAGTGGCTCGAGAGCGCATTATGTGTGCTCAGAGAGGAAAGTCCGGACACACTCCCGCATCTATTTTGTTGACGATTGCAGTAAATGGAATAATCGCCGCCAAAAAAGATGTGGGATAAAAAGGTAGCGGGTAATACCCGTCTGAAGTGATTCACGAGGTGCGAGCAGAGACGCTCTGACCGAAAGGAATGAGTGCCCTACATGGGTAAGTCCTTATGGCAACATAAGGGGTGAAACGGCTAAATCCTTACTTGTGTGCAAGGCCGTGCTCGATGCATTATATGCAAAGAGAGTGCCGCAAAGATTTGTGTGGCAACACGCAAACAAGACAGATCACTACTTTCGACAGAATCCGGCTTATCGCTTTTCTTTTGGTAGCTGTCGCAGCAAAAACAGCAATGAGCATCAACACATAAATATAATCAAAAAAAGTTAGGTGAGATTAAGTATTTTCGATCGAATTCCATTTATGAAAAAATCAGAAGTCTATTTCAGTATAATGCAAGTGCTCTTGGATTGGTTCGCAATCATGAGTGCTGCGGTTATAGCATTTTGGCTTAGAGATCATCCGTACATTCAGGCGAAGATTCAGAAAGATCAGATTTACGAGTTGGGTTTTGATCAATACATGACAATAGCTATGATCATGTCTGTGATCGTGATCATTATTTACGCACTTGACGGTCTCTACAAGGTGCGCGTTACAAGGAGACTCTTCTCTGAATCTGCCTATGTAGCAAAGGGAACGACAATTGCAATTGTATTTATCATGATTGGATTCTTTTTACAGAGGGAATGGTTCTCATCTCGCTTTATAATCGTCGCAGCTTGGATATTGGCAATCATTCTTGTACTGCTGGGACGTCTCATGACAAGGACCTTTCAAAAATACCTTGTGAAACATAAAGGGGTTGGGAGGCATCGCGTCCTTCTTGTTGGGAGTGGTGGAAAGTTAAGGCATATTTGTCGCGTAATACAACGAAAGCCATCACTCGGATATCACGTTGTTAATCACATAGACCATATAAACATCAAGAGGATCAAAAAGATTCGCAACAGGTTTGGAGTGGATGAGATGATTGTAAATGAATCTGAGATGCCAGATGAGCTTGTGAAGAAGCTCTACGACTACTGTCAAATCAATGACATTACGTATAAGGTTATACCATCGAGCAATCAAACAGTGAGATTTGAAATGAGAATCTTCGCTGGCGAGCCAGTGATAGAGTATAAGCACACGTCACTCGATGGCTGGGGAGCCATTAGCAAGAGGATTTTTGATATAATTTTCTCAAGTATCCTCATTGTCATAACAGCACCAATCGTTGTTGCTGCAATGATTGCCATAAAGATAGAAGATCCTAAAGGTCCGCTAATCTTCAAAAATAAACGTATTGGTGCCAACGGTGAAGAATTTGATCTCTATAAGCTCAGGTACCTAAAATGGAAGTGGTGCACAACAAAAGAAAATCCTGACTGGAAAGAAGCTATGGAATATGAGAGGGAGCTAATAGAGTCACAGTCAGATCGCGAGGGCCCAATATACAAAATCATAGATGACCCCAGACGCATGCGTGCTGGGCGAATATTAGAGCGACTCTCCATAGATGAGTTCCCACAGTTTTTTAATGTACTCAAAGGGCAGATGAGTCTCGTTGGACCTCGACCACACCAAGAGAGAGAAGTTGAAAACTACAGAGCCTACCACAGAAGGCTTTTAACAGTAAAGCCTGGGATAACTGGCATGGCGCAGGTAATGGGTCGCAGCGATCTCGATTTTGAAGATGAATTTCGACTTGATGTATATTATATCGAAAACTGGACACTTCTCCTTGATATAATCATCATTCTGAAAACTGTTCCGGCAATGATTCGATCACGAGAAAATGCACAATCAAAACATGTGGCAGAAAGCTTTTCAGAGCATGAGTAAAGTAGAGTCGCTATGAAAAAGTCATGAAAGCTTATATAATAAAATGAATCACATACAAAGAGAGACTGTACAAAATAAGCATAAAGAATATGAAGCTTTTAATAAAATTTCTCGCCGTAGCATCTGCGATGTTACTCGCTTCTGAGTTTATAGAGGGTATTACAGTAGATCAATTTTGGCCAACTGCAGTTATTGCTGCTGTTGTATTGGGAGTGCTAAATATAACCGTCAGACCACTACTGCTACTCCTTACATTACCGATCAATCTGATCACCCTAGGCCTCTTTACCTTTGTCTTAAATGCAGTCGTGTTCTGGTTACTGAGCTTTATTGAGGGTGTGGAGATTGCAGGATTTTTGCCTGCACTACTTGGATCCCTTACAGTTACTCTTGTAAAGTGGATAGTTGATCTCATTTTCAAATAAGGATGAAAATTGCACTTGTACATGACTATCTCGTCCAGCATGGAGGTGCAGAAAGTGTGTTGAAGGCATTCTTGAAGGCCTTTCCTGACGCAGCCGTATATACTCTTCTGTATGATAGAAAGCTTGTACATGGTGCTTTTGATGAGGTAGATATCATAACATCCTCTTTACAAAAAATGCCATTTGCTCGTACAAGACACAGAAGTTTTCCTCCGCTCATGCCCCAAGCAATAGAAGAATTTGATTTCACTGATTATGATATTATCCTCTCTGACTCATCAAGCTTCGCAAAAGGCATCATAACTTCACCAGAAACACTCCATGTTTCCTATGTGCATACGCCAATGCGTTACGCTTGGGACGACTGTCAAAAGTATACCTCGGACTTTGGATTACCTTCTGTAATAGAAAGGATTGTACCATTTATCATGAATCCCATTCGCATGTGGGACTACGCGAGCGCACAGCGAGTAGATCATTTTTTGGCAAACTCTCGATTTGTCGAAAAAAGAATAAGGAAGTACTATCACAATAATGCAGAGGTGCTCCACCCTCCAGTGAATACTGATAGATTTTCTCAGAAAAAAAAACGAGAATCAGGAAAGGAGATGGATAATGACTATTACCTCATGGTAGGAAGATTAATTGCATACAAGCGTCATGATGTAGCAATCAAAGCATTTAACGAGTTGGGGCTCCCACTAAAAATTGCAGGTCGTGGTCCTGAAAAAGAAGGTCTGCAAAAGATTGCAAAAGAAAACATAGAATTTCTTGGACGTGTTCCGGATGCTGATTTACCAACACTTTACCAGAACTGTAAAGGATTTATATTCCCACAAGAGGAAGATTTTGGTATTGTAGCGATAGAGGCACTTGCCTCAGGAAAACCACTGATTGCATACAGGGGTGGAGATATAGTCGAGCATGTTGAAGATGGTATACACGGCATTCTCTTTGAGGATCAAACAGTGGAATCGCTTACAGAAGCCATTGTACGATTCGAATCATCAGTATTCAATAGTGATGACATAGCAAAAAGCGTAGAGCACTTTGACACAGAGATTTTTTGCGATAAAATAAAGCACCGCATAGAGGAGTTATATCGAGAACATCAGGAGGTGAGACGTGCCTTCTTGGCAAAGCAACGTCTGTCAGCGGAAGAATATAATAAAAGATAGAAGTATCATGGAATTACAAGAATTTTGCAGATTATTCAAAGAGCACAGGAAACCTTTTTTTGTTCTATTTTTATTGCCTGCACTTGCTGTGATTCTACATGGCATAACACAGCCTATCGCATTTGAAAGCACTGTTGTTTTTGCGGTGACGAGGAATGAAGATCAAGAGGGCCAGGAGAAAGTTGTAGAGACTGAACGCCAGAACATAGCACAATCTGATGAGTATGACGCATTCTATAGGATAAGTGCAGATGAAAAAGTGACAGCAACACTTGTTGCGTGGCTCCAGACACCCGATGTTGTGGGTAATATCTTTAATGAAAGGGTAGTGGGCATAAAACCTAGTACATACAAAAAATGGGTAAAAACAGAGAAGATTGCCCCGCAATTAGCGCATGTACAGTTTTCATCTCCAACACCCCAAAAAGCACAAGATGAAGGTGGGCGGTTGATCAAAGAGGCGACACGACTTTCACACATTCTTGATACAGACAAAACAAGTGGAGATAGCTTTCTATTTCAGGCATCAAATATAACAACAGCGCAGAAATCCTATCCATGGAAAATGTATATTGCAACAGCCATCATCATCGGTCTTTGTATGGGGACTCTTGGAATTTTGCTACGGCACTACACTAAAAGTCAGTGGGAGGCTTAGTTAATAAAAATACGACGCAAACAGGTGGGGACAAATACGCAGTGTCGTTAGAGTAGACTATCTGGAAGTAATTTTTAGTCATAAGTAGTTATTAGATGATATGCGTATAGGGATAGATATTCGATGCTTTGCTGGAGGAAAAAATACTGGCGTTGAGGAGTACACAAAAAATTTTCTTCACGCACTCTTTACGGGCCACGCGCAGCACGAGTATGTACTTTTTTATAACGCATACAATGATCAGGGCACAAACATTGAATGGCTATCAAGTTACGAAAACGTGATAGTGGCAAAGTTCGCCTATCCAAATAAAATCCTAAACTTACTACTGTGGTATTTGCAGTATCCAAAAATTGACAAGATCTTAGAGGAGCACCTGAGACGTCTTGGTCGAAGCGAGGCTGATGCTACAATTGATCTATGCTTTGTTCCAAATCAAACTTTTGCAGCCTTCTCGCGGGAAATGCCATGGATCATGACAGTACACGATCTTTCCGCTGAACACTACAAGTCTTCATTCTCCATGAAACAAAGGTTGTGGCACTGGCTTGTGAATCCCCGCTCCATGATAAAAAGGGCAAGCCACATTATCACAGTCTCCCACGCAACCAAGCAAGACGTTTGCGCGAGCTACGGTATCCGACAGAACAATATCACTACACTCCTTAGTGCCAAAACAGAGGTGCGCGGTGACATAAATCGAAATTCGCCATCAATACTAGAGGTGAGAGAGAGGTATAGACTCCCAAGGCACTTCTTCTTGTATTTTGGGACGATTGAGCCACGGAAAAATCTCATATCTCTTATTAGAAGTTTTGAGGTCTATAAGGATGAGATAAAAAAGATACAAGAGCGCAAAGGGAGGGTGCCCACACACCTCATCTTGGCGGGAACAAGGGGCTGGAAAATGAAGGAGGTGCTTGAATATGCAGACAAATCAAGTGAGAAGGAAAGTATTATATTCATCCATGACATACCATCCAAGGATCGGGAAGCACTCTTTGTCCTATCTGATGCTTTCGTATATCCATCACACTTCGAGGGATTCGGCTTTCCTCCACTTGAGGCGCTCGTTACGCGTACCCCTGTAATAACATCCCACACATCAGCCCTCCCGGAGGTTACTGCACATCACGCAATTCTCGTAGATCCGACAAGGACAGAAGAGCTCGCGCAAGCCCTCATAAGTATCACCACACAAAATGAACTTGTTTCCTCATTAACGAGCGAAGATGAGATATCTCGCCACCTAAGAGGTTTTTCATGGGAGAGAGCTGCGGATATATTCATAAACAAAATTGCTAAGAGAACACAAAGATCGCATCCAGGGAGTCAGGGTATAGTTGCAGACGGAGACGTCTAGGGGCACAAAGTGAAGGGTCAGATAGGATGGGATGAAAAGGGACATCTAGGAAAACAGTAAAATACACGAACAATCAATAAACGTAAGTCAAGAAGTTATCAAAGTAAAACAAGGTATTGACAAGTTTCAACCTTCTGTTATGATTGTTATAACAAATTAAGATATGCGCACATAAGAGGTCTTCTCCAGAACACAGGAATAAGGAAAGAACGAACCAAAAAGCTCCTCTTGTATTTTTTGCGTGTTAAAAATTTGAGGATTACTCAAGCAAAATATGGCAAAAAATAAAGATACGATAACAATGGAGGGCGAAGTGGTTGAAATGTTGCCAAATGCAACTTTCAAAATTAAGCTCGATGGTAGCGGACATGAGGTGCATGCACATATCTCAGGGCGAATGCGAATGCATTACATTAAACTCCTCCTTGGTGATCGCGTAACACTTGATATGAGTCCATACGATCTCACAAAAGGTCGTATTACACGCAGACTCTGAACGCATCAAAAATCTAGAAACCTAACCATACACCCTTATGAAAGTCAGAGCTTCGGTAAAAAAAATCTGTAAACAATGCAAAGTCATCAGAAGGTCACGGCGCATATATGTAACGTGCATAAACCCAAAGCACAAACAAAGACAAGGCTAGCCAGCACCCAAAGTTACTAGAACACTATTATTTAGATCAAACAGAAACGTATGATTCGTATCGCAGGCATCAATATCCCAGACAACAAGCGTATCGTGATTGCCCTAACATATATCTATGGGGTAGGACTTACTAGCAGTCAGAAAGTACTAGCTGAGCTTGGTATTGACCCAAATACGAGAGCAAAGGATGTCTCCGATGCTGATGCAAAAAAGCTTCGCGAAAAAATCGAGGGAAGTTATAGTATCGAAGGAGAACTGCGACATCGCATAAAAATGAATATACGAAGATTACAAGACATTGGATGCTACAGAGGAACGCGGCATGCAAAGGGACTTCCATCTAGAGGCCAAAGGACCAAAACTAATAACCGGACAGTTCGTGGCAACAAGAGAACAACAATGGGTAGCGGAAGAACATCCGTAAGTAAGACATAAGAACAAGTTTACACATCTCTACCACACATTTAATTATTCTATGAGCGAAGAAAAAACTACAAATCAGGATCCGGAAAAGAGTCAGAAGACTACGAGTGAGGACGTCTCTGAAAGCACGCAGCAAGATGCAGCAAAAGTGCAACCAAAGCGTAAGCGCGGTGCCCGACAAGTATCAAAAGCACAGGTAAGAATTAAATCTACCTACAACAACACAATCGTAACTGTAACAGATCTCTCTGGCGCTACACTCGGCTGGGGAAGTGCGGGAATGCTTGGATTTAAAGGTGCCAAAAAGTCAACGCCATATGCTGCATCGCAAGTAGTAGCAACTGTTGTTGAAAAGATTGCAAAGCACAATATCAAAGAATTGCAAGTTTTCGTAAAGGGTGTTGGTGGAGGTAGAGATGCCGCGATCAGAGCCTTTGCTGCAAATGGATTTGATATCTCTCTCATCAAAGACACGACCCCTGTAGCACATAATGGTTGTACCAAAAGAAAGCCACGACGCGTTTAGATAAATTTTAGGAAGGATTAAAGATTTCAATATGGCACGATACACTGGACCAAAAGCAAAGATATGTCGCAGATTTGGTGAGAACATTTATGGAAGTGACAAATACGCTCGTATTTTGCAGAAAAAAGGATATGCTCCCGGTATGCATGGAAAAAAATTTGCTCGTAATGTAAGTGAGTACGGAAAGCAGTTACTCATGAAGCAAAAAGCCAAGTACATCTATGGTGTCCAGGAAAAGCAATTTCGTAAGCATTATGAGGACATCAAGAACAAGCCAGGTGTAGTCGGAGACCTTCTCCTCTCTCGTCTGGAGCTCAGGATAGACAATGTGATCTACAGGCTTGGTCTAGCAAATACACGACCACAGGCGCGCCAAGTAGTAAATCACGGAATGATCTATGTAAATGGAAAGAAGATGTCAATTCCATCATACGCAGTAAAAGTTGGCGATGAAATAACAATCAATCCAACAAAGAAAGACAACGGGTACTTCAAGAATCAAGAGCAGTTTGTTTCAGCAAAAAAGAACGTGCCCTCATGGATGCAGATGGATTCAAAGTCAATGAAAGGCAAGATCACCTCACTTCCAGAAAAAAGTCATTTCGATGGAAATATTGACGCATCGGCAATTGTAGAGTTCTACTCAAAATAAGTTATGTGATGCCGCCACAAGGACGCATCATCTATCAATAATGAAAAAATATGTCTACTATCTCGCTTCCACAAAAAGTTGAATACCAAAAAGGTAAAAACAACACTGGGACTGTTTCAGTTCTCGGTTGCTATCCTGGCTATGGAACAACAGTGGGTAATGCATTGAGACGTGTACTCCTCTCCTCCTTAGAGGGAGCTGCCATCACAGCTGTAAAGATAAAGGGTGTCTCTCACGAATTCTCAGCAATTGAAGGGGTGGAAGAGGATGTTGTACAGATTGTCCTTAACTTGAAAGGTTTGCGACTGGGATCACACAGTGATGAGCCAGTAAAAGTGAGTATAAAGAAGTCGAAAGAAGGACCGGTCACTGCGGGAGACATATCAAAAAACGCAGATATTGACATATCTGATGAAGATCAGGTAATATGTACTATTACAGACAAGAAGGCTGCTCTAGAGATGGAGTTGACAGTAGAAAAGGGTGTAGGGTATATTCCAGTAGATCAGCAAGTTAGAGAGGAGATAGAGCTGGGATCAATTGCAATAGATGCAGTTTACACACCAATACGTCGCGTGAACTTTACTGTAGAGAACATGCGAGTTGGCAAGAGAACTGATTACGAGAAAGTTACACTAGAAATAGAAACTGACGGCAGCATAGACGCTAAAGAGGCATTTGAGACAGCAGTGAATATACTAAATGACCAATTTGGCGCTCTAAAACAAAACGATTAATGCAAAGACATCGATAATCGGCTAGAGAGACATATGAAACATCGCAAAACAGGACGACAATTTGGAAGAAATAGAGCACAGCGCAAAGCACTCCAGAGGACAATGCTGGGAAGCCTGATCATGCACGAGAAAATGGAGACTACAGAAGCAAAGGCAAAAGAGCTGAAGTCAGCTATAGACCGCATGATTACACGTGCAAAGCGTGCACAGTCTACTAATAATCCTCAACTCGAGGTAGTACGCAAACTCGAAGGTGACATGCCACTTATGGCAATCAAGAAATTATCGAATTCATTGATGGAGCGCTTTGAGAAGAGGACAAGCGGTTACACGCGAGTCACAAAGATGTCACCGCGTAAAAGCGATGGAGCACGTATGGCAATAATTGAGTTTGTTGATGCAGCAAAGCCAAAAAAGACCGCAACAAAAAAGACGACAAAAAAGAACGTAAAGGCATAAATCACTGTACTAAGACTCGCGCAAGAGTAAAAACTATGGAACGTAAAACATATCTTTTTGATGCTAAAGGCAAGGTTCTCGGGAGAATGTCAACAGAAATTGCAAGAATTCTCAGTGGAAGAGACCGTGTCGACTACACGCCACATATTGATGCTGGTGCTCGAGTTGTTGTGATCAATGCAAAAGACGTTGCGGTGACTGGGAACAAGGAAAACGCAAAGACATACTACAGGTACTCAGGATATGCAGGAGGAATTACTGCAACAACTCTCAAGCAACAGAGAGAAAAAGACGCATCAAAGATTATAAAAGGTTCAGTCAAGGGAATGCTACCCAAGAACAAGATAGCAAATGCTATGATGACAAGACTTTTTGTTTACAATGATGACGTCCAAACACATCAGATTACTGATGGTTGCACGCGATAATTTTACTGTATTTAGATATATTATATGCCTACACCGACCAAAGCCAAGAAAATTGAATCCAAAGCAATTTCACGCAAGAAAACAGTAAATAATAGCCTCGTTTCATTCACGGGAAAGTACTTTTACGCTGTCGGTCGAAGAAAATCGGCAGTTGCACAGGTGAGAATATTCAAATACGAAGGGGCAGATGAAAAAGCGTATGTCGTTAACGACAAATTGATGAAGGATTATTTTCCTACATCAAATGAGTGGGATATCTTTACAGAGGCACTACGCGTGAGTGGAGCTGAAGGCAAAATAGGTGTGAGTGTACTCGTAAAGGGAGGGGGTCTTTCAGGGCAGGCGCAAGCTATCCGGTTGGGAATAGCCAGGGCACTCACTGAGATGGACGCAGACCTAAGGCCAATACTCAAGGCTAATGAACTTCTCACGCGAGATGCGAGAGTCGTAGAGAGGAAGAAGCCAGGCCTGAGAAAGGCTCGACGAAGTCCACAATGGAGTAAGCGATAGACAAAAATGCCCAGATGTGGGCATTTTTTTTGATGACTGAATATGACACACCTCACGCACAGTCAAAGAATGAGAGAGGCGAGGAGATGAGTAAAGAAAATTGAAAACATAGTGGACGATCATTACGAACAAAAGTTATATAAGGACGGTTATAAGGTAATCATAGGCACTGACGAGGCTGGGAGAGGCTGTCTTGCAGGTCCAGTGGTGGCTGCTGCTTGCAGTGTCAAGCCAAATACTGATCCATCAGCGCTGCGCGACTCCGCACTAAACGATAGTAAGGTCTTGTCTGCCAACACAAGAGAGGAGCTTTATATCGTGATTAAAGAGATGTTTTATGTAGGAGTTGGAATATGTGATGCAAAAGAAATTGATAGGATAAACATCCTTCAAGCAAGTCTCATGGCAATGAATAAGGCGGTAGCCGAGCTTGAGAGTGATGCCACATGGAGTAGCGACTGTCTGGCTCGGTCAATCTTGCTTATAGATGGAAACACTGAGATACCAATGTACAAGAGGAAGCAAAAGGCAATTACTGGTGGAGATAAAAATGTGCAATGTATTGGGGCTGCTTCGATAATTGCGAAGGTCACAAGAGATCGAATCATGGAAGTCTACAGCAAAAAATATCCTCAATATGGATTTGAGCGACACAAGGGATACCCTACAAAAATGCACACACAAGCAATCCGCTCTCTTGGAAGATCACCACTGCACAGAAAATCATTTAAAACACCAGAAAATTGGTAGTCGATGCTCAGTAGTGTATATCGAAGCATCTCAGAGAGCATCTGCATCACGCAAACTTACATTTATTTCTCGTAAGGAAAATCAATCCAGTGAAGATAGGGTGTGGTAGCCTCCAATGGTGTGTCTGCAACATAATCAGTGTAGTACAGCTTGAAATTTCTACGATCCATATACATATTCTGATCACCAACGCCTCGACGAATGATCTGCTCTGCTCTATAACTGCCACGATTGTCTAATTCTGCAAGATAGAGTCCTTGATCAATTGAAATAACAAGGTGTTCGTAGTCTGGTGTCCAATCTATAGCGTGTATATTTCCCTCTGTTTCAAGAATATGGTGAAGCTCTCCTGACGACCGAGCTGGCTGTGAGAGCCAATCACGCGTAAAGTAGACATGTGCACTGCTTTGAGTTGAGATCATGACTTTCTTGCCGTCGTTGGAAAACTGCGCCCCTGTAACACCACGTAAAGGTAGGGTCTTCTGGGTAAGGAGGCCGTCATTTGCATTATAGATCTCCAAACTACCGCGATCATCATTTATGATGAGTACGCGATCTGAGTCATAAGAAACAAGTCTGAGTGATTCCGCAGGTGCTACTGTCGTTGACTGAGCAAACTGCTTGGCATTCTGTGGGTCAAAATCCCGAGAGCGCTCTATTGATCCATCTGTGCGCAAAAGAAAAAGACCCTCGTCAGCAAAATCATAAGCAGCAACGTTCTGACTAACTTGTCGAACTGTGATTCCACTAAGGGGCTGTACAGCGAAATCTCGACGGTTGGGACTATGACGGTATTCTGATAGGTCAATACTTAAAAGTATATTGCCATAAAGGACGAAAAGGACGTTCTTTCGCTGTGGGTGCCAACGAAGCATACGTAAGGAATTCGCCTCTGGCACATCTCCAGCAATAAGCGCAGAAGGCTCAGATTCAGGCATATCCAAAGACTGAGATGATGAAATGATATCAGTGAGGGAAAAACTCTCCGACAGAGACTCGGCCTCTAGCGAATCTGATGAAACAGAAAGCTCTAAATCTGGCACTTCGACCTTAGTGCGATCAATAATTACATAATCTTGTGGCAAAGCAGATGTAGGAGGTAAGTCGTAACGTGAGAAAGAATCAGAGGTTTTAGATAAGTCCACAATTACTGGAACCGCCAGGAAACGTGTTGTTGTTGACCATTCAATATTGGTCGTCCTGTTATTTGTAAAAGAGACATCGCCGATGCGATAAACTTCCTCAACGAGACGGGTCTCTGTATTGACGAGGGGCACGTAAAGAGCTTGACCATCTGAGCCATCTTGGCGCAGGTACTGGCCATCTTGTGCGTAAGCAAGGAGCTCGCCAGAGGGTGTAAAAAAGACACGCCTCGGATCAGCGATCGGTAAGACCTGAGGGTCGTAGCTTTCTTTCAGGAGGATGACATTCCAAAACTCAGTCGCAAAACCACTCCTTACACCGACTTCCTTTTCCCATTGCTTGTATCCGGGCGATGTAGCGCTGATTGTATGTAAGCCTGAACGAAGGCCAGTGATGTGTCGAGAATCGTTAATAAAGTTTTTTATATGACGCACAGAGGGTTCTTTGCCATTGATGAAGATATTCGAATCACTCGGTTCCACCTTAAAATTAACTGAGCCAGTATAGAAAAACCCGCTATCGGGGAATGAGTATCGATAGCCAAGGGTAAGGAATATAACCGTACTAGCAATGATTAGATATGAAGTAGCAAGGCACCAATAAAAAACGCGCCGTGAGATCAGGTTTTGTGTCGCTCGAGATCGTCCAAAGAAAGCCATATCTAAATTTAGATATATAAAATATCACTCTTAAATTGTAACAAGTTACATAAATTAGTAAAGGTATGGTAGGAAAAATATGCTATGATAGCCTTATGAAACGATTAGCTGTGATTCTAGTTCAATTCCCGATTGCTGTAGGGTTTCTCCTGTTTTTTGCTATGGGCTGCATTTTTTTAGTGATACAGACACAAAAAGAGAAAGTTCACCCTACCTTTGAGGGTGAGAGTAACGAAGACCTGACAAGTGTGGAGAAAGATGTGGAGAGTGCTCAAATAAAGAGTCCAGGGTCAAAAAAAGTCACCAAAGAAGATGAGGGAGGGGAGAACGTAGAAACGCAAGAAGCAGATAGTGGACAAGTACAAGCAAAATTCGTAGCTGTTTCGACGCCAATTGCAGAAAAAGAGGAATGTACATCGCTAGAGAAGTATGATCCGGCAAGAGAATTCTGTTTTTATGAGTGTGAAAGTGAGGAGCAGTGTGAGGAAATTGAAGAACAAATCAACAACGAGTTAGAGGTAAATAGAGGAGAAAAAATAGAATACCAAGAAGCTGACAAGGCCTTTCTTCAGAATAATCGTGAGGCTGTCTACAGTATAAAAAGTGGCGAAGTACTTTCTCTAGTAACAGGATCTGAGCTACCAAGTCATCGGGAGTTGTGGGATAAATACTCAAAAATATCTCCAGATGTAATGACGGAGGCATATTTGTCTCAACTGCATATATATAATGACAGTGAAAGTCTTGCGGGGGCACGCTTGAGTCCGTCAAAAAAGGCCATAAATAAGTGGAATCTACATATTAATGAGTATGCATTAAAAAGCATGGATAACATCAGCATAAATGCATTAATGATCCACATCTTTGGTCACTTGATGACCCTCAATCACGCTCAAGTAGACTACCAGGCAGAAGAGTCAGTTTGTGAAGGACTCTTCATTGATCAGGGGTGTGCAAATGATGATTCATACATACAAAAATTTACCGATGAATTCTGGTCGAAATCTGACATCTTTGCAGTGAGCAACTCCAACAGGATCAAGGAATTGAGTCCAGAAGATGCAAAAGACTTTGTAAGTATACATGCAACAGGAAGTCCACAAGAAGATATAGCGGAATCATTTACGAGATTCATCTTTGAGGATAAGCCGACTCTCAATATTCAAAAAACACTCCAAGGGTCCAATGGTCAAATACAGGAAAAGATCCAATTTTTCTACAGGTACTCAGAACTCATAAAGTTGCGTGAAAGACTCAGGCAAGATCTCAGCATAGAACGATCTTTCGAAAGGAGAACATTGTAGGTGGTGTGTAAGCGTCAGAGGGCCTCAGGGGGTATATCGAGTCATGATACAATACTATGCAGTAAACTAAGTCATCAACCCAAAGATACAATGTTTGCAACATTTCAGAAATATAGTGGTCTGATATGGATCCTTGCAGTCACGGACTTCAAACTTCGCTACCAAAGCTCGTTCTTGGGCTATATTTGGGCGCTCCTGCAACCATTACTTCTTTTTACAATACTGAATTTCGTTTTCTCATCACTTTTTGCAAGGGGAGGGGGGATAGAGTACTACGCCCTTCAACTCATCACGAGCCTCATGATTTTCCTCTTTTTCAGTGACGCGACAAATGCTGGATTAAAGTCTCTTGTCTCAAAGTCTCAATTGGTGACAAAGGTATACGTCCCAAGATGGACAATTATTCTTGCGTCGACGCTAAATGCATTTTTTATATTCATGATGAATCTTGTGATCATCGCTGGTTTCTTCGCATGGTACAAGTTTATGCCGAGCTTCCAGGCAATCGCAATGTTTATTTTCTTCATTATCGCTTTGTATATTCTCATCATAGGATTTGCACTAATGGCAGCGCCTCTCTTTGTAAGATTCCGTGATATAGCCATGATATGGGAAGTTGTAACCCGCGCTCTCATGTATTTGTCGCCGATCTTGTATCCACTGAGTTTATTGCCAGAAAAGTGGCACACAGCAATACTGCTTAATCCGCTGGCCTTTGTGATCCACTTCAATAAAGAGGCTCTCATAAACAATCGATTTGCAGAAAACTGGCAATATACACTATTTGGAATAATCATACTCAGCATATTTGCACTGGGAATACTTGCATACAACATTCAAGCAAAAAAAATAGCTGAATATATCTAGAATCAACTATATCTATATGGATCAATCTCACAAAGCAGCTATACGCGTGCGACAAGTGTCAAAGAATTTCCTTGTACCACACCAAAAAATAGATAGTGTGCGCGGTTTGTTTGTAAACCTCTTTACGCCAAATACCTACGAAAAATTTAGCGCACTTGACGATGTGAGCTTTACGATTAAAAAGGGAGAATTTGTAGGTATATTAGGTCATAATGGATCAGGAAAGTCAACGCTCCTAAAGTGTTTAGCAAATGTCTACAATCCAGATGAGGGAGCGATAGAGATTGACGGACAGGTCTCGCCATTTCTAGAGCTTGGCATAGGTTTTAACCCTAATCTCTCTGGGCGAGATAACATATATCTTAATGCGACAATCCTCGGTATGTCCAAACAGGAGATCGATCAGAAATTCAACGATATAGTCGAATTCTCGGAAATCGGGAGATTCATTGATCAAAAAGTCAAAAATTACTCAAGTGGAATGCGCAGTAGACTTGCCTTTTCTGTGTCAACACATGCAAACCGAGATATTCTCCTGATGGATGAGGTGCTAGCAGTTGGTGATGTGCGATTCAAGGACAAGTGCATGGAACTCTTCAAGACATACAAAAAGAAGGGTAAGACTGTTGTGCTCGTGACGCACAGTACAAACATCGTGAGAGAGCACTGTGACAGTGCATTACTTCTACATAAGGGAAAGATTGTTAACTCCGGAGATGTGGACGATGTAGTTGATCAGTACATAGATCTCAATATGTCCAAAGAGCAGAGAGAGCGCGAGGCGCAGAAAGAGAAAAAGAAGATCCAACAACAAGAAAAGCTGCAAGAAAGAAAAAGGAGGATGCATGAAAAGGAGCTTGAGAGAAAGGCTGCGCAGAAAAAGAAGATGAAGGTCAATACGGTCAAGAGATACATCATCCCAAGCGAAAGTTACAATCTTGAAGTTAGTGATGTTAGCTTTAGCACTAAAGATGAAAGCCAAGAATGTAAGATTTCTGTCACGTATAAGTTTACACAAGAACTACACAAGAAAAATCCAAGCATCGGTATATCAGTCTACGGAAACAAGAGGGTATACATAACAGGAACAGACACAAAAGGAAGAAGTCTGCCAAAAGCTGGGGAGATAACATTGACCCTAGAAAACTTCAACATAACAAGAGAGGAAGACATTGCGATTGATGCAGGAATCTTCTACAGCAATAATGGTAAGGTATTTAGATCGAGTGTCCAGTCGCGTAAAGTAAGGTCGCGTCTCAAGCTAGGACAAACACGTGGAAGTTACCACTTCAACAATCAATTAGCTATTACAGAACGATGAAAAAAGAAATCCAGAAAAAGCACCTCCTCATAGCGATGCCTGATAAGACAGCGGTAAGTGAGAAAACTTTCCATTTTTTCTCAAAAAGATACGCAGAGTGGGAAGACTCATCATTCGAGATATACAACTACTTCGCCTCTCCAACAAAGATATTCTTTGATATAGGGGCATGGAACGGATGTACTGCAATATATGCCGCAAAAATCTATAAAAAAATTATATCAGTGGAGCCAGATCCAGAGTCGATCGATGACTTTAAGGCAGTTATAGAAGTAAATGACAAAAAGGGCAACATCAAGCTCTTCAAGGAGCCTATTTCCAACAAGGTCGGCGAAGTACATTTCGCACCACGTGAAGATAAATGGAACACAAGCTCATCGATGATAAAAGAGGGTGATGATTTTGGACAAAAAATGATGGCAACGACACTCAGCGACCTTGGAGAAAGAGCAGGAGTTAATCTAGTACAAGATGCAGATGCTGTGGGACTTATTAAGATTGACATAGAGGGAGGGGAAGAAAGCTTACTTGAAGATCCGATCTTGACGCAAACAATGGCTCCGATCTTTATATCCTTCCATCTTGAATGGTGGAAAAGTCCTCAGAGAATATTCGAAATGCAAGATTTTTTTTCGCAGCATAAGCACTGCTACGTCACAACATCATTTGCTGATGAGAAAGAGTCTATATCAAAAATACCAGCAAATGAAGTTGCGCAATTCCTCTTTGTCAATAGATTTGCTTCAGTCCTTTTGTCCAACGACGAATTCACCCCTGGTAAAAATTTAGAAAAAATTATATGACATTTTCATCAGCTAATTACTGGGAGCAGAGGTATGCAAAGGGCGGTAATTCAGGAGCGGGATCCTTCGGAAGACTTGCAACTTTTAAGGCTGAAGTTATAAATAAATTCTGCAAAGAAAAAGGTATTGAGAGAGTCACTGACTTTGGTTGTGGAGATGGGAATCAACTGAAGCTCTACATAATCAATGAATATGTAGGCTTGGATGTATCAGAGTCTGCTATTGAAGCGTGTCAAAAAAAATATGCAGGCGACCAGAAAAAGTCATTCTATATATACAAATCTGAGCTATTTAAGGATAACTTGAATTTGTTCTCAGCTGAGCTTACAATGTCTATAGACATCATCTTTCATTTGGTTGAGGATGATATATTTGAGAAGTACATGCATGACCTTTTCAACGCATCGAGGGGGTATGTAGTTCTCTACACGTCGAACTTCGCCGATTCTCAACAAGTAAAGCATGTAAGGCACAGAAATGTGACTGACTGGGTTGAGAAAAAAATTATTGATTTTGAGCTTATCCAGGAGATAGAAAATCCATACCCACTTACAGACGACCCTGAGAATGAATCATTTGCAAAATTCTTCATCTATGAAAGAAACCAAAGCATCAGTTAATCTAGCAACTTTTCCATCACGTATGGAAAGTCTCAAGAAAGTTGTAGAGTCCATTTTGCAACAAACAGATGAGCTAAACATATACCTCAACGAGTACACAGAGGTACCGAGCTTCCTTCAGGTTGAGGGTATCACGTGTATCCTTGCAAAAAATGCGCTTGGAGACATAAAGGACATGGGTAAGTTCTATTTTGCCAATAAAACGCAGGCTGAGTACTACCTGACCATAGATGATGACATCATATATCCAGACAACTATGTTGAGACATTGATCAATCACATAACCAACCAGGAAAAAACAATTGTCGGTGTACATGGTTACACAATGCACAACACGACAGTATCAAAAGCATCGCGCACCGTCTTTCACTTTGAAGATCAGTGCGCAGCAGACATGCTTGTCGATGTTCTCGGAACAGGAACCACGATCTTTCGGACTTCTATGCTCAATAACATAAGCGAGAAAGACTACGAAACCTTCTCTGGCGCTGCAGATCTATTTATCAAGAAGCGTGCCAATGAAAAAGGGTTCGATCTACGCATCATTGAACGCAAAGATAAATGGCTACAATCAATCGAATGTGCAACAGAAAATCTCTTTAGCTCAGTCACACAAGATGCGCTCGAAGAGTCTCCTCTGACAAGTGACTTGTCTGCAGAGAGATCGGAGAGAACTCAGGGTGTCTACATCGACCATCTTGAGATGAGCATGCGTAATCGCAAAGTGGACCAAGAAAAGGTAAGGTATGCAAACACCGAGCGCATAGAGACTCTCAAGGTCCGCAGTAAAGAAAGAGCTCAGAAGCTCGAGGCAAGAATCGAGGGGCTCAAAGCACAGGTTACAGAGATGCGAGGAGAAAATGCAGAAAAAACCAAGGAGCTAAAAGAAATGATAAAAAGGGAAAGAGGTGAAAAGATAAGAAATAGAAAAAAATGCCAAAAGGAGTTATTGATTGCTAGGGAAGAAACCAAGAGAATTCTTGATTCAAAATCATATCGGTTAGGTAATCTCTTTTTCAGATCTGCCAAGTCGCCACGCAAGGCGGCCTTCTTTCCGATTAACGCACTAAACCTGCTACTGAGAAAAAAACAAGACACTCATGAAGAGGTGGGGGAGGTGAAGAAAGAAGTGTCCGAGAAAAAATACAAACCACTCGTGTCGTTTTTGGATCCCAATCAAAAAAAGGTGGACAAGGCTAGCGTGATTGAGCAAGCGGGTAGAGAAGTTGAAAGAGAGTCTATTGATGCCATAAAAATCCTAGAGGCGAATCTCTCCAAGGATGATGAGTCTATGTGGCTGCGTAGTGTCAATGCATATCTAGGGACATTCTCATTGAGCCCTTTGGAGTTATCTGAAACTAGTGGCGGGATATTCGAAAGGTTTAAGTGTACGCAGGACTATTCGATCGACGAAAATATAAAAATCACAGTAATAATGCCAGCCTACAATGCCGAGGATACAATCGACTATGCTATACAATCGATATTAAATCAAACATGGAAAAATCTAGAGTTGATTATTGTTAATGATAATAGTAAGGATAATACACTAAAGTCTATCAAGAAGTATGCGCAATCCGACGAGAGGGTTAAATATCTATCGAATGTCGTAAATGTAGGCCCATACGTAAGCAAAAATCTCGCCCTAAGAATATCTTCTGGCGACTATGTAACAGGTCATGACGCAGACGACTGGTCTCACCCGCAGAGACTGGAATTCCAACTCAGAAAAATGCAAAAGGGTAAAGTAAAAGCTGGTGTTGGTAGGATGCTACGACTTGATCCTCAGAGACAGTTTCAAATCCAAAAAAGGAGCAAATTCTCCAGAGATGGCGCTATGAGAAATGCTTCTATATCCCTGATGATCGAACGCGAATTCATGGAGAAGAATATTGGTTATTGGGATAGTGTTATGTGCGGTGCAGACAGTGAAATCATTGAACGACTACGCAAAGTCTTCCCGCAAGAGATACAGGAGCAATACTTTATTACAATGATTTGTCTTAATGAGGCAGGGTCTCTAACAAACGATCCAGAGTTGGGAATAAACGTTAATGGTGCAATCTCACCCTTCAGGCGGCAATACTCAGACTCTTTTACGCAGTGGCATAAAGAGCTCGCCAAGGGGAAAACATACTTGAATTTCCCACAGCAAAAGAGGTGCTTCACAGCCCCTGAGAGGATTAGAATAGCAGATGCAGACATAAAGAAAGTGATGAGCAACAATGACAGCTAAGAAAATGATACCTGAAATCCAAGGCCTAAGAGCAATTGCTGTCATAACAGTGGTGATCTATCATATCTGGCCAAGTGCAATACCTGGAGGATTTACGGGTGTTGATATATTTTTTGTGATATCAGGATACCTCATCACAAATATCCTGGTAAAAGATCTTATCCAAAACGGGCACGTTGATTATATAAAGTTCTATAGCAGGAGGGTAGCAAGACTTGCTCCTGCAGCTGGCGCAGTGATACTGTGCACTCTGATCTTTCACCAAGTATTCTCGCCACTGTACCACAAGCAAATTTTTGATGAGTCGATTTCGAGCACCTTCTTCTATCAAAACTGGAAGCTTGCATATGATGCAGTCGACTATCTAGATGCAGACAACCCTGCAAGTCCTCTGCAGCACTTCTGGTCTCTATCAGTAGAAGAGCAGTATTACCTTTTCTGGCCACTGTTGATATTCGTTCTTTCCATAGGATTTGCAGGAAGGAAGAAGGCTCTAACAAGAGAATGGATACGAAACATCTTGGTGATAATTACTATAACATCACTTGCCTACTCAATCTATCAATCATACACAAATGGATCCTTTGCGTATTTCAACTTCTTCACAAGAATCTGGGAGCTTGGCATAGGGAGTATACTGGCGGTCACCGTGTTCTGGCAAAAACTGCAACAGCGATTATATGGTCTCTTGGGCCTTGCAGGTCTCGCGTTAATCGTTTTAGGTATCGTAACAATCGAAAAAACAGATGCCTTTCCTGGCTACATAGCAATCCTACCAACACTAGGGTGCGCTCTACTGATCATATATGCATCCGCCAGCAAAAAAATACAATTTCTTACATTACTTTTGAACAATAAGATCTCCCAGTTCTTCGGAGACATATCATATTCACTATATCTATGGCACTGGCCTATAGTCATCCTCCTGATGGGAGATACCGACAACATTGTCGTAATGGGGATGCTCACATTTTTGACCGCAACGGTATTTGCAGGCTTTTCAAAGAATTATATAGAAGATACCTTCAGAAGTAAGAGTGATACGATAAGTATCGTAGGAATAATTGCAATATGCATGATCCTGCCGCTAATGCTGTCACATCAGAGTGAGAGCCTCACCAAAATCACGTCACCAAAAAATGAGAGCGCATCAGCAGTGAGAGAAGGCCTCGCCACAGCGAAAGAAGATAAGCCACAGACCTATGCCGACAAGTGTTACGCAAGCATGAAGTCATCAGAAGTCGTATCGTGCGCTTACGGCGATCTCGAGAGCTCAAAAAACATTGTCGTTGTTGGCGACTCCCATCTTATGCACTGGCTTCCGGCGCTGAGAAAATTTGCCCAACATCACTCCTACAAAGTCATCCCAATAAACAAGTCAGCTTGTTTTGTGGGGTGGTCAGGTGCAATGGATATACTGAAAAACAATAGCTGTCGCCAGTGGAACGAAGCAATAATTCCAAAGATAAAGGATCTCAATCCAGAGATGATAATCATAAGTCAATCTATAGGACATACCTTTAAAAAAGATGGTGCTGAAAAAGCTGAGGTATTAGCCTCGGCTCTGGGTAATTTCATAGAAAATTTCAGCAAGGATAAGGTTATTCTCATAAAAGATGTGCCATGGATGGGTCAAGATATACCAGAATGCTTATCACAAAACCAACCAAACTATGAGGAGTGTCACATGAACAGAGATGAAGTTGTTGATAGGGTAGACAGAAAAGACCCTCTTGTAATTGCTGCCAAAGAATTCGATATCCAAATCATTGACATGACAAGTGAGTTGTGTGATGAAGATCTTTGTTATGCATATGACGAGTGGGGTATAAGGTGGCGTGACAGTCATCACCTAACGGCATCATTTGTGAACCGCATAGCCCCGTCATTCTCTCAAAAGCTGTTAGATACAAGGAAAAGGTGATAGCTATGTCTTGCGAAGGTGTAGCAAGGTATGCGATAATGGCAAAGTTATGAGTTTGCAAGGGGCCACATCGAAAGGAGGTGCGCTAATCAGGACAATATCTAAATCCGTGTGAGATGAAAAAGATTGTAATATATACAACTATTACCGATAATTACGATCTGCTATTGAATCATTCTTTCCAAGATGATCGGTGTGACTACGTCTGCTTCTCTGATAGAACATATGGCAACACGATACATGATTCCCAATGGGAGATACGGCCACTGGCGTATGACAAAAGTGATGATGTCAGAAATCAAAGGTGGCACAAAATACATCCGCACAAAATTCTTCCTGAGTACGACTATAGTCTATGGATAGATGCAAATATAGACCTCCTAACACCAGAAATTATCAACAAATGCACTCAGCATATTGTCAAAGAAAGTGATGTTGTAGCAACGTTGCACCCCAAGAGAAGCAGTCTCTATCAAGAATTTTCAGCATGCCACGAACTCGCAAAAGATGACGAGGCATTACTTAAAAAACAAGAAGAGAAAGTACGATCACTACATTTCTCAGACACGGGGAGGCTATTTGAAACGGGCATCTTACTAAGGAATAACAAATCTATCAAGATCACAGAATTCTCTGAATCATGGTGGAAATGGATCTCAACATATTCAATGCGTGATCAACTAAGCTTCACAGTTGCAGCCTGGGAGGCTGGAATTACCATCACGCCCCTATCCGACAAAATATACAACGCAAAGGGCAATAAACATATACGTTTATTGCCTCATATACCGAACATGAAAAAGCAGTGGGATGAACTAACAGAACAGTTGATACACACTCAAGAAGTACTCAAAAAAAAGGAGGGCTGGATAAAAACTAAAGACAGTCACTGGGAGGTAAGGAGGGGAGAAGCATTACGAAAAAACCTAAAAAAAATACACTCTTACCTCAAGTAGGCAAAAGACGAAAAGTACAAAAACATATGAGCATGTAAAACCACCTCAAATAAGAGAGCAAAATGAAGTCAAAATCGAACACGTGGAAAGAAAAGATTCACTTTGGAATTTTTCATCCAATAAAGTTTATCAAAAAATCAATCAGAAAGAACAAGCAGAAAAAGAAGTTTGTATCCAAAGAAAGCTACCAGGAATCACGAGATCGTGAAGAGAGAAAAATCCTCGTATACTTTAATCACTACTACAATCCAAAGGCAGAGTTTCCTGGCAAATCATCGAAACAACTGCGCGAAGTGCGCAGAGAAATTGTACAGAAATGTCTAGATAGTTTACGGTCAATACCAAATACGCATGTGTTTGTTTGCGGAATAAGAGATCATGCGCTCGTGCCGATCGACATAGACTTTTCACACCTGGAAAACCCGGCTCACATCGTTTACGCATCGATTGAAAAAATGTTTAAAGAGACCGAGAACTACGCATACTTTATCAATATAGAGGATGATATTCTCATGGACAAAAAAATCATTGAGAATATAAGCGATTTCGATATTCACAATGAAAATGTGCGTGATCTGTGGCATCCAAACCGTCTCGAAAGAGAGGATGGCAATGTCTATTGTCCAGATTTCATAGCAAAGCCAGGATGGATTGGCAGAATAAAAAAATTCAACGGCAGCAACTTACGCATTGGCATTAATCCACACTCTGGCATAATGATACTATCACGCGCAAAGATGAGATTTGCACATGAAAAAGTCAATCTTCAAAACAGGGAGATAATAATTGGGTATTACATGGCATCTGCATATGCAAATGTAAATGCTCCATTTAACCTATACCGATCACTTGATCTAGAAGAACATGCAGTATACCACTTAGATCAGTGGGAGGTGCGATAGATGAAAATTGGAAAAAAACAATTCGATACCTTTGTGAGGCTGGCAAAAACAGGTGGGTTGCATCAAGCAATCGAGCACACCAAGGTTTTTGTCGCAGAGCAAAGATCAGTAAAGATCAGTACCGCACTGCAGAAAGATTTTCGTAAATCATACAAGTCGCAGCGGGCGCTACGAGAGCAGGAGATGAGTGCAGACAAAGAGATTGCAAAACAAGACTTTGCAAGCATTGAGAACTCTTACCAAACAGATAGACTGCCTACAATCAAGGCTTGGCCAAAAGTGTCTATCATCGTTTTGAATAGGAATGGACGAGCCCACCTCGAAAGACTCCTATCCGCTATCCACACAAATACCCAGTACACAAGCTATGAAATAATCATAATCGACAACGCATCGACGGATGGTAGTATTGATTACGTACAGAGCAACTGCTACGATCTACCACTCAAAATCATTAAAAATAATCAAAATACATCATTCTCTCACGGTTGTAATCAAGGCGCTAGGGCAGCAGATGGCGAGCTACTCCTCTTCCTTAACAATGACATCCAACCCCTCAGAGGCTGGCTCACAAGGCTCGTCGCAACATATGAAAAAAACAAAAAGTCAGTTGGCTCAATTGGAGCTCGACTGATCTATCCTGAAAAAGAAAAATTCGACAATTCATATGCAATACAACACGCCGGAATAAAATTTGAATACGACCCCTTCTCGCACTTTTTCCGACCCTACAACTTCGGAAAAGGTGAGAGCTTACACGAGCACAAGAAGCAGAGAGATTTTCCAGCGCTAACAGCGGCTCTTTTACTGGTTCCAGCAAAAATTTTCGACGAAATTGGTGGATTTGACGAGGGGTACAATTATGGCTATGAAGATGTCGATCTAGGCCTCAAAATCTTCAAGCGAGGATATAGAAATATCTACGACCCTGAGGTAACAGCTCTTCACTACGAATTCGGAACACAATCCCTTGATGAGAAGGCATATGTACGTCAAAGACGTCAGAGTAACATGGAGCTATTTAAGCAAAAGTGGCATACATACATCACAAAAGAAGCCCTAAAGGACAACCTGCAAGGCAGCAAATTTCTCTCAGAACAAGAGATTGTGCTGGTACTCGACATAACCGACAAAACCAACGACATATCTCAGCGGTTACCAAAGAATTGGACAAGGCAAGAGCTAGATAAGAAAAAGAGTCTTCTAACGCCAAATTTTTGCATTATCCTTACGGATAACATTGATTTCTCTTATCAGGCGTCAAATGAATTTTCTCCAGCAGTATTGACAGTTTACTGTGGCACTCAGGATATACCCGCAAAAAAATTCTATAAACATCAAAGGTTTGATTTTGTTGTCTTGGGTAGGAAAGTAAGCGAACAACGGAAGTCATATGTAACGGACTATTGTTATGCTTTGCCCGCATCAAACGAGGAAGGCTTCACCTCAAGTATTGTAGCGCAGATAGAAAAGCCAACATTAAGTATCAAAATACCTACACCGATGTGGTCAGAGGCATCTCGGTGGGGGGACTATCACTTCGCACTCGCGTTGAAAAAATATCTTTTAAGAGAGGGTATCTATGTGAAGATACAGGTAAAGAAAGAGTTTTACAAAGAAGAGTACAATTTTCACGAATCAACCCTGCTTATAAGGGGACTAACCACACACAAGCCACTCACATGGCAAAAAAAATTCATTTGGATCATATCACATCCAGACAAGCTAGCCCAGCAAGAGTGCGAAGACTATGATGTGGTACTTGTAGCGTCACAAAAGGTAGGCATATCGCTGCAAAAGTCGATATCAAGAAAAGTAATCTATTTTCCTCAGTGCACTGATAGTGAATTTTTCGTACCTACAACAAACAAAGATGTAGAACGCGAGGTATCTGGCAAAACAATATTCATTGGCGAAACAAGAGATGTATTTCGCGAGGCTGTGAAGCTATGTATTGAAGCAAAAATTCCCCTAAGGGTCTATGGACCAGGGTGGAGCAAGTACATTCCAAAAGAGATGATCTGTGGACAATACATCGAAAACACTCAGCTACCAGCTTACTATAACCATGCAGACATTGTTCTGAATGACCACTGGGCAGACATGAAGTCGAGTGGAATCGTGTCCAACAGGGTATTTGATGTGCTCGCAAGTGGCGGCAAGATAGTAACAGACGATGTACAGGACTTCCCAGAGGACATTAAACCATACGTAACAATATACAGAGACGGATCAGACTTCGCTCAAAGTATCGAGAAAGCCAAACATCTGACACGTACAGAAAAGGAGGTACAGAAGATACGATCCGTAATAAAAGAGTCCTACTCATTTGAAAGTAGGGCAAAAAAGATTCGCAACCTCATGTGCGACGACAGACCTTTGAGATCGTGAAAGGTGGCCAGAGATGGTGGAGAAGGGGTACAAGCAGAAATAGGAACTGCCGTAAAAGAGAGAGTCTAGCGAGGAAGGTAGTACGCAATACCTTCGTATGCCCAGTTAGGGTCATTTGCAATGAGGTTATTCCTCTCAGACACAGAGACAGTATAAAAATGATGACGAAATACAGGACTCCAGAATCTATAGAGAGGTTTATTTCCGGAGGGGGAGCTGGAGCCATAGTATGCGATGCCTTCATAACGCCAATTAGGATCACTGCTAATCAATCGACTCTTCTCAGACTCACTCACTGTATAAAAATGACCCTTGTAGTTGCTACTATAAAAACGGTAGACTGGTCGCGCGGATGCTGCGGCACTGGTCTGGTAGGTTTTAAAAGCTATACCCTCATAATTCCAATTTGGATTTGATGTGATAAGAGAATCCCGCTCATTTGTCGAAACCGTATAAAAATGACCTTTAAACAAGGGGGAGAAAAAACGATATGCATATCGCTGATTTGCCTCTGACAAGTCAGGCGTTGTAGGAATCTGTGCGCCCAGAACCTTGGCAAGATTGAGCCGACGACCACCAACAACCCTATTAGAGAGAGCGCTGACACTGTCAGACTGAGATAGTACTGTGCCGCGAATATCGGAAACACTTGCTGATGGAGCACCTGCATACGCCATACCAACAGCTGCAGCAACCAGAGGCGTTGCAAAAGATGTCCCATTGCCATAAAGATAATCCCCCCTGTAAATACCAAGTAAATTTACACCAGGAGCTGCAATATCAACCGTCTGAGCGCCGTAATTAGAAAAAGATGCTAGCTGATCATTCTGGTTACTGGCCGCCACACAAATAATATTACCCAGGTTATAATTGCACGGATAGAAATTTGAAAGATCATTATTGTCACCAACAAAATCTGCGCCACCATTTCCAGCAGCTGCTACAACAATCCCTGGAAAAGCAGCGATCGTATCAGACTCAATTTGAGAGTAGCCACCTCCACCATAACTAGCGTTAATAACCTTCACACCATTATACTTTGCAAAGTTAATGGCTTTAATTTCTGAAAAGACATCGAAGTTAAAGCGAAGTGCCATAACATTTAATCGATTGTACCTACTAGAGCCAGATATACCTGCTCCATTATTGGAAACAGCAGCGATCATGCTCGCAGCAAACGTGCCATGCCCAGCATAAGATGAATCTCCTTGGCCAGAGTCGATAGGATTATTGTTGTCATTTTCAAAATTCCAGCCATGATTAGGGCAACCGCCAGAGACAGGAGAGTTAAACTCATCCCTGCAATTAGAACCGTCCCACATATTGCCAGCAAGATCTCCATGGTTATAGTCAACACCAGTATCAATCACAGCTATAGTCGTTATTGCATTGGTAGAAGTCTCACTATCCCAGGCAATCGTTGCATCGATATCAGCTCCACTAGTACCGCTACTACCATTAACTGACTGACCAGTATTGCGAAGTGCCCACTGATTTGAAAAAAGCGAATCACTAGGAACATGGGAAAAAGTTCGCATGAGATTTGGCTCTACACTCTTAACGAGTGGACTCCTCTCAATCTCATCGATTAACTC
>CALDDM010000024.1 GCA_937936355.1 Minisyncoccota bacterium
AGCAAGGCACAAAGCTACTAATGGCTTATTTTTCATGTGTTTTTTTATTTTTGTTACACCAAACGTTACCACGACTATGTATTCATCTATGGTACAACATATTTTGCAAATGATGTAATGAAGTGGCTTTAGTTATCCACAGATTCACCTGAACTTTTGTTTGAACTTCTCTCTTTCATAGGATTACAAAGCAAAAAATTGCACTGTGTGCAAATTTTTATCTATGATTCGTCTCTACAGCAAGAATCTGAGTTCATCTACGATTTTATTTGTGGCACCACCTTCTTTATGCTGATCCATATTTTTTGAGTGAATTTCTTGCCAGTGCATTTTTTCATGGTGAATCTTGGTCCTACAACGTGATCAAGCTAAATACTAGACCCATTAGCATCATACTTACAAGCCAATGTGACACCTCTATACCCCATAGTTGCTTGCTTTTGCCACTAAAAGATGCATTAACGAAGCTAGGTATCGCTGTAAATCCAAGCCATATCCAGAATGCTGTCTCTATGTACCCGCGGAGATTGTCGACACCAATCTTTGTTGTAATCACGCCAAAGATGAACGCTGTGAGGGCCGCACCTATGAGAGCAGCAATCATCGGTACAATCGAACCCTTTTTAAGGTCTTTCTCACTCATGCCAACAAGCCTCATCCACTTCTTCCCAAATAATGGTCCATACCATAACATTCCAACAATCATATTTGTCAGAATAACTCCAGCTACTGCCAACATGTTAACCTCGGGCATGATTTTTCTCTAGTGATTAATTTTATCATTTTTTGCCTTACAATCATCATCTCTGCGTGACGAAGTAACCCCTCTGTTGAGTTTCTTCAGAAATAACCGTGAGGTACTGAAGCATAGTTGGAAATCTTTTAATATAGTCGTATTTAATATTCCAATTCTTTTCCTTGGTGACACCACATAATTTGCAGAGCTCTTTTCCATTTATATCAAAGATGTGGAAATTTGGCTCAAGCTTATCAATAGCTTTAACAAACTGTGCCTCTATAGTTTCTTGGCCCTCATATTCATCAAGAAGACTTTCACACCTACGCCTTATTGATTCAGGTATTTTCCCTATTGCAACAGGCACCATGCCTTTCTCATGCTCTCGGTCTCTGTCTGTCTTCTCGTGCACATTTATATCCCCAGTCTCAATCTCTGCAATCTCATGGTAAAGTATCATTTCTCGAATTTTTTCATGATCCCATTTTTTTTCTGGGTCTTCAAGAACAAGAAAATGTTCTGCGATGATCTGCATTCCAAAGATGTGTTCTGCATCTGATTCTGAGCGAATTTTTTCGTTTCTTTCACAATCATATCTTATGATCTCCTTTAGTTTGAAGAGGTATTTTAGTTGCTCGATATTTTTCAATACCTCTTTCTCATCTAACTTCTCTCCACTCATACATCTTTAGATTATTCGCCTTTACCAAACAATTCTAGTTCACTGAGAAATTCTTTCTCAAAATCCTTGGGGATCACCGCTCCCACTGCAATATAGTTGATATCTTGTGTCCCATTTGTTGCATAGCCCTCTATCATCTCCTGATCACTGTGCGCGCGGCGCATGATGTCAGAAAAGTCGAAAACCTGGACGCCTGCCTCGTGACATTTCATGACAAATTGGGCCATTTTTTCGCGGGTACCAGATAGATTGCTCATGCCATAGAGTGCGTCCACATAGTGCTTACGCTCATCAGCATCTATGAGATGTTTGGTTTTGTATAGTTTTTCATCGCTGAACAGCCCAATCTCAATACCGAGTTGCCCTATCGCATTTGCACTTACTCCATAGCCAACATCTTCGTTAGCTATAACAACGATTTTCTTTGATCTGTAGATTTTTTCTGCAGCTTTTTTGGATAGTTTTTCTTCATTGTTTTTTGGCTTCATCAAAGGAAACAATGTTACCTCCCGCAAAGTCTTATCTTCTAGGAAGGCAAAAAGGCGCTCACCCACACCAAATCCGCACGTTGGTGGCATCCCATATTCAAGCATCTCAACAAAGTCCATATCAGGCATCATTGCCTCATCATCACCTGCTTCCAGTAGAGCTTTTTGCTCCATAAATCTTTCTTTTTGCTCAATTGGATCATTGAGCTCACTGTAGCCGTTGCCAACCTCAGCTCCTGCGAGAAGGATTTGAAATCGCTCCACCTGACCAGGCTTCTTGGTCATTTCCTTTGCGAGTGGCGAGACGAGCTTGGGGTGACCTACAAGAAATGCAGGTCCTGCAATGTTTTTGCGGCAGTGTTTCCATAGGCTGTCGATATAACGCTCACGATTATTACCGTCAAATTGCACGTTCAGTTCCTCTAATTTTTGCGCAAGTTCTTCTAGTGAGGCTTGTGTCACATCGATATGTACTTGTTTTTTTATCTCGCTTACATAATCAATCATCTCCCACTCACCCGCTAAATCAAATACGTGACCGCGCGTAGAAAATTTTGTCGTGCCATAAACTTCTTGAGCAATGTGTCTGTAGAGGTCTTGCGTCATATGCATACCGTCTTCATAATTTGCATATGCCCAATAAAACTCCATATTTGTGAACTCTTGCAAATGATTTGGGCTAGACCCTTCATTTCTGTAAGCACGTCCGATTTCAAATGTCTTCTCAAAGCCACTTGCCATAAGCCTCTTTTGCCACAGCTCCCCTATGCTGATGCGTAGAAATACATCCATGTCGTAGTCGTTATGATATGTTGCAAATGGTCGCGCTTCTGCACCACCCGTTGTCACTTCCAGAGTTGGTGTCTCGACTTCAAGAAAACCCCTATCTTCCATAAAGCGACGCATTGATCTCCAAAAATGACTTCTTCGCTCAAATGTTTTACGCTTATCTGCACTGAGTGTAAGGTCAATATACCTTTTGCGAAATTGCTCATCCTCATCTCTCAGCCCAAAATGTTCAGCTGGCATATTCCGAAGAGCTTTTGTCAGCAACCTCCATGATGTAGTCATCAGGGATTTCTCCCCGGCTTCGGTAACAAATGGAGTTCCAGAGCACTCTATAAAGTCTCCCGTATCTATAAGCTTTGTAAATGGCTTGTACTTATCACTGTCTCGCAACTCTTTTTTTGAGATGGCTACCTGTATCCGCCCTGACGCATCTTCCACATCACAAAAAGATAGGTTGCCGTGTGTCCGTTTGGAACGAATACGCCCAACTATTGTCACAGTATCATTAGTATCTGATAGCTGTTCGAAATCAGTTAGTACAGAGTGTACTATATGTGTACGCTTTGCACTTGATGGATACGTATGAATACCTCTTTCCTCCAGCCTGCCAATCTTTAGGGATCGCTCACGAAACTCGTTAATTAGCTCATCCTGTTTGCCTGACTCATTCTCTTTTAAATTGGGATTGGAATCTGTCATAAAGAATCGTTCTAGAAATTTCTAATATTGTATTTAGTGTAGCGCTTCTGTGCACAAAAATCAAAAAACTACATCAACATTCCATCTCGCCTTTTTCTGTTACTTTTTTACTTTGCGTCTTAGTGTAGGTATTCATCCTATTTTACATCTTGACATGTCAACATAAAACGCTCCACAGTGGAGCGTTTTGGTTTTGTCTGAGGATTTGTCTTAAAGCTATTTCACCTTGATGATCTCGTATGCTACATCCCCAGCTGGCGTACTCACACTTACTTTCTCTCCTCGATTTGATCCCATAAGCGCCTTTCCTATTGGAGATTCGTTTGAGATTTTGCGGGCAGCAGGATCAGCTTCGTTTGTTCCCACAATCTCAAAGTCCATTTCCTTTCCTTTCACCTTGACCTTTACTGAGGAGCCTATTTGTACTGACGAGTCGTCGTCGTTGTGTTCTGCAACTTCCACGTCTTTGAGTGTCATCTCCAACTCAAGGATGCGCTGCTCATTTTCTGCTTGACGCTCTTTTGCAGCGGAATACTCAGCATTTTCACTCAAATCACCTTGATCTTTTGCTTCCTTGATTGCACTTGCAATCTCTTGTCTGATTGCTACAGTACGTTCTTCAAGTTCGTCCTCTAGGAGCTTAAGTCCATCCTGCGTTACTAATCGTGTCATATGTTTGTTTTAGATTATGCTTAAGTAGTCTTACACAAAAAAACTACGAAAACATAGAAGTATGAAATCTAGTGTACTATAGCACCAAAATGCTGTCAATCTAAACAATAATGTCTCTCCATTATGCTCAAGTTAAGGAACACAGCTATCAGCGATGTTCCCACTACCAGCACACAGAGAGCGTTGCACACTATTTTACTCAGCTCTTTTTAGCGATATATCAGAAAAAGGGTACGTATAACCATAGCAAATCCAATCTTTATCGCAATTTTTGTCATGCCTACCTCCTCTCTGATGACCCGAGAACGCTTGCCAAAGAAATTCCTGTCATGATCTGTGCCTACTTATCGTAAATACATCATGGCTTTAGGAATACCTTAGCTTGTGTCAAACCCCATTGCGTGAAAATGCCAATCGTAAATAGGGCAAGTCCCAACAGGTGTGCATATCGGAGTGTTTGGTGTAGTAAATCCGTGCTTGTGCCACATCGTATTGTAGTAAGGAAAATTTTCTGACTACTTTGTTGAAATTCTCATTACTACTTAAAGCTCTAAAAACTAAATACATCAATCGTCTTACTCCATAGCCCTTGCTGTACATTCATAAAAGATCCTGATTCTGCACTATAAGAAAGTATGAGTGGTATCTCTACGGTGAAAGCACCAAATAACTTCTCATACTTTGTGCCAGTTAGCTCATACTTCAAGCCACTATCTTCATTTATCTCCATGTCACTGACGATATCAATTTGATCCTGTGATTTCGCTGTCTCTACAATAGTATCTGGCAGAGCTTTAAGAGTTAACTCACCAGATCTAGTTACGACCTCAATCCTTCCAGTTGTCGCATCGACTGTCATGGGGTAATCAGACCTTGCTCCAATGCCTGATCGTGTCAATGTAAATATGTCACCACTTGCTTTAAGTGTGAGCTTAGAAGAATCACTCTCAGTATCTTCATCTCCTTCAAAAGTTGTTCCATCAGTCCTGATGACAAGTCGATCATGTTGCGCATCATACTTTACTTTTGTGCCCGCCTCTGTATCAGAAGAGCGTAGATTAACAGTCTGCCCATCAATTGTTTTTAGTTGTACATCTGTCAGCTTTTCACCGTAGACATCATATGTCTTAATACGCACTTTTTCCTCACCCTCCCCTCGATTATACTCGCCTCTTTTATCCTCCAACTTATTCCCATCTACATCGCGTGTTATATAGCGCACATTGATGCGTCCATCTTTTTTCACATCTCTTCGTACCTCTGTTGTTGTGCCGTCCTGATTAGAGATGATTTCTTGCTCTTTTGATCTCTCTGGTACGTTTGACTCAACAATTGTAGCCTCTAATTCCCCAACTGTTGCTTGTACTGGTGGAATGACTTTTTCTGCTTTTTTGATTGGTTGTTGTGCTTTTACAGAGGGTTTTGTTGATGCGACCGATCTAACTGAAACTTCCGATAGTGACTCCACTGAATCAACCGAATCTTCTGATTTTGAGTCAACAGACTTTGCAGATTCTGCAGATACTTCTGACACAGAATCTTTTGATTCTACTGAGACCTCTGATTTTGAATCGACGGATTTTGCGGATTTTTCAGAAGCGGCGCTTTTTTTTGAGTCTTCTGATTTTGCTGCTACAGTATCTGCGCCTACAGGGTCTTTTGTGAGAAGCGCTAGCGCAAGGATTAGCGTAAGGGCCCCCAAGCCTAAAGCAAGCACCCTCTCTGTTACCGATGATTTTTTGATCATATTTATTTATTTCTCCCTTGTCTAGAATACTGTCATTATACTATATCAAGCGACATTATGTTATCCTTCTCTTTTTTGTCAATGAGGCAGTACGCGTAGATCAGAATAAATGCCATAGCTCCAACTGCCACAGTCTCACTCACCTCCTCCGTCAATCTCAGTATATGTAGAACAGCGTCATGCATAAACGGCTCCGGATGAAAAGTTACACCTTTCTTCTGTGTGAAACCATCAATCAAATCAAGGAGTACAGACAGGCCAAGAAGACTTGTGGCTTGTAGAAGTATTTTTTTATCCCCCCTCCCTTTCCATAGGGCTTTGATTAGTAGGCCAAATCCACCCAGAAGAAGCGGTGCATAAAGTAGTGGCCATATATACGATGGAAAAGTGGAAAAAAGTGAGGTGTTATCAATGACTAAGCCGCTTAAGCGCTCGTGAATGTATGTTGCATCGTCAATGCTAAAAAATAAGAAGAGGACAGTTATGACATACCATATTTTCTGGCGAGACTTCTGGTAGATTGTCAGACTTGCAAATCCTATCAAAAGAAATGTAACAGCACTCATCCATGTGAGTGGTGTCTTCTCCCGTGTTGCGAGGAAAATTTCACCCAGAACATGGTCAGGATAAAAAAAGAACGCAAACAAATCAAGAATAACCAAAAGTCCAATAAGGAGGGCTCCGATGCGGTAAATTTTTTCTAGAAATATTTTGGTGAAATACATTGAGTGTCATTTTTGAAGTAACATTATAATCAATCTATAGCGAATTTGATCTAGTTTTTTATTGTCACGTTTTTTAATAACCCAGCCCGCATATAGTTACGCAATTCTACAAATTCCGGAAATTGATAGTAAAACGAGATCTTCTGATCCGCTATCGTACTATTCTCATTTCTTGATTTCATAATAAAGAATGTAAAAGACTCAGCTGCATCCTCCACCGCATTTGTTGCTGCGTATTCGGTCACATATCTTTGTTGATTTTTATCAAAATTGTCCTGAGAAAACTCATCCTCAGACTGCGTCTGCGCAGCCTCAAATGCCTCTAGACGTAAGTCTTCATCCCAAAATTTTTCAACAAACTGAGTGAGGTGTGCAGATGCCTTCGCACAACCCTCATCGATAGTTACTTCATCTTCTTCACAGACTACATATTCATCATCCGTTCCTACATGTGTAACTTGCTCGCTATTGAGCATTGCAATATGGGCATATTCATGAACGATTGTTGTGAGTAATTCTTTTTGATTCTTCATCTTCCCATCAGTGGAAAATGAGTCAGCGGGATCATATGCCATCTTCCATTTATCCCCCTTTTCATCCATAGGCTCCACATAAGCTAATACACCATCCTCACCATCTGAATCTGCAACAATTTTACCAATTTGACTTAGTCGATTTTCAGGCAAGAGAGCTTCTAGAATTTTTTTGATCTCTTGTGTTTGCTCAGCAGAGTCTACACCCCCTACTACCTCCTTATTGCCTATATTCAGATCATCATCCGTAGCCTTTGGATTGTTTGATGAATGGCTCTCATGATATGTCCGATCCTCATTCCTGTATTCTTCTGCGAGAGCATCAAGAACTTGCCCATACTTTTCATCCACGAGATTGCACTCCTCATCTGTCTCACAATAAAAATCAAAAAAACATGCTCCAGCCTCTGAATCAAATTCCTCTCCCGGCAAACATTCGGCCTGTGATGATGCTTCGTACTCATAGTAATCAGATGACGAAAAATACCACAGCACAAATCCTGTGAGTAGAAGAGCTCCAAGACCAAAAAATATTTTTTTCATACGCTCATTCTACCACAAGCACAAAAACACTACGACGTGTAGTGTTTAAGTGATTTGTGAACCCACGTATTGCAGCTTGGAACACTTTTATTGCAGAATTGAGAAAATGGCAAAGTATTCTGTCATCATAAGCCATCTGAATATCCCAGAAATAATACCTTTTATTGCAATGCCTTTATCTCACTAATACATACAGTGCTTAAATCATCCGCGTAGATCTGGACGCATATGATTTGCCCACGATGTACAATTAACCTCTCCGTACCTGCAAGGGTAATTATTATTGGGAGAAGCCATGGAGGTTCCATCGATGTAATTGCAGACTGAGGCTGCGCTTGCTGTCTGGAATAGAAGTGACGAGACTATGAGACTTTTAAAGCATGTTATACATAAATGCATACATTACCTCCTGATTGTTAAAATAACATAATGACCAAAGAATATGCCCCCCCCCTGAACTAAGAAGGAAAATTCCTCTTAGTATTTGAAGCTATATACGCAGGCTACCGAAAACTTTCTACAACCTTATTGAGCATTAATTTGTTATCTATGTACTCTTGCTCATTTCTTGCACTCATCGACAAAGTCGTTAAATTCGATGTTAAAAGGTTGCTGAAGTCTGCTTGCGTTTCAATTTTTGAAATGCTCATGATGAACTTGTGTGCTGTTGTTTTTTTACAATGCACCTCCAAAAGGCTGTCGGTATCCTTCACCACTTCACATGTGTCCATTCTCTCTTTGAGATATGTGATTTGTGATTCCTTTTCTGCGGGGAGTAACTTAGGATCCTCATTGAAATCGAGAGCAACTCCATCAAAATTAACTGCCACATCACCACTTAAAAAGGCATCTTGTCGATTCTGCGGCGCATTTGATACGCCCCGCTCAATTGAATTCCACCCAGGAGGGCACAAAAAAGATGTTGCACCCACGCTGCATCTTTTCCACTGTGAGGTGTCAATTTTTTCATCGTATTCAAATTGATTAATATCATCTTTGACAACAGGATCAACCTTAATCACTTCAGATCGTTGCTCACTCTCTGAAGAAATAGAGTTCACCTTTTTGTCCTGTACGACATTATCTCCAGTACAGCCTGTGAGGATGACGATGGTTAGTAATGTAAGAAGGCTTTTTTTCATAAGCATTACTTTGAAGTTTGTAATAATCTTGTCTTTGAGTAAGGCTTTTATCATATGGTGTCAGTAATTCTCTGTCAATTTTTGAGTAGAGTTGGAAGTGTTTTTTCTGCTATCTTCTTCATCCTATACACACCTCAGTTTAATACGAGTTCGATTCTCTGGGGGGTGTACGATTTTGAAGACAAAAAATTCGCTCAACAGAGCGATTCTTTTTTAAAAAAATGATGTGATCCCACGGAGAAGCTTAGTCGCTGATTGCTCCTACGAAACCCACGGTTTCATAGACTTCCTCCACGGTGAAACTACCGCTTCCCCGACCCCCTTCCCAGTTCGAATCTCCGTGACACAAAAACCAAAAATCACCACGTGGAGTGATGATTTTGGATTTGTGAACCCACAGCATGGCTTTCCGAACTTTGCTCTGAGCGTGAATACATCAGAGAGAGTATCGAAAAGTTGGAGAAAGTGATGGTGTAAAAATAGAAATCCACCGAGGTAAATCCCTGCGGTGGAATGTGAGTCATATCTCTAACTGACATAGAGAACGAGTCCAATGCTGTAAATGAGATGCCTCATCGTAGAAAGCGTCTGCACAACATACTGTGCATCATCTCTTGCATGAACCTGATCCATAGCAAGTTTTACAATGAGTGTAATTGCTAGTATTTGCAACGATTGATTTGGATGCCAAAAGAGAGTCGCGCTGACAACGTGTAAACTTCCTACCAAGCACAACCACGAACTCAACCAACCAAGTTCTGTATGGAGAGTCCGCTTATAACCGTGATCAGAACAAACATCTTGTGCATCCTTGTAGCACTCATTCTGCCAAATAACCGCTGAGAACAATACGAATGTCATAACGACAAACTCACTAAGTGACCCATGATAGATCATTGCGCAAAAAACTGGCGATCCTGAGCAGAAAGCGACAATAGCATTTTGAGCAATGTACCAGTGCGGTATAAATGAGTACCACAGTCCGATCAGCCATATAAAAGAACAGAACAATGCCAGGTCTGCTGACTCCATAAACAAAAACGAGATCAGAAAACAGATAATCACTACACCACACAACCAATACCAGAAAAGTATATGCTTGTGATTTGATGCAAACAACTTATTCTTACGTCGATCGTTTTCTGCATCGATCAGATCATTGAAAGACATGATCGACATAGTAATCAAAGCGAAAAGAACTGCACTCAAAATACCTACGCCCAGGTTGCTCCAGGCGAAAGCCTTAAAGCCAAGTAAGGTTAGCAAAAAAGCATACAATCCAGTACTTGGACGACTAGACCTGATTAAAACGTGTACAGTGCGCATGAAGAAATCCCCTATAAAAGAACCCACGAAGTATTGAGAAAACTCAACATATAATCATACGATAAAAGAAATATATTCGTCAAGACACGAAACTAACTGTCGGGTAATGAAAAAATCCCTCTGTAGAAGGATTTTTCGACTAGTGAACCCACGTATTGCAGCTTGGAACACTTTTATTGCAGAACTAAGTAAATGGGAGCCTTTTTGCCCATAAAGCACTATATGTTAGTGGCAAATTTAAATGAAGCTTTGATTATATTCATAACAACTCCTAAATCTTTATCATCCCGAGGCGAAAAAACCATCACCATTCCAGGCACTCTACCTTCAAGCGCAAAGGGATGATATACCCCCCAGCTCATATCAACAACTGCCGCAGCATCTGACTCAGAAAGCACAAGATGTAGACTGCCTCGTCCTGGATCTGCATGGATATGTGCAAATTCACGATCAGTGATTATCCCCTGTGGATTTAATGTTAGAGACTCATCGACAGCCAATGATCGTGTGCCAGGGAATGATATTGTACTGAGTTTATCAACAATGCCTTCAATCTGGTATGTTTGATCAATTAGTTTGTCATACATAGTATCATCAGATACCTGATCAAGCTGTACATGCGGGATACCATCTGTCACTCCCGGAGCCTCTCCAGATCGCTTTTCTAATATCAATCCGTTCTTGGACTGAGTTTTATTAGTCTTTTGTTGATCTGATACATCCCTTTGGTTCATGATTTTGTCTTTTGATGTTGCATTGTGACTACCCACCTCATTGTGCTGCACTATACTCTCCTCTGATCCTAAATTAAGCGCAAATATGCTGAGTATCAAAATCAGTATAATTCCAACAAAGATTAACCGTTGCTTCATATATTTTTCTTAGGGAGCAAACTCTAAAATCCATTTTGATACAAATACTTTGGATATCTGTCGCTAATTTAGACCCTATTTACTATAGTAAGCTTTTGAAACTGCAAAACTATCTTCCATCCAATTCCAGCTTTTTACTTTGTCACCCTCAACCTGCACTCTCACAGCCCACGAAAATTTCCCAGTATCAGCTCCAGAGTTATTTGCAATTGCACTCATTGTACCCATAAATACCGCCTGATCTCCATCTGCAAAGCTATGATCGGTAGCCCAACTGGTTACCTTAAGCCCAGCTCCAAAAAGCGGCATAAATTCTCCAAGAACTTTTTCTTTACCTATCCAATCACCCTTGACCCACGGAATACTGACATCACCTTCATTGTGCCATACAAAATCATCAGTCATTAAATTGCTAAGTGTCTCTCCATCACCACTACCAGCAGCCTCTAGGAAAGATTGTGCTACTGCCAATGTCTTCGTTGATTTATCGTCCATTGCTTTATTATTATTTGTTGCATCTCCACTGCCATCAGTGCCCTGCGCTACACGTAACTGCATAATTGCGCCCACCCAATCTTCGACATGGTCTGTATTTACTATCTTTCCATTCTCTATAGTATGAATATCAATTGATGTTGTCTGAAATGGTGTTTCTCCGTCAGCAGTAACAAGACCCATCCTTAGAAAGTCACCCTCCACAGGGGTAGCTGTTGCCTTACTGCGTACAATTACAGTATTTCCAGAAACATATTTCTCGACTGGCGTCCATTTGAGATCTGGCATTACCTTGTGGTAAATGTTTGCGATTTCATTCGCGAAATCAGCAGCCGTAGACCCCTCACCTGCATTCATCCATGTATCTGCAATGATCGGTGAGAGCATTCCCTCGATTGTTGCTTGATCCATCCCAGTTGATGATAGTGCTGTGTAAAATGGATCTACTATACTTTGATCGACAGTTCCTTTGTTTGCCGAATGTGCTTTATCACCATATGCACCAGACTTGCCCATGTGCCCCACTTTCCCGGCAAAAAAACCTACTATGAGCATTCCAACACCTACCAAAACTATTTTTTTCATATGCGTACTATTATTTAATTAGAGACATCACTTACATAATTGAAGCGACCAATTCTATGTGCTACGATTTACGATAGTTATATTTTAAGATATACTAATCTTTAGTCAAGTACTAACTTAAAGGTAAGTATCAAATTTATGAAATATAAAGATCTAGACCTGAAGAATTGCCCCATCAGAAAATCTCTTGATATACTCGGAAGTAAGTGGTCATTCCTGATCCTTCTCAACTTACAAGAGAAGAAGCGTTATGGAGAACTTAAAAAGGGTATTCCAGATGTCTCTGAAAAAATACTTATTGAGAGATTGAAATTACTTGAACAGAAAGGGTTTATCATACGAAAAGATTTCAAAGAGATTCCTCCTAAGGTGGAGTATACTATTACACCATTAGGATCAAAAGCCTTGAATTTAGCACCGACACTTAAAGAAATAGGTAGCGAACTTTAACCTTACTACATTATTTAATTGAAATACAAAAACACTACGAGGTGCAGTGTTTAAGCTAAACGTGAACCCACAGCATGGCTTTCCGAACTTGTGCCACAGAGGAAACATATCCACGCAAGCATCCAGAGTTTGGAAATCGTTGTACAGTTGTGATCCCACGGAGAAGCTCAGTCGCTGATCGCTCCTACGAAACCCACGGTTTCATAGACTTCCTCCACGGTGAAACTACCGCTTCCCCGACCCCCTTCCCAGTTCGAATCTCCGTGACACAAAAACCAAAAATCACCACGTGGAGTGATGATTTTTGATTTGTGAACCCACGTATTGCAACTTGGAACACTTTTATTGCAGAACTGCACAAATGGCAGTTTATCTTAAAGAGTGTGAGTATATAATAAATACCTAGACATCTCAGAACCTGGCCATCTTATAGTAAGACTTCTTTCCCATGTATTGCCTGTGAATATCTATATCAGTAATCATCTTGAAAAATGCATAGACAATTACTAAAATATAGTGATAAGGACTTTGCCCGATCTCCAAACCGAGACTCTTAGCAGCCCACATAATGCCAACAAATATGCTAAATAGAATGATGTGATGAAATTTACTATGCAGATCAATGCCAATAAGACTATCCAGTCGATCCTCTGTTTCAACTTTACTATTAGACCATCGAAATATTGAGAAAATTACATGATTAGCAAATAGTACAAGCGTCCACCCTAATGCGATCTTTGCATCTAGATTCATGTTTGGAAATATCATTTGCAAGGCTTGAGATCCCAATAAAAATAGGAAAGAAAGACTCGCACATAACAAGGCTATATAAGCAAAAAATCGAGGCAACCTACCTCGAAGTTTTCTTGTGCGAAAGTGATATACAATCAATGGAGACGACTGGACCAGTATGGAAAGTATGATGTCAAGAAAGTATATAACAATAATTTCTTCAATGGAAATATTTCCACTCAGCGCAGAGATGACTAGAAAAATGTTTACAACAACAAGTGATAAAATTGTTGGATTGATTTTTTGAAAAATCTTATATATATTCATACAGTCTATAATATCACGAGTTCGATTAGCTTTGGATGCATAGTTTTCGATACAAAAATTCGCTCAACAGAGCGATTCTTTTTTTGCAAAAATGCTGTGAACCCAAGCATTACAATCTGAAACACTTTCGTCCAAGAATTGAGGAAATGGCAGATCATCTTTTCTTGAAGTTCTAAGTAAATCCTATTCTCCTAAGAATGTAGCCGACTCAACCATTTCATCGTTTATTTCGTCCAGCATTACATCATCAATATGAGGAAAGTCCTCCTTATCTTATCATAAACACAAAAACACTACGAAGTGTAGTGTTTAAGCTGATCGTGAACCCACGGCATGGCTTTCCGAACTTGTACCACAGAGAAAATACATCCGAGAAAGTATCAGAAGCCTTGGAGCCAAAAACTATAGAGTGAATGCATCAAAGTACCTTCTATAAATATATTTCCTATCATAACCATCATTCTCATTGTATATTTCCAGTATACCTAAATCAACGAATCGATCGATAACTTTCAATGCGCCAGGACGAGAAAAATCTGTAACCTCCATAACTTTCTTGCTAGTAACAATTGGATAACTAAATAAAGCCTTCAGGACTTTCATGCTACTCTCCGATTCTCTTTTTGCGAGAACCTGCAATTTTTCTGTATCCTCATCCCTAATTCTTCGTATTTCCTTCGCAGCTATAATGCCTTCCTTTGCAGTCTCAACTGTGCCATCAAGAAAAAAATCAAGCCAAGACTGCACATCTCCACTATGATAATCATTCAATTTCTGATAGTATAATTTTTGGTTTTTTTTGAAATATGAAGACAAAAAGAATACTGGCTCTTCTATAAGATTTTTCTTCTTCAATAAAAATGTAATGAGAAGCCTTCCAACTCGTCCATTTCCATCCAAGAACGGGTGAATCGTCTCAAATTGCGCATGAGAGTATGCTATATGTACCAATGACAACGTTGAACTATCATCGTACAAAAACTTCTCTAGCTCATCCAAAGGTTTTTGCATGTTCTCAGGAGGCACAGGAATAAATGATGCATCTTTAAGAAGTCTGGCACCTAGCCAATTTTGAGACTTACGAAAATTACCAGGATCTGCAAAATGTGATGAACGTGCACCATCCATCAACTCTTTGTGAATCTCTCTAAGAAAGCGTAATGACAGTGGAAGTTTATCCAATCTCTCTAGTCCAAAATTTAACGCTTTTATATAGTAGATAATATCTTCAGCATCATTTTCCCCACCGTCAATACCTGCAGACTTTTCCAAGGCATCTGCCATTGTGGCCTGTGTTCCCTCTATCTGAGCTGATGATGTAGCATCCTTGTACGAGAACATCTTAAGAAAAAATTCTATGTCAGGCAATGTCTGAGTTATGCCATCAAGTTTTCCAATAAGCCTTTCTGCCTCTGTTGCTTTATTTAGAGTCCCTTGACTCAATACAAACATCGCCTTTGCAGGAAAATCAACAGGAATCCAGGCTGTATACGCACTATCACCAGTCAAAATCCTTTGCTTTTTGCAGACTTCCAATTTGTTCATATAGTTTACATCTATTTCTTTATGTTAACTATATTACACTTTAGTTTACTTATTGTCAAACTCATAAACTAACTTCCGAACCCATCAAGAGACTTTTACCTATCTACAATTTCGCAAATCTACAGGAAAAAGAGCAGATTAGTCGTATACTTTTTTCCGAACTTTACATTGAGGGATAAACTCTTTATTATAGCGCTCAAATCGGATTACAGTGTCTTGAAAACCGATTTGATGCTGTTTGTGAACCCACGTATTGCAACTTGGAACACCTTTATAGCAGAATTGAGGAAATGGCACAGTATTCTATCACCACAAAACATCTGAATATCCCAGAAATAACGCCTTTTATTACAATGCCTTTGTTTCATTAATACATACAGCACTTAAATTTTATAGGCACATAAGAAATATGAAACTAAAAGAATCTTTATAGAAAACGAAAGCTATCAAGCATCTTTCTAAGAGAAGGTGCATGATCACTATTAGTGCAATACACAGAAATTAGACTGTCAGACACACTCCACGAAGTTGGTGGCTTTGAAATTCTTAATCCTGAAGAGTTACTCGTACCAGCGGGAGGAATTTTGCACTCGCTTCCATCGCTCCCTTGAATACTGCCAAAAAGATCTTTATTCGGAAGCTTGGAATCCGTGACGACAGATGCGAACCTGCCAGCAAAGTCAAAGCCATCTGTTAATTCTGATTCGTATAAAGACTCTTGAAAACGTCCGCTTGGAGATATGCCTATACCATATGCTGATATGCAGTCTGAAGAATCATTGCCACAAAGCTCAATTAACCTAAATCTTGTACCTGGACCATCAGGGACCTCTTGAACTTCAAAGCTCTCTGGATGCATAATAGAAAAACCGTACTCCTCATTAGTGTAGGTATTCCAGCCTGTTACATCAAATTCTTCTACTTCTTTTATGATTGCATTTATTTTCTCAGTATCATTTGACGCATCAACAGTCTCTGGTTCTTGTGTTATTTTTGGAATGGTATTTACTGGTACATTATTTACAACATCATTCCCAGTACAACCTGTGAGGATACCCATAACTGCTAGCGCAAGAAAAGTATTTTTCATAGAATTTCTTTGAGATTTACAATGAAGTACCCTTTAATATAGACTTTATCATACTATATCAATAATTCTGTTTCAATTTACTGTGAGGGATTGAGGGGCTTTTTTTTTAGTCTGGGGTAAACTCGCCTTATTTTTGTGAAGGTGGTCAATTTTATGCCCATGATTACTTAAATAGACGTTCATGACTTACAACACCCCCACCCTACACCACACGGGGTTTTTTGGTTTTGTGTGTTCGGGTATAAGGATATGGATAATTTGCAATGGTGCGTACAGCTGATTATCAGCTACGAAAGCACTTAGTCGAGATGATCCAGGATTCACTAACACGACAAGGGGAAGTCACTTAGTTCGCTACTTTCATAGATTGTAGCATTGCCATAATGTCTCGATCCTGATCTTGGGTTACTGGATCTGTAAATGATACCCATTTTATTACATATATAAATTCGCTCTCTGGAAAAAATACAATAGCCTGACGACCAAATTGACTTCCCTCTTGGCTTTTTGTTGTATTCGTATAGATCTTCTTTCCTGGCATCTCGATTATCTGAGTATCTGGAATGTTAGTCCACTTCATTTCTTTCTGTAGAACTATATCATTTGCATTAGCAGAGCTATTCAGAAATTCTTCAAAATTTGCAAATCTCTCTTTGTTTAGAAGAAATCGTATATTGAAACTTTTTCCATGTATAAAATTAAATTGGACAGCTTTTTCCAATCTTGGATTATTTTCAAAGTTGTCGCCTTCATCAAGATTCGCTATTTCGATATTCAAATCTGTTACTTCTGGATATTTAATCTGAAAGTTATGTGATTCATCAGTGTACACCTCCCATTCTGTTGTATCTATTCCCTCTGTATTATCAAGTCCAATTGTCACTGGTCGTTGCTCTATTTCTGGAACAAATTTTACAGACACATCTTTTTCAACGTCATTTCCAGTACAACCTACGAGGATGACGATGGCTGGTAAAGAAAGAAGGCTTTTTTTCATAAGATTCAACGATTTAAGAATAAAATAACTCTATAATGCCAATCACTTGCACCCATTTTATGTAAGCAAAAATTTGTGGCATCATTTTCTACCAGAGATCCATTGACTACGCTATAACACTCATAAGCCAATGAAAGATTATAGCCGATATAAAGACTGGTGCATACCATGAATATAGACGTAACTGCGTATGCTGCGTACTTTACACCATACTTTTTATAGATAAAGAATACTGGGACAATCAAGGAGAATACAGCATATAAAAGTATGTATTTAAGCATTCTACAGAGATTAATATTATATATCGCAGTATAGCAGAAAGCCAGATGATTTAATCACTTCCAATTACCCTGTGAAACAGATGTGTCTATTCGTTCAATAACCTCCTCAGCGAAAAGTATAAAAAAGAGAGTGATGAGACATGAAGACCTATCAACGTCATTGATGTGATACTGACATCCTGATAGCTGAGTAATCGTACCACGATATTTCTATAAGCGTTTTCTGCATGAAAAGGAATGTTAAGTGAGCCAGAGAAGCCTGGGTCAATCAAAAAATAGAATGAGATACTAAAACATATGGCCACATAAAGGAGAAAGTAGTTTCTGATAATGTGCCACCGCTTCTTTGTGTCAAACAATTTGCCTAGTACAAAAAATACCACAAGAAGTATAAGTGTTCCGATGATATAAGAAAGAGTGAAGAAAACTAAAGGCGACATGAGGCCCGGAGCTGGATTGTCGTAGCCTAGCACAAAGAAGCTAGATCCTAAGTAAAGTAGCCCAACAAAGGTTGCTGCGCTTACCATCAGAATAAAAGAGAGAATGGGATAATAGTTACGTAAAGTAAACATAGACACCATTAAATGATTACAACACTTATTCTTGAATATTTACTTTTGATTTTTCCACATAAATACAAACATCATAAAGCTGAATGCTGGTACTGCAAAATGTGGTACAAATGCATTAAATGATCGACTGTATGACTCTCCCGTAAGGTAAAGACTGCTTACAGAATTCATAAATACAGACTCAAAAAAGGAAGCTGCCAAGAACAATACTATAGTTGTCGCGTAAGAAATGACTAAGCTCACGCCTTGTTTTTGCAATTTTTTTGCAACCCACACTATCAGAAAGCTAGTCAATATAGTTGAAATCATTAATCCAACGATATAATAAGGGAAAGCTGATGCATATTCCACCTCATCACTCACAACTTTAGCACTGAGTAGTGCTGGTACATAGCTTGCTACATTTATGAGATGCGCAGAAAAATATACTATAAAAGCGTAGGTTGTGATTTTTATTATTTTTCTAGTCATAATATGATATTCATCTGTACTTCTTTAAGGCTACGTATATACCAACCAATGAGAGAATATTCATTACTGATAACAAGAATTGAAAGACCGGAGAATTATATGGTCCAATATAAAGAAAGGGATTGCCAACTGCATGAAATGGCACCCCTAATGCGGAATTTTGTAGATAGATGAACTTTGTTATCAGGGCGATAAGTACACATATTAGGGTGTATATAAGGAATGCCGTTCGAATACTACTCCAACTTTTATCACTATTACATAGGATAATAATTTTCGAGAATGCCCAGTATATTGCAACGCTTACTGTAATGTAGACCATCACAGATAACATCATCCCATAAAATGTCGAGAGTGTTCGTGTTGAAAAATCTGTGATAACAAAAACAAAGGCAAAACCTGCGAAACCCAGAATAGCTGATGATACACTCATCAGGAAAGAAAGTGTTAATATCTTCTTTATACGCATAGAAACTTTACTTATATCCCAACCACTTCTCATTCCTTTCAGCGAAAGGTGTGTGTATCCTACTAGAGACAAAACATTTGTCAATGTGAAAGATCTCCAAATGTGGATGCACTTTCACTCACTTAAACACCAGTGTTTTCCACTACCGCTCATACAGCAGTATTTCCTACAGCACAACTAACACCCCTCTTTCTGACGTTCATGATTTACAACACTTTCACTCATTCCCCATGTGGTTGGATTCTCCTACTCTGTTGTAATTTTCGCACCAAAAAACCCCTCAACAAAGGGGTTTTTTGGTAATGTAGCCCCACTCCAAATGCGTATCTTTCCGAACTTTGTTTTAAGCGAGAATATATTCAAAAATCCGCAAAGGATTTAGCTGCCATTAATTTCCATATTTAGGTCAAGATTGACTAATGCCCCTTTAGTGCTAGACTGTCAACGTAAAATGCAATTACACATACATGAGATCTTTTCTGCAATTTCTTCATTTACCATCTTTCATAGCAGTATTCACACTTCTCAGCTTTCTATACATGCAATTAAGTCATAGTGATGCAGATAACTTCACTCCGTTTTATGAATTACGTCGAGTATTTATTTTTTCACTTTTTGTATGGCTATTTTTATCCGCAATAACTTATCTCATATCCAAAAAACTCCCGAAAATTTCTTACATGCGACACCTTCTCAGCTTCTTGAGTCTTATCATTAGCGTCTTTTTCGTTGTAAAAATCATGGCACTATTTCCCACAATGAGACTCACCACAGGCACATTAGACTTTGAAACTTTTATGACATGTCATACTGGGACGCGTGAGTTTTTTAGTCATGACGAATTTGCCTATCGAATAACGAAGGATGCAGTCTGTATACCCCGTAATTTTTGTCCAGATTTTGCAAAATACTTCACTTGTGGAGGTGTTACCACTTGGCCTCAGAACAGTATGGGATACATGCCGATTATTGGTATAGAGAACTTTTCCGCTGTCCGAAATGAAAGGCTTTCAGACAAGAAGTACCCTCACTGGATTATTGATATAGATGATCAATCGTATTTCTGGTCTAGACATAGAGCATCTTCTAGGTTTTTCCCGATTGACCCAGGGACTTTTAAGTATCTAGGGGGTGACAAGTATCAAGACAAAGATGGTTTAATAGTAGGTAACACTCGGAAATAATTTAGAACACTCTTTTGAGTCAACCAAAAAATCCCTCTGTGAAGGGATTTCTGGGCTAGTAGCCTGTAAGTTTGCAATTTGTAACATTTTTATAGCAGAATTGAGGAAATGGCAGTCTGTTTTTAGTACTTAGTCTGAGATTGACTCAGTTGAGACTATCTTGATTTCTCCTATTTTTTTATGCTGAAAGTGATTCTGTCATGTTCATCACGTCCATATTCTCTTTTAGCATCTATTAAAACATATCGACATACTCCTGCAATCACAAAGGACGAGAACCATTGCTCGGAGCCGCCCCAGTAGACCCATCTTTCGAAAAGATTATGCAATCTTACATTTTTCAACTATTTTAGCGTGCTTTTTTATTACAAGGTGAGATTGAACAATTTGGCTCTGAATCTGTTTTATATACTCAGCGGAGATTTGCGGTTTACACCTAAAATACTCGCCATCTTGCTCACATTTATACACAAGCTGATCAATGGAAATCTCTTCGATTTCGCTCACAATAAAAAATGTGTCACATGAAAGCGGCCCGTAATCATCTGCACCTAACTCGAAAAGGTCACTGGAAAGATCATCAGACTGCATAAATATAGAGAACGACTGTGAAGTTGCACTCAAAACATATAGCAGATCATCTTTATGAGCAACTATTACCTTGAAGTGTGGCTTATCTCCCTTATAAGTCTCATCACAATACATAAAAACGGTCCCGCAGGGAGATCCGCCTAGATGTTCTTGAATTGCATTTATACATTCTTCCCTATTCATCAGCTCGATCATCCTTGAGTAAATAACTTCTCTCTAGTCTGAATAAAATACCTCATTTTTAGTGCTAGATCTTCTTTGTCTGGATTAAAGAATTGATCAAGTTCAGGTGATTGTCCTTTTAAGAAAAAATCAATAATCTCCATTTGGGCATATTTCTTATTCACACCATCTACTCCATGTCTATACCACTCTTGGAATTTGTGCGTTATTTCGTCACAGAGGTGCCACTTATCTTCTTGACCAAATTTCTGATACACATCGACCAGTGAATCTACTTCTGCCTTAGAAAAGTAATCCTCATCAAAATTCATTCTTGAGGTAATATTCCAAGAATCTTCGTCTTCCGCTCCTAGATATTTTTTGCAGTATTCAAGGGGGGCTGGAAAGTCGTCGCTGTCCATCTCTTGCTTTACTATGCCCTCAGCCATATTCTTAGTCGCAGAAGGAACTGGACCATTTTTCAAGGCCGCATATCTATCATTGGTAATCATACGACCATAGCGGCAAAGCATCAACTTATCTGCAAGATAAACAAGCTTTAAGGCCTTTATATAGTCGATTTGACCACCTTCCTTGATCGCGAAGAAGTTGATAACTTGTACAATCTTTTGCATGTCTATTTTCATAGTACTATTCTAGCATAAACAATAATATCTTGACTGTGGATAGTATATAAGTATTTTGATTATGTCAATAATATATAGAAAAACCCACCCGACAATTGCTGTCGAGTGGATATTTTTACTTCACGTCAGTGCGTTGCACAAAGACGCTTCACGATACTTACTGAAAGTCGACATAGTCAACAAATACCTCACCTTGAGACTCAATACGAATCTCAAGCTTTAGCGTCACTGCATCACTTGGAACTGTGATGGAGTTTGTTGATGTTTGCCAACTGCTGCCCATAGAGAGACCAGTCCACCCACCATAACCAATAGCGTTTCCACTACTGTCATAGCTAATGGGCTGGACATAGGCGGTTGTCGCAGTACCTTTTGCATCAATACTCAGAGAGTAGGTCTGATCGCCTGTTACAGTAATTGCGTCACTGACAAGCTTTACCTGACCATCTGTGTAGCTACTAACATCAATTTTTGCACTTTGTGCGCCATCTGATGCTTCGGAACTACTGGTGATTGTATGACTTGAAGATCCCCATGTGTGGTCACTCCAATTCGTACTGACACCACTCTCAAATGATCCATTGGGTATAGAGGTCGTGGAACTACCAGTCCCTCCCGAGTTTCCACCTGCACTACAGGATGCGTCTCTTGATGTGACATTAACCCACACATCATCCACATAGAGATCACCATCAGACTCTGCTCGCACTTCAAGCTTGAGCGTGACTGCATTAGCTGGAATGTCTACTATACCAGTAAACTCTTGCCAACCACCACTGAGTCCAAGTCCCATGTAGCCACCGAAACCTACTGCGTTCCCACTACTGTCGTAGCTAATAGGTTGCACGTACGCATTAGTGACCGATCCTTTTGCGAAAAGGCTCAGGTTGTATGTAGTTCCACCTGTAACAGAAATGTCTGGTGAGACCATTTTTACCTGACCATCAGTGTAGCTTGAGATTGTTGCTAAACCACTCTGACTCCCCTCACTTGCCTCTGCTGCTGTAGCGATACTTCTTGTAGAGTTACCCCATGATTGATCGCTCCATGCAGAGCTTTCAAACGAATGATTTGGGGCAATGGAACATGCCACTGGCGGCACTGGCGCCGCTCCAACGTTCACTACCACAGTTCCCTGTGAGACAAAACCATGACCCATATTAATTGACGCTTCAATCGTGTAACTCCCTATTGAGGTGGGTGCATAGAATATACTATGGTCACTGCGAATGTCATCTTGTGTGAGTGGACTGTTTACTTCTTTGACAACAACTCCACCCTGAGACATTTTCAGTTTCCACGTATGATCTACATTCACATCACCCATGACATGCGTATAGATCGTCTCACCAAGTACATAGCTAGACCGCTCATCAAAGACACGATCAGCTACGAATCCTGCACCGACCTCCAAACTCACATTCGTTGCGACTTTCACAATTGCAGGAGCTTGCGGTACTGGTGCGGGAACTGCCGGGAGAGCTGGAAATGCAGTAAATGCATTACCCTCTTCCACATAATCGCCAGCAATGGCATTTTGATACTCCGATGTTCCAATTGAAAAGAAGTGTGCTTTGTTGGATTCTTTCTTCGCCCTCTTCATCCATACGGTTCCTAGCCGCGGTGAAGGGTACGCGTAGAATCCTATGCCACCAACTCCCTCTTCTCTCCACCGATCACCACCACGGAATTGCGCTGGTATATCAGTGGTATTTGGAAGCGTCTCGCCAAGTAAAGTAGTCCGCTCTGTTTCACTGTTTGTGAAGAAGTGACATCCTACCTTGTCATTTAAGACATTGTATCTCTGCCAAAAGCGATAGACAGGGACACTACCTGGCTCTTGTGCGCTTAGCACCCATCCTTCGGTATGTTCTATACCCCAGTGAGTACCGTGAACACCATTTACCACATCATCCTTCTCTGACTCGCTGATAGTGTAGAAGTGGCATTCAAGCTCTGAGCTATAGAACCTATACAAAGGTACGATTGTACCTTGTGATGCAGCGATTGTATAGTCGACGCCATATGAGCCTGTACTTTCAAATTTCAGCTCTTTATTGACACCAGGACCTACATTTACTGCTTCGAAGTAATAGGTGTGTTCATCGCCATCTCGTAAAACGTCAGGCACTGCCCAATACCACTCATGGACTCCACGCTCATCATTGCGATAATGTGTGGTTGTTGTCGTATAGTCAGGTGTACCACCTTCTTCATCTACGTAGACATTGATTGTTAACCCACCTTGCGGTAGATCGTGATCAATGGCGTATCCTTTGAAGTAATCCCGACCGACAGTCTCATGTGCGCCTTCTATGGGCGGAGCGACTACAGTTAATACCTCATCCTCACAGTCATCTCGCACTGGTTGGTTGAGGTCTTCGTTGACATCGTGACAGGCGACATATGTTACTTTGTCTCCTGCAGTCAGTCCTGTGATTGTGTGAAATACACTTTCTGTGTGCTCACTTCCTTCGCTCAAGTTATACATTTGTGTTTTCTGATAGCGTTCACCGTTAGAGTCTCTGATGAGTTGTAATGGACTATCGTTCAAACTTACGTAAAATGCTGTTTCAACAGTTTGGAGATCATCTTCAACACGACAATCTTCAGCATCGGAACCCGTCATCTTAAACTTCTTTTCGATCTCAAATGTTCTACCTGAGTAGATTTTTCGCTCTCCCTTATCGACCTGATTACCCGTTGACTGATCAATAATGGCGAGGCGCTTGTGATCGAGGAAGCATCCGGTTGGGGTGTGTGTATTACTTGCCCCCGCACCTGAGTTGGTCGCAGGAGGAAGCGCATCTACAAAGTCGTCTACGCAATCCCCAAATGCAAAAAGTGGCATTGCCGAGAGGGCAATAACAATAATGTTACGATTCATTTTCAATTCTCCCTAATCTGAAGTGCAATTTTCAAAGTCTGTGTTCGAAAGCGGACACAAATTTGAAAGGCTAATGAGACCTGCATTTGACATTTCATTTCCATTACCATCTTTCACGGCTTCGATTGAAAATGAGTAGTGACGTGCGATCTCTTGTGGGGTTGGCTCATTACTCAAGTCTGCATGGTTGTAGCCGTTAAATCCAACCTGTTCAAATCCTTCCCAGCCTATTCCAAGTCTAAAGTGTTGCTCTATTTGACTTTTCGTCACACCATACTTTTTTAGCAGACGCACGTCAACATTAAGACGGAATCGAAGTTGAGTATCAATGCTAGAAGGGTTTGTGATCAGAAGCTTTCTTGGATTAAGATCAATGTAATACGCGACCTGAACGGGTGAGTCTTGAAGGGCTAAACCATAAAAACCAATTCCAATTTTTGTTGGATCTTTGTAATCAACGAAATCGAGAACTGGTATGTCATGATAAGTCTGCCCTGAATAGAAACACGCGCCATTAGTTCCCATCTTTCCCTCCCAATGAACACCGCGAGTATAGTCATCTTCTTTCTCAGCTCTTGCTGCCACCCTATTCAATCCTCCCAGTCCATTAATCTGGGCAGCCTTAGGTATTGTAAGAGTAGATTCAAGAACAAATGGAAATCGATGTGTTACACCGTCATCATCGATAACTTTCCACGAATCAAACAGTGTACGCCTATTGAGCCAGAACTTAGCTACATATCGACTTAAGCTACCTTCAGTCCAAACAAATTTAAGCTTTACATCTTCTGGCGCCCATTTAAGAACACTCCCATTTTCAATTAAGCTCTTGTCTAGCACGAGCTCAGCTGCTGATGTGGGCATAGATAAACCCATTGCACATAGCGCACCCAGTATTTTCTTATTCACTTGTTAAAGTCCTCTTTGATATTTTGTTAGAAATAACAACCTTGTACTCCTTTCATGAAAAATCATAAAAAGAGCTTTGGGGCTGTTAGCCCTAAAGAGAGTGGAAAAAAATTATTGAACTGATAACTAGTGCGACAATAGAAAATATCAACTGAGATTTTGCAATATCAATCTTCTTTTGTGCTGACAAAAATACCAGCAATCCACAAGAAATAAATGCACCGCCGACAATGATGAAGTCAAAGGTATCGAGGATGTTTATCAAAAGTGATAGCAAGCTATACTCATAGGCAAATCCATTAAATTCTGGCAGGTTAAAATTCACATGAAAGATCTCGGCATGCCAACGTTCGAAATAGACCAACAAGCTAAAGGGATAAATGATATAGAACATTTGAACCCAGGCAAAAACATTTGCGGTACGAAGTATTTTTTTTTGCAAATTTTCTTTTAACATATAATAGTGTATTTAAGAAATATTACTCACCCTCTCATTGTGGGATGTATTGCATGACAATACAGTGCATTTAAAGCTCTGTCAATAAAGATCTAATTAGACCGTCAGACAAAAGACACGAAGGTTAACTTGTTGAAGCAATAGCAGGATTAATATTTTTGTTCCAACTAATAGGCTGTGCCAGCGTGGGCAGTAAGGATGAATTGCCACTAAATCGCGAGCTTCTCATGCGCTATACCTTCGCAGCTATCAATGCTGCTGATGTGGACGGTGCGGTGTGCATGACATCAGTAACTGCTAAAGCAGCAGGGGGCTTTTCTTTAAACAGAGAGGCAGTTGATGGATAGGTTGCAATGGTGGGCACGTTTCATGAACAAGAATAAAAAGCAGAGATTTTATGTCTGCTTTTTATAGACTCTCTAAGTGATCTATAGACTCCTTGGATAACTTGTTCGCCCTTGGTAATACCACACATCACTACCTAATGGATATGTGATTTCACAATATTGATCGACAACAAATTCTATAGCCTTTGTACTCCCACCTCCTGCTACATGTCCATAAGCCTCATAAGATCCTTTGTCAAAAATGTTTGATGTGATATTTTCGTTTGGCGATTCTCCCTTTCGATATGTCCAATAAGCATCCCCAGCAGTGTATCGATTTGTTATCGTATAGGGCTCTCCTTCGTCATATTGCTTATTAGCGTTCAAATCTTCATATTGGCGAAATTCAGGAGTCACACTACAGCTAATTGGGATTGGATAATTTGTTCTACCTGTACGATAAGCCAAGTAATTCTGAGGATAATGCTCTATTTGACATAAGCTATTTACATCAAAACGCTTTGTCTCAACATAGCTCCCACCAGTACTTAGATGTCGAATTTCGTATGACCCAGGTATAACATCCTTGGAGAAATTAACCGATGGATCAGCATATGAGCCTGTTCCATCTGTGTATATGTATATAGCCGTTGATCCGCCAGCAGGAATATCACTTATTGATCCAGTGTCTAAAGGCTCGCCACTATCGTATCGACCATTCATATTATAATCATTGTAGATTCTGAACTGCGGCGTTACATTGCAACGTGGTGGATTATTTGGATCATATGCAGGCACATAGTTTCTCCCAGGACCATACGCGAACTCTTTACCGTGCGTATATTCAACCTCACATCTATTATTCAACCGAAATTTTATATCAGATGTGGAGCCATTTCCAACAGTTGAAATTTGATAGTTTCCAGGAACCAAGCTAAATGCTGATCTTAATAATTCTGAACTACCCTCTCGTACAACATACATTGCCCCGCCAAAATTATTTGTATGACTTCCTAATCTTTGATTTTCCCAACTATCAACCCTTCCATTTCCGTTGTCATCAACATAGAATAAAAATTCTGAATCAAAATCTGTACAAGTAATATTTTCATTAAATGCCTCCTCCTGATCAGGCAATCCAACCCAACATCCACCAATTCCGTTATAGCTCCATCCGTCACCATCTGTATCCGAATCTGCTGGACATTCCAACTCTCCACCTGACTGATAACCATTTTCAATAATATTCTCCACAGTAACATTCACAACAACATTCTGATCATTATTATTCTCTTGATTGTTGTTTTGTGTATTGCTATTGTTGTTCTCGTTAATATTTGTATTTTGTACCGTCACAGAGTTATCATCACCAACATGCCACGCTACACCTTCATACTCCCAGTTTGGGTCATTGTTCTCCAATCTTTCTTTTTCTGTTTCTGATGCAGTATAGAAATGGCCTTTGAAATTATCACTCCAAAATCTGTAAACAGGATTTCCTTCTTCGCGCACTGAAAAAGACTCTCCCTCATAAAGCCAGTTGGGATCATTTTTTTCCAATCTTTCTTTTTCTGTTTCTGATGTTGTAAAGAAATGATGCTTAAAGTTATCACTCCAAAAGCGATGGACTTTGATACTATCTCCTTCTTGCGAGACAGGATATGCTACACCCTCATAGACCCAATCGTTATTGAGAGAAACAGCTTCTTTTTCTGAAAGACTTTCTGTGTAGAAGTGACCTTTGTATTTTTCGCTATAGAAGCGGTGAAGCTCCGTAGCCGATACTGGATACGCTACGAAGAGAAGTGTGAGTGCCGAGAGGACGAGTGTTTTTTTCATGGTAGGCTTTTAAATTGTGGATATATTTGTATCAAGTATATCTAAAATTGAGTGTTTGTGGAAATATCCTGAGCGTAAGGATTGGAATAGATAATTAATAAAACATGGCAAAACTAAGACTTTGCACTAGTAAATCTGTTTTATATAAAGAATGTCGCTCATACAAATCAAGATAAATAGATATGTTTATATAGTCAATAATAACTCCATCAAAGTTAGCTTATAGCCATGTCAACTAGAATCACAAGATCAATTTTGCCATCTTTATCTAAAGATATATTCCATGTACCAGAATCCCCTATGCATGGAACGTCCTCTCCACCACTAAACCCACAAGTTAGCAAATAGCTATTTTCAACATCCTTTTCAGCATATATGTAGTGTCCCCCATTACCTTCTTCTATAGTAAAAATCTCCTCCAATAACTTACCCTCTTTCAGATCGTCAGCGATGAGCCTCATGGCCATCGGCTTTCTATTTTCCCCAAAGTCTTTAAAAAATTCTATGAGCGCTTTATCAGTGAGCTCTTTACGAACTTCTTCTATTCCTTCAAATTTCTCTTTCTTCATATTGTCTAATTATACTATCGCTACAATGCTTAATATCTATCTATAGTATCTCACATTAATTTTTAGCGCTTGCAAAGCCTACAACTCTTAGTGCGTCACCACAAAAACGGCAAAGATATTGCACACATGCACTATCAGACTCCATTTCAGGATTGCCTTCCCATAGACATAATGGACATTTCACCATATCTCCCTGAGTTGTTTTTGAGTCATGTTCTACACTAAAAGCCTGACGAATCGCTATGCCACCCATATCATAGGTTTTCCATGCAATGTGCTGCAGATCAGCAGCCAAGGGATTCTCAGACCACCTTTTAGTTAGTGCTTGCATCATGCGCAACTGAACTGTGAGCTTCTTTAGCTTATCAGTATTAAATCTCTCAAATACACTCTCTCCATTTTCCTCAAAATCATGGATAAGCTCTGTCATATTAGCGATGACATCTGCTGACTTTACGAGAATCTGGTCATTAGTCATTTCTCTCACATGATCCAGAGCGACTTTCTTCCTTACATCATATGGATCATCTGGATTTTCTTCAGTCACAACCTTTACAAGATTTTTCACCTCTACTCCAAATTCTTTTTTTATTTCGTCTAAAGTGACGGGATGATCAGGATGACAGTCCTCCACTGCGTCGTGCAATATTCCTGCCACAATCACATTCTCATTGTTTGTTGCTTGTGAGAGAATCAAGCCAACTGTTAGTGGATGAGCGATATACGCCTCATCCTTCCCCTTTCTTTTCTGCTTCTGATTGACTTCGTGGACCTCAGTGGCAAAGCGTATTGCTCTTTGCATTTTTAAAGTATATTTTTCTTCGTAGATATTCATAATGTTCATTTAGATTTTATAGATGATCGCCTTTTTGTTCTCGACCATACAAAAAAGCGACTGAGAGATTCCACACTGATAGAGCAAAAGCTCTGTATACGATTTAATACCTCGTACTAGGGTGAAATCTCCCAACCGCCTAAAAAAATCAAAGGGTTAGTCAGTATAACTCATCAGGTATCCATGCAGATTTCCCAGGATCCCATCTATATCTTAATAGAAAAGTTGTACTGTGCAGTTTCCGTCAGCATTGACGTTAAGATTTTTAATTTACACATATAGTATAGCGTTAAATCGATGCTTTGTCTACTGTTTAGTCATCTGTAGTAAGATGAATAGATACAATAAACTATATCCATGCACAAACTAACAAAAACTGACTTCATCCAATTGCTCAACTGCCCTCAATCTCTTTGGCTCTTAAAAAATAAGCCAGAAGCATATAAAGAGTATGAAGCAGAATTTTCCCTCTTTCTCCAAAAGCTGATTAGAGAAGGTTATGAAGTTGAGGAGTACGTGACTCAGATGTTTAAGGACGTGAAAGACCTAGAACAATTACCTACCAATAAGTCTCTGTCAGTGATAAATTCTCCAGGATTCTATTCTCAAGTTGCTCTGGAAACCTCTGAAGGTGTTTACGCTCGCCTTGATCTCGTTGAGTCACTTGGCGATAAGGTGATTGATATTTATGAAATTAAATCATCAACGTCTATCAAAAAAGACAAGAGACATAACCACCTCAAGGACATTGCCTTTCAAAAATATGTTGCACAGCAAAATGGCCTCACTGTCCGCGATGTGATTCATGTTCACCTCAATAAAGAATTTATCAAAGATGGTGCCATAACGCCTGAGCATCTTCTCGTTCTAGAAAATGTAAATGATGCCGTAGTAGAAATCTACGATGCTACGTGTGAGGAGATTAAAATTGGCACAGATTTCATCAATCAAGATTCTATTAGTGAACATGCATGTGATTGTCTTGATAAGACATCCTCCAATCACTGCGACACATTTCGGTATTTTAACAGAGATATACCAACACATTCTATCTATGATCTGCAACGTATCAATCAAAAAAAGATTCTCGAATTACGTGAGCTTACTGTGTCTGATATTACAGACATACCAACAGAATATAAACTCTCACCCTACCAAGAGCTGCAGCAGCTATCCCTACAAAGAGGTGAGCCGATCATTGATAAGCAGGAGGTGAAAGATGCTCTTAGCAAACTCACCTTCCCACTTTATTTCTTTGACTATGAGACACTGCCTTTTGCAGTTCCCAGAGTTAATGGTTATGGTCCACATCAACATACTCCAGTTCAGTTCTCACTCCATATCCTAGAAAAAAACGGTTCCCTAGAGCACAGAGAATACCTTGCCCAGATGCTTGAAGGACCTGAGAAACTCCTCTTAAAGATGCAAGAATATATTGGCACTACTGGCAGTTTGGTATCATGGTACGCATCATTTGAGATCTCCAAAAATCGTGAGATGAAAGAGCTGTATCCAGAATTTGCCTCATTTCTCACAGATATTAATAATCGCACATTTGATCTCATGGACCCCTTTAGAAAAGACTATGTTGATGCAAAATTTCATGGCTCTAACTCTATCAAAAGTGTACTACCAGTACTTGTACCAGAGCTTTCCTACAAAGATCTAGAAATCCAAGGTGGCACAATGGCAGTTGATGCTGCAGAAAGACTCTACGATATGACTGATCCTAATGAAATACAGGAGATCAGGAAGGCAATGCTTGCATACTGTGAACTAGACACACTTGCGATGGTCAAAATTTATCAAAAACTTCTAGAGATCTAGACTATATTTTATCAACGTCTTTCTCTAAAATTTCTCGTGGCTTTGATCCATCCGCGGGCCCGATCACTCCATCATCTTCTAGCTCATCCATAAGTCTTGCTGCACGAGAGTACCCAATTTTCATTCTTCTCTGGATGTATGATGTTGATGCCTTTCCTGTGTCTTGTACAATCTTTTTTGCATCTTCATATATATCTCCACTACTTTCATATAGTTTTCTTGCTTCGTTATCGTCAAATGCCTTTTTCATACTTTTTAGCGCATCATCATACTGCGCGTAAGAACTCACTTTCTTTTCAAGTTTTTCTATTCTCTCTAGGAGATCTGCAATTTCTTTATCTGACATACTATTTACTTAATCATTATAATTTATTTTGAACTTTTTTTAGATCTCAATCACATCTCTTACGCCCTTACTGTTGATCTTACCTACAATACCATCAGCCTCGAGAATATCAAGTAGCTCTGATGCATATGATTTTTTAATATAGAATCTTTTACTGAGAGCTGTCTTTGTTGTTCTGCCAGATTCTATAACATAACCCTTTACTTGATTGTAGAGAGTCTTTTCTTCAAGAACATCTATCTCATGATCATAATGATAACCCTCCACCTCTTCTTCAGGCTTCTTTGCACCACATGCATAGCAATATGTATGCGAGTCCCCCATAAGTACGTCACAGTGTGAACAGTACATATGTTTTTTTATCTTTTAACAAAAGAAAACACACGGAGAACCCGAGTGTATTTGATAAACAAATTATAGCATGTGTGATTAGTTTTGTCAATTCAAAAAAATTTTTTATTGTAAGAAATACTTTTTCCTCTTAAATTCCTCGACAATTTGTTGTTGGTTCTCTATTCTTACCCATATTACACATACTCAAATTTGATACTTTCTGACCCCAAATCAAAATCATCTACAAGTCCCTTGAGAAAATTTACCTTCTCCTCAGTATTCAAATTCGTTTCCACATAAATACCCGTATCTTCTATTTCAGATGGACGACGCAGATTTTCCTGTGTATCTGAGATGTACCTTTCATATTTTTCGTTGTGCAAGAAATTCTCTGCCCCATATTTTTCAAGGAAGACCAAAATGATGCCCTCATAAGCTGATGTCCAGTTTGAGTGCTCAAAGACATCACCAAACAACCATACTTTTCGTAACTTCCTCCCCTTTAGGGAGCCCTCTAAAGCATCGTCAATTGAGATGGCTTCACTGACTTCTACAGGTACAAATTTTGTCTCAGGATATACCCACAAATCTGAGATTTCCCGCTTCCACCATGATGCACGCTCATTAAGGGCTTCCTCATTCCATTCTTCAACATTTTTTATATATTGATTAATGTGAAGTGGACTACTATCAAAACCATTTTTCATCGTCTTTTTATCTTCAAACTTACGATTAGAGTATTTTGCATTATACCCAGTCAACGTGAGATTTGCCAAAGTATGTAAATACGCATCATGTATCTCATCATGTCTTTCACCGAGGTGCTCTCGCCATTCCTGTGTGAGGGTTTGTGGCATGATATGCTCTACAGAAAAATTAGTTTTCTTTTGTGCGAAACCTTTTAGCAACTCAGATTCGTTTTTCTGATGAGCATCTTCCACAGAACTCAGGATATAATTTACATTTGCTATACGTTGCTGATAAATTGGGTTCGACTCAATAGCAGCTTCTAACTCTTGGCCAGTAGGAAAACGTAGATTCAATCTTTTGTGGATTAATACATATTTCAAATGATCTACATATGCGTGTCCACCATCATCTTTTTTGCCATAGCCTATAATATCTCTATGCAAAGAAGCAAACATTTTAGCAAGGCCTGTAGTATTTAGCCTTACGACTAGACGACGGGAAAGGTAAGATTCAATTATATAGAAAATCTCCGCTACCTCATCCCCTGCTATCTTTTCTTTTTTCCACAATCCTAAAGCCCTCATCAAAAAGGGATACGACACTTCCACGCCTAAGTAGTGAAGTCTGAATGCTGCCTCTGCATAACCAGTAAACTTTGCATTTTCATCCTTGAGAAATTTCAAAAACAAGTAACTCTCAAGATGATCTATAATGCCATCATAAAATTTACGTACAGATTTTTCGTTACTATGATCATCTCCAATTTTTTCAGCAAAAATATCTTTAAACTCCTTATAAACATCACGAATAACAACATCCCTTTCTCTTTCAACCGTAATATACGCCTTAAAAAAATCAGAGATGTAGTCTTGATTAACATCTGTAAGATTTTTTTCGATCTTTTGCCAGTACTCTTCAAAAACAATTTTTCTGATGTCATCGTCATTGAGCATTAGTGAGAAGTTGCGAATCTTATCTCCATCTGTAAGCGGCTTCCCTGTTGAGTTAATACTCTCAAAAACCTTCTGCGGATTATCATCCCTCTCATCGAGCTTTACCTCCACAATCTGAAATCGATCAAGTGCGCCTATATACTCATGGATATTTTCTTTACCACTGAAGTAATCAAGGAATGTCTTATATGCTTTATATAGTCGAGATTCTCGCTCAGTTAATGTAAGTTTTTCAGCATTTCCGTTTGATTCATAAATCTTGCGATAGATTTGATTATCAGACGTGACAGTTCTCAGTTTAATCCGCTTATCCTCATCACCAAATTCATTTGAAAGATAGGATTTATTGATCTGGTCAGCTGGCATCTCAGACTTTTCTTCATTAGCAAGGACCACATGATAAATAGCTGTCATCATAAGCAGTACAGTAGTAGTACGTTGTTGGCCATCAATGATCTTTTTCTCATTGATATTTCCACTATCTATATAAACAACATTACCAAAATAGTGATTCCTATCACCTCCCTTTGCATTCTCAAGATCACGAAGGAAGCTCTCAATATTCTCTGCACTCCAACTATATGGACGCTGAAAATCGGGAATATCAAAGTTTGCATTAGGCGTATAGAGAAATGCTTGAATTGTACTATCTTGGCTTTTCATGGCACTTACTTTAATTGACTAACAAATCTTATAATTTTATCCTCTTTCCAGTTTTTTATTTTTACATATTTACCATTATGTCCTTGAGGTTTATTTTCACGACAGCCCTTGCACACAAGCTCCTCCACACGATCAGACTCTAGGCCAAAGAGCGTGAGCGCACCTGATATAACTCGCCTACTATGTTTACAACTCATGGGGATCACATACTTCAATCCATCCATCTGAAAGATGTTCCAACTGATGATCTCAGCAATGTCTTCTTGCATTTTAAGTGTGGGCTTCCTCTCAAACTTATCCGAATAATAATCAATGAAAGTATAGAGGAGATTCTCTCGTGCAATCAAAATATTGTCTCCTTGCCACTCATATCCATATGAACTCTGAAATGCAATTTTTGCCCACTTAAGCCATTCATTACGCTTATCGCAGTATTTTGAAACATATCGCATCTTCTTATCCAGAAACCCAACTCTTCTCTTGAGTGGTAAGACCTCTCTACTGTCAGAGACAGGATCATAACGTGAGACGACATATGGCGCTTCTCCACAGGTGATTTCGAGGCGTAACTCACTGACATAATCTTGCCAGTTAAACTTGGTAATTCTTCGTCTCTTATCCACAGAATCATTCATCTGCTTTACGATATGAAGCGGAGTAAACACCTCTGCCTTGTCTCGTGTACGGCGGATTTGCTCCTCACGACTTTTGGCAGCACGAGGTTGTATGACTTTTCCGTATATATCTGTCACAAGCCTAGGTAAAATCTGTTTACCAGACTCAAAAGCATTCCCTCTATTCTCATATGAATCAGTACACCACAAAATGTTCATTTTAGTAGTTTGATCCCTGAGTAACAAATCGAGAATATCACCTTTTTCTAATAGTCGATCTTCTACAATATCAATGTGGCTGCTCATCTTTTTTTTCTAAACGTCCTGAAAGTTTACAATATTACTTTCATTTTTAACCTGGACATTGCTCATAACGAAATCTCGTATACCCGTATCAACCTTATATTTCTCAAAAAGACATTCGTCAATTTCTGAAATAGTACCCTTCCACCACATCTCTGTATAGTCCTGAATCGGGACAGCGCCCCAAGCTGTTGTTGAATGTTGTGAATGCTTATTCAAATATAGAAGCGCCCTTGCAAAATTTGTCATCAAGTACTTTGCGTCTTCTGTGCTAAATCATATGTGTCAAATACTCCACTCTCTTGCCATGTTTCAGTAGTTGCAACATTTGGTCCCGCTATGATTATGTCGGCGTATGCTCCTCCCAGTCCTGATTTTTCAGACCAATTCCCCCATGCATATGGCACAAATACCTTATACTTTTTTAGCGCTTTTGTAACTTTTGGAAATGGATAATCTAATGGCACAAATTTTACTACTCTCCCACTTTTTCCACCAGTCCACAACTCAATATCGCTATTTTTTTTGCGCTCGTTCTGCACTTGAGGCAATTCACACTTTTTTGGATTTTGAAGGAAATCTGTGTGCAGGCCATATGGCTTACGTGATGATGTAATTTTTTGTACAGGCTTAAAATTGGGAGTCATCTTCACGGTCTTTGCCAAATCCTCTATCTCTTTTGGTTTCTTTACCTCTTCCTTTCTCCAAACTAGTTTTTCATTTTTTTCACTTGTGCCATTAGTAAGAATTTTTTGCTTACCATTGAGCTTGTTATCATAGCCCTTTTTCCAGAAAATAATATTAGTCCACTCTGCGCCAACTACTCCCGGAAAAGCATTTTGTACATTATCAATCTGTACTATTTGATGATCAGTTTTTATCTCTTTAGTATTTAATTTACTCAAGTTATTTCCATCTTTAGGCTCTTGCCATCCAGTAGGAAAAATCAGCGAAACCACATCTCCCATCTCTCTCGCAGCCAGGTAGAAAAAGGGATATATTTGCTGATGATTGTCTCCCTGATATGGCGGATTTCCAATTATTGCGTCAAACTTCATATCACTTAGATTAAACTTCTTTTTTAATTCTGCATGGAGATCGTAGTCTTTGTACCCATCAACTTTCTGCAATTTTTGTACAAGATCCTTTATGTAGATAATATTCGTCTGAGTACCAGAATATCCAGCTAGCGTCCGCTGTGTGATCATCTTTGCCATCGGACTTTTGCAGATGACATAGATATTATTTTCTATCACTGCAGACCAGAGACTTTCAAAGACATTTTCTTCACCATGAAACTCACCAGAGAGGAGTTCTCTGTAAAAATTGTATGCTGCAAGCAATGGATACAGACCTGATTTACTGTTAATCTCCAGGACACGCGCATCCGTATCACTCCAGATTTTAGTAACATTGCCTTGATCTATCCACTTGGGTAGACCTGTTTCATTATTCATCTCACGAAAGTCACTCCCGCCAAGAGTACTACTAATATGACGATTGACTACATCCCACGGTGTGAGGACTGTTTCTTTGTCGGGATTCTTAAACGTTTTGAAGATTTCAGCAATTGCTTGGATACGCTCATGTGGTGGTAGCTGATCACAATCATACGCCTTTGCTCTAATACTTCTCGTTACACCTCTGAAAACCTCTTCATCATAGTATTTTATGAACTTGCGAAATTGTTTTTTCGAGAGTCCTTTTGGCATAAACTCCTCCCATGATTCTGAGTCAACAAGATCAATGAAATCGTTTATGCCTACACCTTTTTCGACAGAGATTTTTGCTCCATACACAAGCATAGGCATACGAATACTCACAGCCCTAAGAATATCAATTGCCGTTTTCTTTTGTTTCCTAGCTTCTTGTAGTTGCTTTAGTACTTCCTTTTCTTTTTCCGTAAGTGATTTCTTTTTTCTTTTTTTCTCTTCTGCTTCTTCAGCCTTTTTTCTCTGCATTTCATCCATGCCGTGCTCATTGATTTTCACATCTTTGACGGATTTAGAGGATTGCGTACCCACTATCTCTTTTAAGTCACTAAATTGATTGAGGTCAACCTCCTGTAATTCTAGTAACTGATCATTGTATAATCGTGGATCATCAAAGCCATTTCTTGCAACCCTCTCTATTGCAGCCTTTTTGAGGCGCTCTAGCATATTATTTACATCAAAGGCCTTCATAGAGCCTTCGCTCGCAGCCAAGATAGGACAGAAATTAAGAAATTGCGCCATCTTTTCTTTTTGTTCTGCGGAATTCTTTTTACCTGCCTTGTGGTTGATCTCAATTGCTTCCGCTACGAGTCTGAGTGTGCGATCGGGAGCAAAATCAAAAACGTAACCTTTAGTCTTAATCTTTCCATCAATACGAGCAGGCGTTTGACACCGAAATGCAGTTTGCAGATAAGACGATGCAGAGTTTGTGTCAGATAGCATGAATACTGCTGTCCACTGCTTAATCGATGCTCCTGTTGTAAGTCTTTGACCTGTCAAAGTAATAGTATAGTCATTTTTATCTATAGCTTTCTCTACTCTTTTTTTCGCATCCATATCTAGATCATCATCATTTTTTGGTGATCCAGAAATATTTACAATGCCAAAAGTACTGAATACTGGATGCTTATTAAGCAGAGACTCCATTGCTTCTATAATTTTTACCCTGTTCGGGAGTAGCCACATCACGTGCTTATTATACGAACGATATTCCTCTGTTGCATACGGGAACTTTGTTTTAAGTCGATCATTTACAAGCAAATCCAAGAAACGATTTACCATATCCTCGTGCCTGAACTGCGGTAAATCATTACCTTCATCATCTTTTAGCACTCGGAAGAACTCATGAAACTTAAATGCCCCGTCAAGAGCATCACAAAACTCACCATTGCCAAAACCAATATCAGCGCTGAACTTGTCTATGTCATACGTAAACATTGAGATCTCTGGGAGATCAGCGTAAGGATTTGGAATGCCTGAGCATTTACTTTCCCATTCTTTTTTGGCGGCTTGTTCCATCACATAATCCCAGGTGTAAATCTCACTCTCATGGTGCTTATGCAATATATTAAAAGGTGTGCCAGATAATCTTAAAGCAAAACTCGCTGGCACTTTACCCAATGTAGCCATTCCTAAATCACTCTCTGTTCCCTCATGCGCCTCATCGATGATCATCATATCCCAATGATTCTCAAAGATTTCTTTGTTTTTTTCAAAGCCAGCAGCATTTGATTTTACAGACTTGTCGCCAACAACATCTTTAGAAAGTCGCAAATCTTGCAAAGATACAAAGTACACAAAAGGGTTATTATTTTCTATATGTGTAAGCGCATCTTCTCCAAGATGTTTTGAGCAAAATTGATACTCAGTATCCTTAAAGATCTTATCAAAATCTTCTTTCCAGTCTGTACTCACGCTTGGGCGATGTGTGATAATCAATATCTTTTTATACTGATTATCTTTAGCCACCTGCATAGCAGCTACTGTTTTACCAAAGCGCATCTTAGCA
>CALDDM010000025.1 GCA_937936355.1 Minisyncoccota bacterium
ACGACTCCCACGATTGGAATGATAACAATCATAACCACCACTCTCATGGCAGGATGTCGATCCTCCATCCCACCTATACTGAAGTTTGAGAAGCCTCCAGAATAGGTTAAAAATACTACAAAAATCAAGCCCAAAGTCAAACTATTCATGCATCACCCCTTTTAGTGTGTATTCATACTATTACACACTACTATATAATTATATTTTTGTCAACTATCAGAGATTCACGACCCGTCCCACAAATGAAATAAGGCAGACTATACACCTGCCTTATCAATCTATCACACGCAACGTGCTGCGTCCCAACATGTCGATGTGACACATGCGCACATACAGCGTTTTACTGTGTTAAATGCAACGACATACCCCACTGCGACCACACAACAACAAACCTTTCGCCTGACCGTGACAGAATCACAATAGACCCATTGCGAGACTCTACACAGATCTCTGTTATATTTCTTCCCACATCTCTATACCACATTTCTTCTGCAACATCATTTGGTTCTATAGAGATCGCAGGCGCATCTGGGTACACTGGGCTCGCCGAGCCATCATTGAGGACAAAAAAGCCGCTACCATGATTGACAATCATGTATCCAATATTACCAGTCAACACACCAGACTGCGTATCAGCCAAATACATACACTTATCATCGGACTGCATCCGGTTTCCCTGATCAAACAGAACGTCAAAAGCTTGCTCGACAGAAATCAAATCAACTCCCAAGCTATAACCATTCTTACTGACATATCGCGCAAAAAGCGCAATCTGCAATTGTGCCCAATCAAAGTATTGATCTCGATGCGTCACAACATAGTCAAAATCTGCACTCTGCTGATCAAGGTAACCTTCAAGTTTTTGAAACGCCCAAACTGTGGGCATCTGAGCTAAATCGCTCATAGAAGATGTTGCGACACGTGGACCCATAAGAGCGATATAAAATTCTGTGCGATCTTTTGGATTCATATCAACTGAGAACCTGTAAAGATCGCCCAAACATGCTATGTTGTACTGCGCACAGTCACCAATCTTTTTTGTAAATATCTCAGGAATATCTATATCAGGATGAAGAGGATATAGCGCTCTCCCATCCTGGATATGAAAACGATTATCAAATTCTTGTATCAGATAATCGTCTGCGACTGCACGCGCAACCACGTTTGCGTGCACTAAATCTTCTACTTCAACTAAATCATCATTACGCACTGTAGAATTTTCTCCACCACACGCAACCAATGCATGTATGAGGACAAGCAATAAAATTTTAAATAACACTTTCTTCTCCAAGGATATAAAGTCATGCAAATAGTATAAAAAATACATGACAAAGTCAAGGTATAGCAAAGATATGATCAAGGCGATACACACAAATCAAAAAAACACGAGAGGAGTCCCTGTCTTAGAAATTCTCTACTATTCTATCTCAAAGCTAATTGTGACAGATGCGCGAAGGCGGTCTTCACCAACTGGAATATTTGCATCAACAGATTCTTCCACAGCTAAACCAGACATTCTTGTTTTCGCATAATCAAATTGGACCGGTACCCCAGATTCAGAAAATCCGACGATTGTATCCAATCGCACACCAAGGTCTTTTCCAAGAATTTTTGCTTTCTCCTTAGCGTGTGCAATCGCCTCTTTGCGCAACTCCTCCCTAATCTCCTCATCATTTTCCACATAGAATCGTGGACCGCTAAAGCCATCAACACCTTGCGTGCCTATACCGCTAATCACTTTTTCAAGATTATCAAGATCTCGGACAACCACCGCTATTGATTGGTTAATTCTATATCCATCAAAAATACGATTGCGCGTCTCTCCTTCATAACGATACTCGGGATTTAAATTATAATTCTTTGTCTGGATATCTTTTTCTTCGATTCCAAAACTTTCCATATAAGAAAGAAGCTCTGCCATTCGCGTATTTACAGAGTCTGTTGCAGCACCAATTGTTGCAGCTCTCCTGGTGATTGTAAATGATAGTGACGCTGTATCTGGTGCCACGAAACGCTCAGCCTCTCCCACAACGCGCACAGTACGCATTTCATCATTTGCAAGTGTGATCGATTGGCCATAAGACCCTGTGTCAAAATATGCAGCAAGACCAAAACAAAGACCCGCCGTCGCAATAATTGCAATCAATGTATGTAAGCTATGCTGCATATAACTATAAATAGATAATAAATGTGCGATCTCTCTTCCTCAAGAATAATTTATATCGATATCCCTGTCAAAACTTCCTACACGTCTTCCGACAAGCTCTTCCGATGGATTATAATGCAATACGCAAGTGCATGGTACACTTTAATGAGGATACATTACATATAAATGCAATTTTATGGCCCTCATACCATCACAAATGATTCCCCTTGGAACAACAGCACCCGACTTCACGCTCTACGACACAGTTTCAAATAAAGATCACAGCCTCAGTGACATACGCGGCGACAAAGCAACAGTCATCATGTTTATATGCAATCACTGTCCATACGTGCAGCACCTCAATACAGGCATCGTTCAACTAAGCAATGAGTATCAAACAAAAGGCGTCGCCTTTGCAGCCATCAGCGCAAACGATGCACAAGAATTCCCTGCAGACGGTCCTGACATGATGCACCAGACAGCGCGTACACTGGGTTATACATTCCCATATTTATACGATGAATCGCAAGAAGTCGCAAAAAATTACGGCGCTTCGTGCACGCCAGACCTCTTTATCTTTGACGCTAAACTCGCACTCGCCTACCATGGTCAGTTTGATGATTCACGCCCAGAAAATGATCTCCCTGTCACTGGCGCAAGCTTCCGACAAGCTCTTGACCACATCATAGCAGGAACAGAAATCCCTGCGCCCCACATCCCCAGCATCGGCTGTAGCATCAAGTGGAAATAATCCACATAAACTCATAGTAGATCTTCTGCTTCTAGATACGCGACGACGCCACCAACAATACCCAGGGCTGATTTTTCTGGCTGTTCAACAATGACTTTTCTGTCTCCGGCATTTGTCAGAAATCCCGTTTCTACAATCGCAGCAGCAGAAAGTGGATGCATCGAATGATCATAACGCCTCCAATTAAAAGCATAATACCCTATCATATTCCAGGTAACTTTTGGGTCACGTACAAGACCTGTTTGCTGCCCATAGCTCTTCTCTAGAAAATCCACCAATACAGGAGCATTACCCGAAGCATCACGTCGTGGAGCAGCTATTTTGTATCCATTTGCAGCCACATTCTCACTGCCATCTGCATGAACTGCCAAAAAAACATCCGCATAAAAATTTGGCGGTATTGTGACCGGCAGCAATGTCACCTTTACGCCACGTGCCTCCAGGAGCTCCTTCGTTTGTCGCGCAATATTCTGATTAACAGAAACCTCTGTCACATCCCCAAACTGCGCACCAGTATTTCTACGCAAAGCCCGCAGCTCTTCTGGAGCTGATGCCGCTTCGAGATGACCAACCTGTATAGCTACATGCGGCGGCCCACTCGGTCTTTGCCATAATTCCAGCCCGCGCAAGCGAGGGTGTATCCACTTTTCTTGCTGAACCTCTCTCGACTGATTGACCAAATCCTCTTGGTCAATCACGTGGTGTCCACTGCTTGAGACGGCAACAGAGCTGGTACTTGGCACCAACCACGCAAATGCTACGAGGGCCACAACAAACATACTCATCACTATATTCGAATAATTCACCAGAGTTTTTTATATAACATTATTTTTTTCTACTTCCCTTTACTACGCACACGCATCATACATTCTTTCGTGTGAGAACCACACAAAAATCTCATCACTCTTTTTGCCATGGAATCTCTAGCGCATGAAAACGACGCTGATACTCTTCAAAAACTTCTGGCCCATGTGGTTTTGGAAGAAAAACAAGATGCTGATCATTTGCAACAATTTTTGCACCCGGCAAACGCGTCTTCGGATTATCCATGATCTTTGCATACTGGAACTTACGAACAATGTCTTCAAAAAAAGTGAATCCAAATAAGGCCTCACCCATTTTGCGCACAATCTTTGTAAAGAATGTATCTTTGAGCGTCCATGTACTTGTATGATTATGGACCATATAGTTTGGCTTGTATCCTTTGATCCATACATTCCGGGCAACAAAATCACGAAATACCTCGTGGCCAAAAAGCGGAATGATAAAGCTGTATTCATGCGCGCCATAGAGATCCTTAGTTGGAACTTCAAGTGCATTGTCTGCAACATAGTAATTGAGGCAAATACGATCAACATGCCGATCACCATAGCGTCTGACACCCATAAGCTGTGTACATAGCGTAACCAAAATTCTACACATCCATATATGCCCAGACTTTGCTACGATCAAGATATCCCAATCACTCTCTTCCTGCGCATGCCGCAGTGCAAGACGTCCCGTCATTCCAATCATCCGCACAAATGGCACGCAACGTAGCACCATGATATAACGCATCATTTTGCGTGTCTTAAGTAAGCTCAAACGCTGACGCTTCATCCGCACATCTACAATCTCCTCTCTACCAGCAAGAAAATAAAATCCATTTTTCCGATCTACATATGCTTGCATTTCAGTGGCGTGCAACAAAGATCGCACATCAGAAAGCGACCATTGCGAGGATACTTCGCCAACAGACTCCACATCCGATGTCTGATCATAAATCAGATGTCTCCACACCTCAAACCCTGTCATGGGATAATCCATCACATCATAGTATGTCAGCGTTCGAACAATCGCATGCGCAAGCTTCATAGTATCTGAAAGTAAAATCTAGGAAAAATGAAATGATTCAGCTTTATTTTTGCAAGGATTAAAGTATGTGCATATAGCGCAGATGTGCGCAGTAAGGTGACGTGAACCCTCAATACGTTTCGTTACAAAAGTAGCAGAGAAAAAAGCCAAAGACCCACACCATCCATAGTAACGATTTCTACTTATTTTTTTGTTTTACCAGAAAGATACTCACCAGTTGGAGACTTCTTATTTTTGGCAAGTTCTTTGGGCGAACCAGAAAAAATAAGATGACCTCCCTCAGCCCCACCAACTGGTCCCAGCTCGACTACATGATCTGCATGCCTGATAACATCCAGATTATGCTCCACAACGATAACGCTATTACCTTTCTCTATCAATGCATCCAATACGCCAAGGAGTCTTTGTGTGTCCTTAAAATGCAAGCCAGCAGTAGGCTCATCAAGAATATAAAGTGTTTTACCTGTTTGTTTGCGCGCCAACTCGGTTGCTAACTTAATACGCTGCGCCTCGCCACCTGATAGATTTGTTGCACTCTGCCCAAGACGCAAATAGCCCAGCCCAACATCTGCCATCGTTTGGAGTTTTTCTGTTATAAGTCTCTGCCCCTTAAAAAACTGTAGCGCATAAGCAACGCTCATATCAAGCACGTCAGCGATATGCGCTCCGTTATACGTCACACTCAGCGTTTTTTGATTATAACGCGTACCACCACATGCCTCACATTCAACGTATGCATCTGGCAATAAATGCATCTCCACTTTACGCATTCCATCACCTTGACACACCTCACACCTACCACCACGCATGTTAAAACTAAACTGCGACGGACCATACTTTCTGTCCTGCGCAAGATCAGTTTGCGCAAAAAGATCCCGTATATGAGCAAAAACACCTGTATACGTTGCTGCATTAGATCGTGGAGTGCGACCGATTGGTGCCTGATCAATCAAGACCACTTTGTTAATATGATTTACACCAGTAATTTTCTTATGCTTGCCTGGCATCCGTCGCGATCTATGAAAAGTACGCGCAAGCTCCGGCGCCAGAATATCACTAATCAAAGTTGATTTACCACTACCACTCACACCACACACAGCTGTAAAGGTACCCAGCGGAAATGTCACATCAATATTTTTTAGATTATGTGACTGCGCACCCTTTATAGTAATTTTCTTTCCAGAACCTTTCCGATACGTTGACTTATCACTGACAAGTACTCGACCACTCAGGAAATCAGCAGTCTGCGTCTTACTCTTGATCAATGCCCGATAATCACCCGCAAAAATAACCTCACCGCCCTCCTCGCCAGCTCCCGGGCCCATATCAACGATCCACGACGATGCTCGCATCACATCCCCGTCATGCTCTACTACAATAAGCGTATTCCCTGCATCGCGCAGAGATTCCATAGTTGTGATGAGCTTGCGTGTATCACGTACATGCAAGCCTGTCGTCGGCTCATCAAGAACATAAATTAAGCCGGTAAGATCTGACTTGATCTGCACAGCAAGTCGTATACGTTGTGCCTCGCCACCACTTATGGAACTACTTGACCTACCAAGCGTAAGATAACCCACACCTACATCATTCAGCGCCTGGCAACGCGTAAAAATCTCATGAAGCAACGGAGCGATAACAGTCTTTTTCTTGACAGTCAGAGATGTTTCAATATTTTCTTTAAGCGCATTCTCCAGCCGATCAAGTGGAATATTAACAAAATCATCGATAGATTTATCTCCAATCAAAACACACAGATATGCCTTAGTAAGACGCTTTCCATCACAGCCAGGACAAACACGCTTTGACATATACTTCTCAATTTCATTACGCATATGATCACTACGCGCTTCTCTGTATTTCTTCTCAAGCAAAGCAATGACACCGGGAAAGGCTTTGAAATTTTTATCACCACGTTTTTCCGCTGGCGCTCCATAATAAATAAGCGCGCGATGAATTTTAGACAGTTTTTCTATTGGCACATCCATTGAAAACTTATAGCGCGCTGCAAGATCCATCAACATCTGCATGTTTTGCGTTACCTTACCCTCGCTGCCCACAGCCTTACTCCAGACATGGATTGCACCCTCTATAAGAGAAAGTGATGGATTAGGCACAATCAACTCTGGATCAATTTCATTCTTCTCTCCGATACCATCACATTCATCACAAGCGCCATCAGGATTATTAAATGAAAAATGCCGCGGTGTCACCTCCCCTAGGCGAAAACCTGATTCCTGACAAAAATACTCACAACTATAGCGATCTTCACGTACACTCTTGCCCTTACCCGTGACAACAATTACCGCGCCACCAGAAATTTTCATCGCCGTTTCAACTGAATCACTCAGACGCTCTGGATCTGGATCCGAAGCATCAAATATAAGATGATCCACAACAATTTCAATAGGAACGTAGACACTTTCACTTGCAATAAGTTGAGCCTCTGACACCGGCATCACCTTACCACCAAATCGTACACGAGCAAACCCATCAGTTACAGTCCTACGCAAAAGCTCCACAGGTGTCTGAGCACTCCCCTCAAGAGGCGCATAGATCCAGATAGGCTCACCATCACTCAGACCCGTAAGCTCCTCGACAATATCACGCGCACTTTTACGGTGTAGTGGTCGACCAGTTTCAGGACAATGTGGCACGCCAACAGTTGCAAAAAAAATACGCAAATAATCATATATTTCCGTCATCGTACCAACTGTCGAACGCGATGAGCGAGAGATACTTTTTTGATCAATTGCAATAGCTGGCGAAAGATTAGCGATCTTATCAACATCAGGCTTAGTCATACCACCCGTAAGCATACGTGCATGCACAGACAAGCTTTCCATGTACCTCCGATTACTCTCAGCGTAAATCACATCAAATGCCAGAGAACTTTTTCCTGATCCACTTAAGCCCGTGATAACACTCATCGTGTCACGAGGAATGTTGACAGAAACATTTTTTAAATTATGAACACGCGCACCTGTGACCTCTATCGCACTCCGGTCCCGCAAAGAGCTCAAGACTTTTCCACTACTTACTTGCCTTGCTTTCTTAACAGCGACAGATTTTTTTACTTTTTTTGCAACTTTTTTTGAAGTAACAGATTTTTGAGATTTTGCGCGTGTAGTCATAGATCGTTGAAATGTCTATTTATACTAGTAATTTATGGTACAGCCGATTTTACATATTGTAAAGAGCCAGATAGAGCATCTTTATGAAAAAAAATAAACAAGCCTGCGCAGATACGCAGGCTATCGATAGAACTAAGCTTATGTACTGTTTGAGATCCCAACATGTAGCCTAAGCTACCCGAGGGATCTCCTCAACAATATATCCGTCTTTCCCAGAATGCTTGACCCTATACATCGTGAGGTCAGCAGCCTTAATGAGCTGATCCAATTGATACTGCTCGTCACTGACATAGACACCACCTATACTCACAGTGACGCCATGGACACCCTTCATTGTTGCAAAATCCTTAATCTTTTGTGCAACTTGCTCGATTTTTTCGGGTGTTGTATGAGGAAAAAATATACCAAATTCATCACCATGGAAGCGCACAGGTATATCACTATTGCGAATATGCGGTTTCACCCATTTCACAAAATTACGGAGGATTCGATCTCCCTCATCATGACCATGCGCATCATTGACAGCCTTGAAACCATCTAAATCACAATAAATAAGGCCATGATAGCCGTCTCTGTTTTTACGCTTTTCCAGAGCTTTACTCACTTCAACATTGAGGTACTCACCCAAAAGGATTTCCGTCAGTCGACAGTATCGCGATTTTTCAAGGTCTTCAGCTTGTTGACTCAGCTGTTCTTGCTGCTCTCTTATAATGCGTGCTAAATTTTCCAGCACTTTTTTAACGATATGCGGGGGTATTTCTTCAGACATTTTAAATGTGCTCTTGTATCTACTCATATTTGAGCATGCACATAATATCACAATGAGTTAGTATCGTCAACAATTTCTACTCATATTAATACGCAGAAAAAACCTAGAGAAACCAACTTAGCACACTTCCCATCACCACACCCATCAACACTCACCAATCATTTATACACATACTAATCAGATGACATGATTGAACACTTGTCAAAAATATCATATAATATGTACATTATATGGTGCGTGGTCTAATATTCTGTAAAAACAAAATTGCGTATGAAAAATAATCTACCTCTAGCAGTCCTGCTAACAATCGTTGCGGTTGGTGCACCTCTCTATGTATACCTCACTGTATACCAAGATCCACCACAAACTCTTTCACCGTTCCTCAGTGATGCTGCGCCCCCACCAACATGTCAAAGTGCAAGCTCCGATCCAGATGGTGACGGATGGGGCTGGGAAAACAACAAATCATGCAAAGTTCAAAAAGTCACAACTACAAACAACACCTCAGGCGGACAAGACCCAAACTGTCCTGATCCAGATGGTGATGGATGGGGCTGGGATGGAAGCGCTTCATGCATTCCTTTTGGAGGGCAGCAAGATACAAACAATAACACAAACAACACCGTTAATCCAAAGGTTAAAGTTCAATCAGGATCGGGCGTTGCTGTAACACCGGATCCATCCAACCAATTCAGCAAGTTCCAAGCAGCCAACCTTCTCTTTACAACGAATGTTTATGCAGGTCAAAACAGTGGAGATTTTACAAAATGGACTGTCCCACATAATGGCAGCAGCGGATGCTCAGCCTCGAGCATTACAGGACCAATCACACTAGAATTCCTCAACACAAAGGACATTTACGACAATCGCTATGTGCGATCATTTCCAGCAATGGTCCTTGGAACTATGGGTGGTCGCTATGAGACACTCGGATGGGAATGTGGTGTACGTAACTACATCAGCAGTAACACACTCGATAATGCAAGCTCACGCCGTGTAGGGACCGACAGCATGAGTGGCATTCTCGATATGCAACCGACATCAAACCAAACTGGTTTCCCTACCAAAGTATGGGATCTAAATTCTACTCTCATATCAGTAAAAGCTGATATACACAGCACACCTAACAACCTTTCAAACGTTTTCCTTGACACTTACTGGCACGACGTTGGCGAGTACTTTGGTCGAGTATCAGCTGTTGCAGACAAGTCCCTCGCAAGCACCATAAACGGGATCAACGAAAACAAGACTGAGCTATGGAACCTCAACATATGGTTTGATTATCCGCGCAAGAATAACGGAAAATCTGCAGATGTGGATATCACACAGGGCTGGACTGGTGCAAGAAAGATTGGTAACACGACAATTTCTGGTCATAATTTTGACGTACAATTCAAGCTAGAGGGTCGACAAGGATGTCAGGTCCGCACAGCTGAAAATTGCTTTCTGTACATTGCCCTCGTTACAACAAACCCAAACCTTGCAAAAAATGGTGTAACAATTGACTACAGGGACGTTGCAGATTGGTTTACATCTGATGCATTCAGAACAATGTTCAAAAGCTCAGATTTCGCCGTAAACACAATGGAATCAATGGGCGTAAATCCAAATGACGCACAAGTCTATCCAAGTGATTCACACGTCATTGGCGGCCTCCACCTCGGTAGCGAAGTCTGGTATAACGAGAATCGCCAACCAATCACCAACACATTCGAGACACTTGGCGTACGCATTCAGGGCAAAGGAGACTTTGGCTTGTTCCGACAACATTAGGCATTGCAAAAATCTCACAAAAAACAGCTCACATCTGAGCTGTTTTTTTATAACACCTCATCATCGAAAGCTTCATCAGGAAACACAGTGACTCTGTGTTAAACTGAAAATACTAAATATATCAGAGTTTCTGCATGAAAATATTTGTTGCAATCTTATCCGGCATCCTTCTAGGATGGCTTGGCGCCACTACCACATCCAATGTTGCCGTCGATCAACGAAAGGATGTGTCACATGACAATCGCGACGCCAAGCCTGTTCATATTTCAATTATCACAGACATAGACCGCTGCATGACACGAGCATTTGCCACACGTGCAAACCTTGACCGTTTTGTTCGCTTTGCAAATATGCAAAAAAATCACTTTGATGGCACTATTTTAAACAATGGACCAAGTGATCTTGCTTTTAGTCTCGGTGACAATATAGCCCATCGCCTTGAAAACTGTAGCACATCTGCCACAAAGGACTTGAACTTTGTTGCAGATGCAATGAAAGGCCTCTCAATGCCCATGCATTACGTTCTTGGGGACCATGATATTGACAGTGATGCTGAAACCCTCTCAACCTGGCGCAGACACACTGGTCGCGATGAAACTTTTTACAGCTTTGATCACGAAGATATACACATTATAGTACTTGATACAATTCTTGGCGGTCAATCAATTTTGCCATGCGAGAAAGATCCTCAGTGCACACAACTATTAACTGAGAAAGCAAACCTCAAAGCAATCCTTGCCAGCGATAGCAAAAGAAAAAAAAGCGACACAACAAAAGAAACGGTACGCAAAGAAAAGCTCGGAAAAAAAGAAATTCTAGCACATAGAGCACGTATCACATCCCTTGAGTTGATGATAGAATCTCATAAAAAATCTGCTACACACCTTCTCAGTACAGATGTACGCGACCATGGGATGATCGGCAAGTCACAGCTTCTGTGGCTTGCACACGACCTTGCAACAACACCATATGAAAAAATTCTGATCTTTGCAGATCACCCTCTTTTTCCATTCACAACAACAAAAAAATCTTATCAAATCGACGATCTTGAAGCCCTAACAACGATCTTGCATGATGCGCGTGATAACGGAAAAGAAATCAACACGATATCAGGCGAAGCCCATACATGGTCTCGGAAAGAAATTGATGGCATCACGTACCATGTAATCGATGAATTCCGTTCTGAAGAAGGGACGTGGGCTCACGCAGTCTGGGATAATGAGCTAACAATTTATAAGGTAATAAATGACAAGATAAAAACAAATCTGAAGTAGCACAAAAGATCTAGATTTTAAATTCTACAACATCACCATCGGCCATGAGATAGTCCTTACCCACCGTCTTGAGTGTACCTGCATCACGTGCCGCACCATACGAACCAGCACCCAGAAGCGTATCCCATGGAATCACATCTGCACGAATAAATTTTTCCTGAAAATCGCTATGTATAGCACCACCAGCCTCTGGTGCAGTTGCACCTTTTTTGACAGTCCACGCCCGAGATTCCGTTTCTCCTGTTGTGAAAAAAGTCTGAAGACCAAGCAAATCATATGCTCGAGTGATAAGGCCAGGCAAAGAGGTCTCCATGCCTAGTTCTCCCGCTTCTTCTGGAGACATTTCTATAAGCTCCTCCTCAATCTTGATATCAAGCTGCACATGCGGACGCTGCTCCAAGTTAGACGGCAATGCAGCTTGACCTTCTGTTGTATTATAAACATACATCATCGGCTTCATCGTAAGGAGAGACATCTCCCGAACAATATCCTGTGTCGGCTCATGCTCTATATCAATCTGCGCCGTCCCTGCAAGCTTGCCATTGTCAAGTAACACCTTAAGACTCTCAACAACTTCCAACTGAGCAATGGCATCCTTATCATTGCTTTTCACAGATTTAGAGAGCCTCACAATCGTTTTTTCTATGGTTGCCAGGTCTGCAAGAATGAGCTCCGTCTCAATCACCTCAATATCATTCACAGGATCAACTTTATTTGCAACATGCGTGATATCATCATTTGCAAAAACACGGACAACTTGCGCAATAGCATCAACTTCCCTAATATTTGCCAAGAATTTATTTCCAAGGCCCTCACCCTTACTTGCACCCTCAACCAATCCAGCAATATCAACAAATTCAATTGCCGTTGGGACTGTTTTCGCTGAACGTGAAAAATCAGCAAGCTTGAGCAGGCGATTATCAGGCACTGTCACGATGCCAACATTTGGCTCAATTGTACAAAAAGGATAGTTATTGATATCTACAGGGTTCCTTGTAAGTGCTTTAAAGAGAGTGGATTTACCAACATTTGGAAGTCCGACAATGCCAATTTGTAGTGCCATATAATAATATATTTAAGATAGGGTTGGTGGAAGTAGTGCCGTTGCACTATATACAGAAAGAAGTATGACGCAAAAGACATTCTCAGTCAATTCTAGTATAATAAAAGGGTAAGAAAAAGAAAAACGACATGAATACAAATATCTTTAAAGCGTACGATATTCGCGGTATCTATGGATCAGATATAGACGAATCCACTGCTTATCATATTGGTCGCGGAATCGTAGAAGTCCTTGGAGCAAAGCACCTTGCTGTCGGAAGAGACGCGAGGCCACACGGCGAATCCCTCAAGCAAGCACTCATCCGGGGAATCAATTCCAAAGGTTGTGACGTCACTGACCTTGGTATGATCACAACTCCGATGCTATATTACTCCTCATGGAACCTTGATGTTGATGGATCTGTTGCAGTTACAGCCTCACACAACCCTGTAGAGTACAATGGAGTTAAGCTCTGCAAGAAAAATGTTGGACCCGTAGGCGATGTAACAGGATTAAATGATATCCGTGACTACGTAATTGCTGAGATGCGCGGCGAAGCAGACACTTCTGTTGCAAATGAATTAGGCAGTATTACCCAGCACGATATCATCACTCCTTACTACAAACATGTTCGTAGTTTTGCAGAATTTGGAGACAAAAAACGCAAAATCGTAGTAGATTGCGCGAATACCATGGGCGTTCTTGAGCTGCCAATTCTGGAACATTTTGCTGACAATCTTGAGATTACAAAAATCTACTGCGACCTTGATCATCCATACACTGCACATGAAGCCAACCCACTCAACGAAAGCACACTCGATGAACTGCGAGAAAAAGTTCTCGAGGTAGGCGCAGATCTTGGCATCGCATATGACGGAGACGCTGATCGTGTTGGATTTGTAGATGAAAAAGGCGAAATCATCCCAATGGACCTCGCCTCCGCACTCATGGCAACGGTTATGCTCGATGACAACAAAGGCGCAACCGTTCTCTATGACTTACGCTCTTCAATGGCAACACGTGAAGCGATCGAAGAGGCTGGCGGTGTAGCACATGAATGTCGTGTTGGCCATACGTTCATCAAGGCGCAAATGCAAGAAGAGGATGCACTGTATGCTGGCGAGCTTTCTGGACACTACTACTTCAAAGCAAACAAAACTGGTGAACTTTCATCTCTGGCAGCCATCACACTGCTCAACCTCATGATGGAAAAAGGCGAGTCAATTTCTGATCTTGTATCTGACTACCGTCGCTATTTCCACAGCGGAGAAATCAACTCTGAAGTAGAAGATAAGCAAGGTATGATGGAAAAACTCAAAGACCTCTACAAAGATGGAGATCTTGGTGAGCTTGATGGAATAAAGATTTCTTTTTGGGACAAGCCTAGCGGAGAACGCTGGTGGTTTAATGTCCGCCCAAGTAATACGGAACCAGTTCTCAGATTCATCTGCGAAGCAGACAACAAAGACCTCATGGAAGAAAAACGCGACGAAATTCTTGCAATTATCCGAGGATAGATCCCTCGCAATTGCACACATCTAATACAATAATCTAAAAATATGCTAGATAATCATAAGTTCAATCTCCTCAATCAACTTGTACAAGAAAGTAAAAGTCTTTGGCGCATCGAGAATGTCTACCTCAAAGATGCAGACTCTTCAGATGATAGTGTTGCAACGTGGGAAAAAGTTGCGCAAGAAAAGCGAAAGTGCATCGAGCATTTGGAAGAGCAGGTCAAAAAGTGCATGAGCTAGAACAAGTCATACCCATCAAAAAAACCACATTTTCAAATGTGGTTTTTTATATGGTCACACTACCTTAGATAATCCTTTACGATATGCCATTTCGGTCGTCTCCAGCTACTACGAAATTCTTCTACTGATCGCTCTTTGACCTGAGAAGTATTTTCATCACCATCCCAAAATGCTACAAACAATAGTTGCCGCACACCATCCTTATCATCCATCTCACTATCAAATTTTTCCACAAATTGATTTGGAGAAAAAATCACTCGACCACTGACCATGCTCGTTTCAAAATTCAATCCCTCAACATCTGCCAATGCTTTATATATAACCTCTGAGCAAACTAATGCATGATCAGTCAAAAAATCAAAATCATAGTCATACCCACGACCAAAAAATGATATGGCCCTCAGAATCGAATCCCACTTTTCTTGTTTCGTTATATTTGGTCGTATAATACCAACAGAATCCGCATTAACAGAGTGTTCAAAAGATTTCAATATTACGCCAGGTCGCTTTGCCTCTATGACAGATAGCGGATAAACATCTTCAGTATCATTTTTTAGCTGATTATACGCGTCAGGATAAAGGCGAGCGATAACCTCACTAGGCTTCTTATTATCCAATGTTGTGAGCGTTGCAAAATACTGATCCATCTCATCAAGGGTACCAATATAAAACGCACTGTGCGTCCAATACCCAGGTATACCTATATTTGTTGCATGCCACTCTCTTCTTTGCAAAAGAATATCTGCAGGTTCAACATGCTCACGCCTTGCATGAGCAAAAGAGGGGGATATAATGTAAGATCTATCAGTGGTTCGAACATAGCTAAGCTGAAGTGCTGCTTTTTTTTGTAGCGGATACCAAGCACCAAAACTCAATGACTCCAATTTTTTTAAGGGACTATCGAGTGTCAGAGCCGTGTATTTTTGAAGGTTTCTATCTATATATTCTAAATACTTCGCTATGTTTTCCACAAGGACGTTCTCAGAAACTTGGCTACCAAGAATACTGCGATATGTCCTTCCTGCGTTTATACGAATCACAGTATCAGGATGGACTAAAAGATCCACAGATCTATCAAAACTATTTGAAACCATCCCCATATCCTCATTCTCATCATTTAGTATTTTCTTTATTCCTACCTCATTGCCAATACGCCTTTCTACACGCAAAACATAATGATTTTGAGCCAAAAAAGAACTATATGCAATCAAAAAACTATTTATATGATTTTCAGGACTTTGCAAGTAATCAATCTGATAAAATCCCTTATATCTTTCTTTCAAAATATCTAGTTCAAAAAGATAGTCTAGCGTATTTTTCCAAGATTTTTGAACGTACGCCCTCTCTTCAAAAGAAAGAGTGGTCGCATCCTTGGTAAAAATTGGATTAGTTTCAATATTTTGCACCTCTTTACTCAAGCCCCTTTCGATATACATAAACGAACTAGTATCATCTTGTATGTACTTTGCAAAATCTTTAGGCGGAATATCCGTAAGGAATGTTTTCTCCAACGGAATCAAAACCCATGCAAAGTATGCAAACAAAACCAAAAAAAATGCAAGAGTCACATGAGCACCATACTGCATAATGAATCTCTCAGCAACCTCCCCTGAATCAATAATCAGCTTACGCTTAGAATACAAAGACCAGATAAAAAATACCCACCCAAAAGCATATACGAAAAATGCAAGGGCACGATGATAAGGATAGAAAAGCTTCGTTGCCAAAATCGCAAATGCTATGAATGTCAGTGTAAAAGATGTAACTATCGCAAGAAACTTCATAGGGCTTTAATTTTTCTTCTTATGATTAAGCATATCTAATTTCCAAAGGTCTCTATGAGATCGCCATACTACCAGGAAGAAAATAAACACACTAATTATGAGAAAAAGCGGCATAGATTTACTAAGAAGATCAATGCCAAAAAAAATCAAAATACAGTTAATTCCAATAAAAAATAATCGCACCTCTGTAGGTCCAATACCACTATAACTGATATTAAACTTTCCAGTTGCGCCAAACGAAAGAAATGAACTCACCATAAATCCACCCAGAATTGTTTGTACAAAAAAGAGTACGTACTTAAACTGATCTGGCAGTAAAAGTGAGTATCCGATTATGATAGAGCTTAAGAACAGATAGTCCAGTAGATGATCCATGTAGAATCCCCACTTAATAAATCCTGAATTTCTCGACCTACCAATCGCTCCATCAAGAAGATCGGTCACATACTGAAGAGCTATCATAGCACTCGTGACCCAGAGCCAATGTACATTATACCGCGCCAAAAAACCAGAGACTATAATCACAAAACTCCATATCAGCGTCATCATAGTCAGGTGATACGTCTCCATCCACAGAGGAACTTTCGGCACCAAAAAACGACGGATCACATCGTCCATCCTTTGCAACACCCAAACACCCTCTTTTTGATCGGCACCGCTCATACAAAACTTTTCTGATCAATATAATCTATGACCCCAATCCCATCACCTTTTTTATCTCTCTCATTTTTATATCCGCCGCCCTACCTGCAGATTCAGTTCCCTGTGATAGAACATCTTCAATCTCCTGATCACTTACATTAGCAATCCTTTCCTGTAAAGGCAGAATAAAATCCACTACAACTTCTGCCAAGTCTTTTTTAAAATCACCAAAACCCTTGCCATCATACTGCTCTACAATATCCCCTACAGACTTCTTACTTAACAAACTATAGATTGTGATAAGATTTTTTACTGCTGGACGATCATCGCTATATGTAATTGTAGGCTCGCTGTCAGTTACTGCTTTCATGATTTTCTTGCGAATGACATCTGCACCATCACTGAGAGCGATATAATTATACTCACTTGAAGCGCTTTTACTCATTTTCTTTGTCGGATCATCGAGACCCATAATGCGCATACCCTCTTCACGAATCTCGCCCTTGGGCACAACAAAGCCATCTGTTGCAAAACGCTTGTTAAAGCGTCGAGCAAGTGTCCTGGTAAGCTCTATATGTTGTCGCTGGTCATCGCCCACTGGTACTATATACGCATCATAAAGCAGGATATCGGCAGCCATAAGAATTGGATACCCAAAAAGCCCAACACTTGATCGTTCAGATCCATCTTTTGCGCTCTTATCCTTGAATTGTGTCATTTTTTCCATATCCCCCATACGTGCAACAGTATTCAGGATCCACGCAAGCTCAGAATGTCCGCTCACATCGCTTTGCACAAAAAGCGTTGACTTGTCTGGATCAATTCCAGATGCAAGCAAGAGTCTCGCGAGATCGTGTATATTATCCCGCAACACTCCCGGCTCCTGTGGCACAGTAATCGCATGCGCATCCACAATACAAAAAATTGCATCATAACCATCTTGCATCTCAATCCAATTTTTCACAGCACCAAGGTAATTTCCCAAGTGAAGGTTACCTGTTGGCTGTATACCACTAAAAAGTCTTTTTTTCTGATTTTCTGCCATATATCAGTAATCACATCATAATTTATGTACCTATTTTAGCACAAAAAGACCTCATCAAATGAGGTCTTTTTACTACATCCAGCCTTTATCTCGATTACCAAGGCAAAATAACGAAGCTAAACTTCCATGATGATTGGTAAAACCATCGGTCTACGAGCAGTTTTCTGGAAGAGAAACTCACCAATTTTATCTCGAACATCATTCTCAACCAATCTCCAATCAATTTGAGCATCCTCACTTGTCGACTCTGCAATGACTTTTTCAACACGACGCTTCGCTTCATTGATCGTGTCAAAATTATCCTTCACAAAAACAAATCCCCGTGATGTAACATGTGACGAGACAACACTCTTCTTCTTTGCATCAACGATCACATTAACGATAAACATACCATCTTCTGCCAATGCTTGGCGATCACGCAAAACAACTTGGCCTACATCACCAATGCCTAATCCATCGACAAAAACATAACTCGTATCCGCCTTCTCCTTTCTTATACGTGTCCCTTTCTTACTGATCTCAAAGATCTGACCATTGTCAAGGATTGCAACCTTATTACCAGGAAATCCCATCTCCACTGCACGCTTTTTCGCTTCATGAAGCATGTAGTGATTAGCATAGATTGGTATAAAGTACTGCGGATCCACCATCCTTATGACTGTCTCAATATCTTGTGCTGTAGCATGACCACCCATATGCACATCCATGATGTCGCTATGAATGACATTGTCACACTTACGATAGAGATTGTCTTTGAGTCTCTGAATACTCCTCTCGTTACCTGGGATAATTGATGACGAAAATACAATCGTATCATCACGCTGCACCTTAATAAATCGATGATTTTCCGTCACAATTTTATTTAGGGCTGCATTATGCTCACCTTGAGCGCCAGTACACAGAACGAGAATCTTATTGTCAGGGTACTTACTCATTTCTTGTGGCGTGATAAAAACATCGTCACTCACCTTGATGTAGCCAAGGCTTTTCGCGATCTCGATGTTTGTTTTCATACTATAACCCTCCAAGAGGACCTTACGTCCAATCTTCTCAGTAAACTCAAGCAATCCAGCAATACGCTTGATCTGCGACGCAAATGTACCAATAATAATACGACCAGGAGCTTCCTTGATAAGCGTTTGCAAATTACCCTGCATCACCTTCTCACTCTTTGGCGCCCTTGTATTAATCGCACTCAATGACTCAAGCATCAAAATACGTGGCTCAGGGTACTGATTGAGACTCTCATAGGAGATAGCTCCACCATCTGCAGGATCATGGTTAATGGTCCAATCACCAAGGTTAATCGCAGTACCAACATCAGTTTCTAGTGCGATACCCATACAGTCCATAATCGAATGATCTACCTCAAAAAAATGTGCCTTAAAAGAGCCAAAAGTCATTTTCTTGTCGATATCCTTCACACTTATCGTTTTGACGTTTGCAGCACCCCCTGGATTACCATCCTCTAATTTCTTCTTGATCATTGCCAGAGTCAGGTCACGTGCAACAACTGTAGGATAGCCCAGCTGCTTCAAGATCACTGGTGCAGCACCAATATGATCCAAGTGACCATGCGTGTACATAACTGCCAAAATGTTGCGCTCTTTACCTCGGAAATAACTGACATTTGGAACGATATAGTCAATGCCATGCATGTCTTCTTCAGCAAATTGCATGCCAGTATCCGTAATAATGATGTCACTTTTTCCATCACCTGTTCCATACTCTACAGCAACCATATTACGTCCAACTTCCTCATTTCCACCAATAGGTATAACTCGCATCACACCTTTTTCGATCGCTGGAATCTTAGGAGCCTCTACCGACCCATTTGCAGCTGTCACATCAATAATCCGTTCAGCATTTGTCTTAGGCTGTCCTGGCCTAAAACGCATACCACCGCGCGAACGCCTTCCAGCCTTTTTAGATGTTTTACGCGTCGATTTTTTTGTTGCATTTTTTGTTGCTGCCTTGCTTGGATTTGCCTGCGCACCTTGAACTTTCCTTTGTCCACCTCGTCCACGACTACCACGTGAGCGACGACGTTGCGACCCTGCATTATCTTGCTGTGTCCCACCTCCGCTTACAGTGCTACTTGAGGGTGAGGTAAGAGGCTTATCTGGAACACTTCGTCCCAGAGCTGCATCACGACGAGCCTGATCAATTTTTGCTTGATCATTCTGTACGGCTTTTTGATTATTTGTACCGCGCCCTCCACGCATGTGTTGCGCATTTTTTTGAGAGCGACGATTAGCACCACCTGTTATATCAGTACCACGGCGGGCTCTTTTTTGTTGTGCATCTTGCGATGCATTATTTTCTGTCATAATTCATTTTTATATATACAGACCATTCTGTATATGTATTGTTATTCATAAAATCCAATAAGCACATCTTCTTTTATTTGCTCATCAGACTCTGTTGTAACGAAAAATTTCTACACATTCCGTCATTCAAAGCATTGTACGACAGAGAAATTACTGATGACCAGTTATTCCCTGCTTTTGCACAACACCTACGCGTGACACATACGTGCCTGAAAAAATGATATCCAACAAGTAATCATATCCATGACACTATCGGATCAAAATTTTCAAATATAATTGACTATCAAATCGACCAAATTCTTACAGGATGTGCATATATCGCACTACTATCACAGCAAGATTTCTTTGTACAGTCTTTAGCGTGCTTCCTATGAGTACTTGAAACTCATGCTATCCATTTATAGTAGGAAGTTCTATGGAGAGAGTATATCACTTTGCTGATTTTGGCACAAGATCCCCTTGCCAAAACCATATTCTCATTATTCTACGTACCAAGCAATCCCCTCATAGATCCAGTTAGTATCCGTAAGTCGTATATGATCTCGCTCCTTCAAGCTTTTTGTGAAAAAGTGATGCTTAAACACAGGGCTCCAAAAACGATAGATTGGACTTGCACTACCATTGGCATCACCCAATACTTTGTACGCTACGCCCTCATAACTCCAGTTTGGATCAACTTCAGTCCTTGCTCGTTCAGTTTCAGAAATAGTATAGAAATGCCCCTTGAACAATTGACTATAAAATCTATACACTGGCACGCCTTGTGCAGTTTTTTCATCGGTAAGCGTATAAGCAATGCCTTCATATGCCCAATCAGCATTACTTTCCAAATTCTCCTTCTCAGAATTTGATGTAGTATAAAAATGACCTTTATACACACTGCTGTAGAATCGGTGAACCGTCGTGCTGCCAGCAGCCTGAGGTATGATGACTGGATCTTCTTCAACAATTTCAATTTCCGGATCTTCAGTAACTGGCGATCGTGATACAACCTCAAATGTGGCTGCACGAGGTACCCACAAGTAATCAACTGTCTGATCTGGTGATGTGACTGCTATATTCAGAACATATGAACCAAGTGGGAGTTGAAAAGACGCATCAAACACTCTTTGTACGCCTTGCTCAATGACCTGATTCTCCACAGTGAAGTCATACTCAGATAAATGAGTACCACTACTTTGATCATGAATCTGGAAATGAAGTGTTACAGGATCATTTTGACCATCATTGCCAAACGTATTGACTGTATGAATATCATTACCAAAGAAATAAGGTTGCGCTGATGTTATCTCAGTGATGCGATGCGTAGGATCTGCATCATAACCGCCACTAAATGGCTCCTCAACAAGAATTGTTCGAGATGTTACATTTGTGAGCCCTTGTGCAGTCACAGTTAGCTGCGCTTCATACTGGCCTGGGCCTGGATACGTGTGCGACACTTCCTTGCCACTACCAACACTACCATCACCAAAATCCCACGCATACGAAAGAGGTGCGCCACCAAAAACACTTGATAGTTCAGCATCAAAATCGACAGAAAGAGGTGCGGTACCTTGATCCACTGACAAAGAAAAATCTGCCACTGGCGCCTCTGTATAAACTAATCGCTTAACGAGTCCAGAATAATGCTCAATATAGTATATAAGGCCATCTGCACCTGTCACGTACTCAACAGCAAAGGGCACCTCAGACGCAAAGTCACGCACGTCACGTATGTACTCATTGTCATCAAATCGGATCTGCCGCATAAATCCAAATATAGCATCTCCAAAGATATATGAGCCACGAACACTATCAGGATATGTATCACTCAGTGCAAATGCACCACCTGTAATTGCGCCAATAAGATTCTCCCCTCCAATTTCTGGCACCTTCTCATGAACATAATCGTAGATGGGATTTGTATAATCACCCTCTATCTGACAGCCTGGCATAAAGTTATAGCCGCCCGTCTCAGTCCTTCCTTCGCGACATGGCCACCCATAATTTTTACCTGGACTGTCTGGGCTGATAATATTAAGTTCTTCATATGCACCCCACCCAACATCCGCTACTAGCAAATTACCTTGTGGCGAAAAATTGAACCGATATGGGTTGCGAAATCCATATGCCCATACTTTTGATCGATTATCACTCACATCTCCAGTGAAATATGGATTGTCCTCTAAACCTTCCCCATTTGACTTTATACGTAATACCTTTCCACTGAGATGATCAAGGTCTTGTGCACGAAAGGCATGCTGCTCTGGAAAAAAGAAGCCCGCACCATCTCCAGTCGAAACATAGAGATTTCCATCTGGACCAAAGCGAAGGCCGCCAATTGAATGACTACCAGAATCAGATGCTACACAATCGTCTCCAGGGTAGCTAGCACATGATGGAAACTCTGCAGTACCACCTTGTGACCCAAGGATTGTGAGCGGATTTGTTGCTAAGCCATCGACTTCTGTGTAGCGCACAACACGGGCATTCTTCTTTGGTATCGAATAGCACTCCACTCTACTCCAATTGTCGCCAACATCAGCACATCCCTCTTTTGTGTCATCAAGATAATATCCTCCAGGCTCTGTTGGATCTGGTTCATGCGTATAGGCTATATAAATGAAGTGATTTGACGCAAAATCAGGATCAACCACTATACCAATTAATCCTCGATCCTCTGCAGCATTTACCGCATCCCCAAGATCGATAAGAGGATTGCTGATCGTAGTGCCATCAGCCTGAACAATGAATATCTCACCTGTTTTCTGTGCAACAAGCATCCGACCATCCGGCAGAGGTGCTAGGGCTGTAGGTCGCTCAAAGCCCTCCGCAAATTCCTGCGCAACAAATCCTTCAGGTAAGTCGCTTGCAGCATTTACAGTTGTGCCAAAATGCATGATTCCTGCAAAACCAAGTACAATAATCGCTAAAAATTTCTTTTTCATATAGGTAGATTAAAAAAAGTAAGTCTCCACAATTGATATATTGTGGCATATCTGTATAAAACTGTCAACTATTTTGTTTTTTTGTAAGCGCAAAAGAGATTTCAGTAGATTCATTGTACACAAAGAAGTCGTCAAGTGCAATCCTTTTTTACACAAACACTTATTGCGCAACACTCGCCTCCCAAAGATTCACAAATTTTTTGTTATAAAGTGCACTTCCAAGCCACGCCCAGTTTGCATCAAGGTAATTGATACCGTCATTCCACTGCTCTTTTTCGAAATCATAGGCTTGCACGAAATTCTTATTGTAGTAGCGCTGGGCAAACTGCTGATCTTCGCCCCACATTAGTGCACTAAGGTAACCAGACTTTACGGCAAGAGATCCACTTTGGTTACTTGTAGCACCACTCGCTGCAATAGATGTAGGTATTTCCTCACCATAACGTGTCAGGTAATTAGCCACTCCAGAAAGATACGTCTGTGCTGTAGCAGTTTCATACCACGCAACATCGGTACTTACACGCCACAAAGTCCGAAATGCATCAAAACTAAATCGATTTGCATAGCCTGCCTCTAAAATATGCTTTTGTGCGGGCAAAATTCTACCAGACGAGGTATCTATTGAAACCCAATTCATTGGCAAAGCAGTTTGATTCCATGCAAGAACAGATATATCGTTCAAAATATCATATGTATCGTCAGCCAATCCAATCCAATCACGGTCAATGTTTGTATCAAATTCAGCAAAGACACGATACCATGCTGGTGAGAAATGAGACGGATTCACAAGATACTCGTCTGTACCTCGCAATGCTGATTTTTTATTTAAAGCAATCAAGTAATGTCGCTCTCCTACCGTAATAACATTCTGTTTCCAAATATCAGCAATAATTTCCTGCGCTGCCGCACCATACTCAGCATCGCCCCAAATATTTGAAGCAAAAATGAGCGCGAGAGCTATATCAAGATCGGCATCGCTGGAATTATCAGACGCCTCAACGCCGTCCTTCCAGCGAGAAGAAAACAATTTATCCTCGACACGAAATTGCAAATGATCCCGTGTCCATCCCCATGTCGCATCAAATACGTCCTTATCAAACATCATCGCAGCCCTAAGCATCGCATACCCTTGCCCCTGTGAAGTTGTAGCAGTCGTAACAGGATCAACTACTTGGCCATACTGCTCCCCTGACAGAGCTATAAATCGTGATTTATATTGACGCCATGAATCCAAAAGCAATTCACGGGAACTATCATTAATCTTAAAAAGTGCGGCCCAATCTCCATTTGTTGAAAGCAGATCATCAAAGTCTACAAATGCAGTCGTGCCAGACTTCCACTCCTTATCTGGAAGCGAGTTATCAAAAGCAGCGCGAACAATCGGGTCTTGTCCTTCACGGATCTGTCGCATCATCTCATGCGTCAATCCTATATAATCAAAATTTCGCCAGTTCAAATTATACTTTTGCTCTCCTATCTCTGGGTCACGCGAGATCTTATAATACCAATCTGCATTAGGAAAGGCCTTGGTATTGATATAACGCGGGTCATGCAAATCTACATATGCATAACTATCAATCAATATGACTGCATCATTCTCAACATTCTCTTTTATCCACCGTACAGACTCCTTCTGATTAGTCGTCTCATCTGCTGTAAAATGATTCTGCGGCGCCAAAAAGCCATAATAGCATCCAACCCCGCCTAAGATCACAATGAATACGGCATTATAAAGCGCGCGCGGCATCCAAGCTAAGACATTATGCAAGAAAATTGCCAAAACAGCACTCACAAATGGAATAAGTGGAACAATATAGAAATTAAATGTCACACCACCTCGTATCAAAAAAGCAAAGTATGTAATGATACAAATCAGAAATGCCCACAAATTTTTACTTGGCGTAAAGTGAATACTTCGAACATTAAAGAGCCAGCTAAAGAAAGACATAATCAAAATAGCAATCGGTATCAAAAGCGCAACACCAATCGCGTAGATAAAAACTTCATCTTTAAGCATCCAGTCACCAAGAGTAGTACGGAAGTCACTTGCCGGGTCCCAAAAAACACCACCATCACGACCTGACTGAAACTCCAAAGCCCCAAGGAAGCTAACATGCTCACCGGTTGGACTTTTGAAAAACTCATTCTGCAGCAAAGCAAAAAGAATATATGTTGACACTACCATGCCAGAAAACATAAACCACATTGTGGTACGAAAATGCCGTCCAACAGGAGACTCCTTTGCAAGCAAGAGAAAAAGAAAAGCCGGTCCAAACATAACGGCAGTCACCTTAGTAAGAACAGCAAAAGCATAAAAAACACCAGCTGAAATAAAATGTCGCAACTTCTGCTTTTTATAAGGCACAAAAAACATCGCGAAAGCAAGAAGAACCCAAAAAATCATAATATTATCCAGCAACACTCGTCGCTGAAAATATATCGCAAGCGGTGAGAGCGCAAAGAGCGCAACCGCTGCTGACGCAGGTAAAATACGTCGGGTCATGTGATAAACGATGTAAAACAAAACACATGTACTTGCAGCATGTACAACGAGCATCAATACACGTCCCGTATCCAGAGAAGACCCAAAGGCGAAGAATCCTTCCTCAAAAAGCATCGTCCACCCCGCAATTACGATCCAACCAAGTGGTGGATGGTCATACCAATACGTATATGGCGCAAGCTCTCCTTGCGTGACCAGTGACCACGCCTGTGAAGTATATGTGCCTTCATCACTCTCAAAATATGGATATTGAAGCATATTGCGCGAGTGAAAACCAACTGAAACAGCAAGTGTCAGCACAAAAACGATCCAAATTATAAGCTTCTTTGTCATGATATTATTTTCCTCCTTAAATGCAGTTCGTCCAAACACTTGCCACGAGACAATACCTTCTTATAAGATTACGAATTATTATTGGTCGTAACAGAATAATCAATATTCAGATGTTCAGTTTTTTCCCAATTCAGCTTTCCAGACAAATTTCGGATAATTGCACGAAAAGCACTAATACCTAAAAGCATTTGAAAAGGGATGATCATAATAATAATCTTGAGAAAATACAGAATATTAAATTTTGTTTTATACGTTTTTGCAAACTCGTAGATCGCCAAACAACTAATCACGATAATCGCTATCAAAACATAGAGCGGGATAAATGCCAATAAACTGTAAACAATTGGGATCTTGATAAAGAATGCAGCTACAATTGACAACGGCAAAAAGAATACGAGAGCAGCCTGCATGAACGGCCACGCCAAAACGTAGACGATCAAAACTTTTTGAGAAAATTTCTCTAGCTGCAACCACTCACCTTTTTTCAGAATCTGCATAAAACCTTGATTCCATCGTGTACGCTGTTTTACAAAACTTGCAATCGTTGGTGGTGTTTGCTCTTGGGTAGACAATTCCTCATTATAGAAAATATCAAATTTAGCACCCTTTGAGGCCATACGAATTCCAATATCAGCATCCTCTGTCAAACAATCAGCATCCCATCCACCAATCTCTCGCACCATATCTCGCTTCATGAACACCGTATTCCCACCAAGTGGTACTACGCCACGACTAGCAAAGAAATGAAGCGCAGATTTAAACCAGAAGTAGTACTCTAAGACATTAAACATTGAGTACCAGTTTGAATGGTAATTCATGAGCTGTACACCAGACTGCACCACATCAACACCTTTACGAATAAAAATAGTATTTATAGCATTATACAAGCCAGGCTGCACACGATCTTCTGCATCAAAAATTGTAATGATATCCTTTGTTGAGCGCGCAAGACCAATGTTAAGACCACGAGACTTACTCGGCCCTGGATCACCACCAAAATCTAGAAGCTGTACGTTTGACTTCCCAATCTCAGCTATAACCTCCTTTGCTGCTTGGATAGTTTCTGGATCATCATCTGCATACACAAGGACAAAAGTCTCCTTCAAGTGCTCTGGATAATCCACCTCACTAACCCGTTTGATAGTTGTCTTAAGAACATCCACTTCATGTCGCGCTGGAATCATCGCAGTAAAGGAGTACGTTGGTGTCTCATGCGGCAGATACCGCTCTTGCGCAAAATGCTTGAGCGGGTTATTCCATGTGTAAAGATGTAAGATGACAGCAAAAAAACCTTGGATAGAGAGAAACATCGACACTGTAAAAACAATTTTAGCAAGTGTTCCCTCGACAAGTCCTGATATAAAATATGCAGCATAAATAAGAGCTGCAGCAAGTAAAATTGCATAAAAAAGATGCAGCTTCTGTCGTAGGTACTTTGCATAAAATGGCTTAATGTAGTAATCACGCCAAAGGTCTACCACCTGCGCTAGGTAATTTATACCTTGTTGCATTGTCGCCTTAGAGTCATTCCCCTCTCTTTTACGAAAACCGTACACTATCTCACTTACAGTTGCATTCTTCTTTTGTACAAGAATTTCTATAAGTATTTTAAATCCCCGTAATTTTGTAGGATCAATTGTTGTCGCAATAGATCGACGAATAGCAAAAAATCCTGCACCTGGGTCACTTGATTTTCTTGTTGCCGGTAAAAATGTCCATGCAAAAAACCGGCAAAGATGTGACACCGCTTTTCTGTAAGTACCACCAAGACCTTCAGCATGACCACCCTTACGATAACGTGTAGCAACCACTATATCACTCTGCGTACGCTCCACTTGACGCATAAGCCGTGGCACTGCCTCTGGTGGGTGTTGCAAATCACTATCCATACATACCACATACTCACCCTGTGCAGCCGCAAAACCCTCGGCAAATGCTGTCGCAAGGCCAGTATTGTTGTTGCGATGAATTAGTGTAATATTCGGTGCATGCTTCATGTATGCTCGAATCACTTCTGGAGTATTGTCCTTACTGTCATCTATAAACAAAATCTCATACGGATAGTCAACTTTTTCTAGGTATACCCCAAGCTCACGTAGAAGAGGCACAACATTCTCTGATTCATTGAATGTTGGGAAAATAATAGAAAACAATACCTCACTATTGTAAGAATCACTGCGCTCTATTAGGTTGCCCTTCTTTGTTATATTTAACGTTTTTTCCATCACTCTATAATTATATACTCAATAATTTTTGTATTTCAGCTTTTCTATAGTTTATTTTGACTGTGATTTTTTATTTTTGTCATCCATAACCATTTGAGCAATCATCTCACCTTCCTTTATGGCATAATTAACACCACGATCATCAGGGTAGATTTGTGAAAAGTTCGCAAGATACAATCCTTCAACCGGTGTTCTATACTCTGGCATCTTGTCTTCATAACCAATATCAACAATATGCTGAGCATTCTTAAACGTAAAGAGCTCCTCACTAACTATTTGATCCTCATCAAAATGCGCAAACATTTTCCTTAGGCCATCCTTCCATTCTTTCATGATATCTTGCTTCTCCATCGAAAAATATCTGTGGTCATGTGTAACATAATCACCAATGTAGTAGATATAACGCCCACCTGTGCTCTCTATGCCAGAAAGTGCAGTCTTTGAAAGCAGAACCAAAAACGGAACCTCATCATCATTTATGTTATGCCAATAGTAATCACTAATCTCCTGCTTTGTACTGAAGATCATAACTGCTGCACCGATATAATCGATTGACGTAAGCTTCGTTCGGTACTCAGACGTCATCGATGGATGCTCCTGCGTTAATTGTGCCAAAACATGTGATGGCGTTGTAGCAACCACGTCATCAAATGTTTTTGTTGAAGATTCTTGATCTGTGACAATTGTCATGCGACCATCGGCCTCATCATGCGCAGGAACTATCTTCTGTATATCAACTCCTAAATGAATTGTACCGCCCGCTGATTCAATTGCCCGTGCCATAGCTTCAGTCTGCACGCGAAAACCACCCTTAAAGTAACCCAACTTTTCCTGCGTTGTTTCTTTTGAATTAGCGCGAACATGGATACGTGACCAAAGCCAAGACATTGTCACCTTATCGTAATACTTATCAAATTTCCCTTTTAAAAGTGGTGTCCAAATAATCTCAGTTGCCCTCTTACCATTATAGCGCGTTAACCAGTCCAGTGCAGTCACTTTTGTGAGAGGCTCCCAATTTGTTAGCTTTTGCAAATAAAGACCGACAAGCCCTGTACGAACTCGATCTACTATACTCAACGGAGTAAATTTCAATAGATCTACTGGAGTCATAAATGGATACAACTTACCATCATAGTAGGTTGAAATAGAGCTATCGTGAAATGTCAGATCATCGTAAACATCCAACTCTTTGGCCAAATCAATTGCTGCCTTATCAGTTGTATAGAGAAAGTGATAAGCCTTTTCCAATGGAATACCATCCAAATCAAATCCTGCAACAAGACCACCAAGTAGATCGCTACGTTCGTAAAGAGAAACGCTATAACCTTTAGTAGCGAGTCTATAAGCAACCGTTAGTCCTGTGTACCCGGCTCCTATAACTGCAACATTCTTCTTTATACCTTTACTTTTCATTTTTTTAGATTATACAAGTTGTAGTTTTTTATGACTGGCGAAATGTAATTGCTCTATTCAAAGTAAACTGCACAATAAATATAATTGGCAACGATAGAACTTTAATAATATTTTCATCATGTCCACCATATCGCGCAAAATAATAGATCATTCCAACACTGATACATATACCTAAGACGTTTACACCAAAATATGAGAGAAACCTACGAACAAGGTGCGTTTTAATCTTAAAGTTATAAACTGCGTTCAGTGTAAATGCATAGATAACCGCACACGTTGACGAGATAATCGTTGCCAACTCTGCAGGGAAATTAAAAGCATTATTAAGTGAGAAAAAAATTGCCAAATCGACTCCAGCAGCTGTAACACCAATGCAAAAATAGAGAAAAATCTTTGCAAGCTCAGGGTGCCTCTGCGCCAAAGCCGTCATTGTCTGTGATGGAGTCTGCTGTATCATAAAATTCTTTTAAAGCACAATGCCATATAGAACATGGAGCATGATCACTCCCCTCAGCGTCATCCATAGAAAAATGCTGATGGAGTGACTTCCATCAGTACTTCTATAATACCACTGTAGAAATCATATGGCAAAGTTATCAAATCCTTACCTTGAGAACATATTATCATATTATTGATATAATGTCAATATACTGTTATTAAAAAAAATGCCGCATTTAAAAAAAGAGCCGACAGTTAACAGAAAAGTCCTACAAACGCAGGAACGAGAGATAGGCCATTTAAGTACTGAACGAGAAAAATCCTCTTAAAAAAAATGTTGAACTACCAAGTCAGATAAACGTTGACTAAGGACTAAAACAGGAATCAAAAGCTCGTACTCAGGAGAAAAAATCAAGTGAAAAAGGTGATTATCAAGTCAATGAGGAAGAGTAAGAGTAAGAGAAATACACTAAGTAGGAATAAATCCGTTATGAGTCTCAAAAAATCGGCATCAAAATGAAACCGAAGGACTCAAAGACTAGCGACCCTCCCCGATACAAGAATTGAACGAAAAAAAACCTTTGCACAAGGCAAAGGTTTTTTTAAGATTGCGTAAACTGTTACTCTACAGTAAGGTCTACAACACATTCTCCAGTATTACCATCAGCATCTGTGACAGTAACAACGTACGAACGTGAATCAGTGATTCCTGAGATATAGATTTCATTTGACGGATCTACACCCTCAAAGAATACTCCAGTTGAACCATATGGACGCAAACTTGAGCTAACAGCGTCGTCTGATCCAGTCCAGCTTAACGTTGTCGCACCATCCACACCAATTGTTGACGGTGAAGCACTCACAGTACATGTTGGACCACCAGCTGACACTTCCTCTGTAGATTCTTCAGTCTCTGAATCGATCATACAACCCTCCTCACCTGAAGCTGTATCTCCCCATCCATTACCATCAACATCTGCGATAACACGACCAGGATATACCTCGCTACAGTATGCGTGTGATGAAGTCTCCTCTGTCTCTTCTGTAATAGGATCCATCATGCATCCTGCTTCGTCAGACTCAGTGTCTCCCCATCCATCTCCATTTGCATCAACCATGACGCGTCCTGGGTATGTAACAGAACAGTAGTTGTGTGTTACCTCGTCTGTCTCTTCCTCAGTTGTTGTAGCAATTTTACATCCAGTCTCTCCCGACTCAGTGTCTCCCCATCCATTTCCATCGATATCAGCGATTTCACGTCCTGGGTACACATCACTACAATAACCATGATCAGTTGTCACCTCTTCTACCTCTTCAGGATCCATCATGCATCCTGCTTCGTCAGACTCAGTGTCTCCCCATCCATCTCCATTTGCATCAACCATGACACGTCCTGGGTATGTAACAGAACAGTAGTTGTGTGTTACCTCGTCTGTCTCCTCTTCTTCCTCTTCTTCAGACTCTGAACCATCGATCAGACAACCTTTCTCGCCGTCCCATCCCCATCCATCGCCGTCCCAGTCATAACACTCTGACTCTACCTCTTCACCAGACGGATCAATCATGCAACCAGTCTCGCCATGCTGCGTGTCTCCCCATCCATTTCCATCGATATCAGCGATTTCACGTCCTGGGTATACCTCACTACAGTAACCATGCTCAACAGATTCCTCTGTAAGTGTGGCTGCAGTCTCACATGTTGCACTTTGACCATCATCTGTCATGACAGTAAGTGTGTATGTTGTATCTGACTCGATACCATTTGTCCACCAGTATCCCTTTGGATCCACAGCTCCAACTCCCTCAAGGTTTGCCGATGTTACGTTCTCACTACTCCACCAGATCAGTGTTGTAGCACCATTTTCTACGACTCCAGGATTGGCGTCGATTGTGCAGTGTACAGAATCCCCGCCGTAGCCAGACCCCTCAACTGCCAATACACTTGTCGCGATACTTGCAAGAGCCACAAGGACTGCTGCAAATACTGCAAACATATGCAATGAAACAGACTTGCTCATCATATTGTTTTTAGTATTTTACTTATGACACAACTATAGTATACCTTTAAAAAAAATGCAAGCATGCAAGACGCAAGACAAGCAGAGCAATTCAGATATTATCCACAGAGTTATACCCACCCTAATTTCCTTGAAATTGTGCAAAAGCATTTTGTACCTCCTCAGAAGGTAAAAAACTCTGTAAAAATGGGCGCTCACTATCTTTATCAACTGGGTCAGCAATACTTACATACAGCCCGATCAATGCCCCATTTTGCCCAATTAGGGGGGTGCCAAGCGCAAAACGTTGCGATAAATCAGTTTGGATTAAATCTGCACTTTCCACTACCATCCCCATAGCAGGACTCATGATGACATCCCCACCCAATGCAACGACATCACGAGACCCTACAGGTTCTGCATCAATTTCTATAGCACGAGAAGGCTCTGCATCGATTTTAAGAATGGTGATTGGACCAAAAGCTTCCTGACGCTTCACGTCAAATGGCTCTCCGATCCCTGGAATAAGGATTGAAAACTCCCCTAATTTTGCCCTCTGAGTCTCAAAAGCTGCTGTCGCCGTTGCTATGTAGCCATCCTGTGAAAGGATAACCGCACGTGCTATAAATTTTTCCGTCAACTCTTTCACTGAAGGAGCAGTTCCGACACCTGTATGAATCGTTGCAACAGCCGGATTTGCAATATCAATCGCTGCAAGTAACTTTTGCTCTCGTGTCAGCTCTACAACTGGCACAACGTTCTTCTCAGGCAATACACCCTTCGTTACCCGACCAAAGATTTTTTGCACAGTCAAATTTTGAGACTGCGAAGCCCAAACAAAGGCAATGATCGCAAGAAGTAAAAAAATAACTGATATAACTACTTTTTTCATAATTATGATGTGTTTAATAAGCCCCCCCTTCTTATGTCGCAATTATGCGCCAAAAAATACTTCTGTCAAGGCAAAGTGTTCGCATGCCCACAATCTACGCAGACATCATCAGATCCTGCTCTAGACCATTATGAACATACGCCTTGTATTCTTTCATCTCACGCCAAGCTGTCAAAAAGGCAGCGACCTTTTGCTTGGCATCCTGGGCATCTGTATAATTACCCATCGTATCAGCCAATTGTATAAACAATAATGCCTCACTATTTGGTTTTCCGAAAATTTCCTCTTTATCCTCCTGAGAAATGCCTCCTGTTCGTGCAATCTTATGCATCTCCATATGATCCACCAGCAACTGACGAATTTTGGCAGCTTCCGCATCATCAAACTCTAGTCGCTGTGCAATCTTGTCAAATAATTCTCCACTAAGGTCTTCATGACCCTGAAAGCTATAGTACAGGTCTCTTTTCCCATTTTCCAACTTTCTTTCTCGTAACTCTTGCGTGCCATACTTGCCGATATCATGCAAAGGAGGCACCCATGCAAATTCCGTACCCAATTTTTCAAAAAGAATCGCACGCACTTCTTCTTTGGACATTTCTTCATCAAGTCCATACACCTCTTTGACAGCATAAATAAATTCCTTTCTTTCCATAGCTGCCATCACACTTAAGGTGTGCTTCCACACACCACCCTCCTTGTGTCGCGTCACAGGCTCACGCAACTCACCCGGCTCCAGCTCTGGCACATGTCGTTGTTTTATAGTATCAAGCAACTCAGGCAAATACGTATGCAAAATAGGCGCATCAGATCGTGCGAGCTTGCTCAAGCCAAAAGCGGCTCGCGGAGCAAGAAACATTTCCTCGAGATACTTTTTTGCTTCTCGTGGCCTTTCGCATTGCTCACTCAACATCTTTTCGAAAACATTTCCCACCGGATCCATATCATTCTCCAACGGAACACTTGTAAAAGTTTTTTCGAAATTTACCATAGGTTCAATCTTATACTGCCATAATAGCATGGTATCTTCTCAACACTCACATTTAGTCACGCATAAACACTCGCACTTTTGGCACAATCCTTTCTACCAGAACCGCATATCCTTCCTTGTTTGGATGAATTGCATCATACATAAGATCCCTCTTGCCAAACACTCCCCTCAAAGCATCTTTCACATAAGGAATATTTTTTTCCTGAGCTAATTCCTTGAAACGCTTTTTATACTGTGCATTATGAATACCCCCACGAACACCAACAAGCACAACGCCAGATCCAACTGATTGTATACGATCAACAATTGTCGCAATGTTTGTAAATGTAACGTCTGGCGCAACTCTCTGCAAAGCATCATTTCCTCCCAGAAGAACAATGACAACACGCGGATCACGTAACAATACATCCTCATCTATGCGCAGCAATGCCTCTGCAGTGGTATCTCCACTACGTCCTGCATTGATAACATCGACTCCCAAAGCATCACGCAACTGCGCTGGATAGCTTTCCTCATCTTGTAAGCCATAGCCCTCAGTCAAGCTATCACCAAATGCAATAATACTTGTTCCTGATGTGGGCTGCACATAACGCGAGCCACATCCGGACAAAAACAGCAGGAAACACATGGCAAATACAACAAACAACAAAGAGTCTTTTTTGGTATGCATACAACTCATTTATCAATGCTGATCATTGTATCATGTAAGATTGTATAAATCCCTAATTTCCTTGACTTCTCAATGGTTTTTATATAGCCTACCCACGAAGGTCCTACCTGTAGTGTAGGATTAAATTTTCACAGCACTTTTACAAAAGGAAAATCGTCATGCACGACAATACACCACCACAACAACGATTGGTCATTGGGTGTGATCCAAAATTTACCACTAACATGAATCGTCAAAAAATGATTGATGAGTGTAAAAAAAAGCTTGATTTTTGTTGCGAAAAGCTGGGTCCGCTTGGAGTAACATGCAAAGTAAACACCATATTTCGCATTCTCGGTAATGATGCAATCGCTCAGGTCCAGCAAGCTGGTCTTGGCGTTTTTTTGGATGGCAAGTTCTTTGACATTGAGAACACGATCAAAAATGATCTGATGTTTTGGTCAACATTCGGGGACACAATCAAGATCTGCACACTTGCCGAGAAAATAAAGCCCAAGATCTACAGTGCAGCATCTCAATTAATGTCTGATACAATTTTTTGTCCCGTCGGTCCCTTGACCGATTTAACCAATGAGGATTTCAGAGTATGGTACGGGTCAGAATATGATCGAGTTCGCGCAGTAAAAAAATTTCTACACCAAAGCTGTGAACTCAAAGGTGCAAGAGGTGTTGTATGCTCTCCTCTTGATATCAAACACGGACCCGATGACTTACAATCAAAACGCGTTATCATCACACCTGGCATCCGTAGATCCTCTGATCCAACTGATGATAACTCGCCTAATGCTATGGCACCTCGTGAAGCCATAGAAGCCGGAGCATCCTATCTCGTTGTTGGTCGACCTGTAATGAGAGCGTCTGACCCGGTAGGTGTTGCAACTAACATGATTGAAGAAATCAATAACGCATCCTAACAAATACAGGAGAGAAATAATGAAAACAATACCTCAGTCAGATTTTCGCAGTATCATAGGCTACCTTGAAAAACACCGTGCGGTAATCCGTGATGGACACCTTGTTGGCACATCCTGGAAGCATCTCAACGGCTTTGTTAACATGCGTGAAGTGGCTGGTCATGCTGAATTCTGGCATCACATAGGAGGCATCATGGCAAAAGAGCTTAGGCAATATAATCTCGATGTTATTCTCGGCATTGAGACTCTTGGTCGCACAGTAGCACAAACAACAGCATTTCATCTTGGCATTCCATATATTTGGTGTGATACATTCGACGACCCGCAACATAAAGGCAAGAAACATGCAAAGTTTCAGGAAAAACTCATGTTTGAACGTTTTGTTCAAAGTGGTACTCGCATTGGCACGCTTGATGATCTTTTGACCTCTGGCTCTTCCGTGCATGGAGGTAACACTCTCATGCGTGATATGGGTGCAATCCCTGTTGTTACAGGTGTTGCCGTTCGACGCAACCAAACTATTGATGCCCAGACGTGCAATTCTGATAGTTTGGTAGTTCTTGAAGAAGTTACTGGATTAAGAGATTGGACCGAAGCAGATTGCAAGCTACACGGCCCCTGCTCTCACAATACTCCAATGATTCTGCGTCCAGGTCACGGATTCGAATGGATTGAAAATAATCCAGATTATCCTGTTGCTCGCTAGCAACAGATCACATTCTGTAGTTTTACAAACACTCATCGCATGTACTGCGATGAGTTTTTTTGTAAAAAAAATAATCGCCCTCCAAATATATTAGAAGACGACTTTTTATAGACTTTATATCATTTTACACATAACACTTTCTTATGCGCGTTTCGTCTTACAAGCAGTCTGTATGGCATAAGCAAGACAATTGCCATCAGGATCTTAACAAGGAAATCTGCCGCTGCCATCGACACCCAGGTAGGCATTTCAGGTCCGATTTTCAGTAGCGGCATCACTTCAAAGGCCCAATAATTACTATCTGCAAATATTGTTTCTGAGACAACGTCAAATGTGAATTGCGAAAAGGAGATGAAGAAGAATATGGCTGTATCTATAACAGAGCCGATAAATGAAGATATCACTGGCGCTTTCCACCATTCCAAATGACGCAACATGCCAAAGACCTGCACATCAAAAATCTGCGCCACAAGAAATGCAGATCCTGATGCCACAGCTATTCTAAATGTTACTTGGTTTATCTCCCAAAAAAAGAATGTGCAAACTATGCCAATAGCAAAACCCCAGAGTATAATCATCCTCGCCTTCTTTCTTCCATGTACTCGATTGGCAAGATCAGTTATGAGAAATGCTATGGGGTACGTCAATGCTGCATACGTCAGAAGATTTTCAAAGAAAAAATACTGCAAGAGTATGTTTGAGATCAAAATAGTAAAACCCATCGCAAATATGAATGGTATGGTTTTTTTCATGTTGTTAATGTCCGATCTGCTTTTTAAGTGTGGTAACTATATTTTACTTTTGACTTTCCGTCAATTCTCCACAGCGTCGGCTCCACCTACGGTGCGCCACCACGCTTTTTGTGGCCTCTCTTTTTTTACATGAAATCGCTCTCCAATCCCAGGCGTAATAATATCAATATCATACTGCCTTGCTGCAACAAGTGCGCGCTCAACCGGCTCTGTCCACGGATGTGCTGCAAGCGTAAATGCTGACCAATGGATCGGCATATACACACGACCACCAAGATCACGATGTGCCTGCACTGATTGTTCCGGAGTCATATGAGATGTTGCCCACAAATCATCATATTGCCCAGCATCGAGGAGTGTCAGGTCAAATGGCCCATATTCCTTGCCATGTTTTGCAAAGCCATCAAAGTACCCAGAGTCACCACCAAAGAAGATCTTTGTATCAGATCCTTCTATAATCCACGCCGCCCACAATGTTTTCAATCGGTCATTAACAGTCCGACCAGAATAATGACGTGACTGAACAGCCGTGACCGTTAAGGAATCAGAAACGTATTCATCACCCCAATCAAATTCAACGATGTTCTGCGCGGGTACACCCCATGATTTTAGATGTGAGCCTATACCCAGAGGCACCAAGAACTTACCCACTTTCGAGGTAAGGAACTGCACCGTTTTATAATCAAGATGATCATAATGATCGTGGGAGACAATAACATAATCAAGGTAAGGAAAGTCCTCTACACGGACAGGCAAATCGTAATCATACCGCTTAACACCAAAACCAAGTGGAGAAGCATTGTCGGTGAGCATTGGATCAAAAAGAATTTTCTTTCCCGCCACTTCATAAAGAAATGTAGAATGACCAAACCACGTAAGAAATGGATCCAGTGAAACAGCATTCTCACCCAAGAAGGCTGATGGCAATTTTTCTGTAGGCTTTCCGTCTTTGACCCCAATCAGTAAGATTTTTAAAAATTTAATCTTATCACCAAATGACACTTTGAGATCACTATATGTCATATGTGGGAACTGCCCCTGCTTGTAGTGAGGAGAATGTTCCATTCTCTGCAGATCCGCACCAGATGGTTTTTGCCCCAACTGCGGCGCACTCACAAGAAAGACCACGCTACCAATAAAAAACAAAAAAACAAGGCTGATAAATATATTTAACAAAGATTTCCACATAATCAAC
>CALDDM010000026.1 GCA_937936355.1 Minisyncoccota bacterium
AGACGCAGACTTTGGCTTTGTAAAGGAAGAAGAAAAAGAAAAAGAAGGTCTCGTCAAAACAGGAACCAACATGCCACTCTATGCACTCGGCACGCTACTCCTCCTTGGAGGATATGGAGCGTATCGGATGCGCAGGAGAACAAGAGGAGACAGTGCACTGTAGTCACAAAAAAGAACAGCAAAAAAAACACCCTGCGGGGTGTTTTTTTGTGAGATGGGTGGGGTGTGAAAGTAATAGAACAAAAAATGATGTATTTAGATGATGGAAAAGTTCTGCTATAATAGTTACATAAAAGTGAAAGAAAAATCAAAATACAAATGAGTAGAAAACTTTCCAAAGATTTTACGATCGTTGTTGCTGGTCAGGCTGGCCAGGGCATAGAGAGTGTTGCAAGTGTATTAGCGCACGTTCTCAAGAAGCAAGGTTTCCATACGTACGTAGCAAAAGACGTCATGAGTCGTGTTCGTGGTGGCATGAATGCAATCACCATGCGTATTTCAAATGATCGTGCAGATGCATATAAAGAAAAGATTGATCTTTTTGTGCCACTTGACCCGCGTGCATACGCACGCTATGAAAAACGCTTTACAAAAAAGACAATTTTCATGGGGGTTGATGATCCTATGAATGCAAGTGTGTCACCACACTCGAAAACAGCTTCGCGACGACCAGTCATGGCAATTAATTTTATCCAATCTGCTCATGAAGTTGGAAATAGGCTTTTTGCAAATACAATTGCAGCAGGTGCAATCCTCGGATTACTAGATGTAAGCAAAGAGATTGGCATACATTACTTACGAAATTTTTTCCGGCGCAAGGGACAAGAGATCGTTGATGGAAACATTGAAGCCTTTGAAAAAGGATTTACTTTTGGGTCTCACGTAGCATATCAAGAAGACATCACTGTAACTTTAAAGCCCAAAGACGATGTTGAGGACTATATCTTCCTCTCAGGAGCCGAAGCAGTTGGTCTAGGAGCGTTAGGTGGTGGATGCAATTTCATCTCCTCCTATCCAATGTCACCAGCGACAGGCATCCTGACCTTTCTTGCGCAAAATGGCAAAGAATGTGGTGTCCTTGTAGAGCAAGCAACCGATGAGATTGGTGCAATCAACATGACTCTGGGGGCTTCTTATGCAGGTGCACGAGGAATTGTTACAACATCAGGTGGGGGATTTGATCTGATGACAGAAACAATCTCCCTGAGTGCGATGACAGAAACGCCAATTGTGGTTCATATAGCACAAAGACCAGGTCCAGCAACAGGTTTGCCAACGCGCACCGCACAGGAAGATTTAGCAATCGCACGGCATGCAGGTCATGGTGAGTACATGCGCGCCATATACACACCAGGAACACCAGATCAAATGTATGATCTAACAGCTCACGCGCTGGATGTAGCAGATAAGTATCAAATTCCAGCCTTTGTTTTGACAGACCAGATGATGATGGATAGTCTCTACTGTGCACCAGAGTCATCATTTAGATCACGTCCTATCACGCACTACGTTACAAAGACAAAAGAGGACTACAAGAGATACGAACTAACGAAAGATGGATTGTCACCACGCGGAATTCCAGGGCATGGTGAAGGGTTCATACACGCTGACAGTGATGAGCACGATGAAGAAGGTCGTATAACAGAGGATATGGATGGATTGCGGATGGAGATGACAAGAAAAAGACTCTTCAAAAGAAAAGAGCTTTTGGTAGACGCGGCACTTGCTCCAGACGTCATAAAGGCGAAAAAAAGTGACACACTCATCATTTGTTGGGGGTCTACCAAAAATGTTGTAGAAGAAGCTATTGAGAATGCGGCGCTTGACCATGTAACAGTTGCACACTTTAGACAAGTTTACCCTCTACATAAATCAGTTGCTGAGTTGATGAGCACTCACAGAAAAGTGGTGGTGCTTGAGGGGAATGCCACAGGTCAATTTGCAGACATTCTAGAGGTGGAAACCGGAGAGGTTGTTCATGAGCGAATTGGAAAGTGGAATGGAGAGCCATTCAGCGTTGAAGAGTTAACGCAGAAATTTAAAAGAATATAGAAGTTGGTGGGATCTTACAAAAAAACTTAGAGAGACGCTATGATTGCAGCAGCACAAAAAGAAAAAGAAGAAGCAAAGAAATTTGACGTTGGCCCAGAAGTGGAAAACCAATGGTGTCCTGGTTGTGGAAACTTCCCAATCCTCGCAACCGTAAAAAAAGCACTGGTACAAGCTGAATTTAAACCAGAAGAAACAGTTTTTGTGAGTGGCATTGGACAAGCTGCAAAGCTACCGCAGTACATGAGGTCACACTATTTTAATGGATTGCATGGACGAGCCTTGCCAGTAGCAACGGGTATTAAGGCGGCAAACCCTTCACTGAATGTAGTTGTTTCAAGTGGTGATGGTGATATATATGGTGAAGGTGGAAATCACTTGATCCATACTGTACGGAGAAATCCAAACATTACTGTCATTGTGCATGACAACATGATTTACGGACTAACAAAGGGACAAGCAGCTCCAACGACGAGAAAGGGAATGGTCACACCAACACAGCCTCGGGGTGTCTATGACGAGCCTATTAACCCAATGACATTTGCAATTGGACTCGGAGCATCATTTGTCGCGCGGGCTAATGCTGGAGATCCAGTGCAAGCTCAAGAAATTATAGAGAAGGCAATGCGACATAAAGGATTCGCACTTGTAGACATTTTTCAGCCATGCGTTGTGTTCAATAAAAAAAACACATACCAATGGTTTAAGGAAAATTCATACACACTTGGACCAGATCATGATCCATCAGACCGTAATCAGGCATTTGCGCGAGCATCTGAGGAGGAGAGTTTTCCACTGGGAATTCTGTACGAAAATCAAAAGAGGGAGGTTTTCGAGGAGATGGTTGGTCTTTATGATGACGATAAGCGACCCCTATATAAAAGAGAGGTACCGAGACACGTAATCGATGCACTGCTAGAAACCAGGAAATAGTTGCTGATTTGTTCTAATCCTGCAGCTTTGACTTCTAGATGTAGATTTGATATAGTCCAAAGTACTACTAATTACACACTCAAAATATGCGTTCTATACTTATATTACAGGCGGCGATAAGTGTTCTGTTGATCGTCAGCATACTACTACAAAGCAGAGGAGAAGGCTTGGGTGTGCTAGGAGCGGATCTTGGAGGTTCTTATCACACGAAGCGCGGTTTTGAGAAATTTATCTTTTACGCATCAATCGCTCTTGGTGCCGCATTTATTATCGTCGCACTTATTTCCGTTAAGTTGAGTGCATAAATTGTAAAAGGGGGTTTATCAAGAATTTTTCTTTAAGACAATTTTTTTCGCCAGCAAGCTGGTTTCGTATAGCTAAAACCATGACTTTTCGAGATAAGGTAATTATCACGTTGCTGGTTATTGCGATCATACTGACGACTCTCTGGTGGTTCGGAGCGCTGTATGAAAAATTTACTGCCTTGGGACCAGCAAGGGGAGGACAGTATATAGAGGCTGCTGTTGGGCAGCCAACCGCAATTAATCCATTGCTTGCTCCTGGATCGCAAGCAACATCTGACAGGCTACTGACAAAGCTTACTTTTAGCGGATTATATGCATATGACAACAAAGGTCAACTACAAACTGATATTGCAAGTAATCTAGTAAAGAGTGATGATGGTTTGGAGTACACAGTAACGATTAAAGAAAACATCACATTCCACGATGGAGAATCACTCACAGCTGATGATGTTATTTTCACATACAACATAGCAAAAGATCCATCGTACGATGCAGTTGTCTCTGGGTTACAAATTGCATGGAGAGATATTGAAATTGAGAAGAAAGATGAGCTTACAATTAAGTTTAGGCTAGAGAAAAAGCGAGGTGACTTCCTGCATTTGCTAACACTTGGTATATTGCCGCAGCACGTATGGAAAGAAATCACGCCAGTACAATTTCGTCTGGCAGAATTTAATCAAAAACCAATTGGTGCAGGCCCTTACGAATACGCAAGCAATAACGTTAGCTCACAAGGACAAACAACATCATACACACTGCGCAGCTTCCAAAATTATCACCATGGAGAGCCACTTATTACGAAATTTGTAATGCAGATTTATCCCGATCAAGTGTCAGCGATAGACGCGTTTAATGGTGGTACGGTTAGTGGGGTAACAGCAGGATCACGTGATCTCATCAATCAACTCGTCGCAACACAAAAATCACAGGTGATTTTGCGACGACCATCATACTTTGGAATATTTTTTAACCAAACAAAAAGCTTTGCTCTAGCATCAGCTGAAGTACGAGAGGCATTACTGCATAGTATTGATCGGACAGCATTAGTAGATGAAGTCTTCGGGGTAAGTGCATTTCCTCTAAGGTCGGCACTCCTTAAAGGAATGGAGGGGTATGTGGAGAGTGAGCAACAACCAGAACACAACCTTGATGAAGCCAATAGAATTCTCGACGAAAAGAAGTGGGTGCGCGCTGAGGATGGTGTACGAGTCCTGAATACGGGAGAGGAGAAACAGCGACTCGCATTTACTATTTCAGTAAGTGCAGATCGTGAGCAGATCGTCCAAACCGCTGAAATTCTTGCGCAGCAGTGGGCAAGAATAGGCGCAGAAGTCACGGTTGACAAGAGGGGGCAAGACGATCTCGACACAAATATCGTACGCGAAAGAGAGTATGATTCTCTCATTACATTTCATCCGATGCGATGGGATCAACCCAACCTCTTTGCATTGTGGCACTCAAAAGAGAAGGATCATCCTGGATTAAATTACAGCGGTCTACGAGACGGACCGATGGATAATGCTCTAGAGGCACTCCAAACAGAGAGTGATCCCGAGAGACGGAGGATAATCTATGAAAACATCCAGAGCAGAATCAAGATTCAAGATCCAGCGGCATTTCTTTTCGCAACAGGATTCCTGTTTGCATATGACAGTGAGTTGCGCGGTATTAATCTAGAGAATGTGAATGCTCCACAAGACAGATTCACAGATATCCATAAGTGGTACATTAAGCAAAAAAGACAACTCAAGAAAAAGAGCGATTAAGGTTCAACGCAGACGAAGAAGGATGACGTGGGAAGGTGTAAAAGATTTCTTTACACACCAATAGATGACGTGATAGATGAGCTCCGGAAATGCAGTAAAGTAGGCAGTCTAAGTGAGGTACAAGTGTTTGCATACGGAAAAAAGTTACCTCAAAAAATATTGACAAATTATAAAAATAGTGATATAATTTCTTTAGACACATAATCGAGCCCACAGCATAATGTAGGAGATTTTTATGATAAAACGTAGGACATTATCGACACTTCTTTTTATAACAGCGCTCTTGATTGCGGCTAGTTTTCATGGATTTGGCATGTTTCAATATCCATATTTTGAAAGTGACGAAGGAACATACATCTCACAGGCATGGTCTGTGGTAGAAGAGGGTGCGCTATCGCCATACACATACTGGTATGATCATCCGCCAGGAGGATGGATCTTTATTGCTGCATGGACGTATCTTTTTTCAGATGGCTTTTTTGCATTTGGATCCTCGATTGAAACAGGGAGGGCGTTTATGTGGGTAATTCACATCATGAGTGCTGCATTTATATACGGCATTGTACGATATGTGACAGGACGTTCTCTGCCAGCCTTTGCTGCTGCAGTTCTCTTCTCAATATCACCCTTGGCAATCTATTTCCAGCGTCGCGTACTCATTGATAGTTTGATGATATTCTGGGTTTTAGCTGCAATGGTAGTGCTGTGCCAAAGATTTGCACATTTGCGTTTACGGCATTACATATTGAGCGGTGTCTTTTTTGCATTTGCGTGTCTTACCAAGCTAACAGCGGTCTTTTTTGGACCAGCATTTCTTTATTTTCTGTGGACGCACCACACACCGGTACAAAGGTATTTTCGTATACCAATATGGATGATGATTTCAGGCATGTTTGTCTCAAGCTTCTTTCTCTTTGCAGCACTCTCTGGGGAACTTTTCAAGTCAGAAAGCGGTGAAAGTGTGAGTTTCATGGGAGCTGTCGAATTTCAGGCTTCACGATATGGTGGGGTATTTTGGGATCCAGAAAGTGCATTTGCAAGTGCGATACAGGACTGGGCAGAAAAAGACTTCCTTTTTACGCTGATGACGCTGACAATCCTTGTCGCTTCATTTTTTATGATTCCACTCTTTCGTAATGTGCGCTTTTTGCTGATCAGTATGATTCCGTATGTGTTCTTTTTGACAAGCGGAGGAGTAAACTTTAATTTTTACATTTTGCCACTGATCCCAGTTGTTGCAATGATTTGGGCGATTTACATACATAACATTTTGAGCTCGCTGGGAACAAAGATGTACACAACTGCCTTTGTATTTGTCATTGCCATCACCGGGCTTTATTATGGGATTTATGGAACAAAGGATCATTTTGTACGTGACGAAACATCAAATCAAAAAGAGAGTACAATATGGATTAAGGAAAATTTAGACAATGAAGATGTGATACTGATTGATAACTTTGCCTATGTGGATCTGCATGATCCAAGATACATCAATGAGAAGACGTTCCCAAACGCAGATTGGTATTACAAGGTATCTCGTGATATTGAAGTTGGCGAGCAAAAGTATGATCTTGATTGGCGCAACTTTGACTTCTTGAGTGTAACGCATGAGATGATGAAGCAAATTCAGGAGGGACAAGATCCAATCATTCGAACTGCCTACGAGTATGGATATCCGTACAAAAAATGGACCAAGGATGCGACAGCCTTCATTGATTTGCCAAAAATGATCAGCACAAATGGTGATTGGACAATGCTTTATCGCATCGCTCCCTCACCTCGCGAGACACTTTTTGACGCATGGAAAAAGTACAGAAGCCGCTCACTCTATAGCTACGGTCAAATGGTTGACTTGCAATCAAAGCAAACAACATCATCAGGTCAGGCTCAGGCGATGCTTCAAGCAGTAATGGTCAATGATCAAGATGGATTTAAGGGTATATGGTCGTGGACAAAAAACCAATTACAATGGCGAGTGCAGGATAGACTTTTTGCAAGTAGTTGGGTAAATGGGACAATTGGTAACGATGACAATACAACATCAGCAGATAGTGATATAGCAATGGCCTTGCTTCTCGCGGCACATACATGGGAGACGCCAGAGTATGCTGAGGCTGCGCAGGAGATCATAAAGAGTCTCTGGGAAGGGAGTGTGGTGACGATAAACGACCGATACTACATGCTGCCTCACAATAAAATATCAGCACAGCGGTATGAGAATAAGTATTTATTGAACCCCTCATATTTCTCACCAGCATGGTATAGAATTTTTGCAGAGGCAGATCCCCAAAATGACTGGAGCACGCTTGCAGATGATACATACAAAACATTAGAAGATATTTCACGCTTTTCTACAGCGAAAGATGGGCTACCGCCAAACTGGCTAGCAGTAGATGAGGCGACTGGAAGGTTGTCGAGCGCCAGTGTATATTTCTCTGACCCCCGGATTGCTGATCAGTTTGGCAAGGATGCAGTACAAACTCTGTGGCGTATTTCTGTGGATGCAAAGTGGTTTAGGTCTGAAGATGCAGGCACATACTTAAAAAAGATCGTAGAAAGTCTCGACCGAAGACAGGAAGCATCACTACCTACAATTGTGGATAATGCTGGGCGAACGCAGAGTGTTGAACCTTCCTATGTCAACGAGGCTGGATATGCAAATGCATTAGCAGTGTTTGATACTATTGCAAATCAAGCATCACCAGAGGGCGAATCTCGAGCTGATCAATATTACGCAAAGACATTGGCGCAAGCATTTGACGATACGTACTCAAGACTGGGGCGGACACCGGCTGCACAAGAAGCTAACTGGGCGTGGCTCGGCTATGCTCTTTACAATGACGTATTTCGCAATGTTTTGCTCGACGAGTACTAGAGCCAAATAACGAAGTTTCTAGGCGCAGGATAAAAAGATGGAGTACACATGAAATTGTATGGACAGGCAATATTAGCTATACTTGATGTGGGATAAAATGATCACAATCACCTTGATAAGTTCCACAAGGGGGTAGCAGGTTTTTTGTCTGTTATCAAGGTGTCAAAGTAAAAATGAATAAAAAAATACTGAGCATAACCATGTGGGAAGTGCCTGAGTCAAGCAATGAAATGATTGGCAGGGTACAAGACGCAGCACAGAAACTCGAAAGTGGGGTTGGTGAGGGTGCGCATTACAGGGGATGGCTAGATCTCCCAACAAATCATGATCGTGGAGAATATCACCGTATAAAGGAGGTGGCAAAAAGTGTGCGAGAAGATGCTGACATTGTAATTATAATAGGCATTGGAGGGTCATATCTCGGGACCCGAGCAATAAAGGATGCTCTCACAAAACCATTGAGTCAGACGGGTATGGGAGAGCCAGAAGTGATTTATGCTGGACATCATCTAAGCACTTCTTACCTGCAAAGCTTGCGCGCATATTGTAAAAATAAGAGTGTCTACATAAACGTTATTTCCAAATCTGGCACAACACTCGAACCCGCGCTTGCCTTCAGGATCCTTAGAAAAGATCTGGAAGAGGTGTACGGAGAGCAGGAAGCATCGAGGCGTATCATTGCGACTACTGATGTCAAGAAGGGCGCACTGAAAAAGCTTGCTCAGCAAAAAGGGTATGAAACATTCATAGTGCCAAATGATATAGGCGGCCGGTACAGCGTCTTAACAGCAGTGGGCTTGCTTCCATTGGCCATAGCTGGTGTAGATATTGATGCATTGATGGATGGCGCAAAAGATGCGCAGGATGTCTATGGGACACAGTATGAAGAAAATGCATGCTATCAGTATGTTGCAGCACGAAATAACTTATACGAAAGAGGGAAAAAGATCGAAATCTTGATGAGTTATGAGCCAAAATTACAATATATCAATGAATGGTGGAAACAGCTCTTTGGTGAATCTGAGGGTAAGGATGGCAAAGGCCTCTATCCATCATCAATGATTTTTACCACAGACTTGCACTCATTAGGTCAGTATATACAGGAAGGAGAGCGTAGTATGTTTGAAACTGGGATCATTTTTAACGATTCTGCAGACGAATTAATAATACCTGAGGATCAAGATGATTATGATGGTCTCAACGATCTTGCGGGGAAAAGCGTGCAAGAGGTGTGTGTTGCAGCTCGTGAGGGAACGAGGGCAGCACATAGTGAAGGCGGTGTGCCACAAATCTTTCTTGAAATCTCGCAACTGGACGCATATCACATAGGACATCTCATCTACTTCTTTGAGAAGTCCTGTGCAGTAAGCGGCTATGTGTTGGGTATCAATCCATTTAATCAGCCAGGTGTTGAGGCATATAAAAAGGAGATGTACGAGTTACTAGGGAGGTAGTACAATAGGATGGATTGACAAAAAAGATAATAGTGACAAAATATAATTAGCATCAAAAAAGTGAAATATTCCATATGAAAAAAATGAAAGTTGTCATTATGGCTGGTGGGAACGGAACAAGACTCTGGCCAATGAGCACGAGGAGTAAGCCAAAACAATTTCAGGCTTTAGCCTCAGACCAGACAATGCTACAAGACACATATAGTCGCATGAGTACAAAGTATGACCATGAAGATTTGTTTGTTGCAACCAGTAAGGGTTACGCAGGGCTAGTGGCAGAACAATTGCCTGAAATACCAAGGGAAAATATTATCCTTGAAACGTCGCTGCGAGACACGGCAAGTGCGATCGCTTTAATCGCAGGACTCATCGCAAAGAAAGATCCAGAGGCAACAGTTGCAATCTTCCCATCTGACCATGTGATTGAAAATAGCGAAGTGTTGTTGAATGCTTTAGATGCGGCACATAAATACATAGATGAAAATGCAAAGAGTATCGTTACATTCGGTATCTTGCCAACACACCCAGATTCAGGGTATGGCTACATAAAAAAAGGTGAGGCAGTGGCAGGGATGGGGGATGACACTGTATTCACAACGGAGCGATTTGTGGAAAAGCCTGACATTGAAACAGCAAGTAAATACCTTGATGAGGGGGGATATTATTGGAATGCTGGAATGTTTGTTTTCAGAGCTGACGAGATGCTGAAAAAATACAAAACATTTGTACCTGATACGCATAACAGAGTTATGGCAATACAAGAGGCAGTTGGCACAGATGAATTTGAAGCAATTCTTACAGAACAGTACGCAGGTATGGACAAAATCAGTGTTGATTATGCAATTATGGAAAATGCAACGACAGATATCAGGTTAATTCCACTAGCACTCTCATGGAGTGATGTTGGGGACTGGGCGCGACTTAAAGAGACAGTGATCCCTGAATCTGATGGGCATATGTCAAAAGGTGAACACATTGACTTTAATTCGCGAAATACAATTGTATTTGCCAATCAAAAGCCCGTGGTAACAGTAGGGCTTGAAGATATGGTTGTGGTAGATACGCCAGAGGCTCTTCTTGTGTGCACACAAAGTGAGGCTGCTAATCTTTCGAAGTACGTCAAAGAGATGGGCGCAGGAAAATATGAACATTTACTTTAAAGAATTATGAAAAATCTTGTAGAAATCGACCTTGACCAACATGAGATCTATCAACCAAAAGTCTGGGGTAACACTGAGCAAATCGCACAAGCCGTGGGACGTGATGTGTCAAAGTTTGGCGAAGAAACAATCGGTGAAGTTTTTGTGGCATCTAACCACAGAGATGGAAAAAGTCATTTTAAAGATGGGAGAGATTTTGACACAGCAATTGAATCCGATCAAGCTATATTTGGTAGTGCTGTAGGAAGCAAGAAGTCCTTCCCCATACTTTTGAAGATTCTCAGTGCAAATCAACCACTCTCAATTCAGACGCATTACAAAAACAAGATAGAAGCCTGGGTTACTTTGAGTGAGGGAGAGATTTTTTATGGCCTCACACCAAGAGGTGAGGAAGTAGTTCAGACACAAGAGGGTCGCGATGCTTTTTTTGACATTTTGAGCACCAGTAGTGACAAGAAGGAGTTGGCGCAGTACTTTAATCATGTGAAATTTTCCGCAGATGAAGCATTTATCGTTCATGCGGGGGTAGCGCACGCATTGTTAGGTGGGACTGTTTTTGAACCACAAAAAAATGCAAATCTCACAATGCGGGCAGGTGATTGGGGGCGCAATATGCCAAATCGACCACTACACAAAGAAGATTTTTTTGCATCACTTTATCCATTTGCATCAGATCCAAAGCCGATTGAGAAAATGTATAAGATCAAAGAGGATGGTGTGTCACATGCATGTAGATTTGTTTTGAAAGATGTGGCATTGGATGAGATTATAGTCGATGGGGGATCGAGGACGATCGAAACATTTGACGATAGGTTCTTTATCGGATTTATCATGGATGGTGAAATCGAATTAACAAGCGCTGATGAGACGCGAGAGTTCAGTAAAGGTCAGGCATTTGTGATGTGCGCACGTCCCGCACAATGGACCTTTTCAGGGAAAGGTCGCGTATTTCTTACATACGTACCACACATTACCAAGGGTATTATTGAGCCGCTGTATGCACACGGATATTCATATGAACAAATCGCAAGGATTGGAGGCAATATCCTCAAAGAGAACGATGTGTATGTTCAGATGCTTGAAGAGGGAATACTCTAGTAAAGAGAAATAGTTTCAAGAAAAAGCACCTTATATGAGGTGTTTTTTCGTGGTAGAATAAGGACTCTATGACACAGCTACATAAAGTAATAATTATTGCCTTTAGCTATGCAACATTGATGCTTGCTGGGGTTTTCGTCGCAGCTTTTGTACATCGGGATGCATTTGATGTGCGAGAAGGCGCGCGCGTCGTTGAGGTCAACATCACAGAGGGTCCTCAAATGGAGACAGTGTGGATTCAAGCAGATGATGCCCATCAACAACGCATGCTCGAAGAGCTACGCGAAATTGTGGAGTGGGCAGGACAAAATGATTTGTTTATAAGTGAAATGGGTGTACCAAGCAATGTCGACACGCTACAATATCGATCACTCTTAGCAAAGTTTTTTGAGGCGGCAAACATTGCAGAGATGGACGTTACATCATGGGCAGTTGGCGAGAGTTGGGGTGATTATCCAATAGCGCCTCATGTTGCTACGACGCTAGATGATAATGCTCTGTCAGATATATTTACAAAAAACCTAACAACGTCAGAATATTTTCGAGGTGTCAATCTTGCAGGTGCTGAGTTTGGTCTCAATCCAGATGCGAGAGGTGACATTGGTGAGATTGGAGGAAATCACACATATCACCAAGAAAGCCTGCTATGGCAAAAAATTGCAGACAAGGGGTATACACATGTCCGCTATCCATTCCGATTAGAGAGACTTTTTAACCCAGATACAGGTGAGGTGGAGTTTGCTGACAGCACAGTATTCTTGCAAGCGCTTGAAAAGGCGAGGGCAGCAGGCCTAAAAGTTATTCTCGACCCACACAACTACGGGGCTCTACAAGTAGATGGGCGAACGCATATCCTTGGAAGGGGTGCATTTCAACTGGAAAAATACGAAAAAATGATGACAAATATCGCAACGCTTATAGTAGGCTACGAAGACGTTGTGAGCATGATAGGTCTCATGAACGAACCAAAAAACGTGAGACCACAAACATGGGAAACATACGCGCAAGCTGGATTAGACGCTCTACGATCTGCTGGATGGAAGGGCCAGATAGAGGTACCTACGGGAAAATGGCAGGGAGCAAAAGACGTGGCAAAGATTCACCCTAAGCCATGGATTATCGATCCACAAGACAACTTTACCTATGGCGTGCATCAATACTATGACTCTCTTGAAGAAGGCTCTTACAAAGAGACATACGAGAACGACGAAAAAGAGATAAGAAGAAAGTATGAGCCTAGTAGCGTAGGCTTTGAGAGGGAAGTGCGATAACAAAAAGCAGGAAGTGTAATCTCCCATAACGGCATTGCTCCGAGTGAGTAAATGCACAAGTTCAAAAGAAGATTAAGCGCAAGGAATACACTAAGGATGTTATCGGTACATAAAAAAGAGAGGTCATACCAGTGATGAGAACTGTGGTAATATAGATACAATGAAACAAAAAGCGGAAATAATTTTATCAAGTTTTGTGGTTCTAACCGTCGTTGGTTTTCTTGCGGCGTTGTGGTTTGGACGTGATAGTGAGCCACGTACAGTGAGGGTCGTCACTGAAGATGGCATGCTTACGGCACGCTCAGATGAATTTGTCACATCACGCATAGGCGAAGTTCGAGAGGTGAACATTTCCGATAAATTTTCAGATGAATTTGATCGACCAGTGAAGGAGGAGGAAGGTGAAGTTGTCACTGAAGATGATGACCAAGCGGATGATTCTGTACAAATAGCTCATGGCACGCAAAGTGATGTTGAAAAAGGATTTGGAATAGAGACGTTTATAGCTAAATGGCGTGCACAGGCAGAAAAGGATAAAAAAGATAAAGATAAGGAAGATAAAAATGAAGATAAGGAGGATGAAAGTGAGGTCAACAATAAAAAGCTGTATGTTGGCCGTGTAATTGGAACTGGTCGAACAGAGCCTTTCTACCCACGTGATGAAGATGACACGGTAAATCGTGAAGCGCGATCACTGCTTATACAAACGGTAGCTAATGCTGCGCGCAGCGGTTCATTTGGTCAGATCCAAATACCTGTGGCTGGAAGTGATGTCCCAACTGTCCCACCGCAACAAGTAACGATTACCGCAGACGACGCACACCAGAAACGAATGCTCGATGAAATGAAATCTCTGCAGATTTGGGGTGGAAATCACAAATTCATTTTCAGTGAGATGGGTGTGACAAACAATGACGATGATAGGCGGTACACAAATCTTGCACGTAAATTCTTCGAGGCTGCAAATGTAATGGGGTATAGCTCCATGGCATGGGCAACGGGTGATTGGTGGGGGAGCTACGGGGGATCACTCTCCAGCAATGGCACGATCCCCTCATCTGGGGTAGGGGCACCTTTTGTGCAAAACCAGTCCACAGACCTTTACGTAAGAGGCGTCAATCTTGCGGGTGGAGAATTTGGCATGAATCCTGATGCAGTGGGACGCATAGGCGCACTCGATGACACCTATACATATCACATCGGCTCTAAGCTCTGGAAGGCTATGAAAGATCGTGGCTTCACACATGCGAGGTTCCCATTTCGTTTCGAACGACTATTTAATGCCGATGGCTCATTTAACGCGGCAGATAAAGCGCTCTTTATGCGTGCAATTGCAGAAGCGCGCAACAATGACATCAAGCTCCTCCTAGATCCTCATAATTATGCTGCGATGCAGATAAATGGCCGTAAGGAAGTTTTAGGAGAAGGCGCTTTTACAGTAAGTCTCTTCAATAAAATGATGCGTAATCTTGGTCAGCTTGGTGCACAAAATGCAGACGTGATCGATATGATCGGACTCATGAATGAGCCCAAAAATCTCGCTCCATCAAAATGGGAGGATTACGCCCAGAGCTCACTGAGCGCAGTCCGAGCTGGTGGGTTTAAGGGTGTGATCGAAGTGCCAACCGGGAATTGGCAAGGTATTCAAGATGTACCGAGGATTCACCCAGGTGGTCCATGGATTAACGACCCACTCGATAACTTTATGTACGGCGTGCATCAGTATTACGATGTGAATCACAGTGGGCACTATCAGTCATCGTATAGTGCAGATGAGGCTGAGCTTCGCAAAGATTATACGCCAGGAACTGTGACAGTGTGGAAGTACGGCAACGCCTCAAATGGTGCAACATACGAAGACTATCCATGTCCTCCAGAGTCAGACCACGACGGCGACGGATGGGGCTGGGACGGCCAAAAAGGCTGCCGTGTGAACTAGTGGTTAAATTCACACAATACAAAGGCACGCTCCCGATTTCGATCACGCCTACAATATTTGACACAGATTTATATCTGTGTTATTTTGTTTTTACATTCACAGAGTAGGTAGTTGACATGGCAAAGGGTAACAGTAAAGAGGCTCTTCTTGAGCAAATGATAGAGAGTCTAAAAGGAGATGAGAGCCTTCAAACGACGCTGTTGATGGGGAGTCATGTAGTGGAGGATGCTCCCACGTGGAGTTCTGGGGCCAATGTGTCCAGGATGTATTCCCTAAACTTTTCCAACGGCGAGTTCGCTAGTGTGTATGTGAAGGATGCCGACGCGAGCCACTGGCTACGTGCATGTGCACGGTGGACACGTGTAAATTTATACGGTAAAGTGATCTATTGCTACTATGAGCGCAACCAAGAAGCAGGCTGGTAGGCGCAAAGAAGATAATATAGGGAGGTCACATTTTAGTGGTCTCCATTTTTTATACATAAAATTGCACAGAACACATCAGTTTTAAGTTTCGAACACTGTCCACTAAGTCGAACAAGGCACTGAGGTGAGTTGTAAAAAAAGGGGGGGGGATTGACTTTTGTTGTGAGAGCTGCTATAATGGTTTTATTGAAGTAAAGAAACGGGTGTCAATGCTTTTTGGGGAAAGCATGTACAACAATCTCGCGATTGCAGTTGCATCCATATCCAATGAGCATTACAGTGCTCGTTTTTTTATATTCAAAAAAGCTGATTGCAGATCATCTATAAAGATCTGTAGAGGTTAAAGTCTCTGAAGTACACTGTCTCAATTCTTTACGAATGATGGTCGATAAATGTAAAGAGTCCAAGAGGAGGTCGTGATTGGGGAGGTAATCCGACAATGGGGGATTCGCACATGACACTGTATTTCAGCGGATGATCGTCTGCTAAAAAACAAAACAAAACACATGAAACTTAAACCACAAAATGAGTACAACAAAAAGTACAGTGGATCACGACGCGTAGCGTATTTTGCCGCTGCAGCAGTGCTCTTTGTTGGGGCACCAGTCCTCGCATCGATCCTTGTACAGAACTTTACACAGTTCGATACGGTTGTTGCAGATCCACCAGTCACCAAGCTGCAGGGAGCAGACGCTGACTACGATGGAGATGGAGATGACTCTACGGGATATCTTCAAGTAAACCTTGGTACAACAATTAGCAATGATGATGACACGTTGGGTACGCCAGGTGCAGACGCTACACAGATATCACACGAAGAAATATCATTTACATGTTTCAGGGGTGACCGTACGTACTACACAGATGTCATGCAGCTCAACAATACAACAGCAGCAGAGGCATGGGATGTTTCATTGCTGGTAGAGCCTGACTTGGCTGGAAATCCTGCAGTTGAGGATACTTTCACAGCAGGTGATGCTGATATTTGGCTCTTCACATCTGCTATTGATAGTTCAGGCGGTGTAATTACGGAAATTCCAAATCCGGGCAATTATGGATCACTTACAGAGTGGCAAAATGCAGCAGCACCGAATGGAGCGATCCAAATGGAGGTTGTTGGTGGGACAATGAGCGTTGCACAGGGTGTCACTGGACCATTCACCTTGCCAGCCGGAGAGCAACGTCAAATAGGTCTTGTTGTAGACTGTGGTGCAGCCATGGTAAATGGAGAAACAGGTACGTTTCGTATGACAGTTTCTGCAACACCAAACTAGGTTGCATAGATAGATAGTAGGTTAGTTTGATGAATGAGAGACTACAAGGAGGAGTACAAAAGAGAGATCATACGACACTTCTGCAGGCAACAGTAATGTGTGCTTATGCACATAGGGCGCCTTATGAGAAGTCAGGTATGCGAATCACAAAAGTCCGCGGTCAGGTGTGACGGCCATAAATTGTCACACAAATGTATTAAGCGTACAAATCTTCACACTTTCCCCAAAAATGAGTGTGCAAAGAATCAAAAACGCTTACGGGTGAATGATCAGCAATGTTGAGATGCTAGGGAGCACAACAAGCTAATCATTCACCCTTTCTTTTTTTTGGCCTGCATTCTCTTTTGATCGTCACCCACGACAACCAAAAGAGAAACAAGAACAAAAAAGACAAGTCAAAGCAAGGTCACCCGCGACCAAGCAGCGAATTGTTAAAAAAGAGAAAAATGATTCCCCAGATCATCACAAAAAACTTTGCGAGCAAAGCGTCTCATGACGCAGTTCCATGCAGTACAAAGAAGAAAAAGGCGACGAAAGAGTCGCCATTTTTTGGTGTGAAAATTGTGCCATATGCTGGGAATATTTGTGAGGTTGTGGGAGGAAAAATGCGCTCAAACAAAATCATTAACAATAGCCTGCAGGTTGTAGGCATCTTCTCTCCCGAGGTGATGCCATGGGAAATACATTATTGTAACCTGGAGAAAGTGCAAAAAACCTGGGGTGCACATGCTTATGCGCAGATGCACAAGAAAAAAATGGTCTATACAGATCGGTGGGGGTCTGAATGTGGCGACAGGGACGCATCAAATAATCCTTACTATGGAGGAGGTAAGAGTGCTGCGGACATTATAAGGCATGCGAAGAAGGAGGTGTCGTACACAAAAAGAGGTGGTGCTCCTAAAATGCATGCATCACGGAGGGTAGGGAGTATTATAGCGCGCATGCATCAAGTTACAGCGAAAAAAAAGGACAAGAAAGAGGTAGGTGCGCAAGAAGGTGGACTGCAGAATATCCAACATCAAGAAATTGATACGAAGAAAGATAATGCTGTAAAAATCATCATCCCGCACACATTGCAACATCCAGATGCTGACGTTATTGTGTATGGGCAAATAGCTGATCGCATAGAGGAAATCGATCAGGGTAGTGATAAAAATGATGAAGATAGTGTGCAAAGCTCACAAGATGAGCGGACTTTTGATGGTGTGGCAGATAAAACAAGTGAAGATAGACAAGGTCAGGGTAAGGGGCAGAAGCGCGTGTGGGTACGTGATGTCTTGCCACGCGCTGTGGGGGCGCCTGGTGTAGCATTACTTCTCCTCCTTACCATGGTCTTGTCTGTAGATATGATGATTCCGTTTCTTGATGCCGAGGTACGCGTTGGTAACTACACACAAGAGCGAACACAGGTAGCAGAAGGTCTCACATTACTTGCTTATGAAAACAAAACACAAGACACACTGACGTCAGTGACAGACTTTAACAGTGGGGAATATACACAAGATCAATTTGTTGTAGGGCAAGACGATGTGAGCACGCTAGCAGTAGGTGAGATCACATTAAGTCATTACGGTGACACGCCACCAGATTTAAGTGAAATTGATTGGTGGGATGACGATAGCGATCCAGCGACACTGTATAACTGGCAGTACAGACGATGCTTTGAGATTGATAACACTGGCAGCAGTGATGACCTCGATCAGTATCAAGTATATCTCGACGTAGATACACAGACCGTGATCGGAGATGCTAAAATGCAAGCCAATGGAGCAGATATACGATTCATTGGTGAGGGTGGTGATATACTGCCACATTTTATTGCTGATGACATAAACACTGCAACAACAAAAATATGGGTACAAATCGACGATATTACTGCGGGTGATACAGAGTCTCTTTGTATGTACTATGGAAATCCAGGTGCTTCAGATAGTGCAAGTCGGGAAGATGTTTTTACATATGATAACCCAAGAGAGATATATCATGTCGTTGCTGATACAGCATCAGGCAGTACAACAGATTTTACAAGCTATAGTGATAACAATGAAATCTCAGTAGCAGCCTATAGTGACACACTCGATGCGACTGATTTTGTCTCGTATCCAACGGGTGTCTCGGGGTTATTGACTGAAACATCATCGGTAGCAACGACACATCCGATTAATGCATCATACAGAGCGAATGGCGTAGACAATATTGTGCCAGTATCAGCGGCAGACACGCAATTTGCTTATGCAACAGAGCGACTCACTAATGATTTTTCGATCATATCACCATGGTGCAATGCATCGTTAACATTTGAAAATGGATTCGGAAACAATATTCTCGATACGACATCAAACACGCTATCACCTTTTTCAATTCCATCAGGTGGTTCATTGACAATCACGACCAATGACACAGCAGCCAATGGTATAGCAAATGGATCTATGGTGATTATCGAAGAAGTGGGTGATGATTGTCCAGTACTGATCACGCACCATGGGAGTGCAGGTGGTGACAGCATGACATTGTTTGGCGCAGATGCGCAGTGGTATGGAGTGGGATCAGGAAGTATGCATGTCGGCATTCTCGAGGACACAACAAGTGTGACAGTCTACAAGAGCAACGGAACAACTGTCGGTCCTACGGTCTATGGTCGTGGTGATGATTTCACAATCAACGACACGGGATCACAAGGATCAGAAGTGGCACATCGCGTTGTTGCAGACAAGCCAGTTGGCGTGCATTCACGCGGTGACGGCGATGGTGGTGATAGTGTGACATTTCTCCCATCTGCTGAGTTAGGATACAAATATTACATTGCAGATACATCACAATACATTGCAATTGCAACACTTGCTGGTGTCACAACAAAGGTTGAGCTTTATCACAATGGCACAAGCTGTGGCACAGGAACACCAGATGACACAGATACAGTAACAGCAATAGGTGATGCACCTGGGAAAGCATATTTTGGTCTCACAACTGGAGGTGACCATATACCAGCTGGCGCATGTATCGTAGCTGACCAGCCAATTTTTGCATACAGCGAGTACAATGGCGCAGGTGATGAGCATAACATCTGGAACGAGAAACAAAACCGACAGTCTATTTCTCCTGCACCAACATATACAGTAGGTACTGAGGAGATTGGCTTATGGAGTATTGATGGGACAAGTAATTGGTTAAGGCGTGTGCCAGTAACGATAGCAAATAACGCATCTGCAGCAATTGATGAGTATCAGATATCAATAGATCTAGGAGCTGATATAGAAACGCTCTTTGGAAAGACGCAAGAGAATGGAGGGGACATTCGCGTAGCGGGACCTCTAGGTAATGGTACGGACAATGTGCAGTATGCACTGGATTCTTTCGATCATGTGAGTGCCAATGGTACACTATGGATCAAAACGCCTGCTGTGTCAGCTGCAAGCAGTGTGACAGTGTATGTTTATTACAGTCCAATTGGTATGGATATTCAGGGAATGAATCCATTGTTGTGGCTTGATGCGGCGGATAGTGGATCGATAACCCATACGCTAGGAGCGGTTAATGCATGGAATGATAAATCCGGTAATGCAAACCACGTGACACAAAATCTCGCAACAGATCAGCCAACTGTGATAAGTGATGGGACGCAACAAGTGATCGCATTCAATGGGCAATACATGACAGATCCAGATGGCATCTGGGGCAGCATCACACATAATGACTCGTACATATTTACAGCCTATAAAAACCTCCTTCTACCAGAAAGTGGAACTTTGTTGAGTGAGCGTATCCAAGCAGGGCAATACGAAATAAAGGCTCCAGATGGTGTGAATGTTTCGTATCAACCCAATAGAAATTCTCAGGGAAGTATCAGTGGCTTGTATGGTGGAGACATAACAGATTATCACACTATGCGCTTTGATGCGCATGCTGGAGGATCGAGAAATATAACAAGGGACAATCTCGTCACACTCGCATCCGATAATGGAGGAGAGGCATTCAGAGGGCAAAACCGCGCTTTAAGCATTGGAGCAGAGTCAAGTGGATCTAATCCACAAAGCATGAATATGGGAGAGGTAATTGCATTTTCTGGGACCTTAACAAGTGCCGAAGTGGAGGATATAGAGAATTATCTGGCACAGAAGTGGGTAACCGGTCCAACGACAACACTCACGACAACTGGAGACTACAGCGGAATCTGGCAAACAACGGTATCAAAACCAAATTACTACATCGTAGACTCGCGAGGTGCGGACATTGGGTCGACATTTGTGATATCTGCTGCGGATGGCAATTCTGTGGTGGCTGGTGGAACATCGACAACAATTGATGAAGGACAAATGACCACAATTCCTCCAGGTATCGGCATTGAGCAAACAGATAGCTATAGTGTTACTGGGCCTCTGAGCATAGGATTTGATGCAGACACAACAGACGCTGCACTGCCCATAAGCTATGCAGGCACTGAATTTCTGATGCGCGTGGGGCGCAATACAGACATTTTTAGTTTTCACGCGCCATTTTCAGCTGCAAGCATTGAGATTCAAGAGAGCTCTGCAACTGGATTTACAACGCTGCAAACAGTTGTGATCGCAAGTGGAGCGACAGTGACTGTCCCACAAAACATCACAAACAATAGAGTGTTCAAAATCATATCCGACGAACCAGTGTTGGCGTTTCACAGAAATAGTACAAACGATTCCAAAATTCTGTATCCTGCAGATCAAGCCTTTGTGCAGTCATCCGATCAGTACGAGTTGTATGGAGTTGGATCAGGTGCTGTGCAGCTTGCAGCTGGAACAAGTACAACAGCAACGATTTACAGAAGCAATGGAACCAACACAACCGTGACACTAGATGCTGCGTCAAACTTTGGTTACTCAGAATCTGGGGCAGGCTCTCAAGGTGCTGCATATGGCTATCGCATTGTCTCAGATGATCCTATAGCGGCAAGTTCCTACGCAGATGCTGATGGTGGTGAGACCGTCGTCTTTGTTGGGCAAAAAGAATTTTCACAAGAATACATTATCCCAAATCCTACGCAGTATATGAGTATAGTCACACGCGACGCAGGCACCGAATGTCGCGTATATGATGTATCTGGTGCAGCAATGACAGCAGGGCCGGCAACGATGGATAACATTCCACCACAAACAGCAGGGGTGCAAACGCTGCCATACCCAAATCGCATTCATATCGGTGGTGATGATACAGGTGATGGTGCATTTTTTGCGGCGGGGTATCGGCTTGAGTGTGATGATCCTGTTTATGCCTACTACGAACATCACCTAGGTGGATTAGTGACAGATGAAACATCATGGCTTACATGGCCACAAGCACGATCACGCAATCACGTAGAGCCAAAAATAGGCGATATAAACACTGCAGCAGAGGAAGGCTTATACGTTGAGAGTGGATTTAACGGGAGTGCGCCAGAGGCTACTGCAACGTATATATTTGATACATCATCACAGACACATGGTGAGCATACGTACTGGCAAGACGTCACATGGGACGAGCAAATAACAGATCGCGGAGCACTTGGTAGTGTGCAACAGATAAAGATCGAGACTGCATATGCAGATGGACCAAATTGCACATCGGCAACATACTCATCATACACACAGGCGACAGGCACCCAGACACTTGCAACATCAAGTAGTGCACAGCCACATCACGATATCATTAGCAACAAAAAGAAAGCATTGATCAGTGAAGAGGCAAGTGATCACGATTGTCTTGCAGTGCGTATTACGCTGGCGACAGGCGATCCAGCACTGACACCGAAACTGGAGGCGTTTACAGTTGGATACTACACCCCAGACATCTTGGCCGATCAGCTTAGTACGCCAAATATAAACGTACCCGGTACTGTTGGGTCAGAGAATGTACGAAAGCGTATAGTAAAGGCATTGACAAGCGATGCAGATCTTGCTGGATCACAAGCGAATCTGTCATTTACAGGTGTAAGTGACAGCGCACCGTTCTCGACCGCAGATTTAGAGCTTTATGAGATAGCAACAAGCACAACTAATCCACAGTTTACATTTCCTACATTTCCTTCTGGGGAGTTAACTGCGGGTACAAGTTCAGTACTGGATGCAAGTAACGATATTGCAATCTACTACACCGGACAAAGAAGCGCGGGAAATGACGAGCAAATTGATCTCCGATTTAACCTCGACATCATCGGCGCCGGAGGGCCTGCAATCACCCGAGATTTCACGCTTAACATCGAAGGCTAGAGAAATGATTCTGAAAAAATAATCCCAACATCTTGCACACCTGGATTCAAGGCTACCAGAACAGAAAGTTGTGCTGACAGGTGTGCATTGCTGTGATATATTGATGTCATCAAACGAACGGAGAGAGAAAATGTCAGAGAGTACGAAAGTAATCAGAATTATGCCAAAAAGCGCAGCGCTGATGGCTGCAGTAAGACTAGTTTTGGGAAAGGACTGCACGATCGATCAGTCACATGAGGAATACTTTGATGTTAAGACTGATGAAGATTATGTTGATTTAATGGATCTTGTTCAGGAAGCTACAAGTGAAAAAGGTGGGGAGTCTTTTGACTGGGAATTAGTTCCTGAGTAAGGCACGAGGCTAAGCATAGGAGGTAAGAAGGCCGGCAGCGTAGCATTTGCTGTCGGTTTTAAAATATCATTTAAAGAGGCCTATTTTGATTCGGAGTGGTTTGCGGTACACTAGAGAGATGAGAAGAAATATGAGAAGCGATCAATATCTTACACAAAAGAATATGCGACGTGACGAGATGATCGAACAAGTACAAGGAAAAGAAGTGTTTTCACCTGATAAGCTGTTATTAAATCTCGTGCGGGTAAGTGTTTACTTGCTACTGTTTCGGATATTCTACACATTCCTTTTTGCCTCTCTAATGGGGCAGGACTGGCATATACGCTACATGTGGGACGTTATCCCAATTATTGCATTTAGTAGTGATCCTCTCGTTTTTGCAACGCTTAATGCATATGCTGTTCTTGCAATTGCTGCGACAGATTTCCTCGTTTTCCTCATAGTGCTCTTGCGCAAAAAACGCTACACGATTTACCCATTTTGGGCATGGTATCTAGGCATACTCATGACAGGTATTCAGTATGCGACACTTCTTTTTCTCAATCGCAGACTGAATTTTGGCATTGATGAGGGTGTGTGGCTGCCACTAACTGCGATAGCTATAGCCGCAACACTCATTGTTTTTGTTGTAAAAAAAAGCAAGTACAGAAGATTTGCAGGACACGAAAGTGAGATGAGAGAGCTATAGGATTCTATGCTAAACTTTCTGTGGCAACGAGAGTACTTCATCCAAATCAATGGCAAATAATGATAACATTTAAATTTAAAGTAAGAATATGTCTCTCATAACACTACGACAACTCCTTGATCATGCAGCTGAGCATGAATACGCAATGCCAGCATTCAATATAAACAACATGGAGCAGGCACAGGCTGTCATGGAAGCTGCGCATGAGACCGGTGCGCCAGCACTGCTCTGCGCATCAGCAAAAGCACGGACATATGCGGGTGATGACTTCCTCTATAGCGTAATGCAGGCGGCGATCAAGACATATCCACACATTCCTGTGTGTTTGCATCAAGATCATGGTCTTTCACCTGAGATGTGTAAAAGTGGTATCGATCTAGGATTCTCATCTGCAATGATGGACGGATCGCTATTGCCTGACCACAAAACCCCATCAGACAACGAGTATAATGTGCGCGTCACCAAAGAGGTAACAGACTACGCGCATGAGCGTGGTGCAAGCACCGAAGGCGAAATTGGTGTACTTGGATCTCTTGAGACGCTAGTAGCAGGAAAAGAGGATGGTGTGGGTGCAGAAGGTGATTTAACGGAAGATATGCTTCTAACGAGTGTAGAAGAGGCAGTAGACTTTGCAAATGCAACTGGTGTTGATGCGCTTGCAATTGCTATTGGGACATCACATGGAGCGTACAAATTCACTAAGCCGCCAACGGGCAAGGTATTACGTATAGACCGGTTGATCGAAATAAACAAAGCGCTACCAGATACACACCTCGTTATGCATGGATCGTCAAGCGTGCCACAAGACATACTTGCACAGATCAATAAATATGGTGGTCAGATGCCTCAAACATACGGAGTGCCGATAGAAGAGATACAAGAAGGCATAAAAAACGGTGTACGGAAAGTAAATGTTGATACAGATCTACGTATGGCTTCAACAGGGGCAATACGTAAATATTTTATTGAAAATCCAGAGCAATTTGACCCCCGCAAGTATTTAGTACAGGCAAAAGATGCAATGAAAAAAGTTTGCATCAGTCGTAATGAGTCTTTTGGGGCAGCGGGCCAAGCATCGAAAATTGACTCAGTAAGAACACTCGACGAAATGCGGGTATATTATAAGTAAAGAGTCCAAATTCAAGATCTGATTATGAATGAAAACGACGCAAACAAAATGAGGGAGCAGCTTGAGATTCAAAGTAAGGCACTCTCACATCTACAAAAAGACATGGCGCACATCAAAAACTATTTTAAGTGGATGCTTATTGGCACGGTGGTGACATTTGTTGTGCCATTGATTGCAGCAATAATCATCGCGCCAATCATAATCGGCAAGTACATGAAAAACCTAGAGGGGCTCTTCTAGGAAAATTGTGATAGGAAAAAAGAAAAAGTCCACAGAACACCAAATCGTTCTGTGGTTTTTTTGAGGAAGCGGCAAAAAAAGTTATCCAGTGTAGCCAAGGAAGCAAGTCTGCTTTACAATGGTAAGCATAGGAAAAAACCTATAAAAACGGATCATAGCATCGCATCTCCAAGATGCAAAATCCAAAAAAAGAAAAAGTGAAAACGAACACGACAAAAAAACAATTTCGTGGTCTTGGTGTTTCTGCAATCCGTAGTGGCATCTATAGTTTTGTGCAGGACACTTCAAATCCTGGGGATACTTTTATTATCCAAAAATCGGCTGATGGTCGATCTTTTGCGTTAAAAGACGTGGATGCACGTATTAGCAGTATCAATCTTCCACTCGATACAATTGAGTCATGCAGTAATTTTGCACTGGCTGAGCATGATGAGTATTATTACCTAACATATAAAACGAAAAAGAATGGCATAGCGCAGCTTGTGTTGGCGCAATCAAGTGACATGGTTGCGTGGGAAAAGATGGCAGTTGTGACAGCTGGAAATCAGGACGAGCATATAAGCGGGTGTGTTGTATCGAACTATACACACAAAGATCATCTCATGCTCTATGCTGGCGGTAGCCATCTGTCACTTCATGGAAGCAACAATCTCATAGATTGGTATGCAGAGGCACCAGATTTACTCGGTGATCGCGTATCAGATGGAGAGGACATTACCATCGCGAGTATCGATGTATTGAATGAAGGTATACTAGTTGCATATTACACGCATACACGTCAAAAAAAAGGTGCAGAGATATCCGATACAAACGGAAGCACATTAAATCCACAAGATTATCGTCTACGCGCAGCTCTTTTTGATAAGGAAAATCCTGCAAAGTTATTGTGGCATAGCGAAGAATCTCTGCAGACAGTAGACCGGAACACGCAAGACACCAAGGACCTAGGATCGCCCTTTGGTCTCGTGCTGCGTGATGATGCATTTATCTCATATTGGCAGGGAGTATCGGGAAGGCTTTATCTTTTCTACCATGTAGTATCCGGATCGGTACTTGATGAGGCTAAAGACGGAGATCGTGAGCTATGGAGTAGAGAAGAGTTGCCACAACTCGAACGCGTACCAGAAAATCCCATCATGGCACCCAAAGCAGAACACGCGTGGGAGTCAAAGGCGGCATTCAATCCAGCTGCGATATTTGTCGATGGAGCATTTCATATTATCTACAGAGCAATTGGAGAAAATGATGTATCTGTTCTAGGTTATGCGAGAAGTGAAGATGGCATCAATATTTCATATCGTGATGAGCACCCTGCATATGTGCCACGTGAGATTTTTGAAGGAGCACTGCAGCCACTAAATAAGGTCGACCACAAAAACTGGTCGCCCTACATGTCTGGCGGTGGTGCATGGGGAGGGTGCGAAGACCCACGACTCAACAGAATCGACGATCGTATTTACCTGACATATGTCGCCTATAATGGATGGCAGCCACCACGCCTCGCAATGGCATGGATCACCATAGAAAACTTTTTAAAGAGAGATTGGAAGTGGTCTAAGCCGGTCCTGATTTCACCGCCAGGTGTTGTATCCAAGAGTGGGTCAATGTTGCCAGAAAAAATTGATGGGCATTATGTCTTTTTTCATCGTGTATTCCCTGACATCCACATAGACTTCATTGACGACCTTAATCGTTTTGATGGAAGGACATTTTTCCTTAAATGCCGCAGTAGTATTAAAGTTCGTGAAGATCATTGGGATGCTGGGAAGTTTTCTATGGGTGCGCCACCAATGAAAACGCGTGATGGATGGCTTGTTATTTACAGTGCAGTGTCTGGCCGGCAGGAGTGGGAGGGTAGTGATTTACGCTATAAAATTGGCGCTATGTTGCTAGACCTGAAAGACCCAACAAAAGTCATCTACAGATCACATGACGCAATCCTTAAGCCAGAAGTACACTATGAGAATGATGGGGCAAAATATGGCATCATTTATCCATGTGGAGCAGTAATCAAAGGTGAGAAGTTATTTGTGTACTATGGAGGGTCAGATGAGTTCACATGTGTCGGTACGGCAAATCTGGATAATTTTCTTTCAAAGCTAAAAACAACGGGCAAAATAGAGGAGAGTCTAACGATATAGAATGGTTTAGTCAAAAATAAATCAAAAATATGAGAATAAAACGATTTCCCAATAACCCAATCCTAGGACCTGATCGAGATCTCGACTGGGAAGCACAGGCTGTGTTTAATGGTTGCCCAGTCAAGAGCGATGATGGCACCTACCACATGGCCTATCGTGCGCACTCATACGAACAAGAGCACGAAGGTGTTTTGATGGAACTTTCAACAATTGGCTACACAAAGAGCAAGAGTCCATATGAGTTTAATGGAGAGCGAACACAGCTCATTTACCCAGAGAAAGAATGGGAGAAGTTTGGGTGTGAAGACCCGCGCGTAACAAAGATTGACGATACGTACTATATTATCTATACAGCGTTGTCAGATTATCCACACTCACCTGATGGTATAAAACTCGGCGTAGCACTTACCAAAGATTTCAAGACAATCGAAGCAAAACACCAGGTCACACACTTCAACTCAAAGGCGATGGCCCTTTTCCCAGAGAAAATTGACGGCAAATACTGGGCAATTCTTACTATGAACACAGACAGGCCGCCTGTGCGCATAGCAGTAGCAAGCTTTGATCGCATAGAGCAAATGTGGGATAAGGCATATTGGGACCAGTGGCTTACAGAGCTTGATAAGCACACTGTTCACCTACAAAGAAAATTAGAAGATCACATCGAAATTGGTGCGCCACCTGTAAAGACCGGCGATGGGTGGTTGTTGCTCTACTCATATATTCGCGGTTATCGCACTGATCACCCAGTATTTGGTGTGGACGCAGCACTTCTGCGACCAGACAAACCACGTCGTGTCATCGGACGTACGGCACACCCATTGCTTACACCACAAGAAACCTACGAGATGCATGGAATGATCCCAAACATTGCATTTCCTTCTGGTGCGCTCATAGAGGGTGATACTTTGCACTTTTACTATGGTGCAGCAGATAACGCAGTCGCAATTGCAGACATGTCTGTGTCAGAGGTAATTGACCAAGTACGACACAAGAAGTGTGAAGACTTTGTGGGGGAGGGGGCGATGCCAGTACAGCTCGAAAGGTTTGAAGGAAATCCAATTATCGAGCCAAACGCAGACAATCCATTTGAGTCAAAGTACACACTTAATCCAACAGCAATACGCGATGAAGATACAACGTACATTCTCTATCGCGCACAAGATGAAGATGATACATCATATGTAGGATTTGCTGCTGGACCAGATGGATTCCATATCGAAGAAAAGCTTGATCATCCAATCTATGTGCCGCGTGTTCCTGAGGAGGTGCGTGACGAACCGGGATTCTCAGGATGTGAAGATGCGCGTATCACACGTATGGGGGACAAGTTCTATATGTGTTACACGGCTTACAATGGCTATGATCATGCACGCGTTGCTTTTACATCAATCGATGTGCAAGACTTTCGTGATCGCAAGTGGGACAAGTGGGCACTACCACAAATCATTTCTCAGCCAGATGAATTTGACAAAAATAGTTGTCTCGTCGAAGAAAAGGTCGAAGGCAAATACATGTTCTTTCACCGCCTCCATAACGATATATGGATCGATACAGTAGATTCACTCACCTTCAATGAAGGTCAGTACATAAAAGGAAAGGTGCTCATGAGTCCACGTCCGGAGACGTGGGACAGTATTCGCATCGGAATCGCTGGGCCACCAATTAAAGTCCCAGGACAAGGGGAGGGTGGCAACGAATGGGTGCTCATCTACCACGCAATCTCTGCGCATGACGGCATGTACCGTTTGGGTGCAGCGCTGCTCGATCTCGGTAAGCAAGAAGTCCTCAGTCGACTTGACTATCCGATCTTGACACCGGAAGCTGACTACGAGAACAATGGCCTCAGGCCTGGAACGGTATTCTCGTGTGGACAGATTGTGCTTGATGACATTCTGTACGTCTACTATGGGGGTGCTGATCAAGTAACGTGCGCTGCAAGTATGGATTTCCAGTGCCTCATCGACGCCCTCAATGAGAAAAAAGAACAAGGCTAAGAGAGGAAAAAAGATGAAACGATGTCAGCCAGAAAATAAAAAGCTCACTCTATGTGAGCTTTTTGCGTCAATGAAATTATAATGACTTCTCGTCAGGAATACTAAGGATTGTAGTGTAGCAAGAAGTATTATCTGCATTTCTGCTAAGGCTATTGACACAGAGACGAGAGTGTGATATTTTGCTCTTATAACCGCCAGTGGAGTGAACCACAAAAACTCAGCAGAGTGAACTGCTCAAAAAACACAAGGCCAGCAGAGTGAACTGCTCAAAAAAACACGCGACACCCAATTCCCCCGTCATCTGAGATGACAGGGGTTTTTTAATGGCATGATGGTATATTGCACGAGGGTTAGTGGGTGGTAACGTAGGTGGTAGTGTCATCGCAGTAGCCATACCCAATGGCGCTTTTTAATTCAAACAAGAAGAATGTAGGAAGATAACAATTTTTTAATAAGGCTTTATGTGTATAAGCTTTACAAAAAGATCGCTGTCCGCTAAGATGAGTGTAAAGATAGAGACGAAACGCTGCGTCGGTGGCGTTTTTTCTATCGGTGCAATAGCTTTTATATTAATGACCAAAAGGCAGTCCCCATACTGGTCATCCAGGTGGCAAGCTGACAAGATATATTATGGAAATACGAAACGTCGCGATCATAGCCCATGTAGACCATGGCAAAACGACGATCACTGATGCGATCATGAAGCAAACAGGCGCAGCATCAGAGGAGGTGTCAATGGATTCCAATGACCTAGAGAAAGAGCGTGGGATCACAATCTACGCAAAGAACACATCCGTACGCTACAAAGAAACAAAGATCAACATTGTAGACACACCAGGTCACGCAGACTTTGGCTCAGAGGTAGAGCGCGTATTACGTTCAATTGACAGCGTTGTTCTTGTGGTAGATGCACAGGAAGGGCCAATGCCACAAACAAGGTTTGTGCTAGGAAAATCACTTGAGCTGGGACACAAGCCAATGGTTGTCATCAACAAGATCGACAAGCCTGCAGCAAGGCTTGGTGAGGTAGAAGAAGAAATTTACGAGTTATTTTTGGACCTTGGTGCTGATGATAATCAGCTTGACTTTCCGACAATCTACGCAATTGGTCGCGATGGTGTAGCAAAAGTAAAGCCAGAAGATGAGGGTGACGATATGACGCCAATGCTTGATATGATTCTGGACCATGTTGAACCGGCAAAAAACGATACAGAGGCGCCGTTGCGACTACAGCCCTTCTCCCTTGCTTACGACAACTTTCTCGGACGGCTCGCAGTTGCACGCGTTTATGAAGGCAAGATGACAGAGGGACAAGTCTTTGTCAAAAGTGAGAACAAAGAATCGCGAAGTGCAAAAATCATAAAGATCTTCACATTTGAGGGCGTACAAAGAACTGAGACCAAGGAGGCAGTTGCGGGAGACATCGTGATGTTTGCAGGGATCGACGATATAGATATCGGTGAAACAGTCGCAGCAAACGAAGATGCAGAAGTCTTGCCGGCAATCACTGTTGATGAGCCAACAATCTCCCTCACATTCCTGGTAAATGACTCACCATTTGCAGGAAAAGAAGGAAAATTTGTTACCAGGGAGCAAATCAAAGAACGCTTACAGAAGGAGCTTGAGGTAAACGTTGGTTTGAGAGTGGATTTTGATACGTTTACAGTATACGGTCGAGGGGAAATGCACATCGCAGTGCTCTTGGAGAACATGCGACGTGAAGGATTTGAGCTTGCAGTATCGCAACCACGCGTCATCATCAAAGACGTAGACGGAGTAAAAAGCGAGCCTTTTGAGGAGCTCACGATCACGGTCCCAGAAGAGTACTCTGGAGCAATTATTGAAAAACTTGGAAAGCGCAAGGGTGTTATGAGTGATATGAAACACGGCGCTGATGGGGTGCGTATGCTTTTTGAAATTCCAACACGAGGCGCGCTTGGTTACAGGAGTGAGTTCATCGTCGATACAAAAGGAGAGGGAATTCTCTCAAGCCGTTTTATTGAGTTTCGACCACATGCTGGTGAGATCAAGAAGCGTGCAGTTGGATCGATGATCTCAGGAGAGACTGGTAAGGCGTTAGCATTTTCTCTGGCAAACTTGCAGCAGCGAGGATCACTTTATATCGGAGCATCAGTTGAGGTGTATGAGGGTCAAGTGATTGGTAACACGGCAAAGGGTGAAGAGATGACAGTTAACCCGATCAAGGGAAAGCAGTTGACAAACATGCGTGCAAGTGGAAGTGACGATACGATATCACTGACGCCACCAGTGGAAATGACGATTGAAAAAGGGATGGAGATTATGGTAGATGATGAGTATTTGGAAATTACACCAGAAAGTGTGCGTTTGCGAAAACAGTTCCTCAAGGAGATGGATCGCACCAAGGCAAATCGCAATAAGTAGGCCTGCACAAAGAACTTCTCATAGAGGTTCTTTTGCTATATGCAGAAAGTTCAGTCACGCAGAAGAATCTGCGAGTAAGCGGGGGTCTTGCAAAAATAACCAATGTAGGCTATACTAGCCCTTACAAAGAACTATATTACTTTTATGGCACAAGACAATCTCATTAGACTTGTTTCGCAGGGAGACGAAGAGGGAAATGGCAAAGGTCACACGATCTACGCACACAAAAACACCAAGAAGCTCCGTGGACACAAGATCGAGCTCAAGAAATTCAATCCAATCGTCAAAAAACACACAGTCTACAAAGAAAAGCCAAAGAAGTAAGTGCTGATCGCAGAGATTGATACTAAAACGTTATTATTATTGCAAAAAGATGTCTCGAACATGCAAAATTACAGGAAAAGGTACGATTGCTGGACATAATGTTTCACATTCCCAGACCAAGACAAAGCGCACTTTTCGTGCAAACATCCAGAACAAGCGTCTCATGAATCCTGCGACAGGTACGATGATGCGAGTGAAGTTGTCAACTGCAGGACTGCGAACACTCAAGAAGTGGCAAAGTGAAGGTAAGAAATACGACTTACGTAAACTCACCAAAGACAATGCCTAAGTACGCGATCTAGGCAGGGTAAAAACCACCAAATGAGGGTGGTTTTTTGTTCTCCTCAAAAGAGTTGGTGATTGACGAGGGAGGTTTCAAGTGCTAGAGTTTATAGTACATAATCCTTAGAAATTAAAGAGTATGAAACGTATACTCCTTTTATTGGTACTTACATTTATTGCTGCTTCACCGCAGTTTATATACGCAGCTCCAGATCTCAAACATATCACGACCGAAATAATATCTACACAGCCATATTTAAGTGGAAATGATGTACACATAACTCACACTCTTAATAATAGTGATGAGGGTGATCCGGTGACAATACATTTTCAAATCCATGACAAAGATGGTATACATCTAGAAGAGTATGATTACATAATCGAAAACACAATCATCGAGCAGGACACATCACAATTTTTTGATGCATCTTTTCAAATGCCGATAGGTGAATACGTCCTCAATATTGCAGTCACATCACCTGATTTGATTACTGATTATCTAATGGTGCCAGATGCCGCTAGCTTTGAAGTTGTAGCACGCTCTCCAGTGGCTGAAGATCCAGAAATTGAAATTGCTAAAGAGGTAGATACAATCAGGCCAGTGATCAAACTTATTGAGTCTGCACAGGTACTCGTTGAGTATGGCGATACTTTCACAGATCCTTTTGTGGAGGCGGTAGATGACAGGGATGGTGATATTACTGACGATGTAGTGACAATTGGTACGATAGATACAAGTAAGAGTGGAAAGCAAATCATATCATACTTTGTTGAAGACGCAGCGGGAAATGGTGCTATTCCGGTGATACGTACAGTCTATGTTTCAAATCAGCCAGTAAAGGAGGTGACAGTGGTTAAAGAGGAAACAGTCCCGCAGATAGCTGTAATTGATTCATTGGTACCCCAAGATAGTCTTGAACTAGAAAATGTAGTGGAGGGCGAAGTTGATGGAGGTTTTGAAATCGAGGCAGAGTTTGAGCCTGCTACTCTGAAGGTGGGAGATGTGGGAGAGATAGAGATCGAGGTCGAAAACAAGGATGCTATAGCAAAAGACTATGTATTGTATATGTTCCTCGAAGATGAGGACAAGAATTTCATCAGTAATGACAATTACTTCGTAGACCAAAGTATAAGTGCAAGTGGAGAAAAAGAGTATGCATTTACATGGCTCAACAATGAAAAGCCGGGAATCTATAGCATGTGGGCAGAGATAAAAAACAGTGATTGGTCAGGAGATCCTGAAAATGCTGGGTGCACATGTCTACACAAACAGATGGTTGGACAGATTACAGTAGAAGAGGGTGGGCCAGAGGAAACAGGGAATTCACTGTATAGATTCTGGAGTGAGAGTTTTCGTGGGCATTTTTTCACAACTTCACTCAATGAAGCTGAGGGGTTAAAAAATAATCCTAACTGGACATATGAGGGCACATTATCACAAAAAACAGTAAACAAAAGTCTTCTGACAGACGAACAGATCCGTGAATTGGATGTAAAGCCTGTATATCGCTTCTGGAGCGCACAGTTTAAGCATCATTTCTACACAATTTCAGAAACAGAAAAAAACACTCTCATTCAAAATAGCTCAGACTGGGCATATGAATCAGTTGCGTACTACGCGTTTGCACAGCGACAAATGGACACCACAGCAGTGCATAGATTCTGGAGTCCAAGTTATAAGGGTCATTTCTTTACAACGTCTGAAACCGAGAAAGATTCTCTGATTGAAAACGATCCAAATTGGGTATACGAAGGCATAGCATGGTACATGCAAAAATAAAGAATAAAAAGAGGCGCAAGCCTCTTTTTTTATAATACAAATTGATAGTAAAAAATTGACAAAACAGTGATGATCCTATATCGTCAACAGTATTATGACGTGCTAACTACAGCTTTCAAGTATAAATCAATACAGAAATATGCGTAAATTGGCAAAAATGATCGGAAGATTCCCAGTGGTCGCATTTGTGATTGGTTTGGCTATAATTTTTGCAGCAGTGTATGGGGGCCAGATGATGCGCGCGCAAGAGGTGAGCGAAGGTGACAAACAAGTAAAAGCAAGGACAGTAGAAACATTCGCAGTAGGAGAAAGTAGAGAAATAGTGGTCCAGGGAGAGGTGGAGCGTGCAGACACAATCACACTCGTTGCGACGACAAGTGGGATAGTTAGGAGGACATTGGCAGAGGGTAATTATGTCGTAAAAGGGCAGCAAGTTGTCCTGCTTGGAGATTCATACACAGGAGAATCCGCTGCACAAGTTGCACTAGAGCAGACGCAGATCAGCTTCGACTACCAGAAAGAGGTATTCGAACTACAGGAGGATATTTATGACACGCAGGAAGATGGTATTAACAAAACTGGGAGCGATGAGTCAAGGATTGCGCAAAAACAAATTGATCTTCAAGAGAGGGCAAATGAGTTTGCGCTGGATAACGCAAAGCTTGCACACGAAAGCGCACACGCACAAGTCGCTCGATATACCATAGGTGCCCCATTTACAGGCACACTAGAGTCACAGTTTGTACGTATTGGAGATCAGGTATCTGCAGGAACTCCCTTGGGCGTGTTGCGCGCACAAAATACTCATGACGCTTTAATTGTAGCCTACGTAAGTAAGGCGCGTGCGGCAAATATCGATCTCACAGGAGAGACATATGCAATGGTTGGTAGTAAAAAAGCACCGCTGCAAATCACACACATAGCAAAAGCGCCAACACGTGTCGGGGCATATGCTGTAACATTCAGTGTATCGCCCGCAGATACCGAGTTATTTACAGATGGTGGATTTATTGAAATCCACTTACAGTTAGCAGGCGAGGTTGGTACACAATTTGTGCCGCTAGATAGCGTTCGTTATAGTGCGGAGGGTCCAGAGATATATATAGTCAAAGATGGAAAAGCTCATGCAATCCCAGTAGAATTGGGGGAGGTGGTTGGTTCATCTGTAATAGTAGTCAGTGGGATTAAAGGCGACGACGAGGTTATATTGGATCGCGCTGTGTCAGATGGGGAGATAGTGACGCGCATCTCAAAAGAAGGGAGTGCTCCACAAAACTCAAAAATACAAGAAGTAGAGCGGTTAAATGATGAGCTTTTAGAAGTAGATATAAACGAAGAATCATTATAATCTTTTTTGGTCTGTCTTGCGTGAGGGGTAAGTGGCGCGCAAGATATCCAAATGAGAGGAGTACACAAAGATAAAAGATATTGCGCGTGGGTGTGATGTGCTAAATTGCAAGGAGAAAAAAACCGTGAACGATTATTTACAGAAAATCACATGGAAAAAAGAGGATATCTCCCCATTTGTTTTTGGCTACTTAAAAAACATGCGTATTATAGTGTTGCTTGCTGTAGCGTTAATGATCGCAGGATTTGCGTCATACAAGACTCTGCCGCAAACAGTAGCGCCAGAAATTAACATTACAATAATGGTTGTGAGCGCTGCCCTACCAGGTGCAACGCCAGAAGATGTAGAACAGCTACTTACCATACCGCTAGAGGAGGAGTTGGGTGCAATCGACGGCATTGATCAGGTAACGGCTACTGCAGGAGAGGGATTCACATCAATCGTGATGACCTTTGTGCGTGGTGTCGATAAAAATCGTGCGCAGTCGGATGTTGAATCAGCGCTAGGTCGGGTTAGTGAGCTCCCAGAAGATGCAACAGAGCCACGAGTCGAGGCTGTAGATTTTGAAGATGCGCCAGTTGTGCAGTGGACATTTGCTTACAGCAGTGATGCTGCAACATCATTGAGTGCAAAGATGCAAAAATTAGCAGATGAGTTGGAAACAAATCGACAGATAGATCGTGTTGTGACAGGTGGCTTAGCTACACAAGAGGTCCAGATTCTCATTGCGCCAGAGAGTTTTGAGTCATATGGACTGAGTATTGCGCAGATACGCCAAGCAGTTACTACAGGGATTATGGCATTACCAAGTGGAAAAGTACGTGGTCAAGATGTCGAGCGATCAATCACAATTGGTGCAAATGTTGAGAGTGTGGATGATTTGCGTGAAGTACCAATTATCTTGGAGACAGGTGAAATCATCACACTGGGAGATGTTGCAACAATTGTAGAGCGACCAGAACCAGGGGCAAGTAGAGCATTTTTTCACGATGGTAGTAGTGCGCAGCAGGCAGTAACGCTTGATGTGTACAGGTCAGATGGCGTCGATATTTCTAATGCTGTAGCAAGTGCAGTAGAAACTGCTGAAAAATTTCTAGAAAACGACGGCGACGGATTGACACGTTACGAAGTTTATAATGCAGACAAGGAGCTATCAGATCAGTTTAATGACTTGATGCGGAATCTTGCCACAACAGTCGTGCTTGTATTTATAACATTGACGCTCTTCGTTGGCCGCAGGCAGGCCTTCTTAGCTGCTCTATCAATACCGTTGATCTATGCGGTGGCATTTGTGGCGATGCAGATTACAGGGATTAGTGTGAATTTTCTTTCACTATTTTCACTCATGCTCTCACTAGGTCTTCTTGTTGATGTAACAATCGTTATTGTAAGTGCGATGACGACGTACATGCGAGAAGGAAATTTTACACCCCACCAAACAGGCGGACTCGTCTTTCGTGATTTTTTCTTTACACTCGTCATGACAACTCTCACAACTGTGTGGGCATTTGTTCCTTTGCTTTTGGCGGGTGGTATCATCGGTGAATACATCAAACCAATTCCTGTAGTCGTGAGCTCTGTGCTGCTCGCATCTGTTCTTGTGGGATTTTTCATTATACTACCGCTGATGATATGGCTATTCGATTTTTCGCTCTCTAGGCGTGTGCGGGTATTTCTTTATATTCTTGGCTTCATAGCTCTTACGATGATTGCTGCAGGGGCTCTACAACTACAAATTCCACTTGCGATAGTTGTAGCACTTGGAATTTCTCTGGTCCTTATTTCGACCAAAAGCCTCATTGCAAAAACAGAGTTTTCACAAAAGCGGAAAAAAGAAAAGATGGGAGATCGAAAGCATGCTTCAAGTGCAAAAGATGTACCCCGCACAGTTATTGATCTGACACATCTGCAGGCTCGATACAGAAGCGTTCTCGAGAAAGTGATCGCGACATCAGGTGCACGGTGGAAAACGATTGCAATGGTGGTGACATTCTTTATTTTTGCATCAGGCCTTGTGGGCTTTGGCTTTGTGAAAAGCGAATTTTTTCCAGGTGATGATAACGATATATTGTATGTAGCCCTAGAATTGCCTAGTGGTATGACAGCAGAAAAAACACAAGCAGCGACAATCGAGGTACTCTCACAGCTACAAGCTATAGACGGCGTTGACTATGTCACAATGCAAGGAGGATTCACATCAAATGGAGAAGGTAGTAGTCAAGCAAGTGACAATAACGTGCTCTTTACGCTGAAAACACCGTACAAGGCAGATGGTGGAAGGGGATCGCAAAGCGTTGCGCGTGATTTGCGGGATGCTCCTGTGATCACAGACTTTGATGCTGGCAAAGCCACTGTGGTTGAGGTTGCAGGTGGGCCACCAGCTGGTGCAGACATTACAATTACATTTATCGGTACAAGATTAGAAACGCTTAGGAGTCTTGCACAAGAGCTAGAGGAAAAGGTGCAGGGATTTACGATAGAGAACATTGCAATCTCGCCAGGAGAGGCTGCAGCAATTGTATCGTATCAGCCAGATTTATACTTGTTATCACGTGAAGGAGTTGCGCAGTCACAGATTTCGGAGATACTGCGTCTTACAACTACCGGAATTACAATCGCAGATAATGTCGAGTTCACAGGTCTTGAGGATAAACGTGATGTTGTGATGCGTGCAACAAGTCAAGGTGCGATGATAGATGAAATCGGCAAGCTGTCAGTGCAAGGTGAAAGTGGGCGCATACCCATCGACGTTCTGGGAAAGAGTATACTCACAAGAAACATCACAGAAATCGAACGAGTCGACTTTGAAAGAACTGTAACACTTACAGCAGCTGTAAAGCCTGGAGGAAATGCTGCTCAAATCAATGCTGAAATAGCAGAGGTCATAGATAGTGAGATGGACTTGCCATCTGGATACACATGGAAAACTGGCGGTGCAAATGAAGAGAATAACGAGTCAGTCGCAGCAATCATCCAAGGCATGGGCCTTGCTGCTGCATTGATTTTCTTGACTCTCATCATTCACTTGCGATCGTACCGCAAAGCGGCCATTGTCTTGATGACAATTCCACTTGGAATTAGTGGTGTATTTATTATGTTTGGAATCTTTGGTATTCCACTATCATTCCCATCACTTATTGGCATACTTGCGCTCTTTGGTATCGTCGTCAACAACGCGATTATTATTATCTCACAGATCAATGCCAACAGGGATGTTGGACTATCATTTAAAGAGTCTGTTCTTTCAGGTGCTTCTAGTCGCCTTGAGCCAATTTTACTTTCATCACTCACAACGATCATTGGATTAATGCCCATCACAATTAGTGATCCAATTTGGCGCGGTTTGGGAGGTGCGATCATAGCCGGGCTTTCTTTTTCAGGTATTATCATGCTCTTCTTCATTCCGACGCTCTATTATACGATGATGTCTGACGAAGATCCTGAGCGCATAGCATAGAGACCTGAGTGCCTTGATGCCTGACAGAAAAATACATAGAAACGTATATGCATAAGCTATAAGATAAAAAGTGACTAAGTGAGTCGCTTTTTATGCTATAGAAAAAACAATCAAAACCGCGCAAATGGCATCCACCAACTTGTCTTAGAGGCTGGTGAAAACTACAAAGACGCAGACTTTGGCTTTGTAAAGGAAGAAGAAAAAGAAAAAGAAGGTCTCGTCAAAACAGGAACCAACATGC
>CALDDM010000027.1 GCA_937936355.1 Minisyncoccota bacterium
GTCACTTTCTCCCTTTGCGCTTACACCAAAGATCACTTCTTTGAAGCCGCCGACATCATTACGACTTTCTGAAAGGATATCAATTTTCCATGACTTCAGCTCACTAAATCTCGTATACATCCGAAAGAGATCCGCAGCAAACAGCGCAGATTCATCACCGCCAGCTCCACCACGAATCTCGACAATCACATCTTTTTCATCCGCAGGATCGCGTGGCAACAGTAGCACCTCGAGCTCCTTCTCCAATGTCGGAAGCTTAGCAGAGACTTCCTCATTTTCTGAAAGCGCAAGTTCGACAATTTCCTGATCTGTCTCAGAATTAATCATCTCAGCATTATCAGCAAGCGTTTTCTTGACACCCTCGTACTCCTCAATCTTGGCAATAATTGGCTCCAAGCTAGAGCGCCTGCGACCAAGGGCAGCAAAAGACTTCATGTCAGATGCAGCATCAGGCTGCAAGAGAGAATCCTGTACAGAGTTAAACTCCTCTTTTACTTTATCTATGATGTCCTGCATGGTGATGATTTACATGAATTACATGAATTACGCCTTACGAAGACTTATACGTGCGTGCAGTGAGAATATCCTCTCTAAAACAAAACACCCTCAAAAGGGTGCTTTAAAAAATAGGGAAGGGTAGCTAAGCAGCCTGCTTCTCCTGTACCGCTTCTACAGACTCTTTCGCCTCTTTTTTCTCCTGTCTTTTTGCATTCTTTTCCTCCTTGGACGCAAGAGATGCGCGAGACTCCTTGGTCTTGGCAGCACGCTCTGAGATCTTCTTGAACCGATCAACACGTCCTGTAGAGTCTACGATCTTCTGCTTTCCAGTGTAAAAAGGGTGACACTGTGAACATGTTTCAACACTCAATGCCTCGGTCGTAGAGCCAGAAGGGAAAACGCTATCACAGCCAGAACATGTCATTTTTGCATCTGGGTGATACGTTGGGTGGATGTCTTTTTTCATAATATATGTCAGAATATTCAATCAGAAATGGATGGACACATCTCCTTTTAATAGACAAATCATAGCATAGACATCAAATTCACGCAAGACTCCAAACCATTCAATTCCTTCACATATCAAAAGTTGAAACTGCTCGTATCCTACAAAGCCAACTGACATAATAACAGCACCCGAAAAAGTGTTTTTATTATATCTGCCAGACGAGAGCATTCGAAGTGTATGCTGGGAGCAAAGCGAGCAGTGAATCCCTCATCCCCAGCTAACAAAAGAAAACACCTCTTGAGAGGTGTTTTATATATCTCCGAAAAGACTTAGACTGTATTGTATGGTTATACTATCAAAGTTCTGTGAGATAGCAAATACATCTCCCTACGATCAAGGTAGTACTTCTCTGCGTTCGGTATCCTCCTTGACCAACAGAGCTGATTTGCATTAATGCCTGTAGCACAAAAATCAAAGATTTTTATGTATTGGCACTTGGGGGCATGGGGGCGTATAATAATTGCAATAATTCATTTTTGCAGATACTAATACTATATGAGCGAAACAAAGAATAATAATGAACAAGATGATGTAGAGCATATATGGAATGAGCTGCGTAATATAAGTATATCACCAGATTATAGTGACTTAGGCAGCAGAAGAATTGGACGCTGCCAAAGTGTTATACGTGAATCAGGAGAAAGATTTTGTGAAGGAATTAAAATAATACTTTATTATTCCATACTTGAATTGCAACTACAAAAACTTGACAAGAAAAAATATTTATACAGTAAAAACCAAGGCAATTTAAATGAAGATGAAAGAAAAATCTATGAATTTTTTGAAATGCATCGCTTAATTAGAAATGCATTTGCTCATGGATCAGGAAGAGTTGAGAGTCTTAAAAATCAGGCCGATAGGTCACGCCTTATCAAATTAGTGGAAGATATTGACCCCGCATACAGCGATAAGATTAAAATTGTAAGCATTAATGGCGTTGATTGTGAAAGTGATGAAATCCATACAGATGGAGAATTGTTTAGGATATACATTCAAAATAGTAAAATCTTGACTTAATAGCTCCTTGGGAAGATATATTTACAGTCCCTGACTTCATCCCACAACGCCAGCTGAAGATTTTAGAAAATTTAAACCGACCATGGATAGCTCTCCAAGGTCGGCAAATATTAACCTGCTTTTTCTAGAAATGGGATTGCATTGTTTACGCTATTGAATGTATTTATTACTGACTCCAGTATGTATTGCTTATCACTACCTTGATTTAGTACCAACACGACATCCTCAGCATCTTCGCTGAATTCGAAATCAGTTGCCTTAACAACTTTTTCGAGAGCCTCCGCACCCCTTTTGAAGTCTGCTATTTCTTGTGCAAGTGTAACACCATGAAATTTATAAAGATGATCTTCGCAGCAAAAAAATCTGTTGAGGTTGATATTTACTGTGATCGTTGGAGATGGAGAATACTTTTCTGCATGAATCAATGAAAAGCTGAAACGGTTGTTTCCAGAACTAAAGTGCATGTGTAAATTAATTACACCATCTTCGATCATTGGCCTAAAGTTATCGAGTGATATATCCCATTGATTTTTAAGGTATTTTTCTATCTCTTTACTAACGTAGTCTACTTCATTATCTGAAAGTATCATTGTTTGTGTCCTTGAGGTCGGAAATGTGAAGGAATTTTAGTATGATTTTGTTTTTTCGTCAATAAATTTATCACTACTTATTTGTTGGAATGTATTTATTATGTTCCTGACTTCATCCCACAAGACCATCTACTTAACGCACTTATCTTCAAAAAAGATTTTCCATGTAGCAATAGAAGCGCACAGGGCCATACTTATCGTGCTGATAGAGAAGATCAGCGCCGTCGCATGATACCCATGCGTCGGGAGAAACATAAAGTTAAGCACAGTACTAATCACTAGTCCTAGCAAAACGATCTTCCACGTAATCCGTGTATATCCAGCACCATTGAGCACCGCAGCAAGGATGTAAAACACCGTACCGCAGATAGTAGCGCCCAGCATATACGGTATGATATTCGCAGCATCTGCAAACTTCTCACCAAACAGGATCGCAACAGCTAGATCACGAAAAGTATAGATCACGACAGCACCAAGCGGAAGCAGGACGCCAAAAATCTTCGCAAGCATCGTGAGGAGTTTGCGGATGGCTTGGATGTCGTTCTTCTCGGTCATCTCTGAGAGAGTGGGGAAGAGCATAAACGTCAGCGCATACGCTCCATAGTAGGGAAGCAGAGTAATCTTAACCGCAGCATCATATACACCAGTCGCGACATCACTGCCAGTAAACGCCTTGATAAAGTACAGATCCAAACGTGTAAAAAGCTCATAACACATAAGAAATAAAACAAACCCACCCGCATAACCAAGTAACTTCTTATGAGAATACTTGCTGACGTTTTTAAGTCCAGAAATCTCTCTCATACGAGGATCTGCGAAATATGAGATCAGCATAGCAAGGGCAAACAAAGCCAATGGAGCAAGTGCATTACCCACAAGCGCACCCTCAAGAGCAAAGAAGTATCCCAAAAGAAGAATGATAATGATTCTCGTGAGGCCACGCAACGACTTAATCACAGCCAGCGTGCGAAAGGACTGCAAACCATTGAGGAACAAAACGTAGAAAGAGCTAACGGAAAAAAGAGGAATCACTAAGCTAGAAAGCTGGATCAAGGGCACAAGCGTTGCATCACCCAGCATACCTGCGATCAGTGGTGCACTCAAGAAGTACAAAAAAGTCACCCCTGTAACAAGCGGGACTTGAATACCCAGCGCCCTCGAGCGCACACTTGCAACATGCTGTAGATCATCAGGGTTCTCGCTAATACGCTTTGCCATTGCAGTTGGAACGCCTCGCGCAACCAAGACAGTCACCATCGTCACAAGACCCAGAACAAGTGTGTATCGCCCATAATCCGCCGGCCCAAGCATACGACTAAGTCCGACAACGATGAAATATGCAGAAGCGCTATAAAGAACCTCAGAACACAGCAAAAGAAAGAAAGATATAGTAAATTTTTTTGACAAGAATTTTACTGAAAAATTACTCGTGGTAGAGGAGCTAAGGGAGGAAAAGGGTGATAGGCCTCACAGAGAATGCGAGAGGGATCATGTTTGACCAAAGGACTTCCTCTGCGGATCTTCACACACCACAGACACAGGCGTTTCCATGGCGTCAAAGATATCCTGATGCACGACATCGCGAGAACGCTCACCATCGATATTCGTAATACCCCACAGCGTAGCATACTTTTTGTAGAGATCAATCTTTTTCTCGAGATACGGAGCGTCTTGCTCCACATCACGCTCACGTGACAAGATCGTCTGCGATGAAACATCGAGATAAAAAGCATGTGACGGAACATGTACTAGTGATCCAAGTAGTGAAACGCCAAAAGAGTACAGTGAGCGTGAGCGCGAGAGATAGGCAATATTTACGAGGTAATCATAAAAATATCGATCAGAAACAACATGTGTATACGCGTCGCGAGCAAGTCGCGTCAGCAAAATTTCAAAGCGAATACAATCAATCATAAAAGCCACTTTGCGAAGCTGGATTTTGTACCATGAAGCGCTAGTGACAGGCTTCTGATCGCCTGGCGTAACGATAGAGTTCTTACCCTTATTGGCGATAGAGAACTGCAAAGCATGAAAATAGAAAACCTTACCGCCTCTAGCCTCGAGACTTTCTATGACACTACGAGCTTGTGTAGATTTACCACTCCCATCAACACCCATCACAGTGATAACACGTGGCATGTTGTCTTTTATTTTTAACTTTTTTGCCATATAAACGTTATTTATTTTGCTCGCAGGACTAATACATAATCACTGCAACAGGTTCCATCTTTGCAACAACATGCGCAATACCGTTAGCCTCTACACCCTCCATAACCTGCGAAACATCTTTGTATCGAGAAGAATCCTGCTCAACAGTTTTTGAAGAAGATCCATTATAAAGACGCACACCTTTCTTGGCCATCTTTGCCATGAGTTCACTACGGCTCTGTGGGACATCTTCCTCTGACATTTCAATACCCTTACCAGTACCGTGCGGCGCGCTATAATAACTCACATCATTACGATCAGTGCCTACACCGATAGATGCTTCTGTACTCATCGAAGAGGGGATAAACACCGGCTCACCAATCTTGCCATAGAGTTCATGACCCGTATGTTCGCTCATACGCGTTGGGCCAAAAGCACGCGTAACGTTGCTGCGGTGCACCCACAAATCTTTCCCATAGTGCTTCTCACGGTCAATAGAAACGTGTGGCAAGTCATAAAGTAAATCAGCCTCAATGTCACGATCTAAAACCTCTTGCGCAACACGCGAAACATTATGAGTAATCACGGCACGGTTGGCAACACCAAAGTTACTCGCTGCAGCACGTGCGCGCATATACATTTCAGCTCCCTCATCATCTCCATCAAACGTAAAAAGCTCATCAGAGTCCAGTTTATGCTTGAGATAGTTACGAACCTTTTTGGCAATAGCGCGATATGCCTTTTTCTTGCGTGTGCTAAAGGTGTGATGTCCAATTTTTGTCATAATAGCCTGTGACAAATGTTCACGCTTCTTAGCTGTATATGTATACATCGTATACTGGCCAAGGATGCCTGACCCTGTGTGGATCATCAGAAGGTACTGACCCTTCTTGAGGCCCATCTCAGAAGCCAGAACTGGATCGACAAGATCCGTCACCTTCATAAGGTCGAGGAAATGATTGCCTGCAGCACCTGTAATCCCCAGACGATACTGCGCAAAGTGCAAGTAAAGCTTTGGAATAACATCAAAAATAGACGCGCGATCCTGTTCTTTGCCAAAATAATTTCCACCGCCCTGTGTATTTGCCAGCTCGTTCTTGGTTGTAATGCCAAGATGATCTATAATAGCCTGCGTTCCTTTGCGACAGATATCAACAACAACCTCATAGGGAACTTTTGTCCCAACAAATGCCTTAGTCGGAACAGCTGGAATAAGTGATTGAAAAAGTTGATCAATCTCTTCCTGTGAGATATTCTCATCCGTAAGGTTGGTTTTCACGACGCGCATACCACAATTGGGGTCGCTGTCGTTAACCTGCGGCAAAATATGAGTATCAGAAACAACAATCGTTCCCGCGGCATTTTTCCGACCAGGCTTTGTCATCACATCAGGCATCGCTGCAGTAGCCCGAAACAACGTCTCATGTTTCGCAATCTGCTCCAACTGTGCAAATGTCTCATCAGAAGGCAAGAGCTCTTCACTCATAAGCATTTCACATGGCACATGCATATCAGGCGTCTTGAAGGTATGATGATGGCGCGACTTCTCTTTGCGAAATTCGTTAAATGCTTTTGTCATAATCTGGGATTAGATGTTATGTATATGCCTATAGAGCTCTCCGTACCGACTACCAATCTCTTTGATATCAAAGTGGCGATGAATGAAATTATACGCTTCCTCACCTCTACGCACATGCGTGGTGCGGTTTTGATAGATCGATAGAATTGCCTGTGAAATGTGTGCGGAACTATTACGCGGTATGACAACATTGATATCATCTGTAGAAAACTCCTTAAAGATCGGGAGATCTGACGCAACAACCACTTTCTTACATGCATACGGCTCAACCATTGCGAGGGGGACATCAAACTTACCCTTCATGGAAACAACAGGGAATATGATAAGGTCAGCGAGATTATAAACGCGATTCATATTGCCAGCAAACGTATCGGAAAAAATAACCTTATCGAGATGACCAGCAGCGCGAATGCGTTCGCGAATTTCACTCTTCTTTGACTCATCAGCAGGGCCCTTAATACGACACGCACAGAGATACTTGATATGAGCATTAGCAGGGTCACTCCACAGTTCCAAGAAAGCATCTACGATGACATCAGTAGCGCCGAGGCGTGCAAACTCACCAGGATAAGCAACAACAAAATCATTGAGCTTGATGTCCCACTGCTCAACAAGTTCTGCATCACGGTCTGTTGGATGATATTTCTCCAGATCAACTCCAGGATAGATCTGTGTCACATTATCAAAGCCAGACTGCGTCAAAATTTTTTGAGCATACAGCGAATATGTAACAAGCGTATCGCCAAAAAATACTTTCTTATACTCACCTGATCTATAGAGATCAGTACGAATGGTTGCAATTGTCTGGATGATATGAGCATCCTTTGGAAGGATATGACGCAGGATAAAACTATTGAACTTTGTCGGCGTAAACAAGAGGTGAATCGTATCAAATTGCTTCGCATGTGTAATCAGCCAACACAGCATACGAAATCGTTGCCACAGTGTAAAGCTATTAGATGTATAGATGCTTTTCTGCGTGACATTCTCTGGCACATGCTCAACTTTTCCGTGTGTCATGATTGTCACATCGTGATCATGCATGTTACGAGCTAGATCATAGGCAAAAACCTTACTTGCCTCATCCCATGGAGCTTGCAAAGGGCGGGTAACGTAGAGAATTTTTTTCTGTAATTTTGACATTTCTATGTGATCGTGACTTTTAAAAGGTAATCTTCATTATAACAGAAAAGGGCATATCTGCGGTAATCAGGGAGGTACTGCGCAGCAAGAGAAGCATCAAGAAAGAAGAGGCTCTTCAGCAGACGAGATCGAAACTTAACGATAGCCTAAAACCTAATATTAAAAACCAAGATTAAAAATGACCTATTTGTAGAGGGTTTTTTCATCGGTGGAACTCTGTACTGTGATCGTAACTGGTGACACCAGATCATCTGGCAATGCCACAACACTGCGCTCTCCAGCAGGAACCAGAATCACATCACTCGCAGTGTACGTAGCGCTATCAACACGATATTCAAAACGCTCAGAAGAAGAAAAATTCTCAATGACAAAATCAAAAACGGTAGCAGAAGGAGAAGGGCTCACGTACGAAAGCGCCCACCAATCCTTATCGTTTACAGGACTAGACTGAGAACGCTCCACCCATGCAAGGGTACTCATCGTACCCATGATGAGAACTGCAAGAAGCAAAATAAATGTATTATGTTTCATAAAAATAATATAAAAATCACTTTCGCCAATACGTCGTCACAACATCATTCTCATAAACCTTAACAAAGTCATCCAAAACATCAAACTGACCAGAATCTTGAGTGGTATGAACAGTCACTGTCGAGACAGAAAGATTATCAAAACATGTCTTCGCGAGAGGACTACCAGGATCGCTAATCATCGTAAGTGTACAGTGTTCGCGTCGCGGCTTTGACTCATAACGAGCAAAAAAACCTCGCGACAAAGGATTGCTATAATCCGTCTGCGGACTATATCGCGCAAAGATAACTTTCATCCACGTATCTGCAACAATGTAATTATGATCTTTGAGTGACCACACAGAGTCATCGGCGCGAGGGAGTGTGGAGCCAAGGTAGTCCGCCGCATGAAACGTCTGAACGGCATCTTGTGTCTTGGGCTCGCTCACTAGTGATTGCGAATTGTCCCGCATACCATGTGCTAGGGCCACTATGACAAGAAAAAGTATGACATGAAGCGCTAGAGGGTGATAGCGAGATTGCACCAAGGCAATAAGCCATGCACACAGAAACCCTGCCGTCAGGGCCAGCGGAAAAATGATATATGCTGCGATGCGCGTAGACAAGATATTCACACCGAGCAAACCAGGTGCAACACTCATAAAAAAAATACCCACCACCCATCCAAGTAATATACAAAGTGCATACAAGGGGATACCCGGAAGCTTGCGAACACCAATCAAAGCACCACCCAAGACCAAAGCGCCCAAAGCGCCCAAGAAAAACCGAAGGCTTCCGCTCATATCGGCAACCTGCGCAAAAGGCAAGCCAACACGCGTAGATTTTTCAGGTGTACCCGTTGCACTACTAACGGTCTCCACGTTTAAGTAGCTTGGTGTATGGATGGCAATAAGGCACGTGACACCAAGAGCTAAAAAAACCAAAACAGGAGCACAGAAAAGAAGGCGACCCCACTGCAGCAATGTTTCTCGCAGGCGCAGTGCATGACGCAGCACATAAAGAACAATAGAAAACACAAGGACGTAACCAAGGATAAAAAGAGAGAGATGATGTGTATAGATCAGAGCAAAAAGTAGGAGGAAAAAAAACATAAGAAATGACCGTGCACGAGAAATACAGGAATGCGTTAGAGATCGATACAATACGTAAAGAGCGGCTACAATGAGCATGTTACCAATGATATTGCCGACGACACCACCGCTGACAAACTTGGCCTGCGCTCCAGAAATCGCATAGAGTGGCCCGATAAATAGAAAAGTCCACAGAGCCGCAGACTGGGCGTACCTCGTACCAGAAAATATACGCAAAGCCAAAAGCACCATCAAAAAAATCGTAATAAGATGCACCAAAAAAAGCACAAGGGAAGGGAAGGCACTTACAACGTCAGACGCACTCAAAAGCCCTATACCAGCAAAAATAAGATGCTCTCCAATGATGAAGTCAGGAATCGACTGAACGCCAGCAAATGATGCGGGGCTTGTAGCAGCCATATCAGGAGCGTCAGACTCGACGATCACCTTTTCATACACAGGGAGCTCTCCTGTAGTCATAATTTTCTGTACCCAGAACATATGATGACCCAAATCCGTAGACGTCGGGAAAATCGTATTCATCAAATAAAACCCCTTAACAAAAAGCATGAGAGTAGCAATAAGCAAAAAAGCGTAGCCCTGAAGACGCGTCCATGAAAAAAGCTCCCGAGACTCCTCCCGGCAGTCATCAGAATGCTGACAGGATTGCATCTTCCGCAAAGTCTTCACGACAAGGAGGATGCAACACAGGAAAAGAGCAAACAAAAAAACACTCTGCGCAGTAAGAGTGATATGCAATTTCCCCAGGAACAGATAACCAAAAGTTGTCAAAGAAAAGCCAAGTGGCACACTCAAAGCAAGTCGCTCAAAAAGATGAAGTGAGGCACAAGATCGCGAGCACAGAATCAGCAGATAACCAGGAGCAACCATCGTCAAAAAAAGTGCTCCATAAAAAAGGGTCTGTTGAAACAGGAAAGGCATGATCATCATATTATCAATCATAGGCTATCAATCATAGAGAGATAAATCAAAAGTCAGAGAAATACACACCACGCTAACATCAAAAATGATCCACATAAAGCCTGGCAATACGATCCCAACTAAAGTGTTCGGAAGTGTAGCTAGAAGCCCTCCTACCAAAGCCAACGCGGTCAAAATCTCCATCCAAGACCTCTAGGACCTTACTGCGCCATGCGTGAGCATCTCCAGAGGGTAGCGAAAAGCCATTCTCACCATCAATGATAGCATCTTTCAGGCCTTCAAGATCAGAAGCAAGGACAAGGAGCCCACTTGCTGATGCCTCGATTGGTGTAAGACCAAACCCTTCCACATCACCTTCAACGGGAACATTAGGCTGAACAAAAAGGTCACACGTATGAAAAAGCATTAGTCGAACATCGTCAGTGACATAACCAAGCATGACGACGCGGTCATGGAGGTGTGACGCATCAATTGCTTCGTGGATAGCATCGCGATCTGGGCCATCACCTGAAACAACATAGACAAAATCTTCCGGGAGCTCACGCAAGACATGCGTAATAAACCATGCGACACCTTTACGCCGCGCAAGTCGACCAGAAGTAAGAATAATACGCTTCCCACGATGTTGCGCTCCAATAACATTCCAAAGAGCATCCTTGGAAATATCCGCATGAGCAAAATCATCAGGATGCACACCATTAGGGACAAAGGAGACCTTATTTGGATCGAGGCCTTTATCCACACAAAGCATACGAGAATAACTACTCACAGCGATAATCCGATCCATCGTCGGCACAAATTTTTGCACCCAAAACCCCTGGTAAATCGCTTGAGGAAATGTCACATCCAAGCCATGGATGATACACACAACCTTCTTATCAGGCATAGACTTTTTGACATGTGCACCAAGGACAGCCAAAACACCATCACCCAAAAGCAGGGTGTCATAATCACGCATCAAATACATAAGCCTCAAAAGCATCAGTGGCAGAAAAATAACAAGAGCCTTCTTGCCAAATGGATTTGCAATCGTGCGCACATCACAGTACGAGGGGAGGATCTGTGATAAGGCGTAATTTTGATTTTCTATACCGCCAACCACAGGAGGATAAGCGCGAGAGACAAAAAGGATGCGACGCTGAGATTTCATGGAAGTGTATCAGAATTTTTATGAAAAAATATCAGGGAACAAAGCTACAGCTTACTTTGGGTACTGTCTACTACGAAGGTGATAGAGCGTCTCTTCTGTTGTCTTGCGTGAACTCTTGATCATATCTGCAACAAGCGCAAGAACAATAAACTGAAATCCAATGATAAAAAAGGTGATCGTCGCCAAAAGAGAGTTAAGATGTGGCGTCACCTGCATACGAGGGAAATATTTAAACAGAAAGATGGTGAGAAAAACCATAGAAAGAGCAATAAAAAACGCACCAGGAAAACCAAAGAACTTCAGAGGCCTAATGTCTCGAAAAGCCCGGATCATAACACGAGCAGAGTTATTAACGTAACTCCAAATCGTCTTGACCACACGAGACTTGCGTGTGGCAAAATACTTCACACTGACAGGAATCCACTGCAAGCGTAGATTTTTTCCGATAGCATCGATAATCGTCTCCTGTGTGTATGTGAAGCCAAGCGGATCACTCAAGCGCAAGAGAGCCTCACGGTTATGCCCACGAAAGCCACATGTCAAATCTGTAACGGGATATCCGAGCGCAGTCCTGATAAACCATGCGCCAAGACGATTGAGGCGATCTTTGAGAAAGGGGATGTTTTCTGCTTGCTTGTCAGCAAAGCGGTCAGCAATCGTCATATCAACCTCATCTTTCAAGATAGGATCAATCATTTTGCTGATATCAGCTGGGTCAAACTGCCCATCAGCGTCGATATTTACAAGAATATCTGCACCATTTTCAAGGGCGCTCTGGCGCATTGTTTGAAACATCTTACCCAATCCTCGATTAGAACCATGAGAAACAACGATATCAGCACCTGCAGCAGTAGCCTTTTTTGCAGTATCATCAGAGGATCCATCATCAATAACCTGAATCAAAACTTCGTCAATCCCATCAAAACTGCGCGGAATTGACTGAATTGTCTGTGCAATCTTCTCAGACTCATTAAAAGCAGGCATATTTACAATCAACCGCATAAGAAGAAATCAGATAAATAATATGTTTACGATACCAGAAAACAGCAAATTAATCAATAAAAAAACTCGCCCCATGAAAGCATCGGGGCGAGTACGAGAAACATCTAACTACTGATCAGCTATTTTGATTGAGAGCCATTCTTGCCAGGCAGTCTATACATCGCATAGACTATGACACAAAGGCCGACCGCAACTGATGACCAAACGACTTTCCATATGATACCCAAGTCGCCACACATCGAGCACCGCGGCAAATACGCAAAGCCATCACTGATGACATAGAACGCGAGGAGGAGAGCTATTGAAATCAAAAGTCCAGCTATAAACCCTCGGCGTTCGCTCAACTCAAAGCCGTAATAGTAATCCTTAATATTCTGCAACATTTTTATGCCTCCTGGGACATATTTATCAAAAGAACAAAACAAAATTGCTTAAAAAGCAGTACGACAAGAACCTACTGTATCTAAATAGTATTTTACTACAAAAATACCTAATTGTCAATGTGCCGTTTATGGGATAAAATAGGTATATTTGCCATTAAAAAGATTCCATGAGAATTGGCATCAACGCGTCATACCTCCGCAAACCAAGCACCGGGATTGGTCAAGTCACCGTGCATTTTTTGCGTGAACTCATCAAACAAGACAGCGTAGAAAAAACAGAAGAGGCAAAAAATGAGATCATCCTCTTTACAGAGGACAGGGAAGGGATAGACCTCCTTGGTGAACTACCCAGAAATGTCACAATCAAAGAATCTCTCCCCAACTACAAAAGAGATGATCTTATAAGGAAGCTGTGGTGGGAAAAATACACTCTCCCACGAGAGGTCAGCAGCCAATCCTGCGATATATTTCTCTCGCTTTACCAATGCCCAACAAAGATTGAGCAAAAAGAAACACAACACTTCATGCTTGTGCATGATCTAATACCAGAAAAATTTGCGAAAGAGTACCTAAACAATAGTCGCAAAAAAATCTACTGGCAACAAACAAAAGCTGGGATTATAGCAGCGCCCAAAATCATCGCTGTATCACAAAATACAGCTCAGGATATAAAAGATGTTACAGGAAGAGAGTCCAATGTCGCCCACATAAGCGTTGACCCAATCTTTGACGAAATAGCAGATAAAAGGGAAGTACAGCGTGTCAAAGATAAGTTCGCCATAACGGGAGATTACATCTACACAGGCGGAGGACTAGAATTACGAAAGAATGTCCAAAGCACAATCCTCGCTTACAAGAAACTCATCGACGCGAAGCTCAACCAGACAGGTACTGGGCAGCCAGAAAAAATACCAACGCTCGTAATATCGGGCACGCTCATGCCACAGCTTGCACCACTATGGACTGACGTCGAGAAAATCACAACAGATCTACAGATCAGAGAACATGTGAAAATACTAGGACACGTTCCCCAAGGGGATCTACCAGGACTCTATGCAGGGGCGCAATGCTTCATCTTTCCATCTCTTTACGAAGGCTTTGGCATGCCAGTTCTAGAGGCCATGAAACAAAAGACGGCAGTCATTACTGTACGCACATCCAGCATTCCAGAAATCTGCAGAGAGAGCGTACTTTACTGTGAGCCAAAAGACGTGCATGACATAGAATCCAAGATCACTTCACTTGTAGTTGACGAATCTCTCAGAGAAGCCTATGCACAAAAAGGGTACGATCAATCAAAAAAGTTTGCTTGGAGTAAAACTGTAAGAAGTATGCGTCAGATTTTTGAAGTATGAATACAATATCAAAAAACCACATCACGTTCGTTCTCATTGCAGCACACAGTGCGCTTGTTTTGGCTTTGATCATAGTTCACCTAGTAAACAACAGCAGCTCCATAATACTACCTCTACCACACACCATATTTATACTGCTCATGATCCTCCTGGGCACACTCTATAGACCGCGGTGGGCACTCTGGTTTATGATCGGCCTCATCCCACTAGAAACGACAACACTTCTACAAAACATCTTGCCAGTGAGCGTAAGACCTTATCAAATCGTCGCGATCGCACTAATCATTGCAACCGCTGTCAATCACATCATAAGAAGAAAAGTTGTAAATGTGCCAAAGTTATCGCTTATAGACTACGGTGTGGCAATGATCATGATCGGCGGACTCATACCGCTCAGTAAAGGTGGCGACACACAGATGCTGACAATCACCGCAGCTTTGTTGAGCTACGGTGCGCTATATGCACTCTTGCGAGTGTATATTACAAAGCTGATTCATGTGCGGATGCCACTGATCTTTATTACAATCACATCATTACTCATAGCACTCTACGGATACATACAAAATCATCTCTTTCTTACAGGTCAGCAAGTCGGCGTCATGCCAGGGAGGCCCAATGCAACATTTCCAGAAGCGGATTGGCTAGGAATGTTTCTTGTATTTTCTCTAGCTATTACATTCTCAGTCTATACATGGATCAGCGAGAAGTGCAGAAATCAGCAGGGAAGTGCAGCGCAAATAAACACTACAACACTAATAACCCTTGTAGTAGCAACAACGCTCACCCTCGTACTAATCCTCACAGTTGCCAGAAGTGCTTGGCTTGGATACGCAGCCGTCATCGTTGCGCTACTGATCGGATTAATGCTTCGCGACACCTGGCGCACCTTCAAAGCTAGTAGCATTATCATCATCACAAGTCTTGCGATTGCGCTAGCGGGAGTATTTCTCTTGAACCTCACACGATTCGACCTCATAGGTAGGGCAGCAAGTACAGGAACAGGTCTACAAGAAATCACAATAGCATGCAAAAAAAGCGCAACGTGCACAAGCCAGACATGTACAACACCAGACACGATTGGTAATGCACAAGAATTAAAAAGCATCGGTTGTACACACATAGACCTCGAGGAGATAACCACATACAAACAGAGAGACTATATAGTAACCACAACCAATCGCCCTGACCCAAATGTAAATATCAGAAAAGAAATATATACGCAATCATTCGAGCGAGCAAAAGAAAGTCCACTTATGGGTATAGGATGGGGTGCAATAGGGGAGTACTTGGGCGAAGACGACGCAGGAACAAAACTCAACAGCAGCAATATCTTCTTGCAAGTATGGCTTGGCAGTGGAGCACTAGGACTCATAGGACTCCTACTAATCACCATGGTCGCTCTCACACGCAGCATACGACTAATCCTCACAGCGAGACACGAAGAGGATTACGCATACGGGATCTACATACTGCTTGGAGGTGTAGCAATCATCATCCCAAACATGTTCAACGCTGGAATGCTACTTGGATACATATGGCTCTACCTCGCATCGACACAGATCAACACAGATCACAAAGACGCAGTAATTGAGCCTGAGAGCAAATAAATCTCAATGTTAACTGATAAATGCTGCAGAGTATGCTACAGGAACTGTGTCCGCACACCTTCGCACATCCGCAGAACCAACAACGATAGGGGAAAACACTAGATCATGCCAATCAAAAACCTTACAGATCCGACAGAGAAAAAGGCAGCTAATGCGTAGGAAAAGAGTAAAGATTTGATAAATACAACAACGTCGCATTTTGTTTATTTTACGACGTTTACCAAAAGAATATAATAAAAATGCACGAAAAAGCCAAAAAAAAGCCATAGTACTAGATAAACCACCTCATCTAGGCACCAAGCACATCTCGCAACAAAACAAAGTTACTCAAAAAATTCTTTCTTGCAGCCCTGCGCGTCACCTATATCCAACCTCCCTTCTTTATAAAAAGTATTTTTTCCAAGGTGCTGCTCACACTGCACCAAACCCACAATAATAATTATATCTACACATACATGTTACGCGGCTTTAAAAATCGCCTTAATAAGTTTTATCGAATACGCCTAAAATTAGACGAAGAAAGAATTTATACCAAAAAATCAAGAGAAGAAGTAATACTATCTTACCACTCACATGCGTTAAATCGAAAAGCTTGCGGGCCTACAATCATCTCAAAGAAAACAGATAAGAAAAGTAATACCTATACACCACTCATAGCCGTTCATTTACTCGTCGAAAATCGCTCAAAGTCCTGGACATACACTCCTTCAAAAAAAGTCACAAAACCAAGAGAAAAAGTAATACCTCCGTACCACTTACGAACACTCATTTGAGTCTAAAGAAATGTCTAAACACTGCAATAAATCTGGAAGAAAAAATGGAACAAAAACCAAGAGAAAAAGTAATGCCTCCGTACCACTTACGCGGGTTGAATTTCGCAGGAAAAATGAGTACAAAAAGTAATGCCTATACACCACTCATAGCCGTTCATTTACTCGTCGAAAATCGCTCAAAGTCCTGAACATACGCTTCTTCAAAAACAGTTACAAAAACAAGAGAAAAAGGAATACCTCTGTACCACTCATAGGAGTTGAGTTTAACACAGAAAAAAAGTACAAAAAATATATCTTTGTACCGATGTATACAACATATATTTACAATCAGAAAAGGTATGTTGCAGGAGATACGTAGCAGATCACAAATTATCGAATGTACGCAATATGACAAAAGAGTGAGAGGTAGACGAAATACATAGAGACACACCAGAGGATTAGGACACACCACAACCAACAAGACCGTAGATACTGGCGACAAGTACAGCCAAATATTCCCCTCCCGACAGGAAGAAAGTGATAGAATATAATGCGACGTTAAAAACTTTTACAAAAAACGTAGTGTTTATAGGACAAACTTGGCATTTCTATACTGCTCAAGTATACTTAAAGAACTTACATATACATATTTACGACAATGAAAGATCTTCAAGAAGTGTTCAACGATTTACAGCTTGCAAAAAAAGAATCTAAGGAAATACGCAAAGAATACCGCGATGCCCTCTCACATGATGAGGGCTACCAAGAGATTATAGAGAAAGCAGGAGAACTCCGAGAACTAAAGAAAAAGCACGAACTAGCGGTACAGCGTGATATGGGAACGCGATGGGAAAAGCTTGAAGATTTGAAGTCTGAGATCAAAGCAATGCAGGAAATGATCAGCGACATTTCTGTAACAAATCTCGTCGATGGAAAATCTGTAGAAGTTCGCGACGAATACGACTCATTGTACGAACCAATATACACCGTCTCTTTCCGGAAGGCAGACTAAAGAACTACTACACGCAGCGCCACTAGCTTAACTCAACCACATATTGAGCAATTTTCCACATGTATGAGCCACCCCTTCCCTACTTGAGTACCAAAATAATACAAAGCTAATCATCCATCATCTCAGAGATAACTTTGCGGAAGCTGTCAGCGCTGCCAATCGCCTTGTACACACTCGCAAACCGTATAAAGGCAACATCATCAACATCTCGCAGATGATTCATAACGATCTTGCCAAGAACCCGACTCTTCACTTCCCTTTTCTCCAACAGCTGCAACTCGTACTCAATAGATGTGAGTAGTTTTTGAATTTTCTCTTCTGAGACAGGTCTTTTTTGAAGCGCACGACGCAACCCATCCTCTACCTTGCTACGATCGTACTCTTGAAGCGTCCCATCCCGCTTCATGATACGTAGACGTACGATCTCAACCTCTTCATAGGTTGTGAAGCGTTCACAGCATTCAGGGCATTCCCTTCTACGACGCACAGCCTTACCAGACTTTACGCTCCGTGAGTCAACAACATGTGTACGCGTCTTGTTTTTGCAAAATGGACACAACATAGAGGATATTTATGACTATACAAGAGCATTATACACCATATCAGGTACTCCAAGGCCACATATCAAGACGATACCCAAAAAATACAAACCACACAACCAAAGCCTGTAGTACAACAATGAGATAATACACAATCAAAAAACTTGTCTTACGGACTTTATGACGAAATACGAACTGTCCAACCAAAGCACCCAATGATCCACCGACTAGTGCAAGGACGTGTAGCGTCCTCTCGGGAATGCGAATAAATTTACCATTTGTAAGTGCACTACATTTATCGAGTGCATACAAAACAAGGGTTACAACATTAACAGCAATAAAATAACAGATCACCAAAGAGTAATCAAAAGCAAAGAAAAGGTATGCTGTCAGCAAAACAACGCCAACCAACCCAATGACAAGAAAAAGTTTTTGGACGCGCATAAATAACAACTAACTTATGACTGTTCTAAAGAGCATCATACGTCTTGAGCTCAGCAAGCGCATCTTTGTTCTCAGTATCAAAAAGTATATCATACTGAAATGACTGCACTGGCATATTCTGTTGTGCCAGAGACTTGAGATCTGCAGGATCACGCAGCGAGAGAGGGCGCTCAGCATGGGTATGACGCGTAAGAACAAGACCAGAAGTAATCAAAACAAGAAAGGCTGGCACAAGTAAAACGACCAAAATTTCCGTTATCGTGAGCGTTCGCAGAAGAATTCGTTTGTGTTTCTGTGTCATATAGCATGGAATTAGATCAGTGAAGGTAAAGAGCCTCGAGATAGGCGTTATAAAGGCGATCTTGCGCGCGGTAGATCTCTCGCACCTGATCTTTATCAACAAGATCAGAGCGAGTCACCGACGAAGCCTGCAAGGAAGCTATACGTACGTCATAGGCACGAAGCAGTGCATCAGAAGCACGATCAAAAACACGCATAGCAGTCGTAATATTCTGAACCTCGCGAGCACTATAGCGACGAGACCATGCGCGGAGCTGCAGATCATCCCGCAAAATAGTAGCTACAGCATACTTTTTACCCTTACTTGTCTGTGCATATGCGATATGTTGTTGAACTGTAGTCTCAAAAGAAACATCTGCGTTACGCAAAGAATTATCACTTACAGCGGAAACAAAGTTATACGAAATAAAAAATCCCATGCAGATCACAGCGATCGATGAGATTTGTCCTACCCAAGTTGTAGATAGTCGAGTCATACAATTCCCCTAAAGAATACTTACCATAGCTTAAGTATAAAAAACTTTGAGAATCCTGTAAATCATGTGATATGTATAACCGCTATTTTTTCTGTAAAAGTGCCAATCTAATATCATCATATGAATACGCCTCGTCAAGTTCTCGAAAAACCACACCAAGCTTTGGCTCACCACTCTCCGACAATTCGGCCTCATGTGATCGCTCCATTACTTTTGCATACCCCAGAAGTACAGCTGTGATGACATCTTTATCCGGCAAAACATGCGACAAGTCATCGTCTGGATACTTACGTGCGACACGCTCAATATGGGAAATAATTGTACTACGAACAAAATCCCGCTCAGAAACAATCTCATCGATTGAAAGACCTTTATTCAGCAGTGAGCGTGTTACATCAAGTGTTGCATCCTTCTTCTTGAGTCGGGAGGTTTTTGGTTCCTGTGATACATCCCTAGCAAAGAGAGACCCGCCATTCTCGCAGATAAAGTTCTCGCGATTTTCAGCTATTTGATCCTGTGAAAGATCACGGTGACCAGATGCGGTGTCTTGAGATGCTCCCTTGATCTCCATATCAAATACGTGTACAGCAGGATCAACCTCAAGTGATTTATCGTTAGCACCCAACAAGCATAAGCCATCCAAGCTCTTAACACGAGAAAGAGCAACATATCCTTGCCCCACCTCAAAAGATTTTGAGAGATCAATTTCAGCAGCATCCAGCGTCATTCCCTGTGACTTGTGGACTGTAAGCGCCCACGCCAAACGCAATGGAATCTGCTTAATGCCAGCAATCACGCGAGCGTCATCCCCTTCTTTAACCCACTCCTCTGGCTCAGCGATCACCACGCCACCATCATTTAGTTCTACAACTGGATACCCTCCTGTATTTGTAAATCCAGTAACCACACCCAGAGAGCCATTGATATAGCCTTTTTCGGGATTGTTACGTATAAAAACTACTTTTGCCCCCTCCTTAACAATGAGCACAGGCATGATAAGTGTCGACCCAAAAATACCATCAACAAGTTTTTGATTCCCATCACATCCAGCACGAAAACCGCGGGCCTGTCCTGGCACCTTCTTTAACTGTTCATTATTAATCCTTTCAACATCAGCATTATGCGTGTAGAGCTTTGTGTGAATTTTGTCTCGTAGATCTCTGCGATAACACGTCTGGAGCAATTCACGAGATTCTTCAGACACATCACCAGATCGTATTTCATCCAATACACCCATAAGGGCATCGCCCTCATGTCGATAACTCTTTGTGAGATAGCATGGCACAAAACCTAACGCGTCCCACAGATCAGTTTCCCATACATATGTTTCAGAATCAGATTTAGAGTTAGATGATTGGGATGTGCGAACAGGTGGTAACTGAAAAAAATCGCCACTTACAACAACCTGTATACCACCAAAGGGTTGGACGCTCAATCGCGCCGCACGCAAAACAGCATCAACCGCACGAAAGGTTTGTGGCAAAACCATAGAAATCTCATCAATGATGAGAGTCGTTATCTTATTCATGCGTGCAGCAACATGTCGCTTTTCTAATATCTTTTTGATATCTTCTTGTCGCAGCTCATTGGTAATACCTAGGCCTGCAAAAGCGTGGAGTGTCATGCCACCAATATGACTTGCAGCAATACCAGTCGAGGCCGTAACCGCAACATTCAAGCCATGACTCGCCAAGAAAACACGAAAATCATTAATGACATATGTCTTCCCTGTTCCAGGTGGTCCCGTCAAAAAAACATTCTGACCCGACTCCAAAATTTCCTGAGCAACTTTCTGATCCATGATATCCAATATAAATTTATTTCCTCCAAGGAAAAGGTGTCTAATCACAGTAGTGGCATCACTCCCCCAGATATGATGTGCCTAGCAACTCATCTGGCAAGAAGATCTGCTCCATATTTTCCTCATCACTCTCTGTTGGTGTATATTTGTAGCCCTTACCATACCCCACTTCCTTCATAAGCTTTGTGGGGGCATTACGAAGGTGTAGCGGCACAGGGAGATTGCCATGCTTGCGCACGTCATCCATTACAGCGTTATATGCCCCATAAACAGCAATCGATTTTTTACTTTTGGCCATATAGACAGCTGCCTGTGCAAGATTGACGCCACACTCTGGCATACCAATAAAACGACATACATCATATGCAGCAGTCGCTTGTGGCAAAGCAAAGCTATTGGCAAGGCCAATATCCTCACTCGCAAACCGCACGATACGCCGCGCAATGTACAGCGGGTCCTCACCACCGTCAAGCATACGACCAAGCCAGTAGAGCGAGGCATCGGCATCCCCACCCCGCATTGACTTGTGGAAGGCGCTAATAATGTTGTAATGTTCATCACCAGCACGATCGTAGAAAAGGTTAGATTTCTGTAGAGCTGTCTCTATAATCTCCTGTGTTATCGCATTCTTTCTTTTCTTACCCTCATTTAACAAACTACTTGCAATCTCAAGTGCATTGAGCACGCCACGCGCGTCACCATTAACCATCTTGGTAAGGTATGACAGCGCATCATCATCGATTTTTATATCCTGATCGCCCAATCCATTCTCACTATCATCTAAAGCGCTATACGCAATTTTTTCAAGGTCCTCCGGTAACAGCGCCTCCAACACAAATGTTCGAGATCGTGATAATAGAGCGTTATTGACCTCAAAACTTGGATTCTCTGTTGTCGCACCAATGAACGTAATCGTGCCGTCTTCCACGCTCGGTAAGAAAGCATCTTGCTGCGCCTTGTTAAAGCGATGCACCTCATCAATGAAAAGGATCGTCCGTGTACCCAAACGCGCATAACTCTGCGCACTCTCTATTGCAGTGCGTATATCTGCAACGCCAGCACCTATTGCGCTCAACTGGACGAAGTGCGCGGACGTCTCCTTGGCAATGATGCGCGCAAGCGTCGTCTTACCTGTCCCCGGAGGACCCCATAAGATCATCGAGGGAATTTTATCCGATGCAATGAGTTCTGTCAGGATCTGACCCTCCCCCACCAGGTGCCCCTGACCAACGTACTGAGCAAGACTCCGTGGCCGCATCCGCTCTGCTAATGGCTGTGTGATATTCATAAACCCATTATGCCACACTCCGCCAAACAAAGAAAAAAGGCCGCTATCTATGTAGCGACCTCTCTGGGCAAACTCAACTACCAACCCCCTGTATACGCCTTATACAGTCCATCAGAACGAAGTTTGTATGCACGAAAACGAACACGTGAAGTCTTTTTAGGAGCCTTGACCTTTGATGTTGCTGCCTCAGCAAGCTCCTTGCGCTTCGTAAGGACATCCAACCACTCACGCCGAATATTTGCTTCAAGTAAAACAATATGCTGATCGTATGCCGGACGCTTGCCGACTTTACATATTCGCCCGTCGCTACTGATCTCAAGGTAAGAATATACAGTATTTATACCGTCCTTGTAGGCAATGGATACATAAGGAATCTTATTCATATAACCCGTCTGAACGCGCGGCAAAACATCTTTGCTTGACATGAACACTCTCCAAAAAAAGAATGTGTACATTATAGCACATATTCACCCGCATGTCTATATCATTCAATTGGCATTGACGAACGTTAACCATCGTGATATAAAGTGATCTCCCTGTTCTTTGGTACAATCCCTATGATGCAATACCTTTCATACCTTGTTGTAAGTTTCACTCTTCTCTTTCAAGTAAGCACCGCATACGCAGAGGAGGTTCTGTGTCCAGAAATCGATAAAAGAATCATAGAGCATACCGTATCTATAATGACGTGGCAAGAAGTACACCTCAGAGGATTATCTGAAGCAGATGCACGTGTAATTGCCCGGAGGGCATTCGAGTTGAGCGAAAATAGTATCTCCCCTACCCGATGCAACGTTCTGTGGCACATAGTCGATACCTTTCCAGATGTAAAAGATATGAACATCATGCTCTGGATCACTGCGGGAGAAAGTTACTTCAACCCGCGAAAAGAGAATCTCACCGGTGAACACAGTTGCGGACCAACACAGATCAACCTCAGATCCAATTGGGAGTACGTTCACCGAGCAATAGGAGAAGCATCACAGGAGCCAGACAAAGAAGCTCTTTGCGAACTTCTCAAAAGCAATCTCGATGTCACGATGAAGGTAACAAGAGATCTCTACGATCGCTACGGCCCTCGTCCATGGAAAGGAACATTTCGCCTCATAGACGAAAAATTCCCTCATGAGCTTACACTCTCTCAGTAGAGAAAAGCTGAGCAACAATCAACACCTCGTATCACCACTGTGATGCGAGGTGTTTCATTATTCACCCAATCACACAGAGGTAAAACAAAAAAAATGCAGCACATCTACCATGTCGCCTACCTCATATCAAGAAAGACAAAGTATGTCGCCCTCCACTCAACTAGTCTACTATCTCAGCATCACGGATAATCTTCTCCTTGGACCCTGACGTACCTGATGATTTCTGAGTCGTATGCGTGCTACGTGATCCCTGCGCCCCATCACGAGGTCGCATAAATCCTTTATACGTGACCACTTGACCATTACGCGCAAAGCTATACGCAATCGCAGCAATGCAATGAGCAAGCCAGCCGATAATTGGCACAAACGAAAGCACAGCTGCGACAACACCGATCTGCCACGGAACACGATCACCAGACTTACTTGCAAGCACCGCGAGAGCAACATGCAAACACAATCCAACGAGAACAGTCATGCCACCAGTAGTCCATGCAAACCATATAGAAACAAAAGGGATCGACATCACCAGCTCATAAATCCACGCAATCTCCAAGAGCGTCTTAACATGTGAGTTTTTGAAAGTCATAACAGTATTCTATAGATAATAAACACAATCTCTATCTCCGTGAGATAAAGGAGTCTGGCTCACGACCTCCATCAAGAACGTCCTGCCAACGCTTCAGATCATGCCACTTGCCATCACGTGCAAGGATTGCTTGTTCGGGCCATGTCGAAGGATCATGTCCATAAATCGCATGTGCCTCGAGAAATTCTGTTAAATCACGCGGATTGAGATTAGCAAGAGCACCGTACGTATCAATGCCAGAATCTACCAATAGTTTTGCTGTAACATCCCCTATACCCTCAATCATCGTCAATTCATCGCGCGAAGCTCGGGAGCTATCTGCGCGATTACGTGCTACAGCAATCTTCTTGGTCAAATGGTTAGGATGGAGGATCGCATCTTTGTTTTTCACAAAAAATATAATGTAAAGAATAAAGACGATGACATGCGCGAGGGTACCCACAATCGGGATGACAGATAGAACCCCAGCAAAACCTCCAGCAACAGGCGCAACAACACTCAGTCCACGCTCTTTACAGAGATTATAAATCACAATGTGCAGCGTAATACCAAAAAGAGCAATCATAAAAAAGGAAAAGAGAACGCCAAAAAAGAGCACCAGAGGAATCGCTGCAAAAAACTCAAAAATCAGAGCAAAGATAATAAATGGATGCAATATATTCATAAAAACAGTATATCACAGCAATGACCAAAAAGACTCAAGCTGTACGACCAAGACGAATGTCTTCAAGCTTGAGCTGCGTTGTAATGACACCATTCCACGCGTTAGCATCAAGTGTTGTAATAACATCAAAACGCGGATCATGATCTCCCGCGTCAGAAGAATCAATCTCAGCCATGAGATCCGTAATTTTCTGAGCAAGTCCAAAACCAATCGCATCGATGCTGCCAAAATTATCGCCACCTGCAAAAACAATTTTCGCGTGACGCTGTGTCTTCCCAACATTTTTGACGGACTCAATCTGAAGCCCTCTGACAATAAACTTCGGCTCCGTGTTACCATACCCAAAAGGCGCGCAAACAGAAATACGTTCTCGCAAATCATCACAGACCTGCTGAGATGAAATCTCCAAATCAGCATGCGTCTCCTCGGGCACATCTGTCAGATCAAGAGTGCCCAGATAAGACTCAACTGCACAGACAAAATCATCAACATCAGCAGCCTGCAAGGCAGCCCCACCCGCTGCTGCGTGACCACCATAATGTGTAAGGTATTGTGAAGACGCAGTCAAAAAATCTACCACACTAATACCTGGCACACTACGAAAAGAGCCACGTGCAACATCTCCTTCTGAAGTAAAGACGCCAACAGGAACACCGTATTTTTGTGTCAGTCGACCAGCTATGATACCCACTAATCCAATAGGCACATCTTCGTGAAGAGCAAAGATAAAATTCTTATCAGAAGTGCGCCCCTTAAGATCCTTCTCGATAATGCGCATAAACCGCTCAGTCTCACTACGACGAAGAGTATTAAGCTGCTCTATATCGTGCGCCCGGACACGAGCAAGTGCCTGATCTTTTTCACAGAGTAATTCAAAAGCATCCCGTGCATGGCTCATACGACCAGCAGCATTCAAACGAGGTGCGACACCAAAAGCTATGCTGTGCGCACTCAAACCATCAGAATCATACTTACCCACCTCACCCACTGAAAGCAACTCCTGCAAACCCGCGCGGCGTGATTTCTCTAGCACAACCAAACCATATCGCACAAATACGCGATTTTCACCCAAAAGTGGCATACAGTCAGCAACAGTTGCGATCGCGACCAGATCAAGGTACCACTTCAGAGTACTTGCCTTGGAAGGCTCTAGTTTTTCATACAGAGCCTGCAAAACTTTAAAGACAACTCCCGTACCGCACAAATCCTTAAACGGATAGGAGTCATCGGATTGTGGGTTTATGATCGCATAAGCTTCTGGGGACAAATCAGGCATATGGTGATGATCAGTGATAATCACCTCAATACCTTTATTCTTTGCGTATTCAATCTCATCAACATTTGAACTGCCACAATCCACAGTCATAACAAGAAGAATATTTTCACTCGCGAAACGATCAATCGCAGCGCGAGAAAGTCCATGACCATCTTGTTTTGATGGAATTTCGCAATGGACACCTACCCCAAGATCCTCAAGGCCGCTAACAAGAAGTGCCGCAGCACATACGCCGTCAGCATCATGATCTCCAAAGATCCCAACAACCTCACCGCGCTCCTTGGCAAGGAGAACGCGCTCCACCACCTGATCCATTTGCGAAAAAAGATACGGATCGTGTAAATGACCCTCATAAGAAAAATACAAAAAATCATCAACGTCATGGGGCGTTGATATTCCACGATTCTCCAACAAAATCTTTACAACCTCTTCTGACGTTGCACCAATTGGCACATCACTAGACGCTTTCCAATCACTTCCATCCTCAGTCATTTGCATCACATTAACAATCTAGTTACACATCGGTACATTCAATTCGTCCTGAGACAGTCATATCAGCAGGATCTTCTACGCGCAGACGCAAAACGTGTTTCTGACCCTGCGCACAGGAAACGTTCTGGACTCCACCCAACTCCTTAACAAACTTCTCCAAATCTGGATCACTTAAGTCAAGTGGAACGGTATACTCATGCCGTGTCAGAATAACATGGATCCGATCAACAACATCCTCAGGACTAATATTTGAAGCAACAACAAAGTCTCTCACATCTAATTCTCGCGCCCTCTCCCTGTCTTGAGCGCGACCAAGATGAGAGTACATAATAACAGGAGTATGGGCGATCGTCGCACTCTTACGAAGAGCTTGGACCATAGCAAAACCATCCATTCGAGGCATAATGATCCCGGTAAAGATCAGTTCTGGGTGAACTTTTGTCGCTTTATCCAATCCATCAAGTCCATCCACAGCACTGACAGCATTATAGCCAGATTCGCGAAAAACCCGAGAATAGACATCAATCGTTTGCTGCTGATCATCAACAATTAAAACCGTCGGCTTTGTTGGGTCGAGTGGAACATCCTCTCCGATGCCCTCATAAAGAGAATTCTTATACTGCGTTTGAGAATCCGTACTCTGCGACTGTTCTATATCTCTTTTAATTTGCTGATGTTTCACGTGATCCAATGCAGTCTCTGTGTCCAAAACATTCACACTCTCATCGGCTACAATCGAAACACCAGAATCTGCTTGTTGGTAACTACCAGAAACTGATTGCCACATCGTTCCCGAAGAAGCACCCTCCGCAGAGCCTGTGGCGTGTAGATTAGTATTCTTTAGGTCGAGACTCATATTTTTATATTTATTTTCTATTGACCATACAAGCAATGAAACGTCTCCTTAGGCAAACACATTCTTTTGACTCTAGTGTATCAAAAAAACTACAGCAAAAGAAATGTGCAGAGACTGACAACTACGTTGCGTAGACCATTTTCACATCTACTGCACATACAGACAACTGATCTGGCTGCGGCTCATTGTAAATAAGGAGAGGATTGATATCAATCTCAACAATATCCTGCATGTCAGTAGATAACCGCATAAGACGCAGCACAACACCTGCAACAGCTTGCGCATCATAAGGCGCCTGACCGCGCGCTCCATTAAATAAAAATGCAAGTGGTCCTCGCTTTAGCTCTTGCACAATATACGCTTTAGATAGTGGGCGCAAAAAAAGTTGAGAAGCCTTGAGAATTTCGGTATAAATCCCACCCATACCAACAAGAATGACTGGACCAAAAGTAGCATCTCTTTTCATGCCTACAATCAACTCTGTTTGAATCTTCCGCATTGGTTGAGCGATAATCCTTACGCCTTCTTCTGGAAATCGCTGCAAAAGAGCGTTACGAGATTCGTCCAGCTGTGCAGCAGAGCCAATTGGCAAAATGACACCGCCGCGATCACTTTTGTGCATGATGCCAGGGTGATCAACTTTCACGACACATGGGTACTGTGTATCCATATGTAAACCATCTGTCACATCAGTGAAATCACTTACAGGAATGCCATAGGACTTAGCTATAGCACTCGCCTCAGAGAAATACGCTGCAGAGTTTGCCGCATCAGCAATAAGTCTCTGAATATGCTCCAGATCTACATCCACATCAAGAGTGCCATCATTCGCAGACTTCCGACCGTCCTTGAATGTTTTGACAGATGAAAAGAGCTGTTCAAGTGCGGCGACTGCCTCTGTTGGTGTATCAAAATGTAGCACACCAGCAGCACATAGCATCTTGCGAGCCTCAGCAACACCCTCTCCACCTATAAAACTTGCAACAATAATCTTATCAGAAGATTCATGGACATCAATGATACGTTGCGCAACTTCTTTTGCAGGCGTATTCTTTTGAGGCGTCAAAAGTACCATGATAATATCTACGTCCTTTGATCCTAAACAAAAATCAATGCCAGCCTCATAACGATCCAGCATCGCATCGCCAAGGAGATCAATGGGATTGTGAACCGATGCTGCAGATGGAAGGAAGTCCTTCAAGTCAGCGACGGCCTCAGCCTCAAATGTGTCAATACATAAGCACTGCGTCTGTGCAATCGCATCAGTTGTAATAACGCCAGGCCCACCAGCATTTGTAACAACACCAACACGTGCATGGAACGAGCCCCCTTCTTCCCGTACACCCAAACCAAGATGTAATGAGTGTTGAAATGTACGAACACCCTTATCTTGAGCAAGGCGTGTAGCAGCAAAAAGCTCACCAATCGTATTGACGCGAACAATGCCAGCATCACGACACGCAGCGTCAGTGACAGCGTCGTCACCAGCCAAAGATCCCGTATGCAAAGCAATTGCACTTTGGGCCTGTGTACTTTTACCAGCCTTAAGTAGCACAACAACCTTTCCCGCACGTCGCGCCTGTTGTGCTGCGAGGAGAAAATCTGACCCATGCTTAATACTCTCCAAATACAACGTAATAACATGTGTCTCAGAATCATTGGCAAAGTGAGCAATAAGCTGCGCTGCATCAACATCCATTTTATTACCTATACTCACAACACTAGAGAAACCTATTCCAATGTCACGTGCACGATCGACAAAAGCAACTGCCAAGGCACCAGACTGAGATACAAGGGCAACACTACCTGACTCTGGCAATCCAGCTGCAAAGGAAGCATTGAGTAGCAATGAAGGAGTGATAAAACCTAAACAGTTTGGTCCAATAACACTCAAATCGTTTTCTTGTGTAATTTTTGCGAGAGCAACCTCACGATTATGCCCTGCAACGTCTGACTCTCCAAATCCAGCAGAAATAATGACATAATTCTTGCAGTACGGACTACCTTGCTCGACAATATCATTCACATATTGTGCAGGCACAGCAATCAAAGCAACATCTATATGTCCACCAGCTGCACTTGAAGCATCCTGAAGAGAAGTGTACGCATCGCGACCCAAGATACTACCACCCTTTGGGTTAACAAAATAAAAGTCACCAGCATATCCATATGTTATCAAATTTTGCGCAAGGGTATTTCCAATCTTCCCCGGTGTATCACTAGCACCAATCACAGCAACTGAACGAGGTTTTAATATATGCTTCATAAATTCTTTTTTCTCATTATACCAGACGAACGCACAGCAGAGGTAGAATGAGAAAAAAGGAGGTGTGTGTAACTAAGAGAGAAAAAAGGCTTTACTTTCACCATGCCTAGGGTATAATATATACAACAAAACAAAATACAGTGAAAAAATGCTTTCACTCAAAATAAAATTATGTCACAAGAAACTGAAAAAATTTCTGAAGAAGAAAAAGCCCAAAAAATACAATCTCTGCGTGAAGTAATCACGACAGCCGAGTCAACGATCAAAAGCGCAAAGTCAATGCTCTTGCAATTCGAAGGCAAAAAAAAGGCTGGTAGAAAGCGAAAAGTTGATGAAGAAGACGGGCAAGTAGTACAAGGGACATTTGATGGACAAATTATGGTAGGATTAGACGGAAAGAACTACCCTGTACCCGCAAACTACGCGAGTAAATCAAAACTTGTAGAGGGTGACCTCCTCAAACTGACAATCTCTCCAGAGGGCTTCTTTATTTACAAGCAGATCGGACCTGTTCCACGACAAAACATTATTGGTATTGTCGCACAAGATTCTGCTAGCAATTACTTTGTCCAGGCAGAGGAGAAAAGTTATCGCATCCTCCTAGCATCTGCAACATATTTCAAAGCAGAGCCAGGTGACGAGGTAGTAATCGTTACAGGGTCCCAAGACGACTGTCAATGGGCTTCGATTGAAAGCGTTTTGCAGCACAATCACCTAAGCACCGAAGATGCGCAAAGAGGTATCCAATTGCCAAACATCGAAAAAGCTGCCCCAGCAACTGCAGCTGGTATGCTTACTGGCAAAGACACAGAAACCTCTGCCTTTTCCGACCTTGCAGAAACAACCAGTATAGAAGAAAAGAATACACAGGAATCACAATCAATTGTGGATGAATGGACGCCAGACATTGACGAAATTGAAAAAGAAATTCGCGCGGAAATGGATGAGCCAAAAGCCTAGTGGTCTATCAACACAGATAAAACAGAAGTAGCAGAAAGAGAGGCTGACTGATAGAGGGATGAGATTTTCAAAATACATCCAACCTCTGAGAGCCTGTTTACATGCTCTAAAATCCAGAATATTCATATCAAAAAAATTTTTCCACAACTTACGAAATTTTTACTTGTAGGTGGCATCAACACGATCATTCACTTTTCTATTTATAACATCCTGATCATATCCACTGGTCAGCTTGCTAGTGCCTACCTCGCCCTCTTTACGTGCATTGCTTTTTTTGCGGCAAACGTCAATAGCTACCTCTTAAACAAAAACTGGACCTTTCGGCCAGACAGCGATTCTTACGATGATGGCGACATTAGTACCGGATATCTGCCTCAGCAAGCAGAGGCAGCGGATGAGCGAGAAGACATTGAATCGCAAGAGTCGGGTACGACACGTCCTGACAGTACAGCAAATTTTGCCACATTTTTCATTGTAAGCATCGGCGGCCTTATAATAAATGTACTCCTTGTCTACATGATCAATGCAAATTCTCCTGTGCTCTTTGGCTTGAGCGAGCTATCTCCTTTTTCAGAATCAATCACACAAAAACTTTGGGCAAATGTTGTGCTTATTTGTGCAACGATAGGAACATTGATATGGAACTTTATAGGCTACAAACTCGTCGTATTCAAGAATCAATAATCTTCTTTTTGGACAAATCTACAAACTGGCAATCAACCACGCCATTCACGACTCCCTACCAAGCACTATAAGCTCTCACAGGAATCTTTAAATAAGACAGCTGAGACAGACGTCGCAAGATTCATACTACTAACACCTGATACCATTGGAATACCAACCCTCATATCAGCATAAGATCGCAGTTCTTTGGTAATCCCCTCTCTCTCAGTGCCAAAAACGAGCACGCCATCCGAGAATAAATTTATATCATACATACTCACGCCCTCATCTGTGCAGGCGTAAATGGTACGTTCCGCATAGCGGCTTTTCATCTCTGCCAATGTCGTTTGTACAATTGGCAGCGACCACTGAAGTCCAGCTGCAGCACGAACAGTATTCGCGTGCCACGGCGATGTATCACCAGTCACAACCAATCCAGCAACTCCACGAGCAGCGCACACACGTATAACTGCACCAAGATTATCATGCGTCATAGGATTCTCCAGTACAACAGTGTGCCCAGATCGTGCATCAATGTCTGCAAAGTCATCCTGATTCTTGTGTGCCAAACCGCATACAGCTGTGTGACAAGATTTCGGTGCGATCTCCTTAAGTTCTTGCTCAGAAATAATAGATGCTACCTTTTTGAGTGTGTTCCGAGTTGCCAGGTCATCAGCAGTAGCAGGAAAAGCTTGGCCCATAAACCGTTGCGTAACAAACAATTCACTAAACTGCGCCCCAAATCGAAGTGCATGCTTGATACCATGAAACCCCTCCACAACCACAAGATCTTCCCTACCCTTGCGAGATTTTTGAAATTGCTGTCTTATAACTTTATTCATATGCGATGGTAAGGATGTCCAGCAATAATCGTACTTGCTCTATAAAGTGACTCAGAAGCAAAAAGCATCGCGAGATCATGCGGCAAAGTGAGCCTGCTAAGCGACCACATGACAGGAACAAGCTTCCTAAGGTCGTCAGAATGACCATCTGGGCCGCCAATGTAAAACGAAATATGTGTTTCACCGCGACTGCCGTAGCTCTCCAAAGCATGCGCCATTCCCTGACTTGTAAGCTGAGTACCTCCCTCATCAAAAAGGATGTGTTGAAATTGAGAGTCCTTACGGATCATTGCAATACATTTTTTGCCAGCACCCAGACCATCATCTATGTGAACAACGTCAACCTTATGAAACCCTTTTAGTCTGTGAATATACAAAGAAAACCCCTCCTGTGCAAAAGAGATTTTTGGTTTACCAATCGTGATAATTCTAATATACATAAGAACTGAGGCAAGAGAATCGTTAATAGTTATGAGCATAGCTATGCAAAATAGCGACGAGCATAATAGCGCAAAAGGAAGAAAAGGAGAACATTCTGAATAACTAAACCAGCAAGAAATGCATATGGGATTGATTCCAAGCCGAGGCCATACTGCGTGTGCAGAGCCCAAGAGAAACCAATGACAAATGCAACAATGGCAACATTAACAAGAGATGGTACAAATGTTTTCTTGAGGGCATAGCAACCACGCGCAAGCATATGCGTAAGACTTTCAAATGGAATACTCAGAACATAGACCTGTAAGAGAAAAGCTGTCTGCCGAGCCGCTGCCTCACTGAAGTTGCCCCCTGCCAACAAAAAAGAGATAAGTGGCTGCGCTACAAAATAGAGAACGATAGCAGCACACGTTGTCAAAAAGAGCACAAGTGGAATTTTTTGTTTAAGCGTAGCAAAAAATGCAGCACGATCACCGCGCGCAGACTGTGCACAAAAAAGACTGAATGCACTCAAGGCAATTGATATGCCTATCAAAGAAACTGGCATACTCTGGAAGTTACGAGCATAGTTATACATCGTTGGACCTCCCTCTTGAATTTCCCCTGCTAATCGTATAAACCACAACAACAAAACCTGCCACGCGACAACATGCAAAATCTTTGGGAGAGTAAGGAAGAATGTTTCTGATAAGAGACTGTTTTTCCATAGTGAGATATGTTCAAGACACTGTCTGTAGCCCATCCTACCCACTCCGATGACAAGACGAGAAAGCATATGCAAAAGCGCTCCAAAAACTGTCCCCACTGCAAGACCATAGACACCCAATAGCGGCACAAGCCAATAAAGTCCTGCTATGATACCCAAATTATAAAATATGGGAGCAGCTCCATAGAAGATGAAGTCTCTCGTAGACAAAAGAACACCACCAAAAATTGTACTAATTGTAAAGATGATAGGTGACAAAAGCATAATCTGCATGAGCTGTGCATAGAGATTCTTCTGCTCTTGTGTGTACTGTGACGGCGTTAAAAGATCCGCAAGAAGAGGTGAAAATGCCATCGCTAAAGCGCAACAAAAAAGAACGATAGAAAGAAGTGCGATGAGGAGGCTGTAAGCATACGCACCTGCACTATGATGCAACACGTCGGGATGACGATTATCTATCCCCTCACGGATCATATTCCTACCTCCAGAACTCCACTGCTTTGTAAAAATTGGCACAAAAGCAGCACCGACTGCACTCGTAACAACAACTGCAAAAATTAAGTCCGGAACAGAAAAGGCAGCGTAAAAAATATCTAGCTCGGTGGTAGCACCAAAGTATTGAGCAACCAAACGATCACGCATGAAACCAGCAATATAACTGAGCCCTGCAGTAAATGAAAGCGCAACCCAGGAATGGAGGATGATAGAAGAAAAATTCTGACGAAGGAACACAAGAGCCGCTGAGGGACTTCGAAAAAAACTGCGATAATCTGACGTGTCAAGCATAGCCTTAATTACGGACTTACTGAAATAAAACGAGAAAAGGGAAAGTGTACATTGGACAGAAAAGGTGTGAAATGACTCCCTCACATTGGCGCACATAACATAAAACACTCGACGTCAACACATTCAAATAAGACCTTTCCTGATGCCTCACCTATCATTACGAAAATACCACGATAGAATCTCCTTTGCAACCGGAACTGTCGAGGATGAAATAGATCCATCTTGACCCTCAACTAGAATCAGCAGAACAATTTCTGGGCTCTCAAAAGGAGCATATGCACTAAACCATGAGTGTACTTTTTCATCATCGCCAAAAAACTGCGCCGTCCCTGTTTTACCTGCGACAGCAACTGGCACACTCTGCATCATGCGAGCAGTACCCTCTGTAACAGTCATTCGCATACCCTCCTGTACTATCTGTAAATCTCTAGCATTCGCTATATCCCCCTTCAGGACAACTGAAGGAATTTCTTTTTCCGTATTATCAGGATAGATAATTTTCGAGGCAATGTGAGGCTGGTAAAGCGTTCCACCATTAGCAATCGCTGCAGTAGCATTTGCAATCTGAAGAGGTGTTGCCGTAAAAAACCCCTGCCCTATAGACGTATTAAATGTATCTCCAGTATACCACCTCTCCCCAACCAAGTCCTGTTTAATGTCTGCATCTGGATAAATGCCCGAAGCCTCTTGTGTGAGATCAATACCTGTTTCTTGACCATAGCCAAACACCCTCATCCAATGCGACATCCTCTCTATACCAAGACCGCGAACACCTCCATAGCCACCACCAACAGTATAAAAATAGACATCACTAGAAACAGCGATTGCACGACGTAAATCAGTAAATCCATGTGCCTTCCAATCACCAAAAAAACTCTTACCAATCCTAATACCTCCACGGCTCTCGATTTGTGTTGCAGGGTCAACAATATTTTCGGCAAGAGTAGCAATCCCCATCATCGGCTTGATCGTTGAGCCAGGTGGATATGTTCCAGAGACTGCGCGATTAAAAAGTGGCTTATCTTTGTCACTTACCCAAGAGTTATAGAGCGCCCCCTCAATACCATGGACAAATGCATTATTATCATAAAGCGGGAGACTCACAAGACCAAGAACACCCCCATTACGAGGGTCAAGAGCAACAGCAGCACCACGGACACTGCCTGCCGTCTGCAATGCACGCTCCATTTCTTGCGTCATTTTTTCCTGTAAAGCACTATCAATATGCGTCAACAGATCTGCTCCATGCTCAGGTTGCATAACATCCGTCGTTCGAATCTCCTGCTCTACATTATTAACAAGAATCGTTTTTACACCATGTCGACCGTGGAGCACATCCTCATAAACAAGTTCTAATCCTCGCTTTCCTATGCGATCAGTAAGCATGTAGCCACCTCCCTCACCAAGAAAATCATTACGTTTTTGCTCTAGCTCGTCAACATTAATTAAACCCTCATATCCTATTACATGAGCAAAAAGAGGGCCACGAGGATAAACACGTGCAGCGCTTTTAACGATCTCGAATACTGGGTGAGATAAGCCACTCGCCCGATAATAAATAACCTGGTCACGCGAAATACGCTGTGCCACAATACCATCTTCCCGTCTTTCTTTCACAAGATTATATACGGACGTAATATCATCAACACTCACATCAAAAAGCAATGAAATCTCTGAGATAACTTTGTCACGCTCTTGTTGGGAAAGCCCCTCAAATGCATCTAGTTGATGGTAGCGCACAACTAGACTCTGATTTGATTCATTATCAGCAAGCAAAACACCTGATCGATCATAAATTTTACCTCGCACGGAACGCAAAACCTCTTCACGAGTAGTATTGTCAGAAGCTCCAAGCGCATAATTATAATGATCAAGGATTGTGAGTGAAAAAACACGCATCGCCAAGATACAGATCATCAAAAGCACAGCAATCCACAAAACCAGATACCAGCGCTTATTGAAAGCAAAGTTGTCAGCATATCCGCCATCGCTCAAATTAACGGTTGAAATCTCTCGACCACCCTGAGAATCCACGTAATATTCTTGTGCCTTTCTCATATGACAGCTTTAGTCATGAACTTTCTGATAAGAGCGATCCATATATCTATCATAACCCGAAGTGGGTAACAAAAAAAACCGCAAACAATCATAAAGTGTACGATGCTTTGCAACTCAAAAAAATCGCCAGTGGCTAGATAATGTAAAAAAAGTGACGTAAAGCAACTCAACAAAATACAAAGGACACACCCTTTAAAGGGTGTGAGTGCCATAAAGCGTGATAAAGCAGAACAAGAGCAAAGAAAGAAAAAACAATAGAGAATAAAGGTAAAGAAATGAAGTTCCCAGGTTGTACCCACAAGTGCACCAGCAATAAGGGCGAAAAAAAACCCAATAATAATGACGGGCAAAAAATCATCAAATGCGAAGTAGAGAGAGAGTGATAATGCACCAAAGACAAAAAAGAAGCTTGCATACGACGTCGGTAAAAAATACAACAAAAACCCAAATGTGAAGAGTGTGAGGAGATATAAACCAACCAGAGATAAGAGTACAAATACAAGTATGTGAGTGATCTTCAACTGCATAGCGCAAACTAATCAAGAATTACAGAAACCACAAGAAGCTCTTCCACATTTGAAGCAAGATCAACGACGGCATTCTGCGTCACGCGATCCTCTGACTGGCGCATCGCACCAGCGTACCCAACCAAAAAACGTCGCACCGAACCATCCCGAGCAAGTTTGCGGTAATATACAGGCGAAGACGCAGAAACATCATCGCTATAATCAATCTCTTCTACCAGGAGTCCAATGCGAGAATCATAAGTCAACAACGCACTCCCTTTACGAGGAATGAATACCTCCATAGCCACATCTGGATGAGAGAGCATTTGTACACGTGATGCAAAGCGATATACTTTATCGACACGTCCTAAAAGGATATCCTGACCTGCTGTAACTAGTAAACCCGAACGCACACCATCATCAAAGCCTTTATTCACGTAAAACCATTGACCTCCTGACGCATAATGCGTTTGATAAATCTCAGCAGGTAAGCGACGGAGGCTTTGCTCATGAACAAGGTTCAAGTCACCACGTAATACCTCGTTTTCTACAGCGAGCGTTTGCAGGCGGCTATTATCTGCTCGCACACGATCCAGCTCCTGTTGCATCGAGACAAGTCTTTGCCTCAGACTTGCAGCGTCACGAAAACTCTGAAAAATGTAACGCAAATTATATGCGCTACCACGAGACGATGATAGGGGCTCCTGAAAAACATATGCCACACCACCTCGCACAATATCCCCAAAACCAAAAATATTGCCAAACAAAATTGTAAAAACAATGATAAAAGGCAAGAGGAGTTTCCATGAAAAAATCTTGCGCAAATCATTTTTGGGGGAAAACTTTTTCATATACGGTGCCCTGCAGCAGGCTTTAGTGGGTGATCCGAGGCATTGTCGATAAGTACGTCTCGTAACTCATCTAGATTCTCCAAAACAATGCCCGCGCCACGAACGACAGCCGTCAAAGAGTCCTCCATCATACGAACTGGCATCCCAGTTTCATTTGCAAGAAGCTTATCCAAACCCTTCGTGAGCCCACCACCTCCAGCAAGAATAATGCCCTTCTCCATAATATCGGCTATAAGTTCTGGTGGGGTTTCTTCGATAATGGTCTTCACAGCATTGATAATAATACGAATAGATCGTGAGATCGCCTCACGAACCTGTTCATCAGTTATTTCCACCTCTTTTGGGAGGCCAGTTGTCAGATCTCTGCCACGCACCTTCATCACTGAAGATTCCTCTTGTTGATATGCGCTGCCAATGGAGATCTTGACGTTTTCAGCCGTGCGCTCACCAATGAGAACACCTAAATAGTCACGACAATATCGTATAACATCCTCATTCATTTCATCACCAGCAGTACGCAAAGATCGTGAAACGACAACGCCACCAAGAGAAATAACAGCGATTTCACTGGTACCCCCTCCAATATCGACAACCATATTGCCGGCAGCTTCAGTCACGGGGAGGCGAGCGCCAATAGAAGCAGCCATCGGCTCATCGATCAGATATGCTTCTCGTGCACCAGCACTAAGAGCAGCATCAATAACCGCACGTTTCTCTACCTCAGTAACTTCAGATGGGATACCAATCAAGACGCGAGGTCGAGAAATGATCGCCAAAGAATCACTGTAAACCTTATCAATAAAATACTTAAGCATCTTTTCCGTAACCTCAAAATCACTCACCACCCCATCAACAAGCGGTCGTGTAGCAATAATATGACTTGGTGTTTTACCAACCATCTTCTTCGCCTCCTCACCGATAGCAAGAATTTCATTACTATGAACATTTATAGCCACAACAGACGGCTCATTAATGACGATACCCCTCCCCACCACATAAACCAATGTATTTGCTGTACCAAGATCAATACCAATATCCTTAGAAAAACCACCCACCAACCTTCCGGTGTAGCGAGAGAGAGAAAACTTAGGATTTTTTGGGAAATTCATAATATATACATAGTAACCATAGTCATAAAAGTGATTGACGAGGTTATCTTGTATTCTATATTCTTTACAGAGCATGGTCAAAAAGACAAACGAGGAAATCCTTAGCCAGTCTTGAGCGCTCAAAAGCCGCTAAACCCGGGGAGGTAGAGACTATGAGAGACCAATTTGCTTATAGAATGCCCTCTTGGAGACGTTTCGTCCAAGAAAAGCCTTCATAGAGGCCTTCTCGTCCCGCTCAGAGCCCTTCGAGAGGACCTCTTTACGAAATTTCCGCCCCACAGAAGTACTTACAACCCCCTTTGCTGCGAAAGCCGTATATGCGTCTGCAGCATAAACAAGCGCCCACATATAACTGTAGTATCCTGCACTGTAGCCAATCAAGTGACCAAATCCGGCTGCAAAAGAATGTGATTCAGGTGGTGTGATATTAGTATACTGCTTAGATAGCTTGCTAAAGGTTTGATTGATATCAGAAACTGGTACCGTATGCAAAACTAAATCATAGAGTGCGAGTGTTGCCTGACGGGCGGTATCATATGCTACCATATGGTTCTTACTTCCTTTAAGATTCATAATCATCTCTCTTGGAAGCGGCTTCCCTGTTTCATAGTGTTGTGATATTTTAACAAGAACTTTTTCATCCCACGCAAAATTCTCAAGCATTTGAGATGGAGTTTCAACAAAATCCCATTTAACATGAAAGCCCGACTGTGATGGATTGTCACTACCCGCAAGTGCATTATGCAAAGCATGTCCGCATTCATGCATAAAAGTCACCACCTCATCATGACTCAAGAGTGCTGGTGTCGTTTTTGTGCTGCGGGGAAAGTTACACACCAGCGCCTCAACTGGACAAATATAAGTATCAAGATCATCTGGATTCCTACGACCAGTCTGTATATCCATCACAGCTGCATGTGCATACTTGCCCTTACGTGGATGTAGGTCAAGAATGAGATAAGACAGCAATGCGCCATCCGCATTATTTATACGATAGATCTGAGCATCCTCGTGCCACAATGAAATGTCTTCGCGCACAAAGCGAATGGCAAAAAGCTTCTCATAGAGGATGAATACCTCCGAGACCACATGATCAAGAGGGAAATATGCACGCACCTCTTCTTGATCTAATGCATACAAATCCCTCTTCTCAAGATTTCGATAATACGCAACATCATAAAACTCTAACGCTTCATTATTTTTGCCGGTATGAGATTGTTTGAGTCGCGTAAGGCGTTCAACATCCTCCTTTGCAGAAGGTGATACACGCTCCGCAATATCAGATATAAATTTCTCCGCTACTGCAGCCGACTTTACCATGCGCTGACTAGCGATCAAGTCACCATGATGCGCAAATCCAAGGAGTTCCGCAATATCCTGACGAATTTTCAAAATTTTGGTCATTAACAAGAGATTCTTACGTGTGCCTTTTGTATAGTTAAGCGTTGCAAGTTGCCTCCGCTTAGAGGCGCTTTCCGCCTGTGAAAGAAATGGGACAATCTCAGGATAAGACAAGCCAACGCGATAACGATCGCCAACTTTTGTAAGACGAGAGATATACGCTTCAGACAATCCTGCTAACTGTCCGCGCGAAACAAGTATAGAGCGATCGTCATTAGCTATATTGCGACTAAACTGAGACTCGGCTATAGAAAGCTTTCCCCATAAAAGCAAAAGGTATTTTTCATTTTCAGGAGACAAATCAAAACCACACCGCTGGAAATAGTCTATAAAATCTTTCAGTAGTCGTTGGTCCTGCTCTGCCAAAGCAATGGAATCACGCTTGAGAGACTTCTGACACACCAAAATTGCCTCATAAAGCTCTCTGTTTCTGTAGATTTCTTTCAAGAGAACATCAGCCTTTGCTACCTCTTGACTGCAAACCTCACGCAGCTTGGCTCGTGGTGAAACACTTTCCAAAATATGAACCTTATTCAAAGTGTCCCCAACACCAACACCAGCGTACTCAAGAGCTCGCACGGTATTATCAAATGTCCTCTGATCATCAGGTACAGAAATAACATCAGAAATATTTGCAACCAAATCAGCAAGGCTATCAGCAATCACTAACCGCACGTCCTTCACTGACCACTGAGACCATGCAAAATCTTCCCGATCACAAATCTGTCTTTTAGGTACCTTCATAAAACCACAATCTATCTAATTAATGCGTCGCCAATTAATCACAGCTCAGTCAACCAGGCAATGTTATCAAGATTGATAGCCTCTGGATCATCGACATGACATTTTTCCTTTAGTGCAATCATGATGCCCTCATCAGAATCATACTCAACATCGTGAAAAAGTATCTTCTGATCACCTGCATAGAGACTGGTTACATTGCGGTTATAGGAAAGATGCAAAACTTCTCCGATCTGTGGGTCACCCTTAATCATCGTAACAGTCTTAAAATATAAATACGACACCCAGCAAGAGAATTCTTAAGCATCCTCCTCCGCATCGTCAGAAAGCTGATCAAGCTTCACACTCAAGATCTGTGACGAACCATCACGCGCCATAGTAACACCATAAAGCATATCAGCATGCCGCATCGTCTCACGATTGTGAGTAATAATCACAAACTGCGTCTGCCCAGAGAGCTCAGCAAAGATTTTGGCAAGGCGCCGCGAGTTTGCCTCATCCAGCGCAGCTTCAACTTCATCCAGCACAGCAAATGGTGGTGGATTATAAGCAATAATCGCAAAAAGCATCGCCACAGAAGTCAGCGACCTTTCTCCACCAGAGAGAAGTGTGAGCTGTGAAATCTTTTTTCCGGGTGGAGATGCAATCATCTCTATGCCAATTTCTGTCTTACGTGAGCCAGCCACTGACACATCATCAGAGTCTGCATCGCCATCATCATTTGGATCAGCTTCTTTTTTGCGAGGAAAAAGGTCAACATCAATCTTCTTAAGTCGCGCATTACCTCCCCCAAAGAGAATACGAAAATACTTCGTAAATTCCCCATTAATCTCTTTATATGCCGTGACGAAGGCATCGTGAATTTTTTTATCCATCTCACCTATAACCTCACGCAATGACGTCACTGCAGCCTCAAGATCTCCACACTCTTTCTCCAGAAAATCAAATCGCTCGCGAGTCTCTTCATACTCCTCCACGATCAAAGGGTCAATCGCCCCAATACGCTCATACTCTACTTGCAACGCATTGATCTTAAGCTCGGACTGCGCAAGATCTATAGCAAAATCTTTCGACTGAGCATCAAAAGGAAGGTCCTGTATATTCTCCCCGAGAGCATTCTTGGCTTGACCAACAGCATCCTCTTCGTGTACTTCAATCTTGGCAAGCTCAACCTTAAAAGAATTATATTTCTCGCGCACTTCATCGAGAGCAGCTTGCTTATCCCGATGCTCCTTCTCAAGAACAAAAAATTGCGCACGTGCTTGTTGGTCCTCTTTCATGCTCTGAGAGATTTTTTGATCGATATGAGAAATAGCATCAGAAGTTTTCTTTCGATTCTGCTCACCAGTAGAAATAATTTTTTGCGCATCTGCAATATGTTTATCAATTTCTGCAATTTTTTGCGCGTTAACGTTTGCTGGCAATGCGACTGTTTTCTTGCCTACATCACTGTGAAGCGCTGCAATTTTTGCGCGAAGTGTGGTCACAACAGAAGTCACCCTCTCTATAAAATTATCTCCAGAACTTTTCTGATGATCTGCCAATTGTTGCACTAAGCTACAACTAATATTTTGCACTTCGTCAAGTTGTTTGCGTACATAGTTCAAATCAACAGGGATACTCTTCACCTTCTGCTCAGCTACCTTTCTCTCACTTTGGATCTCAATTTGACCCTTAGCTCGAGCAATTTCCTGATCTATATCACGCAGCTGGCCATATAGAGAATTTTTCTCCTCCTCAAAAGAGGTGGCGACATTGCCACCTTCTACCTTCTTTGCCTCTGCAGCAATACGATCTGAAACATCATCTATAGCACGTTGCGCCCGAGCAAGAGCAGCAGAACTCCCTTCCATTGCAGATTCTATTTGGGCACGCCTATCAGCAAATGTACGCCACATACAGGCAAAGTACACACGCTGCAAACTTTTGAGTTTTTCATAAACATCTTTGCTCTTTGCCGCACGCTCAGCCTGACGCTTCAACATCTTAAGACGAGGTTCAACTTCTGCAATCAGTTCTCGGGTACGGACAAGATTCTCCCGTGTACGCTCTAACTTGCCCTCACTCCTCTTCTTGCGAATCTGAAAATGTTTAACGCCAGCGGCATCCTCAATCATCAAACGTCGCTCCACAGGCGTTGCACCCAAAATCGCATCGGTCATACCTTGACCAACAACGCAATGACTTCCCTTACCCATGCCTGCCTGTGCGAGAAGGTCAACAACGTCCAACATACGAACTCGAGCACCGTTAATCAAGTACTCGCCTTCTCCCGATCGATACATCTTTCTCTCAACAACTACCTCATCATACTCAATCGGAATCTTATTGTCCGAATTATCAAAAACCAAAGCGACGCGTGCCATTGACTGCTTACCCTTAGACTCACTACCTGCAAAAATAACATCCTCACTCTTCTTACCGCGGAGATTTTTCATTGACTGCTCCCCCATTACCCACCTAATAGCGTCTGAAACATTAGACTTACCACTACCATTTGGACCGACAATAGCAGTCATGCCACGTACAACAGTAGAATCCTCAACGTGACTATTCTTATCATGCTCAAAAGACAACACGGTTGGTGTTGCAAATGACTTAAATCCTGCTATTTCTATCTGCTTAAGATGCACAAAAAATATTGTAGAAAAACATTATAACTGATAGTGAAAAATACTATATCTGATCATTATACACTATCCCTATACAGCAGACTAAAAAACAGCAAGAAGACCTTTTCTGGAGGAGATTTGTAGCTCATATAGCTCAAGATTCAAAAAAACGCTCAAAAAGAACGTTTTTACAAGAAGTACAAATTCAAATTACAGCCAACCTTTTACCTCAAGACCTTTGCGTGCTGCCTCCCTCTGAGCTTCTTGCTTACTGGAGCCATTGCCCTGCGCAATCTCTTTTTTGCCAAGAAAAATGCCCATCACAAAGGTACGATCATGATCAGGCCCTTCCTCTGAGATAACCTCATAGTGCGGTGTCACACCCTCGTGCTCCTGTGCCTGCTCTTGAAAATAACTCTTTGGGTCTAAATACAGTTTTTTCTCAAGAACCTCGTCAAGGTGTGCAATGATAAACTTGTGGATAAACTCTGTAGCTTGAGCATAACCACTATCAAGGTGGATAGCGCCAATAATTGCCTCCATAGCGTTAGCCAAGAGATAATTCCTCGCCCTTCCAGTATCCTGAGCCTCACCCTTGCTCATCATCAGAAACTCTTCAATGCCCATTTCACGCGCAACACGTGCGAGCATTTCGCCGTTAACCAATGATGCTCGCCATGCAGTCATATCCCCCTCAGGATTTGTAAATGTAGAAAAAAGATGTTCTGTAACTACAAGCTCCAAAACAGCATCTCCCAAAAATTCTAGCCGCTCATTGTGATGGCGATCAGCATCACGATGCTCATTCAAATATGAGCGATGTGTCATTGATTCAAGGAATATCTTCTGGTCATTTATTGTGATACCACAAACTTTTTCAAACTTAGCAACATCCATTTGCAATGAATTCTCTCCTGAATTTTCCATACATTCATACAAAATATTTTCTCTATGAACTCACGAACCATAGCGCACAGTGAAAATACTTCTTCATTTATACTTACTTACCTCTCCATCCATTTAAGTCTCTGGGAAAAAATCTTTTACGTGCAGCGCACAAGAGTTATCCAGCAGACTGATCTACTTCCTTTTCTCCGCGACGTTCCTTAGCTTTTTGCGCATTATCATTCTTCATAGGCTCACCCATTTCTCTGTAAATCGTCCCCAAGACACCATTTATAAAACGTGGTGAACTATCTCCGCCATAAGCTTTTGCAATTTCTATAGCCTCATTTATCGCAACCTTTGGAGGTGTCTCATCATAATTACCATAAAGTAATTCATAGGCACCTACGCGCAATGTATTACGATCAACAGCAGCGATCTGATCTAGCGGCCACTCAGGTGCACATTTAGAAATCAAAGCATCGATCTCTTCAACGTGCTCAATAACGCCCTCAACAATATTTTGAGAAAAGCTACGGTCCTTTGTATCAGGTGCAAATTCATCATACGTGTGATCAATCACATCGATTGCACGTGTGGCTGGAGCATCTTCCGATCTATGAAAATCCCATTCAAACAATGCCTGCATCGCAATTGATCTCTGGAGGTGACGATTTGCCATATTTTTATTTTTAAATTGCTTTACTTTACTACGTAATTTAGAGGTGCTTCAATTACGCTCGCGTAACAATCTGCTTACGCTGCTGACCGCGATACATACCACATGCATCACAAATTCGATGAGGTAGCTTTTGTGCATCACAGGATGAGCACGCCACAGTCACAACATCACTTTTTTTCATGATGTTATGCTTACGTCGACGGTTAGTTCGACTGCTATTATGTCGCTGCTTTGGAACTGCCATTAGTTGATAGTTAGTACTTACGCAAGATAAAATAATCTGTCTACAATTTCTCTTTTCACATAAATCGTGAGATATTACACGAAATATGGAAACGTCAAAAAGACTCTTACAAGGCATGGTACCAGACGTTAGAGATTTTGGCAATACAAGCTGAATCTAGAGAATTCCTAGGTACATGAGAAAAATGTTATTCTCCAGGACCTTCCGCTACACGAACTTTATTCATAAATCCATATCGAGAAAATCTCGTTCCAATACCCGCAGGAAAAGACGGATGCGCTGTAATTGCAACATCTCGCACATAAGGAAAATCTGACTTAAGAAGTTCTTTTAGGTCACCATGACGTTTGCCGACTATAGCACCCTTAAAGGCTTCTATATCAAACTGAGCATCACCATTAAATGAGGCATCCGCAACAAAAACAAGCTTTTCTTGCTTAAAGTCAGGCACACCGGCACTATAAACAACTTTCGCATTGAGATTAGATGTCTGTGCATCCTTCTCCAATGAAACTGACTGAGCAATACTTTCAACATCACCCCTCTCAAAAACATAAGCGCGAACCTTACTCGCAATCACATACTCCAGCTCAGAAGTCGCTGTCTGGGCAGTCGCAATACTCTCGGCTCGAACAGTCTCAGACGTAATAGCTCCAGGCATAAGCTCTTGGGATGGAGCTACAAGCTTAGCAATTTCCCCCAAGACATACTCGCTCAAGCCAGTCTCAGCCTTCTTTTTGGCGGTGGCAATATCGGCCTCTGTAACAATAGATGTATCTTTACCACCCGCACTACCACCATCCATGGCAGCTGTACTTTGACCTGTAATTTTTTCAAATTTTCGAGCGTTACTCTCAAATCCTGGAATTTGCCACGTTGTTGGCCCTATGTTTCCAGAATCTCCTGATGAATCAGCAACGACAGAAGCCTCAACAGTACCAGGTATTACTTTATCATTAACAATTTTCATGCCAGGAACAGTTGTCGCTTTAACAAGGCGAAAGATAACACCATCTGGAGAACGAAATCGCGTTGTTGCAACAAGCGTCTGAGGTTTGCCATCAAGTGCATTAATTATCTTGATCGTCCCAAATGCCTTCTGAGCTGCAACATCCGCCTTGCCTGTAGTTGGAACCGTGACGGAGCGAATAATCTCCTTTTCTATTATACGCAGTGGAATTTTACGACGCTCTACATCCACAGCTTTTGTGTCAGCACTAGCAGTAACGGTCAACTGCTCATTAACGATGATATCCCCTATGCGCACAGTAACAATGCTCAGCGGTAAAAATAAATAGCTCAAAACAACAAACAAGCTCAATAGAGCGAGTCCCCATCCCAGTCTATAAATCTTGCGAAAAGGACGGTTTTCAGGAAAGGAAAGCTGCTCGTCAGACGAAGACATCTTTTGAACCGACTCCTGAAAATTCGTCGTCCGCTTTGGCAAAAAATGTGAAAATATGCCGCCGCGAGACTGAGAATCTGCATCACGTGATTCACGAGAAGCCCCATCATAATACAACTCAACACTCTTAGGCTGTCGCGTCACATGCGTGTCAGCTTGGGATTGCAAAGAGCCAGCGAGCTGAGGATTTGCGGCGTCTTGGTAGTAGCCATCGTGACTGGCACGATCAGCATTGCCATTATATGAATCAGGTTGAATCTGCACAGCAGGGGCATTAGCTGCTGTCTGGTCATACACAGTTTGACCAGCAGTTAATCCTTGTGCCTGATACGGCATAACCCCATCCTGTGAAATGCTTAATTGTGGATCAATTTTTTCACGATCTTGACGGTGTAAAATTTCATTTACAGCATTTTGCGGGTCAGTCGGGATTTGTGCGTGAACAAGGCTTCCATCATAATTCATATCCGAAACACGACCCAACCGTTCATCCGCATCTCCATAACGCGTCTGCAATGGAGTTTCGTGCGGAGAAATTTGCCCCTCAAACTGCATTAAATCTAAGTCTTCTACTGGATGATGTCGCTGATGAGGAATTTGTTCCTGAGTGCCTTGCGCATCTGTATAAGGAGTCTGGTGGATTCTACCCTCACCACGAAACGGAGAAAGCTCATCTTCTGATACAACCTGCTGAGCCGAAACTTGGTCAAGACCCTGGCTTTCCTCCCTTTGAGACTCCTGCCACTGTTGCAACGGAACACACACAATACCAACGCGCTTTGCAAAGGACATACCTTCATCATCCTGTGTAACCAAAAGAATAGTCTTTCCCTGACTAGCAGCTTCACGCGCGAGAAGCCGTAGATTTATGATACTTTGCAAAACAAGTGCGTTTTGAGGGACAATCAAAGCAATGCGCGCCGAAGGAGCTGACGTTAAACGACTAATCATCGTTGTAACTTCTTCGTCTGTCTCGACATATAAATTGTAATATTCCTGACTCATGAAATTCTTGATCTTCTTACTCTTGGATGTCAACTTTATACTATAGCTCAGAAAACATTTTACGACCACATCAGCGCCAGCTTATTGGATATCCCGCATTGCCCTACGCAAGATTTGCGCAAGAACTTTTTCCTCATCTATAACACTAACAACCAAGTTCGCCAAGGCAAGTGGCGTTACATCCTGAGGCGAGCGCAGTGTTCCTGTTGTGTCAGTCATATTAACAACATCACGTGGCTGGAGAAAACTTACTTGAGGCATACGACTAAATGGCAAATTCTTTATCCACTCCTCCCCCAACAAAACCTGACGCAACTCAGGCAAAGCACTCCCTCCACCACAGAGAAAAATCTGTGATGGGAGCAAATCATTCTCTGCAAACTCAGCGAGTGACAACTCCACCCCACCAAGCCAAACTATGGCATCCTGCACAACAATACCATGAACCTTTTCCGCCTGCTCCTGCGATAATTGTCCGACTGAATATTTCTGCTTGATAGACTCAGCCTCAGACTCACTCAAACCCAATTCATACGCGAGACGCTTTGTAAAAGCACGTCCACCAATAGCAAACATCTTTGTGCCTTCTAGCCCCCCATTACGAACCACCGCAACATCAGTCGTACCACCACCAATGTCAATAAAAATACCGCCAAAATCAGAGATGTTTTCATGACCAACAGAGGATGAAACAGCGTACGGCTCCGCAGCAACACTTATAATTTCAAGGTGTAGCGCATCAGCTATTGTGTGTATCGCACCAAGATGGAGCATTGGGGCGTAAGCATTAAAAATACCTATAGACACTTTTTTACCCTGAAAATTCAAAGGGTTCGTGATTTTATATCCATCAATGCGGACATCTACAATGGCAGCATTAATCAAACGCACATCCACCTCCTCACCCAACTCCC
>CALDDM010000028.1 GCA_937936355.1 Minisyncoccota bacterium
GCGCGCGCATGCATGGCAAGCGTATGGTGACGATAATAATGGATACCCAGAAATGCATAGTGAGCTAGCTTTTGAAGTTGATGTTAGTGCGCTGACGCTTTTTGAGCACACTGTTATTGAGGGTAAGAAGGAATTCTCACCACTGGAGATCTTTGAGCTTTCATAGGTTGAGAGGTTTTTCGCCTTATGTGCAAGCGGTTTCTATGGAAGATGCTCATTGTGTGATTTGTCGTTTTGCTGTTACTTGACTTGTTTGTCGTGCTATAGTAGACTCAGTATAGATAAAAGAATACCATCAAAAAGCCGGAAGGCTTTTTAAAAAACCCAAAATTATGAAAAAGTTGATCGACTATTTCCGTGAGTCGTATGCGGAATTGCGAAGCGTTACGTGGCCTACTCGACTGCAGACGATCCATTACACAGTGCTTGTGGTGATTATATCGTTGCTTGTTGCAGCATTTCTCGGTATTCTAGATTATTTCTTTGGCCAAGGCTTGCAAAAATACCTCGGTACGGGACAGGATGTACCACAAGCACAGCAGATTGAGGTTGGTGAGGATGGCGTTATTCAGGGTGATGTCGATGGAGATGGTAATGATGTGGTGGGTGACGATGTCATTGATGCTGGCGACATTACAATTGAAGCGCTACCAGAAGAGGATGTGACTGATGTTTTGCAGGATTCTTCGCCAGAGGACGTGACACCAGAAGCGCCTCTTCAGGATGTATCTACTGATGTGGCGCCTGATCTGCAACCAACACCGTAAAAGCGCGACAGTGACACAAGTGGGCAAGCTCGGGTAATATTGAGCAAACACGCGGAAGGATCTAAATGTCGTAAAATCTCATAAAATCTAATCGATAAAAAGCAACGCATGGCTAAGCAATCACAACATCATGGAAAAGCCTGGTATGTTCTCCACACATATTCAGGATATGAGGATAATGTCGCACGGAATCTGCGTCAACGTATTGACTCTATGGATATGCATGACTTCATCTTTGATGTCATCATACCGACAGAGAAGAAAATTAAGATCAAGGCCGGAAAGCGAGTGACCATTGAGGAGAAGATCTACCCTGGATATGTTTTGGTAGAGATGGTTGTAACTGACGCATCGTGGTATGTTGTTCGTAACACGCCAAATGTGACAGGTTTTATCGGGCTTGGTACAACGCCTACGCCTGTTGATCCTGCTGAAATTCTTGCGCTTAAGAAGCGCATGGGTCAAGAGGAGCCAAAATACCGCATCGATGTTGCAAAGGGTGAGCAAGTCAAGATTGTAGATGGACCGTTTAAAGATTTCGATGGTGCAGTGGAGGACGTCGATGAGGCACGTGGTAAGATCAAGGTTCTTGTACTCGTGTTTGGTCGTGAGACACCAGTAGAGCTGGACTTTATCCAAATCAAGAAACTGTAATTTTTCCAGATTATTAAGAGCAAGACACACTACCATTACCTATATTCACTATTCTAAACACTATGGCTGACAAAAAAGTATCTACAGTAATTAAATTGCAAATCCAAGGTGGACAAGCGAACCCGGCACCACCTGTTGGCCCAGCTTTGGGACAACACGGTATCAACATCCAAGATTTCTGTACGCAGTTCAATGCCGCAACAGAGGATAAGCGAGGCAGTGTTGTGCCTGTAGAGATTTCTGTGTACGAGGACCGTTCTTTTGACTTTATCATGAAAACACCTCCTGCGGCGGAGCTCTTGAAGAAGGCTGCTGGCGTTAAGAAGGGTGCTGGTAATCCTCTTTTAGATAAAGTGGGTAAGGTAACCAAGGCGCAAGTGCAGGAGATTGCTGAGACGAAAATGCAGGATCTTAATGCTGCTGATGTGGATGCTGCGATGAAGATTGTCGAGGGGACTGCTCGCTCCATGGGTATCACAGTGGAGTAAGTTCTGTTGGTACATCTTCTGTTACTAATCAGATGATACTTAAAACTGAATTATTTCAGCTAGTACAGGATGTAACTGCCTGAGCGGAGAATATTTTAATTACATAATTGTGGGAGGCCTTATGGTCGTTTGCACCACAAAAATACTATGAAAAAAGGAAAGAATTATCGTGCAACATGCGAAACGCGTGACAAGGAAAAGACATATGATATCGCTGAAGCGATGACATTTGTTAAGACTGGTGCAAAGGCAAAGTTTGATGAATCAGTGGAGGTGCACGTCAAGCTAGCGATTGATCCAAAGCGAGGTGACCAAGCAATTCGTGGTACTGTAAGTTTGCCACATGGAACAGGTAAGGCGACGAGAATTGCCGTGATTACTGACACGAAAGCTGAGGATGCAAAGGCTGCTGGTGCTGATATTATTGGCGCGCAAGATCTTGTCGATGATATCAAGGCGGGGAAAATTCCAGATGTGGATGTGATCGTTGCAACTCCAGAGATGATGCCAAAGCTGGCTGCAGCTGCGAAGGTCTTGGGACCACGAGGGCTTATGCCAAGTCCAAAGACAGAGACGGTGACACCAGATGTAACGCGAATCGTTGGTGAGCTTAAGCAGGGTAAAGAGAATATCAAAAATGACAAAGGTGGCATTGTACACCAGGTCATTGGTAAAACGTCATTTGATGAGGATAAGCTTGTAGAAAATTACATAGCATTTATTACTGCGATTAGGGATTTGAAGACTGATGCACATAAGAGTGCGCTTATTGCAAGTGTGACAACGTGTTCTACGATGGGACCAAGTGTCAAGGTGAAGGCGTAAGGATACGCAGCGTAAAAAACTACTCAACTGTTCGGGAGTTCAGTGAGTATTTTTTTGATTGTCAGGATTCCTTTTGCTACAATATACACTGTATTCTATATAATATTTATTCAAAGACTATTTATGGCAGGAGAAGAAAAGATCGTGATTGGTCTTGTTGGTGAGACCGGATCAGGAAAAGATACTGTTGCAAATCATCTCAAGAAGCGGCACCGCGTTAACCTCTTTCGTTTTAGCTACCCCTTGAAACAAGCGCTGGGTCTTTTCTTTGATCATCCTGCAAAAGACGATCAAGCATGGCTTTTTGATCAGTTTCAAAAACGCTTTGGCGAAGATATTTTGCATCGTGGTTTGCGACGGAGGATAGAGCGTGCCGATGACAAAATTATCTGTATTAATGGTGTGCGCATGCCACAAGATGAGGCTCTTGTGCGATCATATCCCAATAGTGTGGTTATTTATGTGACGGCTGAACGAGAGTTGCGATGGCAGAGAAGTTTTTCGCGGGGCGAAAAGTCTGATGACAAGCAGACACTTGAGGCATTCACAGCTTTTGAGGAGGGTACAGAGACAGAGCGCGCAGTTCCCGAGATCGGTGCGCGGGCAGATTATAAGATAGAAAACACAGAGGGCCTTGACCAACTTCTTGCAAAAGTTGATGATGTTATGGAGCAAGTGATAGCAAAGTCGTAACATATTAAGATAGCTGACCTATGATACTTTCTGATAGGGACATTATCGCAGCAGTTAAAGAAAAAAAAATTTCTATTAAACCTTTTGATAAGACTACGGTGCAGCCAGCGAGTGTGGACATACATCTGGATCGTCAGTTTATGACCTTTGACACCAGTGCAAACTTTGTTATCGATACGCGCAAGCCAGTGGAGAATCTCATGAAGAAGATTAGAATTTCAGGCGATGAGCCTTTTGTGCTTCATCCAGGTGAGTTTGCGCTTGGTCTGATTCTAGAAGAAACTGGTGTGGATGCAGAGCATGTTGGGAGGCTTGAGGGGAAAAGTTCGCTTGGGCGATTGGGTTTGATTATACACACAACAGCAGGATACCTTGATCCTGGTAATCGACTCAAAATGACGTTGGAGCTTTATAATGCTGGCAAATTGCCGATTAAGCTTTATTATAAAATGCCAATTGGTCAAATGGCTTTTGAGCGTATGTCGAGTCCGTGTGATCGTCCATATGGATCGAAAGGTCTTGGTAGTAAGTATTATGGCGACAAAGCTGTGCAGGCCTCCAAAATGCATAAAAATAAATTTTAGTTAAATCTGATTTGACAATTCTACGACACCGACTATACTCCAAGGGTACACTTCGTACTTGTCGAGTACTTTAAACGAGGAATGGAAAATGCAACAGTATTTAGATTTGATTAGGCGGATTAAAAGTGAAGGTACGCATAAGGGTGATCGGACTGGTACTGGCACGCAAAGCATCTTTGGTCATATGATGCGCTTTGACCTTAACAAAGGATTTCCATTGGTTACAACCAAAAAAACCAATCCGAAGTCAATTATTCATGAGCTTCTGTGGCTAGTGAGCGGATCTACAAACATCAGATATCTTGTCGAAAATAACGTCGGGATCTGGAATGCGTGGCCTCTGAGGCGCTATGTAACAGAGACGACGAATGACTTAGATGGTTTAACCCCTGGATCAGAAGCTTACAAAGCTGCAATTTATAAGTACGAGAAATATTTCTTGAGCCAAATTGTTTCAGATGATGCATTCTCTGCAAAGTGGGGTGAGTTGGGTCCGGTATATGGAAAGCAGTGGAGGTCTTGGGAGTGCCCAAATGGTGAAAGGATCGATCAACTGCAAAAAGCAATTGACGAGATTCAAGACAATCCGACATCGCGACGCATCATTGTGACTGCTTGGAATCCTGCTGATGTGGAAGAGATGGCGAAAGCTGGTCTTCCTCCATGTCATCTTGAATTTCAGTTTGGTGTTGCTGACGGTAGATTGTCATGCTCAATGCTTCAGAGAAGTGCGGATGTGTTCCTTGGTGTGCCCTTTAATATTGCAAGTTATGCGTCACTGACGATGATGGTCGCGCAGGTGTGCAATCTTAAGCTTGGAGACTTTGTCCATTTTCTTGTGGATGCGCATATTTATGCAAATCATCAAGAGCAAACAGACTTGCAGCTGACAAGGGAGCCGCATAAATTGCCGGTGATGCGGATTAACCCAGATGTGTTTCACATCGACCATTTTACTTTTGATGACTTTACTTTGGAGGGGTACGAGGCGCATCCGCACATCATTGGGGATGTTGCAATTTAGGTTAGCGATCTCGACTTGCTGTATGCGGGTCGAGATGTTTTTTTATAATAACCGTGGATAATATGAAAATAATATTGATTGCTGCGGTTGGTCAGCGCAGAGAGATTGGAAAGGCTGATGAGATGATATGGTCTGTGCCTAGTCATGACGAGCGAATTGATACTATGACAGCAGGGCATCCAGTAATTATGGGGCGCAGAATGTGTGAATCTTCGTGCGACCTTAGGGATCGACTAACCACCCAGACGTGCATTGTGTTAACTCATCGTAAGCTGCATGGGCAAAAAGTTCATGAAAGTCTTTATAGTGCAGAGAGTGTGCAAGAGGCTCTCAGTATTGCGCGGCAATCTGAGGGTGGTGAGGAGTGTTTTGTGTTGGGCGGAGCAGAAATCTATAGGCAATTTCTTCCATTTTGCAGTGTGTTAGAATTGACAGAGGTAGAGTTGGTGGATCCACATGCTGATACAAAATTTCCACGATGGGAGAGAGGTGATTTTCGAGAAGTTTTGCGGGAGAGCTATGAGGAGGATTCTCTGCGGTATCACCGCGTTCGTTATGAAAAAAAAGATACTATTTACGTATAGATATGGACTACAACAAAATGATCATCATTGTCGCTGGTGAGATGGCGTCTGGTAAGGGCTCTGTCGGTCGTTATATTGCAGAAAAGTACAAGGCAAAAAATATTCGTAGTTCTGAAGTCTTTCGGCGAGCACTTGACGCAATCCGCATAGAGCAGTCTCGCGAGTCTGTGTCTGAGATGTCGCGTGTGATGCGTGAGGGGTTTGGTGAGGATGTTGCAGCAAAGGCTATCTTGTATGATTTGGTAGAGGATAATCACACACTTTTTGTTGTAGATGGCTTGCGGCGTATGCAGGAAATTGATGCCTTGAAAAAAAGTGATTATCAAACGATTTGTATCTATCTAACAGTTGATCTAGAAACCAGATATAAAAGAATGGTTGAGCGTGGTGAAAATGTTGGTGATGCGCAAAAAACGCTCGAAGAATTTAAGGAGAATCATGATCTTAACGCAGAGAGTACTGTGCGTGATGTGCAGTCACGAGCAGATCATATCATTGCTAATAACGGCACACTTGAAGATTTATATGCGCAAATTGATGTGATTTGTGATGATCTTGGCATGGTATATACTGAGTCACTTTAGTCAATTACTTTTGCCTGTGTTTTGTAAGATTCAGCGAATCTATGGTTGACGACTGGGTTTTTGGGTGATAGGGTGGAATCAACTTTTCAAAAGAATCGAAGGGAGTACTTTATGACAAAAATAATTAGCGGCAAGATCATCGCTCTTTATGGCATCAATGGCATTGGTAAAACTGTGCAATCAGAAAGATTGGTGGAATATCTCAGGAATGATGGTAAGGCTGCCCAGCGTATTAAATACCCCATCTATGATCAGGAGCCTGAGGGACCATTCTTAAATCAATATCTTCGTGATGAGGATTTTAGGGCAGTGAATCAGCTTAGCACGTATGCATTGCAGTATGAATTTGCAATGAATCGTAGAAGGTATCAGCACACGCTCCAAAGTCGACGTGATCAGGGTGAATGGCTTGTCCTTGAAGATTACGTTGGTACTGGTATTGCCTGGGGTTTAACGTGGGGCGGAGAACGGCATTATCTTGAGGAGATTAATGGTGATCTATTGAAGCCGGACTTGGAGATCCTTATGGATGGTGACCAATTCACATCTGCGATTGAAAAGGGTCATCGCAATGAGGATGATGGGGAGAGAGTGAGAATTTGCCGTAGTTTTTTGCAGTTACTTGCCTTTGAAAAGGATTGGATTGTTGTTGACGCAAGGCAATCCAGGGATGAGGTTGCTGCTGCTATATCACAGGCTGTTGAATTGAAATTTGCCTAAGTATGAGTAAAAATACGTGTAGACAGGAAGTCTGCGCGTATTTTATTTTTTGTGGTATGATGTGTCATGTTTGATAAGGATAAGTGCTATAAAGGCCTCCTTTGATGTAAATGCATCTTTAAGCTATGTATATGAAATTAAGAATAAAAAAACTTGAGGAACAAGCTAAGTTGCCAGAGCGAGCGCATCTATCAGATGCTGGATTTGATCTTTTTGCTGGTATGGCTTATAACGTGCGACCAGGTGACCGAGTTCAGGTCTCTACTAAGATTGCGCTAGAAATTCCTAAGGGGTATGTTGGGCTTATTTGGGATAAAAGTGGCTTGTCGCAATCAAAAGGACTTAAGACGCTGGGGGGCGTGGTGGATAGCGGATACCGTGGTGAGGTCATGATAGGCATAATTAATTTGAGTGATCGTGCATATACTATCGAGCGTGGAGATAAGGTTGCACAAATGCTGATTCAGAAGTATGAGGCACCAGATATAGTTGAGGTGCAAGAGCTTGCGGATGCGGATCGTGGGGACGGTGCATTTGGTAGTACGGGCAAGTAAAATAGGCCTGAGTAATTCTGTTATAATAAGAAAATAATATTGATTGTGAGAATTCTATGGCGCAGTATAACGTGACAATTGGGATGGAGATACATGTGGAGCTTAAGACGCAGAGCAAGATGTTTAGTGGTGCTCCAAATGGATTGGGAGAAGAAGACGTGTCAAATATATCAATTGATCCAGTAGTTACAGCGCAACCAGGTGCATTGGTCGTGCCAAATAAACAAGCGATCGCATTTGTGCAGATGGCTGGTCTCGCACTTGATTGCGAAATCGCTACAAAGAGTAAGTTTGATCGTAAGCATTATTTTTATCCCGATCTACCGAAGGGATATCAGATTTCACAGTTTGACGAACCCCTCTGTGGTCCCGGGCATATCATGCTGGATGTGGGTGGACAGCAAAAACGTATAGGAATTACTCGTATACATATGGAGGAAGATACTGGCAAGAATGCACATGTCGGTGGCTCAACATATGTTGATCTTAATCGCGCTGGTGTGCCACTTATGGAGCTTGTGAGTGAGCCTGATATAAAAACTGGGGAAGAAGCGCGCGCTTTTTGTCAGAAGTTGCAGCAGATTTTTCGATATATAGGCATCTCTGATGCAGATATTGAAAAAGGTCAAATGCGCTGTGAGGTAAACCTTTCCCTCTATAAGGACGGTGATGATCCGCTGAGTGGAACTAAGGTTGAGGTAAAGAATATTGGTTCTTTCCGGAGTGTGCAGCGAGCCGCGCAGTACGAGATAGCACGACAAACAGAGATTTTAGAAGAAAATGGTCAGATCGTACAAGAAACGCGAGGTTGGGATGATTCTGCAGGTAAAACAATCTCACAGCGATCCAAGGAGAATGCTGATGACTATCGGTATTTTCCTGAGCCCGATATTCCACCGATGACTTTTGATGAGGAATATATTGAGTCACTACGACGGGCGCTGCCAGAGTTACCATCTCAAAAATATGATCGTTTTGAACGAGAATATGGTGTGCGTACAGAGAATCTTGATGTTATCACTGCGACGAAAGATTTTGCGGATTATTTTGAGAATGTCGTTAGTGAGATTCGCGAAAAAATCCAAAGTAAAGAAGCGGGTGCAGATGAAAAAAAGCTTGTTCAGCTTGCAGCAAATTATCTTGTTAGTGAAGTGCAGAAACATTTGATTGAAAGTGATGATGACATCTCAGAGATAAAAATTACTCCCGAAAATTATGCAGAACTTATTGCAATGGCGGGTGATGGAACGATTAATTCAAGCGCAGCTCAGACGGTGTTAGCTGAGATGTTTATCTCAGGTGGTGACCCAAGTCACATTGTGCAAGAGAAAAATCTTGTGCAGGAGAGTGATGAGGGAGTCTTGCATGACGTGATTGAAAAAATTCTTGCAGAAAATCCAGATTCTGTTGCAGACTTTAAAGCGGGTAAGGAGAATGCACTAAAATTTTTCATGGGGCAAATTATGAAAGAGACAAAGGGTAAGGCAAACCCATCGCTTGCAATGCGTCTTTTGCGCGAGACACTATCTGAAAATTGATTTGTCAAAATTAATGGTATAATTAGGTAGAAATTATACGATTAGTTAGATATGCTCCCAAAAAATAAAAAGGCATTTACAATTGTTGAATTGCTACTTGTGATAGCGATTATCTCACTCCTGGCAAGTATTGCGTTGGTGCGTCTAGATGTTGCTCGCAAAAATGCACAGGAAGCAGCGTATGTCACATTTGGATCGCAAATGAAAAAGTTGATCGATTTTGCTATATCTGACGGTGCCTTTGAAGGTATCTCGCCAACGAGCTGGGGGTGTTTAGGCAATTATAGTGATACAAGTTCTGGTGGGAGCGGTCTCACATGTCACCCAACACCAGCTCTGAGTAATCAGATTAGCCTTGATACAATATTAGCTCGTTATAATGACAGGGAGCTTCCTCAGGGTGTGCAAACACCACACATGCCTGCGGGCATTATGTACAGGTTGACCAACACACGGCAAATAGAAATTATCGTATACACAGGCAATGGTCATACTGACATGTGTAGTAAGGAAATGGGGTTTGATCAAGTTTCTTTTGTTGGATTAGACTACTGTCGCTTAATACTCAATCAGTAAATTAATGTCCTATCTCCATAAAATACAATCAGCTATGCTTGAGAGGCATGGCATACATTTAGAGCATAAAACTATATATCAGGTAGGTGCGATATTTTTTTTGTTTTTGATGTTGATAGCATTTCAGCTATTTAAGCCTATTCCTGCCGAATATCAATATGATGGTTCTGTTGATCCTGTTGCTAATAGTCTTTAGGTACGTATAGGCATGAACTGTGGATAAATAACTTTCCTGTTTAACTTGATTACTGCTAGACTAAAAGAGAATAAAAAATGTTATGCATATAGTTGTTAAGAGGTTTAAAGGAGGCTTTACGCTTATTGAGCTTTTGATTGTTATTGCGATTATAGGAATTTTAGCTAGCATTACTTTGGTGAGTCTCAATCAAGCGCGAGATAAGGCGAAGAAGTCAGCGTACATCGCTGAGGTTCGCTCTTTGGTTGGGGCTGTTGAGGTTGCCATAGCAGACGGTGCGTTTGAGGGCGTACCAACAACGAGTCCGTATTGGGGCTGTCTAGGTCAGGCTCCGTGCTGGACAGGACAATCAAGCAAGACAGAGATTGATGCTGCTATTTCATCTGTGGCAGGTAGCTTACCACCAGCACCTCTTTCGCCTGCCAGAGATACGCATGGAACTTTGATACGTGTTTCACAAGCTGGTGCAACGCCTTGGGTTCGCATTTTTGTTTATGTTGGAGCAGGCAATCAAGATATGTGTAATCAATTTGGCCTAAAAAATGAGGTAAACTCTAATCCAATAGCACATAGCTCTGGCCACTCATGTGATGGCTTGTTTAGACTAAGATAAGAATATGTTTTCAGTATTCCACATTCAAAAAATTCTCAATGAGAAATATAATATAAGTGTATCAAAAGGAATTATAAAATCTACTCTGGGATTGTTTCTAGCACTATTTATTCTTGTCTTGCTTGTGTCATGTACGGACGAAACGCTCCAAAAGTCGGACCCTAGCGTTGTCATTGATCCACCAATCGATTTATAAAGGGATGATATTGAATTTTCGTTTGATTGAACAAATAAATTATTGAAATGTTGTCTATGGGAAATAAAATAACAAAGGGCTTCACACTTATTGAGCTTCTTATTGTTATAGCGATTATTGGTATTCTTGCGAGTATTACCCTAGTTAGCCTTAATCAGGCGAGAGATAAGGCGCAGAGATCTGCTTATATCTCTACAATCAGTAGTTTGGTGCGTGGAACGCAGGTTGCGGTAAATGATGGTGCTTTTGATAGTTTGCCAACTACTGGATGGTCGTGTTTGGGGGACTATGCGGCCAGTGGGAAAAATTGTTGGGGCTCTACCTATAGCAATAACCCTACAGTAGATGCAGCAATTACGACTGTCGCATCGTTACCGCCTGGCGTCACGTCTCCAGCAAATGATAATTATGGGGCACTGCTTCGTGTTGTGGCAGGTAGCTATGTTCGCTTCCTTGTATATGTAGGGCCTGGTAATCAAGATTTATGTGGTCAGTTTGGTTTGTTTAACAATGTTAATACGCAGCCACTATTGAGAAATGCAAATGCTTGTCAAGGATACATATCGCTTCAGTAGGCTATAATAAAATGATGTCGGTGCTTTCATTTAAATATAACATGCTATGATTGCAAAACTACAAAGAGCTCTTTCTGAAAAATATAACCTTACGATCCCCCTCAAGACGCTAAAACTTATGTTGATGTTGGTATTGGGCATTTTTGTTTTAATAATCTTCTTGCCAATTGTGAGCAGTGGAGGGACTGTGAAGAACCAAGAAACTAATGTCCCTGTTCCTGAATAGATTTTTGCCGATGATTGTTATGTATTTGTGATCTCAAGTGAAGTACATTCTTAGATTTAGGATTTTATCTAAATGATCTAGATTTTTGATTGTTGCTGTGGGTCAGATTGCTCATTTGTTTGTTGTAACGTTAGTGATCAGGGTGGGGTAGATTTATATATAATAAAAGAATATGAATAATGTTTTTGTAAAAGGATTTACCTTGATTGAACTTTTAATTGTTATAGCTATTATAGGCATTCTTGCAAGTATCACTTTGGTGAGTTTAAATGAAGCTCGTGTTAAGTCAAAAAATGCTGCGTATACATCATATGTGGCAAGTGTTACAGGTCTTGTTGAAGCTACAATTGCAGGAGGAGGTTTTGAAATCTTGCCTGCTTCACCAAGGCATGGTTGTTTGGGTGACTATGGTGGAAGGTCATGTTATGGGACAGGTACGTGGAATGCCAATGATCTAAATGTTTCAGATGGACTCAATGAAAGAATGCGACAATTTGGGGACATACCAGAGGGTCAAAATTCACCTCATAATCAAGATCTTGGTGTTGGGATTTATTATGTCAATAGTCAGAGGTCTGTTAGGGTGTATGCATTTGGTGCTGGTGAAAATTCGGCGGAAAGAAATGTCAATTGCCAAGGTTATGGGTGGGCGAATGTTGTTAACCATTCTTCAACGAATTGTTATACAAGTATACCAATCGACACCAACTAAGTGCTTTCTGACGTGAAAGTTGAATTTAAACAATAATGTAGACTTAATGTTATGACTGATATAATTTTGAAAATTCAAAAAGCCTTATCAAGTCGCTATGGTGTCAATCTTGATAAAAAAAGTATTAAGCTGGTTTTGATGCTACTAATGCTCACTTTGATTTTTGTATTATTGCTTATTGCATCAAATCCATTTGCAGAAAATACGACATCTGATTTTGGTCAAGACCCTGTAATAGAGGTAGGTGAATAAATAAATCCTTTGACATCATTTGTTCATGAATATTCATCATATTGACAGAGAGAATTACGAACGTGCAACGATGTGGAGTCGTCATGCTGATTCGCGAGCCAGTATAATCCTTGCTTTTAATGCAGCTCTTGTCGCCCTTCTTGTGACGGAAAATCCTTACACACATAAGTTTTCAGAAGTTTTGCATGGACATGAGTATGCATCATGGGATGGGGCTGTTGCGTGGGGTGTGATTCTATTTGCACTTTTCCTCTTGCTTTTTATTGCATCAAGTATCAGTGCGTTTCTTGTGTTGATGCATGATGCACGTAAGACGAGGTGCGAACATAATACAGTTTTTTCATGGATGAATATCACCGACATCTCACGAGAGGAGTATCGTCGCAAACTTTTTGGAGTGAATGATGTGCAAACAACACATGCCTGGGAGGATCAGACGTATATGGCAGCGCAGCTTGCTCGTACGAAGATGCGATGGTTGGCACGTGCGTGGATTACTCTCGCAGGAAGTATCTTGTTTAGCGTCTCTTTCGTTGTTTTAACGATCTTTTTTGTGTAACTTTCTAAGTTGTGCTAGTAAGTTACCTAATTTATTTAGTGTCATGTGTTTTTAGGTATCTTTCTCGTATTTTAGTCTTCTTTAAAAAAGAGTGAGAAATCTTTTGTGATTCTGTGATGTGGGGAGATTTGGTATTTCTTTGGGTGCATTAATTTTCTCTAAACGCAAAAAATAGTAGATATTTGCAACAACTTCTCGAAAGAAATAATAGGGCTCTTTTGGGTAGCGTCCAAAATGATATGTGGCTGCATGTAGATCAAAGTGATCAAGTCCAATTTGGTGTGCGATGAGTTTAATACGACCTAAGTGAAAATCATTTGAAACGAGAACGTAGGACTCTTTAGAGTCTCGCAGGCTGAGGTTGGTGAGTGTGGCAATTGTGTTGTTGCCGTCATAATCGTAGACAAGGACAGATTCTGGTATGCCTTGATCTAGAAGTACTTTTTTCATCACATCAACTTCGTGAGATCCATATGTGCTTGCTCCGCCAGAGAGCACAAGGCACGAGATACGTTCTTGTGTGAAGAGGTTTGCAGCGCTCAGGGTGCGATCTGCGAGTGCGTGTGATGGTATATCTCCCCGCCAGACAGCAGCGCCAAAGATGACGCCGCATGTGCGTTTTGTGTCAGCGCTTGAGAAGTAATGCCATAAGACATGACTGGAGCTGAGTAGACCGATGCAGAGTATGATAAAAAAAAGCGCAACTAATATGCGGATGATCTGCCACAACCCTTTTTTGCTTTTGGTAAACATTGTGAGGTTATAGTAGCATATTACCGCGATTTATCTAGGTTGGGCGATGTGTTACCATTTTTTACTGTGGTATGATATGCATATGAAAAAAATATGGCTGATCCTTATTTTGATTGTCGCTGTAGTCTGCATGACTATTGTTTGTGTTTTTTTGTATTATTCTACGCAAAAAGGCTCTCTTGAGGGCGCGATTGGTGAGCGACTTTTGTCGTATGCTCAAAGTAATATAGATGTTGTCGCTCCAGATAGCAGTATGCAACCTGGTGCAAAGAAAATTCTTGAATTAATGCAGGGTGTATTGGTAATGGATGGTGTTGAGCGATCGTACCTAATACTTTTGCAAAATAGTATGGAATTGCGACCTGGTGGTGGATTTGTTGGTCAGTATGCAACTGTGGATATCAAGAATGGTGAGGTGTTGCGGTGGGATATAGGGGATGCAAATCACCTTGATCGTGATATTGCTTCAGATATTGCGGCGCCATATCCTCTTGCAAAGTGGCTTGGTATTAGTAAGATGAAGTTTCGTGATAGTAGCTGGTCACCAGATTTTCCAACAAATGCGCGACTCGCGATAGATCTTTTTAATAAAGGATCCCAAAAGAAGACATTTAGTGGTGTGATTGCTGTTAATGCCACTGTATTGGAAAGTGTGCTTGATGTCACAGGGCCAGTTACTGTTTCTGGATATGAGGGTCATGGACAGTTTACTTCTCAAAATGCTCTCACTCAGCTTTTGGACGTTGTTGAAAAGCCATTTTTACTTGCTGAGAAGCGTGCAGCGTGCGTGAAACGTGAAAAAGAGACAGGTATAGAGGCGGTTTGTAATACGGATCTGGAGACAGGTGAAAAGATCAAGAAGGTAACACATGCTGATAGGGAGAATCGTAAAAATATCCTCCCAGCTTTTGCAGAGGCACTTATTCAGAGTATCGTTGGAGACCAATCACTTTCAATTGTTCAACGGTTCAATCGTATTCGGGATTTTTTGCCTAAGGTTGTCCGCATAACTCTTGAGGGATTGGGAAATCGTGATATTCAAATATGGTTTCCAACCCCGTCATATCAGAGCATCATAGAGCAAGAAAACTGGAGTGGGATTTTTGATAATGAATGGTCAGATGATTACTTATCAGTTGTCGATGCAAATATTGGCGCTCTGAAGTCAGATTACTACATAGAACGAGCATTGGAGTACACTGTGGATTTTACAGGTACATCAGCTGAGATAAATGATGTTGCTGCTGGAAGGATGGTGCGTTATGTGACGCCCCGCGTGCAGTCGCAGGTCCTTGGACAGACATATGTTGCTGATGGTCCTTTGGCGACTATGCGTATGCGTTATACTCACTCAGCAACAGTAGCTAATTATCGCACGAGTGACTATCATAGCTACACACGTATGTTTGTGCCACGCGACTCGCAGTGGCAAGTGAGGGAGTGGTTTGGTGTTCCTGATATAGATGAAGAAGAGGGAGACACATATGGTACTAGGCGTGTTTTTGGTTATAAGTTTGATGTCTTTATTGGAGATACGTTGCCAACAATGTTGCAATATGTTCTTCCAAATCATATCACTCAAGAGGGCTATATGTTAAAAATTCAAAAGCAATCAGGTGTAAGAGAGATGCCAGTCACTGTCAAAATTATTCTCGCTGATGGCAGTGTCGTGCAGGAGGATTTTGTTTTAGTGCGTGATGTCATCGTTCATTTGAAAGATGATGGTGCCAATGCACGTTTGGATGTTCAATTTAAATAACGTATTGCATGACGCAGATTCTCTCAAAAATTGGAAAAGTTGTAAGTCTGATCCGTCGAGAAGGTTTTGTCAGTGCGTTTCGTCGTGTCATTACTTTTGTTGCGGGTTCATTGCATAGGGTGGGCTCAGGTCAGATTCTTTATATCAATGGAGGTTTGGGTGATAACGCCCTTTATCGCGGTAGGCATATTGTGGAGGAATTACAACAAAGAGGGTTTGTTGCGGAGGCAACAATTCAAGATAACCCTTTCCTTCGTCGTTATATTAATCGTTTTGACGTATTTGTTTTGCACCGCGTTGTGTGTTCGGGTCATATGCTGCGGTTTATTGCAGCAGCAAAAGAAGCTGGGAAAGTAGTAGTCTTTGAGACTGATGACCTTGTTTTTGATGGTAATTTGATGAGCTCAACATCCGCATATGCAAATATGAATGCATTTGAGCGTACACAGTATGAGGGTGGTTTGAGTAGTTGTGTTGTTGAGGATCCCTATGTCGAGTATGCAACGACAACGACAGAGCCGTTGGCAAGGCATTTGCGAGCCAAGGGCAAGGAGGTTTTTGTTGTGCCAAATAAAATCTCACAAAGTTTTGTAGAAATTGCAAAGAGTGCTCGTGAATATGTTGCTCAAGAGAGCTGCTCTGATGATATATTTCGCATCGGTTACTTTAGTGGTAGTGCTTCCCATGATCGTGACTTTATGGTTATTACTGATGTTTTATTGGATATACTTGAGAAGTATAAGTTTGTTGAACTTTTTTTGGCGGGTCCACTTGATTTGGATAATCGATTTGATGTGTATAATGATCGTGTTGTTCGCGCTCCTTATGTGACGCGCGAAGAGCATTTTGTAAATGTTGCTCGTTGTAATGTCAATGTTGCTCCACTTGAGATTGGCGATGCTTATTGTGAGGCAAAAAGTGAGATTAAATATTATGAGGCAGGTGTCGTTGGTGTTCCAACCATCGCAAGTGCAACTGAAGTGTTTACTAGTGCAATAGATGGTAAGGATGTGGGCTTTGTCGCAAAGGATGCTCAAGAATGGCGAAATGCTTTGGAGGAGTTCATTAATAATCCGGATCTTGTGAAAAAAATGGGTGAGAGAGCGAAGCAGGATGTTTTGGAGAATCATACGACTTTTTCACAGCAAGTGCCTGAAAGTAATGAGCAGTTTTATGATTTCCTTAGGGAATCCATCGATGGGAGTTTTGATCGATATACCAGCTCTATTTTGCGCAGTGTGGATGTTGATACTGCTGTAGTTATTGTTAACTGGAATGGTCGCGATTATCTCAGGACGTGTCTTGAGAGCCTCCGTAATCAAAGTGATCAAAGCTTTCACGTTATTGTTGTTGACAATGGATCTGATGATGGCTCATTGAATATGCTTCGCGAAGAGTATAGTGATGTTTCATGGATTGCATTGTCAAAAAATATGGGCTTTGCCCATCCAACAAACTGTGGGATTAGGATGGCTCTCAAGGAAAAGACGATAAAAAATGTTATTACGCTCAATAATGATGCCTCATGTGACCAGGAGTATATAGCTGTTATGCGTGAAGCTGCACAGCAGGCATCTTGCAATGAAATGTCTATAGGTGCACTTCAGCCAAAGGTTTTGAATTATTATCACAAGGATTGTATTGATACAACGGGTATGGTAACAAGCTTTGATTTGAGTGCACTCAATAGGGGCAAGGATGAGGTTGATGTGGGACAATATGACAACTTACGAGACATTTTTGGTCCAAGTGCGAGCGCTGCTTTGTATACACGTAAGAGCTTGGAAGACACCATGTTGCCTTATGCGGGGTATTTTGATCGATCTTATTTTGCGTATTATGAGGACGTTGATCTTGCGTGGCGTTTATGTAGTGCAGGATATGATGTTCAGTTTGTGCCTGATGCTAAGGTCTATCATGTGCACAGTGCAACTGGTGGGAATAATTCATCGTTTAAGGCCTATCATATCCACCGTAATCATTTCTACAATGTTATAAAAAATGCACCATGGTTTTATTTGCCCGCCCTTGCATTTTTTTTGCCTATTCGCTATGTGCTCGTTACAATTAGTTTGTTTGGTGGCAAAGGTCCAGCAGCACGTCTTGATGAAACTGCTAAGGAGGCGAAAACGGAGGGTGCTTTTTCAATTGTCGTGCGTTCGTGGTGTGATGTATTCTATCACTTGCCACACTTATTATCGAAAAGGCGTTGCATTATGCACAAGCGAAAACGTTCACATTTGGCATTTTTTAAGATGATAAGAGATCACTACATTACGCTTAAGCAATTTATTTTTCGTTAAAATTGATGGAGAAGAAAAACGAATACAGAATATGTGACATGATGATCTCTCCGTCAAATCGCGATGATGTGCGTGATGTGTTTATTGATGGAATGTATGGCTTTCAACAGGTTGTGACACTTAATCCTGAAATAGTATTGAAGGCTTGCGCTGATTTGTCGTATCGTACAGTTTTGGAGAATGCAGACGTACAGGTTATTGATGGTTTTGGGTTATATGCATTTCTTTATGCGCATGGCTCAAGGGTAAGGCGTTGTACTGGCGTTGATCTTCTTGAGGATCTCTTGTATAGTGCAAATACATTAAAGTTGCGACTGGCATATGTGATACCTGCTAACGCGCTGAGTCAAAAAAAAGATATCAGTACATTTATGCAAGATGTCTATCCTGATGTGATGTATGATGTTTATGTTGGTAAGGGCGTGGAGACGCACGATGCCCTTACGTCGCTCAAGCCACATGTAATTGTTGTAAGTTTGGGTGCGCCAGACCAAGATGTGTTTCTTGCTCGATATAAGATGGGTGCAAAACATGATTGTATTGGTATTGGTGTGGGCGGGGCTGTCGATTTTTTAACCGGAATGATTCCGCGAGCTCCTCAGTGGATGCAAAAGTGTGGACTTGAATGGTTTTATCGTTTATGTCGTGAGCCACGGCGTATGAGGCGGATTTTTAATGCGCTCATTGTCTTTCCCTGTAAGTACTTGCGTCATTTATAATAAGTTTTAGAATGCCTATGATACAAAAAGCACTTCATCATAATCAAGTTTTTACATATGATGATTGTGAGTCTGATATCGCTCTTGTTGTTGACTATATAAAAAGTATGGATGCAAAGTCGTATAAGATTCTGCGAAATCATAAAGCTAAAGGGGATCCTGAGAAGCTCACATTGGATGGTGGAGACACATTTTATGCTGGGACGATAAATGCCTCAATGCGTGTGAGTTATGACGAGGGTATATTTACTAATCAATAAGCCATTACAATACGAAAGCATTTATAGGGTATGAAAAATACTGATACTGACAAATCTGTGCGTGTGCGTATGGCGCCATCTCCAACAGGAATGATGCATATTGGTACTTTGCGTACAGTGTTATATGACTATCTTTTTGCTAAGCAGAATGGAGGCTCTTTGGTGCTGCGCGTTGAGGATACAGACCAGTCGCGAGAAGTAGATGGTGCTGTTGAAAATCTTTTAACAATGCTTTCATGGGCTGGTTTGGAGCCTGACGAAGGGCCGCGTTTCGATGAGGGAGGAAAAATAGTTGAGATTGGCACGTATGGACCATATACGCAGTCTCAGAGATTGGATATTTACCGTGACCACATCCAGAAACTGATCGACTCTGATCATGCTTACTATTGTTTCTGTAGTGCAGAGCGCTTAGATGAGATGCGTACTGTGCAACAAAAAATGAAACAGCCTCCAATGTATGATCGTACATGTACTCAGCTTACGGGTGCAGAGGTGCAAGCGCGCATAAGTGCTGGTGAAAAACATGTCGTGCGGATGCGCGTCCCTCGAGGTCGTGAGGTCGTGGTTGATGATGTTGTACGTGGACGTGTGAGTTTTAGCACTGATACTGTTGACGATCAAGTAATTATGAAATCTGATGGATTTCCTACTTATCACCTTGCCGTTGTTGTCGATGATCATCTTATGCGTATTTCGCATATTCTGCGTGGTGAGGAGTGGCTGCCAAGTACTCCGAAGCATATTATTCTCTATGACATGTTTGGTTGGGAAATTCCTGTCTTTGCTCATCTACCACTTCTTTTGGGTCCAGATGGTAAGAAAAAGCTTTCTAAGCGTGATGGAGACGTTTCTGTGGAAGATTTCATTAGGCAGGGCTACTTGCGTGAAGCTATCATAAATTTTGTGGCATTTCTTGGGTGGAATCCAGGGGGTGGGCAGACCCAAGAGATTTATAGTATTGGAGAGATGCAAGAAATTTTCCGTCTTGAAAAAGTGCATAAGTCTGGTGCAATTCTTGACCGTGTTAAGCTAGGTAAGATTAATGCGCGGTATATCAAATCTCTTTCCCTCGATGAGCTTTATGATGTGGGTGTAGAATTTTTTGATGCTAATGTTAGTGAGTTGTATCCTGAGTGGTCTAAGGATTGGACTGATAGTCAGCGACAGGAAGTGACAAAACGGATTATGCTCATCGAACAGGATCGACTTGAAAGACTTTCAGATTTTGCGAAGGAAACCCCATTTTTCTTTCAAGAGAACATCGATGTCTCATCAGGTCTCTTGCAATGGAAAGATAACTCACGGGAACAAACGCAAGAGGTCTTGAAACGCGCTCATGCGCTGCTGGCATCTGTTGATGATGAAAGCTGGACAAGAGCAAATCTACAGGAATTATTGATGCAGGCTGCTGGTGAAGATCGTGGTAGTTTTTTGTGGCCTTTGCGCGCCGCTCTGACAGGACAAAAGAAATCCCCAAGTCCAATGGATTGTGCATGGGTTCTTGGCAAAGAAGAAGTGATCAAACGTCTCGAGAATGCGAGTAATCTGTAAGTCATTATCTCATGGGTGAACATAATGTATATGAAGGAAGGTATATAACGGTTACTGAGGAGACGATTGATTATCATACATACGAGCGTATGTATTTACGTCCTGGTATTGTGGTTTTGCCAGTCAATCAACGGAAAATCTTACTCATACTAGAGGACCGCGTCCATGAGGTAGAGCCTCGTTGGAAACTTGTCAGTGGTTGGATGGATAAAGATGGTCTGGATGATCTTGAGATTGCGCAAGAGGAGTTGGCTGAGGAGGTTGGTATGGCGAGTGATCAATGGGAGAAGTTGCCTTTTTGTGGACGCTCTCGTAATACGCTCAATGTACCTATTGCATATTTTGCTGCGCATAACCCTTATCATCTCTCAAATCCGCCGCAAAATCCAGATAATGATGTTGTTCTTGAACGGAAATGGGTTGATTTTGCAATGTATAACAATCTCTTGGATGATGGTGCTGTGATGTGGGATCGCGATGCGCTCTATGCTTTAAAGTTTTTAGAGTCTATCTCGGAGTAAAGGTCTTATAGGTGTGAGGATTAAGCTGCTTCTTGTTGAGATAGTGACCATTGACGAGTAATGGTTTTTTTGATAGAATTGACTGTTGTCATAATTTATGTCCTCAGGGATACATGTCTCAGATCTGATGAAGTCAATTTCTCAATGGCCAATGGCTGTGAAAAACCTATTGCTTACCCTCTGTGCTTTTGTAATAGGTGTGATCGTTGCGATCATGCTGTTTTCGTTTTTCCCGGTATCTGGAGTTCAAAGTGACGCAATTATCCTTGCTCCTGAGGAACTTCAGGGCGATCTATTTGTTTTGGAGACATCTCCGTTGATGATTGTGGAGGGTGCAATTACTGCAAATGAGGATTTTATGAAGGAATACATGCACAGGGTCGAGATGCGTGATCGATCAACATTGTTCTCTATTGCATCGTTTGGCAAGGTGACTGGGGGTGAACTCGTGCAGGAGAATCGACGTGTATTGCAAAGTCTATTTATTGAGCTTGGATCTTTTTATGGGCAGAGAGTTTTTTCAGATCGATTTGCCGGTATGGCATTTCGCAGTGTTGGCGATGTGTATCGTGTGATTGCATGGGATCGGGTGATGCTGATTGCGCTTATCAGTAGTGTTGTTGGGGGTCTTGCGCAGTTGCTGTTGCAAAATGTATTGCGCCTTGGTCAACGAGAAGGTGATGTGCATTCAACTGAGAATGCCTCAAAAGACTTAAGATGGAAATCTGATATTCGTGATCGTGAGATTGACGTCGTTAAAGAGACTCATGTGCCAGAATCGTTATCTCGTGAAGCGCATGAAGATCGTGCTACAGATCCACACGAGAGGCTTGCGCCGCTATCCCGGCTTTTGGAGGGCCATAAAGATCTTGAAGAGACTGATGGTATATATGAGGAAATGCATGAGGGATGGACACATGATCATTGGGAAGAAATGGGTGATGTATCTGATGAGGGTCAGCCTACACAAAATCATGATATAGATGTGCATGATGGTGAAAAATCTGCCCAAACAATCACATCGCTTTCTGCAATCTTGCCGACGCTTGAGCCTGGGGAGAATGAGATGATTGTAAAAGAGGGTGGTGATACTGTGGAGCTGGAAGCGGCTTTGGCGAGCGACGTTACTAATGTGGTAGATGAGCAACCACAGAGCACTCGAGAAGATATGCAAGATGTGCATGGCGATAATCCGCGTGTATCAGCACTTCTTGCTAATCTCCCAAAAGATAAGAAGATGGATACGCAGGCGAGTCTTACCAAAACTTCTCATGCAACTCGTAGTGCGCCAGGAAATTTACCAATTGTGGATCCTGCGCTTCTCGATGCATTTGGAGTTGAAAATTCGATTCGTGAAGAGTCAGATTTTGTAAGTAAAAGTGTTGTTGATGATCTTCGAGGAAGCGCAGAGGCTTTTGATATGGAGTCTCGCGTAACTGACAATCGAAGCAGTATGCCAAAGCATGTTGATTTTGAGAGTGCGCAATCACAGCAATTAATTGAGTCTGACGTCCAAAAGGAGGAGGCATCCTCTATTCCATCTGTGCGTGACACCGAGAGAGGTGTCCCTGAGCCAAGTAATGAAGAGCTGAAGGAGCGGTTAAATAAATTGTTACGAGGTGAGTTGTAGTCAATTTTAGGCTGAGTTTTTTTGATCCTGTTTTACAGGATTTTTTAGTTTGTCAGCGGCTTTGTGGTAAAATAGTTTCATGAAGGTACAGGATTCAGATATAGATGGCGTAAAGATTATTACCCCAAAACTCTATGGTGATGAGAGAGGCTTTTTTGTCGAGAGTTATGGTGTAAAGCGATATATGGAGCTGTCTGGTATTGGTGATGGCTTTGTACAGGACAACGTCTCATCTTCTGTAAAGGGCGTATTACGTGGTCTGCATTTTCAATCTAGTCCACACGCTCAAGGTAAGCTGGTAAGTGTGTTGAGTGGGAGGGTCTTTGATGTTGCTGTTGATTTGCGACAAGGATCACAGACGTATGGACATCATGTCTCTGTGGAATTGTCGGCACCACAAAGAGAGTCTGACGGGGAATGGCTTTGGCAGCAGTTTTGGATTCCGCCGGGATTTGCGCATGGCTTTCTTGCGTTGGAGGATCATACAATTTTTACGTATAAGTGTACGCAAGGATATGCGCCAGATTCGGATGGTGGGATATGGTGGAACGATCCAGAGATTGCAATACAGTGGCCGGAGATCGGGTGTGATAAAATAATTTCGGAAAAAGATGCAGCGCTCCCATACTTAAAAGATTTAAAGCTGTAATACTATAGAAATATGAAAATTCTTGTAACGGGAGGATCGGGATTTATTGGAGCGAATTTCATTCATTTTATTCTTGAGAAGTATCCAGATTATCAGATTGTTAATCTAGATAAATTAACCTACTCAGGAAACAGTGCCAACACAGATCAGTGGAGTAATGACGAGAGATATACGTTTATTCATGGTGATATTTGTGATGCTTCTGTAGTCCAAGGTGCTATGAACGATGTGGATTTAGTTGTTCATTTTGCCGCAGAGAGTCACGTGGATAGAAGCGTTTTGAGTGCGCGTGAGTTTGTTGTGACGAATGTCGTCGGGACACAAGTGCTTCTTGACGCAGCTAGGGGTGCTGGTATAAAGCGATTTCATCATATATCAACGGATGAGGTCTTTGGTGAGCTTGAGGCTGGTGAGGAGCCATTTACTGAGGAAACGTCGTATGATCCCCGAAGTCCTTATAGCGCCTCAAAAGCTGCATCAGATCATCTTGTTCGTGCGTATCATCACACGCATGGCCTGCCAATAACAATTAGCAACTGTACAAATAATTATGGGCCATACCATTTTCCTGAGAAATTGATACCTCTTACAATTACTAATCTTATGGAGGGCAAGAAGGCGACGGTGTACGGGAAGGGTGAGCAGGTTCGAGATTGGCTTCATGTGAGTGATCATTGCAAAGCAATTGATTTGATTCTACATGAGGGCGATGATGGCGAAACGTATGGTGTCGGCGGTGATAACCAACCAACAAATAAACAGATAGTACAGCAAATCATAGATTTACTTGGTATGGATGAAGATGGAAGTATTGAATATGTAGGTGATAGACCTGGCCACGACTTTCGCTATGATATAGATTACACAAAGATCACACAGGCACTTGGCTGGAAACCAGAGATGACACTAGACACTGGGTTGGCGCACACTGTTCAATGGTACAAGGAGAATGAAGACTGGTGGAAACCACTTCGTAATCGAGACTATGATGAATATATGAAGCTTCATATGAAAGATAAGGGTAAGTGAGTACGTGATGATGTGAATGTGTGTTGATAGCCCTGTTAAGGGTTTTATCATATTCTTTAAATAACAAATTGAGTTGAGGTAGTTTTCATTTCTTATGATCAAAGGAACGGGTAAGCATCACTATTTTTCGTTTTCGAATTTTAATAAAGTCATTCGCACAATGGTTTTTTCGGAGGTGCTTGTTATGAGTGCATTTGGTCTGACTGCTCCAATTTTTGCGATCTATATTACGGGAGACATTAAGGGGGCTGATGTCCAGACTGCTGCACTGGCAACAACAATCTATCTCATGACGAGGAGTCTGGGTCAGGTTCCTATTGGTATGCTTATTGATCGTATGCGTGGCGAAAGAGATGATTTGATCGCGATGATCGTCGGAACACTCCTTTCAGGTTTTGTGCCATTGATGTATATGTATGCAGATTTGCCGTGGCATGTTTATGCAATTCAATTTTTTTATGGCTTGTCCGCTGCTATTATTTTTCCCGCATGGATGGCGATTTTTACGCGGCATATCGATGCTCGACATGAGGGAATGGAGTGGGGTGCTTACCGATCATTTGTTGATCTAGGAACAGCGCTTGCAGCCTTTGCCGGGGGATTTATAGCGGTCAAATATGGGTTTGACGCTGTTTTTATGATTGTCAGTGCTATGACATTTGCTGCAGCACTTCACTTGCTCAGTTTGCGCGATATTCTTATTAAGAAAAATAAATGAAACAGAAGATCTTGATACTAGGTGCAAAGGGGATGCTCGGTGGTGAATTAGTTCGTATTTTTGAGTGTGACGAAAATTACGAGGTGATTGCTTGGGATAAAGAGGACATAGACGTTACCGATCACGTGCGCTTGAAGCAAAAAATAGACGGTTTGTGGCCTGATATTATATGTAATGCTATCGCTTATAACGCAGTGGATGCATGTGAGGATGACTATATTGAGCAAGACAGGGCAATAGCTTTGAATACTACATACCCTGAAACTCTTGCGAAGATTGCAAAATCGCTTCAGGCAGTTTGCGTTCACTATTCAACGGATTATGTGTTTGATGGTGAGCGGCCAGTTTATAAGGATGGTGCTTTATCACCATCGTGTTGTGGTGGTTCTTGTCGTGGTTGTATGTATCGAGGTTCTGAAGATACTATTGAGAATTATGTTTATGTGGAAGATGATTTGCCCAAGCCGCTCTCACGCTATGGGCAAACAAAATATGATGGCGAGCAGGCAGTAAGTAAATGTGCTGGTCGATATTATATTATTCGACTCTCAAAGCTCTTTGGTATGCCCGCTGTAAGTGCTGCTGGTAAAAAAAGTTTCTTTGACGTAATGTTGGAGAAAGGTCAATCTTGTATGGAAAGTGGAGAGTCTATAAGGGTTGTAGATGGTGAGGTGTCAAAATTTACATATGCTCCAGATCTTGCCTTGGAAACGAAGGCGATTATCGAAGATGGGAGTGAGAGTGGTGTCTATCATATTGTAAATGATGGTGCATGTACATGGTTTGATGCTGTTCTAGAGCTTTACGCTCTTACAGGTATAAATGTGCACATTGAGCCTGTTACGCCAGAGACTTTTCAGCGACCAGCACCAAGGCCTCGTTGCTCAGTGCTTGGCACCACAAAGAGGGAGACGCTACGCCACTATAAGCAGGCGCTGGCAGAATACTTGGAGCTATCTCGTTAGATCACTTTTTTCATAAGGGAGGGTGTTGACAGACTAGGGCTATTGCGATACTATTCTCTTACAATCTAAAAGCTCCGTAGAAGTGTAGGCTACATCAAATTTGTATGTTATAAGACCTTACTGAGGAATAACCTGTGACACATTTTTTGTGTGTCGGTCGAAATAGTGTTTGTTATTCTGCGTTGCTGCAGGATTTTTATTTGTCTTAAAATTATAGACAATGTTAACGCGTAGTCAAAAAGAAGAAATTGTTCAGAAGCTTACAAATCAACTTGCAGATTCTCCTGCAGCAGTTTTTGCTGACTTTAAGGGGTTGAGCGCAAATGATATGGTTCAAGCAAAGCGCGATTTGCGTGAAGCTGGTTCGTCATTTCAGGTCATTAAAAAAAGTCTTTTGGCAATTGCATTGAAAAATAATGACATTGAACTTGATCCTAAGTCCCTTGATGGTCAGATTGCGGTCGCTGTATCACCGGATGAGGTAACGAGTGCAAAGCTTATTGCAAAAATTGCCAAAGGGAATGAAGCAGTTAAGATTGTTGGTGGTGTTCTCGAGGGTGAGATTTTGTCGCAAGATGAGGCCGTGGCACTATCAAAGATGCCATCACTCGACGAACTCCGTGGTCAGTTGATTGGTCTCTTGCAATCACCAGCGCAGGGATTTGTTGGATCGTTGCAGTCGCCGCAGCAAGCATTTGTTGGTGCTATGGAGGCATTTGGTGGAAAGTCAGAGTAGTAGGAAGATAGTTAGTATAAATTTAGAATTTTAGAAAATAGTTATGGCGGATATCAAAAAACTTGCTGATGAGTTTGTCTCACTTAGCGTGAAAGAAGTAAATGAACTTGTAACTCTTCTCAAGGAGGAGCACGGTATTGAGCCTGCAGCAGCAGCTGTTGCAGTAGCAGGTCCAGGTGGAGGTGGTGAGGCAGCTGAAGAAAAGTCTAGCTTTGATGTAGAGTTGACAGCTGCTGGAGACAGTAAGATCAATGTGATCAAGGCTGTGCGGGAGATTTCAGGTCAGGGCCTTAAGGAGGCAAAAGACATGGTTGATGGTGCTCCAGTGGTACTGAAAGAAGGTGCTTCTAAGGAGGAGGCAGAGGAAATGAAGGGTAAGCTTGAAGAAGCTGGCGCAACTGTAACACTGAAATAGTCGAACTTTCTTATTTTGAGAGAAGGCTAGATTAAAAAGTCCCTGTCCGGGGACTTTTTAATATGAGCCCAAAAAAGGCATTATGTTTTTGTAAAAACGATTTGTGAGACGTTGATTACAAGCTTCCTTTGCAGGTCTTTGGGGCATTTGAGGTGCGTTGCATGATAGTGTATTTTTGATATAACTGAATACTGTGTTATTTTTCTATAGAACACCACACAAGACAAGGAGAAGTTGGAGAGTTCAGGTGTGATATGTATGGATCTCTATAAGTGTTAAAACTTTTATGTACTGCATGTGATATGCACGAAAGTACAAGTGTGATGTTTTCGTTTCGACTGGAGCCTGGCGAGTGCAGAAGAATTGATGTCAGAGATGCAAATTTCATGATGATAGGCAGAGAGAAATGGCGTATTTTATATTCGATGTTAGGTTTTTTCCTTGATTTTTGTTCTCAATGCGATGCGCTGTGACTCATTGGTCATAGGGCTTTGCGGTTGGTATAATGTTTTTATGAAGACACTGACGGATAAGCAGCGAGAGGGGGTGCAGAAAACTCTTTTGAAGTGGTACCGCGAAATGGGACGACATGACTTGCCATGGCGCAAAACATCAAGTCTTTACTGTATAGCGGTGTCAGAGATCATGTTGCAGCAAACAAATGTTCCAAAGGTTATAGGTAAGTATGCAGATTTTTTAGATAGGTTTCCGACAGTGGAGGTGCTTGCATCTGCTAGGCAATCAGATGTTCTTAAGATGTGGCAGGGCCTTGGATATAATCGTCGTGCGATAAACCTGTATAAGATGGCGCAGTGCATAGTTGATGATTATGATGGCAAATTTCCAGAATCTATCGATGCACTTGGTGATTTACCAGGCATAGGGCCCTATACGCGAGCAGCAATTTTGGCCTTTGGACGCAATGCTGACGTTAGTGCTGTTGATGTTAACATTGATCGGTTTGTAAGGAGGTTGCATGGTCTGAGAGTTTGGGATAAAAAGTTGTCAGAAAAAATTATTGCTCAGTATGTGCCGCAGGGTAAGTCACGTGATTGGCATGGTGGAGTGATGGATTTTGCATCTGTAATTTGTACAAAGCGCAAGCCTAAGTGTTTGCAGTGTCCATTTAATAAGGTATGTAAATCATATCCTGATCCAGATGATTATACGGTAATCAAGAAAAGAGAGGTGGGAAGGACAGAGTGTGGAAAGCATATTCCACGGCGAATTTATAGAGGGCGTATTGTCGAGGTCTTACGCAAACAACCATATACAGCAAATGAGATTGGGCAACACGTGAAAAAAGACTGGAACGCGCAGCATGATAAGAAATGGCTGGATGATATACTGAAGACTCTCCAAAAAGAGGAGATGATCATAGAGAATGAAAATAGAAAGCAGTGGCAATTACAATAAAAAAAATAAGGTCTTGCTATGTCGATAAAAAAAGTCATCACGGTCAGTCCGCGAGGATTTTGTGCTGGTGTGGCACGATCGGTGGATGTTGTGAAGGATTGTTTAGAAGTCTTTGGGGCACCGATCTATGTCAAACATGCAATTGTACACAACAAGACGGTTGTAAGTGATTTGGAGAGGCTTGGTGCAATTACAGTAGAGGATGTGGCTGATATACCAGAGGATGCGATAGCAGTGTTTTCTGCTCACGGTTCGCCTCCGGAGCACTATGAGCAGGCGCGTGCTCGCAATGTGCGTGTTATAGATGCGACATGTCCACTTGTGACAAAGGTTCATATTGAGATTGTTCGCTACATTAAGGACGGGTATAAGGTTATTTATATAGGCCATACAGGTCACGTAGAGGGGATTGGTGTGCTTGCAGAAGCGCAGGCGATTGGCGAGGATGTTCCACTGGTTGATAATATTGATGATGTTTCAAAGATTGATTATGATCCCGATGAGAAAATTGTAATCCTGACGCAGACCACGCTAAGCGTTGATGAGACGCAGAAAATCATAGGTGCGATTCTGGAAAAATATCCACAGGCGCAACAGCCAGCTGCTAGTGACATATGCTACGCGACGACAAATCGTCAGGGAGCAATTAAAGCTCTCGCGAAGAAGGTTGATGTCATTTTTGTTGTAGGTTCTGTAACATCTTCGAATTCCAAGCGACTTGTAGAAGTTGCCCAGCAGGAGGATGTGTCAGCATATCTTATAGACGATGTCTCAGAAATTCGTGCAACCAGTTATGAAAGTGTGCAGAGTGTCGGTATTAGCGCTGGCGCTAGCGCACCTGAGTACCGCGTGCAAGAGATCGTAAAATATTTTGAAGACCTTGGGGCAACGAGCGAAATGTATGACCCGATCGACGAAAATATGCATTTTATAGAACCTCAAGAACTTACACGGGCAAAGGAAGATTTATAAAATGCCCCTCCGATCAGTTAGATACCTAAAGAAAGCTATTTATAGCCTGCTTGGCTTTGCTTATGTCGTCTACGAAGTGAATATTCGCTCCGTCTTTTTGCCATCGCTTGAGCCACGTACTCTGTCTTTTTGCATACTGATAACTCGCATGTGTGAGTTTTTCGTGGAATTCCGTTTGAGATATTTCTCCGTGTAAAAGGCGTGTGCACCACAAGTACTCTAGTCCAAATGATTGCAATCGAGACCATGGAACTCTGTGTTTTGTATGTAATTTCTCTACTTCTGCCAGCATACCTTCATCAAGTCTCTTCTGTAGTCGGCGTGATATGCGTTCATGTAAGACTTTTTTGGAATATGATGGTACGATGATGAGATTTGTAGCATTGAGGCCGTCATAATCGACAGTATCTTGTGGCGGCACATGTCCGATTTTTTCGATGATTTCAAGAGCTCTTATAAGACGGGGGCGATTATTGAGGGCATTGTCTGTTGCAATACTTTGGTATCGGCGCATATCGGCACTCTGCAAGAGTGTAGCAAGCTCTTTGGTTGAAATCTTATTGAGTTGCTTGCGTAGTGTTGGGTCTGGAGGGACTGCTGGAAGACTTCTGTCTTCGAGAAGGGCCTGTGCCCAAAACATCGTTCCGCCGCAAATGATTGGCAACTTACTTCTGCGTTGCATATCATTGTGAATACGACTTGCACGTGCAACAAATTTACCAGCATTGAATGCGGTGTTTGGATGGTGCGTATCAATCATATGATGATCAATTCCATCGATAACGTACGGGTAGCGCGTGACAAATGATTGATTAGAGCGCTTCTGGATAGCCCCGGGTTCTTTGCCTGTGCCGATATCCATGTGTCTATAGATCTGACGAGAATCACAACCAATCACTTCACTATCAAATAATTTTGCTATAGTGATTGCATAGTCAGATTTTCCTGACGAAGTTGGTCCAACAATGTAGAGTGACTTTAGCATTGTGATAAATCAATGGGCTTTGCTAGGGATTTTTTCATTGTTTTTCTTGTGACGGGAATCTTTCTTGTCACAATTATTTTTTACTGAGCGTTTTTACTCTCCGAATCTGTTGTCTGGGGATTGAGAAGCGACTCTTTTACGCTTGCTATAAATTCGTCAAGAAGTATTTCTCCTGCATCGCCTAGTTCACGTGATCGTACACCAACGCCCCCAGTTTTCATTTCTTTTTCGCCGACGACAAGCATATACGGGATCTTCGATTTTTGTGCTTGTCTGATTCTCTTGCCGAGCGTCTCTGGTTCATTGGAGAGTTCTACTCGAAAACCTTCACGTTGTAATTTCTGTCGAACATCTCTGCCATAATCATCTATATCAGAAGTCACTGGAATGATTGTCATCTGCACAGGAGAGAGCCACAGCGGAAAGGCGCCAGCAAAATGTTCAATGATCACACTTAAGAAGCGCTCCATAGATCCTGCGATTGCACGGTGGATCATGACTGGACGCTTTTTCTCACCGTCTGCGTCGATGTATTCTAGTTCAAAGCGCTCTGGCTGTACGAAGTCAAGTTGGACTGTTGCTAGCTGCCATTCGCGCCCTAGCGCGTCTTTGAACATGAAGTCAATTTTTGGACCATAAAATGCCGCTTCACCCTCAACCACTTTATGGTCAAGGTTTTGCTGTAGGCAAATATCGGTGAGTATGGCCTCTGCTTTTTCCCACAGGGCGTCTTTGCCAAGGTATTTTTCTGGCGTTGCATTGTCGCGAACGGAAACGGACACCCAATAATTTCCATCGTTAAAGAGATTTAGTGACGTATAAAACTTCCTGATAACATCAACAATATTAAGCACTTCCTGTTCTATGTCGTCTTGCGCACAAAAAACATGACCATCATCGATTGATATTGATCGAACACGTGATAGGCCAAGAAGCTCGCCAGCCTGCTCATCTCTGTATTGCATGGTTAATTCCATATAGCGCTGTGGCAAGTCTCTGTAGCTGCGTGGTTGAGAGTTGTATATCTGGGCATGATGTGGACAGTTCATAGGCTTGAGCACGAATTCTGTTTTAGATTGTCCTTGCACCTTGAAGAGTTCATCACCAAATTTTTCCCAGTGGCCTGATTTTTCGTAAAGGTCTTTTTTTGTTATGTGTGGGATTACAACTCGCTCGTAGCCATATGCTGATTGCAGGGTTTGAATTTTTTCAATAATCAATTCCCTGAGGAGGGTGCCTTTGGGTGTCCACAGAGGAAGGCCGGATCCAACAAGGTCAGAGAATGTAAAGAGATCCAACTCTTTACCAATCTTGCGATGATCACGTTTTTTTGCCTCCTCGATCAGTGTGAGATGATTATCAAGATCATCTTTTGAATCAAATGCAAGTCCATAGATGCGTGTAAGCTGATCATTGTTTTCGTCTGCGCGCCAGTAGACACCTGAGAGAGTTGTTAGTTTAAATGACTTGGCGTCTATCTCTTCTGCTGGCTTTTCGCTATGACCTCCACGACAGAGATCTGTGAAAGAGTTCTTTTCTGATCCTGCGGTGTATAGAGTAATTTCTTCTCCCTTTTCGAGAATGTCATCAATAAGCTCTAGCTTGTATTTGTTGTCGCCATAAAGCTCCTTGGCTGTGTCTGCTGTAACAGTCTTGCCTGTCATTTCCTTCCACTGCGGGAGCATCTTGCGCATCTGCTTTTCAATTTTTTTGAGATCTTTTTCGCTTGGTGGCTCTGGAAAGTACATATCATAATAAAATCCTGTATCTGTCGCCGGGCCAATCGTTGGTTTGGCGTCGGGATATAGGCGTAGTGTTGCCGCAGCGAGGAGGTGTGCGAGTGTGTGACGCTTTTTTTCCAAATCTTCTGGTGATATTTTGTGTTCGCTGTTATTGGGCATATGTGTATAGTTGAGATAATAAAAAACCTTTCGTCCAAAGAAATAACCTGATAAAAACTTACCAGGCAAATCCTGTGGTAAGTGTGATCGTATTTCTTGGGACGAAAGGTCTTTTTTTGACATTCCGCGGTTCCACCCATAATTCCTCCTATCTTTTCATGTGATGAGATAGGGGCTCTTTTTGTAATCGTCTTTAGCTCGTAGAGTACTCTCTTTGTGATAAGAGTAATGCACGCGGTAAGCGCATCAATCAGACATACAAACTATACAATACCTGGGGATTTCAGTAAATATTGACATGATTTACATAAAATGATCTGCTGGATTCCAGTGGTGGCGTCTGATTTAGTGGTTTATAGCGTAGCACTTTCAATTTCATCAAGTATTTCTTGGGTTAATTCGACTTTATAAGTCGTTTTCATTTTTGTTCCAGCATGTTCAAGATAGATTGTTGTTGGTCCATCAGTAGCGGTATCGAGTATTTTCTTGAGCACATTAATTGTTTCCACACCTTTTTCTTGTGGTAGTGCGATCACGTGCTCTTGGGGTTCTTTTGCATTTTTTGTTTCAGAATGATTTTGATTTTTTAAATCTTGTGATTCTTTTTTGTATTTGCCATGTGTTTTTTCGACACGTTTTGCATAGTGATTTTCTTCTGGGGTAATTTCTCGCAATGTATTTCCGATAAATTTGAGTTCACCATCTTTTCCTGTAAATGTTCCTTGGATCACAAGGGGAGTGCCATCAATGAGCATCGCTTTGACTTCTTCGTATGTTCGCGGAAAGATGAGGCATTCAATTGACCCAGTTCCATCTTCAAGTGTTACAAAGGCCATATTCTTACCGCTCTTGAGGAGGATCACGGTTGTTGAGATGATGATTCCGCCGATTGTGGCTGCTTTCTCATCAAGCTCTTCTGCCTGATCTTCGCTAAATGTGCCAAGTTCCGTGCAGATGTTTGCAAAAAATGCTTTGTACTCAGTGGCAGGATGGTCAGTGACATAGAGACCAAGAAGCGTCTTTTCCCAGTCGAGTCTTTGTGCTTTGGTTGCCGGTGGTGCGTCAACGAGTTTTATTGTGGCGCGGGATAGGTCTGTGGCGCCAAAGAGAGAATCTTGGTTGCTGCGCGCACTAGCGCTTAAGTCTTTTACGAAAGCGATGATGTGATCCATGCTTGCGATGATTTGTGCGCGTTCTGCAAATTGATCAAAAGCACCTACTTTTGCTAATGCCTCTATTGATCGTTTATTGAGATCTTTGGAATGAATGCGTGTGCAAAAGTCAGATAGATCTTTGTAGGGACCGTCTATCTTACGCTGCGCAACAATGTCTTTTGCGACTGTGTGACCGACATTTTTGATTGCGCCAAGGCCGAATCTGATGTGAGGATGCTCTTTTTTTGCATCATTTTTGTCATAGATCACAGCGAACTCCTCATAGCTTTCATCAACGCTTGGGGGAAGTACATCGATACCCATCTCTCGACACTCAGCAGCTTCAATTGCGATGCGGTCGGTGTTGCCTTGATCACTTGTCATTAATGCTGCCATGAATTCAGCTGGATAGTGTGCTTTTAGATAGGCGGTCTGATAGCCGATCAGGCCGTAGCACGCAGCATGGGAGCGATTAAATCCGTATCCTGCAAATGGCTCAATAAAAGCAAAGATCTCATTGGCGATATCTTCTGAGATTTTGTTTTTTACACAACCCTCTGCAAATTTAATTTTCTGCTCCTGAATGAGATCAATGATCTTTTTCCCCATTGCTTTACGCAAAATGTCGGCCTCACCAAGTGTGAAGCCAGCAAGGTCTTGCGCAATACGCATAACCTGCTCTTGGTAGACAGCTACGCCATAAGTGTCAGACAGAATATTTTCGAGTCGTGGATCGAGGTAGGTGACTTCTTTGCGCCCATGCTTGCCATCGATGAAGTCAGGGATCCATTCCATGGGTCCTGGTCTGTATAAGGCAACCATTGCTATCACATCTTCAAGGTTTGTCGGGCCCAGCTGTTTAAGGTAGCGCTTCATACCACTGGACTCAAGTTGAAAAACACCAGTTGTTTGACCCTTTTGTAGGAGCTCAAAAGCTTTTTTGTCGTCAAGTGGAATTCGTTCAATGTCAATCTTTTCTCTATGAATCTTCTCGACAATTTTGATTGTATTTTGAATTATTGTTAAGTTTTTGAGTCCGAGGAAATCAACTTTTAGGAGTCCAATTTTCTCGACTGCGCTAAATTTTGTGCTTGAAGCATATTGTGTCACAAGGGAGTCTTCGCCTTCACTGGCACGTTGCAGCGCAGTGTACGCAACAACCGGCTTGTCTGTGATTACAACCCCACATGCATGAATGGATGAATGCCTATTCATACCTTCTAATTTCTTGGCGATATCAATTAAGTCTTTTGCGTCTAAGTTTTCCTCATAGAGTCTTTTGAAATCAGGCACATCTTTGAGTGCGTCATCAATTGATGAAAACATTGGAATGAGCTTGGAGATTTTGTCGCAGAAATCATAGGCAAACCCACTTGCACGCCCAGCATCGCGTATGGCAGCCCGTGCAGCCATTGTTCCAAAGGTTATGATTTGTGCGACATGATCATTTCCATATTTTTCTCGTACGTATTGTAAAACATCGTCACGCCTGTCATCTGCGAAATCCATATCTACGTCAGGCATTGAAACACGTTCTGGATTCAAGAATCGTTCAAAGAGGAGTTTGTATTCTATAGGATCCATGTTGGTAATACCTGTCAAAAAAGAAACAAATGATCCTGCAGCGCTACCGCGTCCTGGTCCGACAACGATCCCTTGGCGACGTGCCCAGTTGGTGAAGTCTTGTACGATGAGGAAGTATGATGCATACCCTGTTTTTTCGATGATGCCCAATTCATACTCCATGCGCTCCTTTTGGATTTCTGACATTTCTACAGTGCCAAAATGCCTCTCAAAGCCAACGTGGCATAACTTGAGAAGCTCGTCATCTGCCGTTGAATTTTCTGGGAGAGGGTAATATGGCAACTTTGTATTACCCATTTCAATGATGAAATTGCAACGATCTGCAATTTTTTCAGTATTACTAATTGCCTCTGGATGATCTTTGAAGGCTTCCATCATCATGTGGGATGACTTGAAGGAGAGATCGAGATGTTTTTTATTTGGTCGATCACCCTCGTCAACTTTGCGGTTCATACCTATACATAAAAGAACATCATGAATTTCACGATCCTCTTGGTTGGTGTAGTACACGTCACCTGCAGCAACTAGTGGTATGCCGGTTTCTTGCGCTATAGCTATGATGCCTGTGTTGATTTTATCTTGCTCGGGATAATTGGGGTTGTGGCATAATTCGAGAAAGAAGTTTGCATTGCCAGACTCGTCAACGCCAAAAATATCTCTATAAAGAAGGGCTTTTTTTGTTGCGCCCTCGGTGTCTCCTTGTGAGACGAGCGTGGCGATTTCGCTTGTGCTATTGCCAGATAGGGCGATGATGCCTTTGGCATATGTACGAAGAATTTCGTAGTCGGCACGTGGGTCTGGATGCGTTGTTCCTATCTGTGCTGCTGTGACAATCTCTAGGAGGTTGTGATATCCTATGTCGCCAGTAGCTAGGAGGACAATCTGATATGTATTTCCACTGCCAGTTGTTGCTGACGACGCTTGTGCACCTAGGGGAGCTATTTGGACTTCTGCGCCAATAATTGGCTTGATGCCGACCTCCTTGGCTTTCACAGTAAAATCAACGAGACCGTAGACGGCATTGATATCTGTAAGCGCCAGTGCGCTCATCCCGTCTTTTTTGGCTGCATCTAAAAGATCATCGACCTTTGCAAGGCCCTGTAGCAGTGAAAAATCAGAGTGTGTATGAAGGTGAACAAATGACATGGAGGTATATAAATAGTGAGTCAGAAAACAAAAAAGACGACATTAAAAAATGTCCCCCGCATGGATTGAAATTCGTGTATTCATAATGTTGTAGCAACATGCCGAAGTGTGATTGCTCAGTCACTGTGGCCATGATGATTTACCGCTTCATTATACAAGATGGTTATTAGCTTGCGCAACAACTTTCTCTATGTCTTTGTGATCCGATACCCGTTCGCTGCGTCCTTAATCGTATAACCAGCTTCAGCAATTTCATCACGCAGCTTGTCAGACTCTTGAAAGTCTTTCCTGTCCCGAGCTTTAACTCTCATTTCTGCTAAGTCTATAATTTTCTGAGGAATAATATTTAGCTCCTTTTTCAGTTCAATCCCTAAAACATTTATTACTGATTGATCAAAGAAATTAATTATCTCTTGAAAATTATCTATATACCCTAGAGCGGAGGCTTTCACATGGCCATGTGTGGAATTGATCTCCTTTGATTTAAGTGCAAGTCCTGAATTGACATTGTGTATGATGCTGTGAATAGATTCAAGCGCTGAGGGTGTATTAAGATCATCAGACATTGATGAGTTGAAGCTTTCTTTCTCAGACGAGAAGTCATATTTGTATGGGTCAACGTCATCATATGGCCAGAATTTTTCATTTTTGACCTTCTTCTCCTTGGACAGGAGTAAATTTTGATAGAACTCCTCAATCTTATGGACAGTTGATTTAGCTTGAATAAGGCTGTCCCATGTGAAATTCATTTGGGACCTGTAATGGGATTGCAAGTACGTCATGCGTAAGTCCATAGGAGAGAAGCCTTCTTCTTTCACATCTTCGATTGTCAGGAGTGTACCTTTTGATTTGCTCATTTTTTTGCCCTCGATCATCATGTGGCGCGTGTGTAGCCAATAGTTCGCAAATGGTTTGTCTGTTGCACCCTCAGACTGCGCGATCTCTGCTTCGTGATGCGGGAAGATGTGGTCCTCGCCGCCGGTATGTATATCAATTGTTGTATCAAGTTCTTCTGTAGCCATCGCAGAGCACTCAATATGCCATCCTGGATAGCCGGCGCCCCATGGGCTATTCCATTGCATAAGGTGTTCTTTGGGGGCTTGAAGCCACAGCGCAAAATCCCATTGATTGCGCTTGTCGGCATGGGGCTCTTCTAGCCTTGCGCCTGTTTGGAGGTTTGTGAGCGTGTTGCCGGAGAGCTTCCCATAGTCTGCGAAAGACTCTACGTCAAAGAACACATTGCCGTTTGATGCGTATGCGTGACCCTTGGCAATTAAATTTTCGATCATTGCAATCATCTTGTCGATGTACTGCGTTGCTCGCGGGTACCGCATCGGCTCAGATAGATTTAATTCTTCACTTTTTTCGAAGTGATAGTTTGTGTAGTACTTTGCTATGTCCTGTGGAGTTTTATTCTCTGCTTTGGCTTTTTTGATCATCTTATCTTCGCCGGTGTCTCCTTGATTGAGATCATCCTCGGTCAAATGACCAACGTCTGTAATGTTTTGGATGTACTTCACCTCATAAGGATTTGGACCATGCGTAAGATAACGATAGAGAACGTCTGCTGTCATAAATGACTTGTAGTTACCTATATGCTGGTAACCATAGACAGTTGGGCCACATGTGTACATCGTGACTTTGCCTGGATGGATTGGCGTGAAATCCTCCTTTTCCTTTGTGAGTGTGTTGTAGAGTTTCAGTTGTGACATACAGGAATAGTGAATTGTTAGAGGAGTTTGGTGATTTTGAAAATGATGTAGGTTGTCAATGAGAGGAAGAACATAACAGCGAGATGGATGATAAACCCATGTGGGTGTTTGGAAAGTGGCGTAACCACATTAATTCCGAGGATATTAGCATAGAGTGTCATAGGTATGAAGATCACGGTAAAAAGTGTGATGAAATTCATTTTGGAGTTGATCTTCTGACTTAGCAGTGTGTTGTTGGTTTCTTCTAGGGAGGAGATTGTTTCTTTGGAGCTTTCGAGCATATTCCAGAGGCGGATGTTTGTGCCGATCAAATCATGGAAATATGGTTTGATGTCCGGTGCGACGATATTGCCTGGTTGTGTTGTTATGGATTCGAGTATGGCACGTTGCGGCATCATTGTTCTGCGAAAATTAAGTACATCACGTTTTGCGATACTTATCTCTTTGACCATCTGCTTTTCATTGCCGCTAAAAATACCATCTTCGATCATGTCTATGTTGCGCGCAATGTGGTCTAGGCGCGGAAAGCATGATTCAATGAGGATTTGCAAAATCTCGTAGAGGAGGTGGGAGGGTGTTTTGTTCATGTAGTGTCGCTTCACTCCATCGCCGCCGATTAGTTTTTCCATGAACTGCGTGATCTGGTAGATTTGGTTTTTGTGACCAGTGATAATGTGTGTGTTCGTAAGGATGATATCTATTTCGCCAGCATACGTTGTGCGTTTGGTAGAGTCAAAGAGTGGGATGTGAAGTGTGAGGTAAAGACAGTTTGAGTACCTCGTTGCACGGGGACGATATGTTGGTGTTGCAAATTCTTCCACAGCTAACGGATGAATATCAAAATTTTCACGCAAGTACGTGATGTCTTCCTCTGTCGGGTTTTCAATATCTACCCACGTTAAGTTGCGGTATGAGACTTCCTGCATGAACTATGTATCTGGCTATTTATAACTCTATTTTAACAGTAAAAAGAATGATTGAGTACTTGACTTATGGATGAATTATGACAATATAAGTTCACACAAGGCAAGGAGTACGTTACAAATGAAAAATTTACACATTGTTTTTTCTGTTGCACTTTTATCAGTCACTCTGAGTGGGTGCGCCAATCAGGGCGGTGTGCCAACCGCGCATCGGTGGAGTTTTGTGCATGAGACCGATCAAAGTCTGGTTTATGGATCAGCTTTTGTAAAAAGCCGTTTTGTTTGTATTGATAAGGCAACAAAGCGACGGAGAGCTGATACAATGATTGATATTTTTCGTGCAGGTGCTAAGGAGTATTATAAGTTCGTTGGGATCTCGTATAATGGCGCAAGACAGCTTGTGCTTACCGAGATATTTTCTCGATATGAGGATGCGCAAAAGTTGCAGAAAGAGTTCTTTGAGTATGTAAACTGTCAACGCGATAAGTCAGTGAGGATAGAGGGGGATATGTTTATCTGAGTGACATTAACTGAGGAGTTGGTGGTGGTATAAAAGAGCGTAGATCATCTGATTTGCGCTTGTTTTTTTTGATAATAACGATGCTAGCTTTTGATCCTGTAACCGGTACGGAATATCCATGCGATCAGCATGCCGCAGGCAAAAGTAAAGAGTGCAATCATAGTAAAGCTAACGATGGGATCAACATCAGAAATGCCGAAAAAGCTCCATCGTAAGCCACTGATCATGTAAACAATGGGGTTGATCAAGGAAATCTTTTGCCAAAAACTAGGGAGCATATCGATCGAGTAGAAAATTCCACCAAGGAATGAAAGTGGTGTAATGATGAGTGTTGGGAACAAAGCGAGTTTCTCAAAGCTGTCTGCCCATATGCCGATGATGAGTCCAAATAAGCTAAAGGAGATTGCAGTGAGTACGCTGAAGACGATTGCAAGAATGGGATGTGCAACTGTTGCGTCTCGTGTAAAAAAGATAGACACGCAATAAATGATCGCACCTATTATGAGGGCGCGTGATGCAGCTGCCAACGTGTGGCCTGCGATGATTTCAAAGTGTGATAGTGGTGCACTAAGGAATTCGTATTTTGTTCCAATGAATTTTGGGAAGTAGATCCCACTACTTGCTGCAGATAACGCGTTGGTGAGAAGGGCCATCATGATGAGGCCTGGTACGATGTAGAGTTCGTAACTCACGCCACTGAGCTCAGGTATTGCACGTCCAACTGCACTACCAAAGACGATGAAGTAGAGTGCTGTGGTTAAAACGGGTGAGATCAGTGTCTGGCCCGGTACACGAAATGTGCGCGCCATTTCCTTCTTGTAAATTGTTGTGAGGCCAATAAGGTTCATATTCTATTTTTGCGTTGAATTGTCATGTGTTAAGTCGACGAAGATTTCCTCTAGCGAGGTTTCTTGGGTGCTGATGTCGTGAACTGAGATGTTTGCGGCCTTGAGTTTACTTAAGAGTTCTGTGATGCCAGTTTTGCCACCAGTCTTGTAAGTATATGTGAGTGTCCGCCCGTTATCGCTGAGGACGAGCTTATCAGATGTGATTGAGGGGGGTATTGTGTCGCATGCATGCTCTAATCCGATGATCAGCTTTTTGGACCCAAGCTTACTCATGAGTACTGACTTTTCCTCGACGATTTTAATCTCACCATCTTGTATGATGCCAATACGATCTGCCATGTCTTGCGCTTCTTCTATGTAGTGCGTTGTGAGGATAATCGTTGTACCGCGACTCTTAAGTGTGGCAACTAGTTCCCACATGCTGTGACGAAGCTCAACATCAACACCAGCAGTCGGTTCATCGAGAAACAGGATTTTTGGTTCATTCATGAGAGCTTTGCCGATGAGGACGCGACGTTTCATGCCTCCTGAGAGTTCTTGTACTTTATTATCTTTTTTATCCCAGAGTGAGAGGTCTTCGAGTGTTTTTTTGAGCAATGCGTTACTGTGCTGTTTGCCGTAAAGGCCGCGTGCAATTGTGAGTGTTTGTGTTACTGTAAGAAATGGATCAAGATATAGCTCTTGGGGTACAAGTCCGATTACACTACGTGCTTTTCTGTATTGTATTATATGATCGTGTCCGTCAACTGTGACCGTCCCGCTTGACGCATTAACGAGTCCACAGATTATGCCAATAAGTGTTGTTTTGCCTGCACCATTTGGTCCTAGAAGTGCAAAAATCTCACCATCATGAATTGAGAGAGAAACTTTTTTCAGGGCTTCAAAGTCATTTTTGTAAACCTTGTCAATGTCTTTAATTTCTAGAATATTTTTTGACATGTATTTGGATAAGTTTCAGTTTCAACACATTGTACCATGTATCTATATCTTATGTAGTATAGTAGAAGGATAATGCTTGAGATAAGTGTAAATGATTACACATAGAAAATCAGAAAAGTCATTTCGAGATCGCGTCTATGGTGTTGTTGCTGCAATACCGCGTGGCAAGGTGATGAGTTATGGTGAGGTTGCTCGCAGAGCAGGTAGTCCGCGCGCTGCGCGCGCTGTAGGGAGTCTTATGAATAGTGATGAGGATTTTCATGATTTGCCATGTCATCGCGTCATTTTGGGTAGTCGCCATGTGGGCGTTTATTCTGGTGGCCCAGAGGTAAAGGCAAGGCTTCTCATGGAGGAGGGCGTTATCGTTGAGGGCCTTAAAGTTCTCGAAGAGCAGATGATGTGATATTTTGTATTTTTGTTGCGTATCCATAGAGTTTTTTGATGCTTTTGTCGGCTAGCTTTTGCAATTATTGTAAACACTAGACAAGATATTAAAGTTGCTCTATACTTATTCTTACATGTTCTGTACATGTCTTTTAATGAAGAGCATTATTTAGGGCCAGTAGCTCATCTGGTAGAGCACCTCATTTGCACTGAGGAGGTAGCGGGTTCAAGTCCTGTCTGGTCCACCACTTCTATCCCGTGAGACGGGTTTTTACATTTATTCTTGTGATAAATGTAGAGAAAAGTGATCACAATATATGAATGGGCGTGTAGCTCAGTTGGTTAGAGCGCGTCACTGATAATGACGAGGTCCCAAGTTCAAATCTTGGCATGCCCACAGTAGAAAAGACTCCTTTCGTCGGGTGTTCTTTTTTTATATACACTATCTAGGATTAGTTGGGCTTTGTTTTTTTGAGTGTTGATTGTGCGTGAAATTTTTTACATTCTGTGTTTTCAGTGCTAGGATTGTGTGTTATCCGCAATGAGACTGCCTTTATGTCTTTGCATCGTGCACAAGTATTGTTTTGGGGCTCGCTTGGTTTCGTGATTGGTGTGACGTCTGTTTTTGTTCTGGAGCCACGTCGTACAATATGGACGTGTGTCGCTCTTTCCTTTGTTTGTGTGGGTATTGTAGGATATTGTATCCAGCGCAGAAAGTCGGTTGTGAACTGCGCGCGATTGGATGATGTGCGTTATTGGTGTACTGCCATACTTTTGTCGGCAGTATTTGTCGTTGTAGGGGTATTGCATTGTGATCACACGTTGCACCAACATGATCATTATGGACTCGCCGGTGAGAGTGTGACATTGCATGGTGAAGTTGCGCGGCAACCCATACGGAGTGAAAAGTTTCTTAATTTTGAAGTGCAAGAGCATGGTAGTGATCTGCGCGTTCTTGTGCGTGGTGCAAAATATGCAGGATTTTCGCTTGGAGATGAGCTTGGTATTACGTGTGTGCTGAAGGCACCGGAAGTGTTTAATGGATTTAACTATCCGCGTTATCTACAGATGCGTGGCGTGCATTATCTGTGTGATGATGCGGAGGTTACCTTAATCTCTCCTGGAACAGGCTTTCTTGCTCGGATCGCTCGTTTTCGTACAATGATTGAGGCGGATTTAAATACGCTCATTCGATCACCAGAATCTGGTCTTGCAAGCGGGTTGCTTTTTGGGGGTGATGATCGTCTATCGCAGAAGCTACAAGATGCTTTTTCTCGGACAGGGATGAGTCATATCGTTGCTGTTAGTGGTTACAATGTGAGCGTTATCATTATGGTAATTACAGTTGTGGGGATCTATTTGGGTCTCTGGCGTCGGCAGGCATCGATTCTCTCCATTATTGCGATTGTTCTTTTTGTTGCGATGATTGGCTTTCCATCGTCAGGTGTTCGTGCTGCTGTGATGGGCATGATTGTATTGTGTGCTCTTATCTATGGTCGTGCTGTCCATGCATTTGGTGTCGTCATCTTTGCGGCAGCGCTTATGCTTGTTTGGAATCCATTGCAGATCGCGTATGATGTAGGATTTCAACTTTCTTTTGGTGCTGTGTTGGGTATCATGGCTTTTGTGCCTGTGCTCGAGCATTTTGTGCAAAACTATAGAAAGATACCGTTTATAGTAGAGATTCTCTTTGTTACGATAAGTGCGCAGTTATTTGTGTTGCCGATTATTGTGTATCATTTTATGACGTTTTCAAGTGTCTCGTTGCTTACGAATCTTTTTGTCTTGCCAATTCTTCCATTCACAATGTTCTTTGTTTTTGTGACAGCGGTGATGTCGCAGATATGGTTTCCAATAGCATTTTTCTTTGCGTTGATCTCCCAGGTGCTTTTGGCATATGAGATTGCAGTTATTACATATTTTGCAGAGCGCTCATGGAGCTCTGTGGAAATCACAGAATTTTCATGGGTATTGGCCGTGCTGTACTACAGTTTCCTTGTGGGCATCACCGCATTCTTTAACCATAAGGGTCTCTATAGGAAGTAGGTAGGCCATTAAACATTTGTTCTATGAGGAAGAATATTTTACTTACGATACTATTTCTCAGTTTTTGTGTGAGTACTTTGTGCGCTCTCACACTCTATGAGCTTAATCGGTTTGCGCCTGTACAGGTTGCGTTTCTTGATGTTGGGCAAGGTGACGCTATACTCATCACAGAAGGGTCATATCAAATCCTCATTGATGGCGGTCCGGATGGTCGTGTTCTGCTTGAGGAAATTGGTCGTTACATGCCTTTGTGGGATCGTACAGTGGAATTGGTGATTGCAACGCATCCTGATAGTGATCATATCGATGGTCTTGTTGATTTGGTTCAAAATTATAATGTTGAGCAGTTTTGGGGTATTGATTTGAGAAGGCAAACAAATGTATTTGCTGCACTTGAGAGAAATTTACGTAATCGCGAAGTTCTTGTTCAATATCCAGAGCGAGGTTGGCATGTTTTGCTTCCATCCGGCGCGAAGTTGGAAATTATCTACCCATTTGTTGCAGGTGATGTGGTTGGTTTTGCAGATGAGCCAAATAATGCAAGTATTGCGGCGATATTTACAACTGCTGATGAGAAGTTTTTTCTTGGTGGAGACTTGCATAGTGCGGTGGAGGATTTGTTGCCAATTGATCGTTCAGTAACAGTTTTGAAATCGAGTCACCATGGGTCTGGCACGTCAACATCGCAATATTTCCTGAACCGCACAATGCCACGAGATGTCATTATTAGTGCTGGTAAGGATAATCGATACAATCACCCCAAAGATGAAGTGCTCGATCGTATTCGTCGATCTGTTAAGAATGTCTACCGCACAGATCATCAGGGAAGTATTGTATATCGATGCTTGGATTTCTGTACCGTTAGTCATGACTAGCTCGTAATTATAGTCTGACGGAGTTATGATCGCTGTAGAGACCTTGCAATAAATCTTATCTAATAACAAACAGCAAATGTGTACGTTTTTTGAATTTGAATCGCACGGTTTTATCCACACTTTTCTAAAAAATTACTCAAACGAGCGTGCTACACTACAATTACTTATAATCATACTACCTCTATAAGATATGGCCACAAAAAAAACAAAAAAACAACCTCTTCATAACCTCTTGGCGGCATTCTCCCTCCTCTCTGTTGTTGTGGGAGTTTTTTTTGCAGTTCAAAAAAATGTCTGGCCTCCATCTCTTACGTTGTCTGACGCCGCTCCTGCTAGTTGTGGTGTAGACCGGATCCAATCCTTACTTGCAAGTCCTGATCGCATGGGATTTGGTCGTAATACAACTGGTGGTGCAAAAGCAAATAGTTTTGCTGTAGTAACGACAGTAGCGGATGATGGCCCCGGTTCCTTGCGAAAAATTGTGAAAGATTATCAGAATGACAATTCACGAGACGCGCTGTGGATTACATTTGATGATAGTCTTCGTGGCAAGACGATTACTTTGCAATCTTCAATTAACTTTAACAAGGCCAATGTAACGATTGATGGTCGTGGAAATGACGGTAAGATGAATGATATTGTGATTTCACCTGCACAAACACCGAAGCCATTTGCGATGCTTCTCTTTTGGGCTGGCAATGCAATAATTCACGGTATTACACTTGATGGAAAAGGTGTACACTCTGTAGCGATGATGCTCAGGCGAGGTGATAACTACTGGCATGATCACGTTACTGTGAAGAATGTTAAAACTGATGATGCGCTATCGATTGGTCAGTGTGAGCGAACGGATTCTGCAAACCGCATCACGATATCAAATTATCATCCGCATAATACCTCAAAGGGACTTCTCGCAGGTGGCGGCGGTAGCTCGTTGAAGGACTCGTTTTGTAATACGATTTACGGCACACTGATTAAAAGCAATATGAATGCAGATGATAGAAATCCACGAGTTGCAACAAATAATATTTGGCATCTTATTAATAATTATTCCCATGGATTTCGTTTTGGTGGGACTGATGCATTGGATTCAGGTCAAGTTCTTTCTGAGGGAAATGTGATCTCTAACGCCAATACGAAGTCTGACAGTAATTCTGGTTTTCGTGGCACAGAGCTCAGTCACCCGACTGGACATATCTACACAACAAATAACAAGAATGTCTACATGGGAAAGGTTAATGCCGGTCCTTCTGGATCAATCAACCCGAGCAATCCTCTGTTTCCAAAGATTACCTATCCTTACACTGTGATGCCTGTTTCTCAGGTTGTTGATTATGTTACAAAGAACGCTGGCGCAGAAAATGCTAGTGGAAGCCTGCAGTACTGTAGTGGTACTTCAACACCTGTCTGTGGCAATAGTAAGCAAGAGTCCGGAGAGCAGTGTGATGATGGCAATACTAAAAATGGTGACGGTTGTAGTGCACAGTGTACGATAGAGACAGTGACACCAACACCTGTGTGTGGTAATGCCGTGCAAGAATCAGGCGAGCAATGTGATGACGGCAACACCAAAAATGGTGATGGTTGTAGTAATGTATGTGAAAGAGAAGGTGCTGGAGGCTCTTCTCATTCCGTACCGACTATTGGAGTAGTTGATGTCTCAGGTACTAGTGCAGTTCTTCGCTATAGTGCAAATGGTAATCCTGAACGCATTCGCGTCACAGCCGGTACGGGGCTCAAGACCAATCCTGAAACAGGTACGCAAGTCTCAATTGGGGATCTCTTTGACACAGGAAAGGTTGCTATGGGAGCGATTTCCTCACCGCAGACGATCTCAGGTATTCCGAGGCAAGGGGATACATATTTTACAGTTGCAACAGAAAAAAATGGCAAAAGTCTTCAAACAACTTACACGTACAATAGTGTGCAAGTGCATACTGTGCCTGATGTCTCTGCGGGAAATGTAAGTAATGGTGAAGTTTTTGTTGCATATACACCAAATGGTAATCCTGAACGCATTCGCGTCACAGCCGGTACGGGGCTCAAGACCAATCCTGAAACAGGTACGCAAGTCTCAACTGGGGATCTCTTTGATACGCAGAAAGTTGGCATAGGAGCACTTGCATCACCAGTTAGGATAACAGGACTGCCAAATCAAGGTATTGTACATATTACAGTTGCAACTGAGAAGAGTGGGAAGAGTCTTCAAACAACAAAAACAATTGCAATTGTCCAAGCAGTAAACTATGACGGTGTCATTAACATATCAAAACTCAAATCTGATGGGGGATTTGCCTATAGTACGAACCAAAGATTCGACTTTAATAAAAATATTCAGATCTTTGAGGATGGCAAGGCGCTTGGTCCTTCTGGTGCGCGAAGGGATCGCATAGGGTCAAAGGGTTTAGGTCGCTATCTCTTTAAAAATGGTGTGCTTATATTCAGTGCATCTGACAACTCTGACCCGCGAACGAATGGACGCCTGTATACTTTTAATTGGAGATAATTGATTGATTTTTGATTGAATATTTTGGCGCATCAAATTCTATAGATGTTTCATTTTTTATGCCATAGAAAAAATGACTAAAGTTCATTAAGTTGAAAGATTTTTTGCTGTGACTGGTTTTTTTGTATGAAATTTACAATAATGTAGACTTTGGTCTATGATTTTATGTAGAAAATGTTTTACTTTGTCTGTCGGTTGGGGTACTGTAACTTTATGAAATTACATATCATTCCAAGAAGATCTCTTTTTTTCTTTGCTATTATTTTTTTAATTTCTCTTCTCGTCTTGCCTTTTTTGTTTTTCCTGAAGCATTATTATGCGGAGACTGTGGTAAAGAATTGTGGACTTGGCTGCGATGCCACTGACTTGGCATCGGGTTTATTTCAGATTTCTGACATGACGTATCGAGGTGCATTTCGTGTCTCGGATGCTTCGTATTCTGGCGGTGCTCTTGCTTATAACAAAGATCATCACTCTTTGTATATTGCAGGTCATGCACAGGGTAGTAGTGTTGGCGAAATTGCTATTCCAGACTTAAAGAAAGATGTTCCTGTTTCGCAGTTGAGCGATGCTCCTGTTGTCAGTAGCTTCAGAGAGCTTCGACCACAGAGACCATATGAGACTATAAATGGTATGCTCTATAAAGATGGTCAACTTATTGTGCATACAGAAATTTGGTATGATGCTGGTGGTTCAAATGTGGATACGACTCTTGTCCTGCGAGATACGGAGAATTTTGAAGCGTCAAGGGTTGATGGGTATTTTCAGTTTGAGGGTAGTGCACATGCTGCAGGGTATATTTCTCCTGTGCCTTCTGCCTGGCAATCACGCATTGGAAGTGCGTACATTGCAGGATGGTCTAGTGTTCGATCTATTGTCAGTCGGTATAGTGTGGGTCCTTCCCTTTTCTCTTTTGATGTTAATGATCTTTTGCATGTGTCCGAAGGCCCTGACAAGATTGATACTGTCGCGCATATGAATTTTCCGTATAGTGTGCAGTGGATCCATCCTGACGGGTATAACTCTGACTCGCCAGGCTCTGCGCCTGGGCTGTGGAATTCTTTGGCGAAGGGCGTGTATGGTTTAATTATCCCTGATACTAATACATTTGCCGTCTTTGGTTCTTCTGGTGGTATTAGTAGTGGCATTGGGTACAAGATTACGCAGACAGATGGTACTCTTTGTGGTGGTTCGTGCTCTTATGATTCTGCCGATAACTATAATTACTATTGGCTTTTTGATCTCGATGAGATTGTTGCTGCTGAAGATCCTTGGGATCCTCAACCGTATGACTATGGAATGCTTTCTGTGCCGTATGATGGTAATGGGTTGCATCGTATTGTCGGCGCTACTTATGATCAAGAGGGTCGCGATCTCTACTTTACTTTAGCTGGAGCTGGGCAAGTAGGGCGGTATGATTATGTTCCGGCTATAGTCGTTTATTCTTTTGAATGATTGCGTGGATGGGGCCTCTTTATCCATGTATGATATTTGTTGATATAAAAAAATCTCCCTTGATGGGAGATTTTTTTATGTGGAGCTGATGGGAATTGCACCCATGTCCAAATTTGTAGCATCAAATGTACTCTACATATGTAGATTCGTCTTTACGCAATGTGCAAACATCGCGGATTCAGTCCGCACCAGAAGACGATCAGAAAGCGTGTGAACCTAAATGTGATGATTGAACATATACTTGCACATTAATCGGTATATGCGAACCTCAGGTTTTTGACACCAGATCTCGCCCTATGAGGCGTCAGGTGAGCTGATGGCTTACGCGGTTTTAGGCGTAAGACGGTGCAAAAGATGGGCTGAAAGCTTTCGCTACAGCATCTTTTACTTTTGTAGTAAGAGTTGCACTTATACAAGGTGAATACACGGTTTACGTGTCCAGTATTCATGCACGATATGCATACATTTAAGTAACAAACTGTCGAAGCTAGACAGCCCCGATCTATACCTGCAGTGGTACAGGTCGGGAACGTGTAGCCCATTACTTCTCTTTACCTCTATTTTCGTATGCGTAGTGCTCTTTTTACTTTTCGGTCTGATTCTCTCTTTGCGATCGATGCTCTTTTGTCATGTTTTTTCTTGCCTTTTCCGACTGCGAATTCGAGCTTGATATTGCGTCCCTTAGTATATATCCGAGTGGGAACGAGTGTCAATCCTTCTGCTTGTCTCTTGCCGATGATGGATTTGATCTCAGATTTTTTGAGGAGGAGTTTTCGTGAACGTGTTGGCTCATAAACTGTATTGCGATTTGCATGCGTATAGAGTGGTATCAGGGCATTTGTGAGGTATACTTCATTTCCGCGGATGGCTACAAAGGCCCCTTTGAGGGAAATGTGCCCTGTCTTGATAGACTTTACTTCATGACCTAGCAATGAAATACCAGCCTCATATTTTTGTAGGAGGTCGTAATCGTAATTTGCTCGTTTGTTTGTTGCGTACGTTGCCATGTGTCTTATTGTAGCATTATCGGAGATATAAATAAGTTACTTATGATACAATAGAATATATAAAAAGAAAAGAACATGCATAGTCGACTCTTCCTCATCGTTGCCTTTTTTTTAAGTCTGTTTTTTTGTTGTGCAGAGAATGTTTTTGCTGATTCCGCTGAGTCAGCTCGTGGGTGGATGTGGGGTGGCACGGAGGAAGTGACTGGTGGCACTAGTGAAGATACTACTGGATTGGGATGGATCAGTCTCAATAGCTCAAATTGTGATGCTGACAATGATGGGCAAAGTGATGGTGCGACAGGATGTCCCGCACTTGGTGAGACTGTTGCGGACTATGGTGTTTTTGTTCCTGAGTCTGATGGTGATGTCATTGGTTATGCGTGGAGTGAGAATGTCGGATGGATTAGTTTTCAACCAACTGATCTCGTTGGATGTCCACAAGCTCCATGTAGCGCTTATCGACTCGACGATGAAATTTACGGATGGGCACGAATTGTCTCGATCCGTAGCGCTCTTGGTCAGAGCAATGCCGGGGGTTATGAAGGGTGGATTAAGTTACATTCTGAGAGCGGTGATCCTGTAACGTATGGCTTAAGTATCGATGCGTTAGGTGCGCCCAATACGATTGATGGATACGCATGGAGTGATGAATTTGGGTGGATCCGCGCTGTTAATGTAACTGTAGAGACGAGTGAGTCGCTCATTGTTTGCCCAAATGCCTCTACAATAACAATTGGTGGCATATTACAATTACGCGCATATTATCGACCTGGAGGTCGTATCCTGAGTTGTGGGGAGGTGCTTGTGAGTGACCTTGATGTAACGGGAAGTTCGACATGGTCATCAAATGATGTTGCAATTACAACAGTTGACGCTTCTACTGGTATTGTCACTGGTGTCAGTACCGGTGGACCAGCTGTTATTACGGCTTCTTATCTTGCTGATAGTGCAATTGCGCTTGTGAGTGTTAATGCTATTAGCACTGCGTGTGGTGATGGTGTGATCGGTGCGGGAGAGTCATGTGATCAAGGGGCGGCAAGCAATGGTTCATGTGTGACGGGTGTGCCATATGACCATGATAGTGATGCTAGTACATTAGATGTTACATGCGGTAGCTCATGTCAAATCAATGTTTGTCAGTGTGTTATATAGTAGTCTAAAGTTCTGCTAGAGATATACCTCGTTGGGGTGAGTGTTTTGAACGTTCTCTCAGTCATTGTTATAGATTCTTTTTTGTCTGTTGCGATGTACTTTTGTCTGTTATTCTACTTCACTACTTAGTAGTGAGATTTTTCCGACTTATACACATGGAGTTGGGGAGAAAGTCGGTATAAGTAGTGTATAATATAGTCAATGAGGTGATGTGCGTTTATGCTTGGGGGATAAACGTATGTTTGATTTTAGAGATTGCAATCACTTTTTTCAGGTTTTCTTCCAAAAAAAATATTCACATGGATTTTCCCCGCAAAACAAAAAAAATACATTTTATCGTAATTGCAGTTTTTCTTGCGGCTTCTTTTGGTGGTTGGGAATCAGCGCATACTTTTGTGGAACCGTCTAGTACGCCGCCTAATGGCAATGTAGGTGCTCCAGTGACGATACAGTCACCTGGACAGACGAAAGCAGGTTCTCTTACTGTAAATACTGACGGTGTTGCTTCGGAGGGACTGGTTGTTGATAAGGGTGAGTTTGAAGTGCGTGATGGAGAATCAAGTTTTTCTAATGGTACATATAGTGACCCTGATAGCGGTAATTCTTATGATGCAAAATTTGGTGGCTCTAACCGTGGTGTTGCTGTTCGGGGTACAAGTGTTTTCTTGGGTCCGGTAGGCATTGTCGATACGACTCCTGACGGCACGCTTAGTCTAGATGTTGACGGTGAAATTGGTGCGCAGAGCTATTGTGATGAAGATGGATCTAATTGTTATACTGTGCTAGAGCTTCTAAATGGGGGTGCAGGTAGTATTGATAGTCTCTCAGATGGTGTGAGTGATGAGACGACTAATGTCTTTCTTGGGACTGGCGCAGGCGCTGGAGATACCACAGCAGCATATAATAATACAAGTCTAGGTATCGATGCGCTGAATGCTAATGCATCGGGTAGCTCAAATACTGCCCTTGGATTTCGCTCACTTTATCGGAATACGTCTGGCTCTAATTCTGTCGCAATTGGTTACAATGCACTTCGGGAAAATCTAACAGTGAGTAGTAGCACAGCTGTTGGTGCTAGTGCACTGCGCTCCAATACAACAGGCTATGGTAACGTTGCTGTAGGGTTTGCCTCGCTATACAAGACAACGTCAGGCGGTGGCAATACAAGTGTTGGCACAGCGTCTCTCTATGAAAATCTCTCTGGCGCAAGTAATACCGCGGTTGGTGGTAATACATTGCGAGATAATGTTACTGGTAATCGCAATGTCGCCGTTGGTGAAAATGCACTTCGACTGGTAACGCAGGGGAGTGATAATGCTACGCTTGGCTATCGTGCTGGCTACAATGTAACAACATCCAATAATAACACGTTTATCGGTGCGTATGCTGGTGATGATGTAACGTCGGGTGCTCGCAACATCTCTATCGGATATGGGAGTGAAGTGGCGAATCCTACAGCAAGTGATCAGCTTTCCATTGGTAATTTTATCTACGGAACCGGTTTGAATGGTTATGATACTGCTATCTCGCCTGGACGGATCGGTCTGGGCACCAAGACTCCTGAGCAACAGTTAGATGTGTCGGCTCCCGGGTACGCAGGACTTCGTGTAGGTACTTCGTCAAATAGTGGTAACAATGCTTTTATAGAGATTGAAGGTGCTCGCACAACAAGCACTACGGAGAATATTTCATCTGTGCGATTTAACAATAATGATGCCGGTGCCGACTATGAGGGTGCGCGTATTGCAATTCGTAACTCGGATGCTGTGAGTGGTACTGCTAACACAGATTTGGTTGTTTCAACAAACAACAATACTGGACCCCAACAGGCGATGCTCATTGACGATCAAGGAAATGTGGCGATTGGTCCTACGGCTGATCCCCAGGCAAAGCTTGATGTGATTGGCGATATCGTTTCTCGTAATGGTGGCAATGAGATTGTGCGGATTAATAATACAGATGATTTCACAGCGGAGCCAGATATTCAGATTTTTACAGATGGTGGTGTTGCTGCTGAAGGTGACTTGAATTTGAATATTGATTCGGACAGTGATGAAGTTGATCGTGCGCTCAAGATCAATAGTAATGGTAATAATGCCTCAGCTACAGAACTTGCACGCTTTAACGAAGATGGAACGGTGGGTATAGGTGATGCGACTCCGGATGGTACGCTTAAGTTGGATGTGGAGGGGCAAATAGGTGCGACCGAATATTGTGACGAGAACGGAGCGAATTGTGTCCCAGCAGGAAGTACGGCTGCGACGAACTTTCTTGCTCTCACAGACACGCCAGCAACATCCACTGCAGGTTCTATATATTTTGGTGACGGCACGAATGTGGCAGAAGACAATGCGAATCTTTTTTGGGATGATGTGAATAATAGGTTGGGTATAGGAAAAAGCGCGCCAGGGGTAACGCTTGATATCGATGGAACGACTGCGATTGCCGGCGGAGACTTTAATTACTTTTTTGCTAATACGGGAGCTGGTAGTGTTCAAATCCCTTACCGTATGAAAGCAAACGATGGCGTAGGTAATTTTCATGTCTACATCAACACAAATGGTGGTGCTTCTCCAATATATGATTCTAATGGCTTTGCATATCATGAAGTTTACAATCCTGCCGATGGCCAGTATCGCGTTCAGACTGCCGTTAGCGGTACGCAGGGTACACCTTTAACCTGGCAAGATGCTTTTACTGTTGCGGGTAATGCTACGGTTGGTGTAGGTGACACCACACCCGATGGATCTCTCAAGTTAGATGTGCAGGGACAAGTAGGTGCTACTGAGTATTGTGATGAGAATGGTGCAAATTGTACGCCTGCAGGCAGTCTCAGTGGTTCCGATACATTCCTGGGCCTCACAGATACGCCAGCAACATCCACCGCAGGGTCGATTTATTTTGGTGACGGGTTAAATGTGGCAGAGGATAATGCAAATCTTTTCTATGATGACACGAATAATCGTTTGGGTCTTGGAACGACGTTGCCTGAGGCGCGCTTACAACTAGGTGATGGTGCTGCGCAAGCAAACAATTATATAGCCTTTGGTAAGCGACTTGCAGCATCTCAAGTTAATCTGCCCTTCATTGGACAGGACTCTGTCGATGGTGTGGAAAATGGTATAGGTATTGGTGCAAGCTCCTCTAATGGAGGTGTCAATTTCTATGCAGGAAGTGCGACAGCTTTTAATCCGGCTAATTTACGTATGCGTATTGATCCAGATGGCGATGTGGGCATTGGAGACGTCACTCCAAATACCGGACTCAAGCTTGATGTTGAGGGTCGTGTCGGTGCGACAGAGTATTGTGATGAGAATGGCGCAAATTGTGTGCTTGCGACCAATCTTGGTGCTGATGGTGACGCGTGGGGTGTAGATGGTGAGGATCAAGCATCAGACGTTGAGCGTGCCGGTTTTGTCGGTATTGGAGCACAAGCTACTGGGGGTGCGTCCAATAGTGTTTTAAATCTTGATCATCATTTTGCACTTGATGCTACGACGAGACAAGTTTATTCAAATACTACTGCTACATCACCGCCTTTGACTGCTGACAGAACCACATATGGTGCTCAATATAATATTCTCAACAATAAGACGGAGTCAGGTACAAATGATTCGGATGCAAATGCTGTTTATGGTTTTGTAGAGACAAATGGAACGAATACTTTTCGCACGAATCGTGGTGTCAGTGGTGTCAGCTATAACAATTCTACAGCTGCAACAGGGTTAGGAATTCCTATTGGTGTGCAAGGAAATGCTCGTCAACTTGCAAACTCAGGTAATATCGGAAATGTGTATGGTGTGTATGGAACGGCTGCTGGTGATACGACAGCTGGGACAACAAGTTCTGTGTCAAATCTGTATAGCGTATACGGATTTGCTACGCCATATCGATCGTCTGCATCTAATGTCCGAGGTGTTTATGGTCTTGCGCAGACATCCAATACTTATGAAGGGGATATCGATAATGCTTATGGTGTTGTGGGAACTGTTCGTGTTGATAGTGATGATGGTGGTGATATCACGACTGGATTTGGGGGATACTTTTCGACTAATCGTCGTTCGACTGCAAATCTGATGGGTACAGCTTATGGGGTCTACTCTAATGTAGATGATGCGACGACAGCATATGGCGCAGTGCTTCTTGCCAATGATGCTGATGCGACGACAAATGTGGCGCTACAGCTTGATGGTGCGCTTGCTTCAGGGTCAAACTATGGCATTTTGGGTCAGCGCGGTGATTGGGTATTGGATGAGGATGGTGATGGCAATGTCGCTGGCACAGGTCCTGGAGGCGATTTAGTTTTGGGTGAGGGACAAGATTTCCGCCTGTGGCATGATGGGGTTAATTCCTATATGCGTAATGAGGTAGGTGATCTTTATATTACAGATAATGGTGCTGATAATGTCTTACTCTCAACGAATGGTGGTGATGTCGGTATTGGTGACACTACGCCTGACGCTACGCTCAAACTGGATGTGGAAGGGCAGATTGGAGCGACGGAGTATTGTGATGAGAACGGATTAAATTGTATACCAGCAGGGACTCTTGGTGGTGCTACAACCTTCCTTGGTCTTACGGATACGCCAGCAACATCCACCGCAGGGTCGATTTATTTTGGAGATGGTGTCAATGTTTCAGAGAATAATGCTAGTCTTTTTTGGGATAATGTCAATAATCGATTAGGTCTGGGCACAGCCACTCCGGAGCGAGATCTTGACATTGCTGGACTCACACCATTTCTTCGACTCACAAGTACAGATACTGGAAACCATGTTTTAGACGATGAGTTTAGCGGTATTGAGTTCTACACTGAGGATCCTGATCACCCTAACCAGCCAGGTGTTTCAGGCTATATTAAGTCAGTGCATACGCGCGCGGGTGCATCGCACGCATATGCAGATGCAGGTCTTACATTTGGAACGCAAAATTCATCGGGAGCAGCGCAGGAACGTCTGCGAATTACACATGATGGTAAAGTGGGTATTGGTGACACTACACCAAATAGTTCACTTTTGTTGGATGTTGAGGGTCGTGTCGGTGCGACAGAGTATTGTGATCAAAATGGTGCAAACTGTCGTGTGGTTACTGATCTCTCTCAGGTTCAAGTAATAAACGATCTGGGTGATGCAAAGACAAATGGTAATAGTGTATTTCTTGGTGATAATGCCGGTAACCTTGATGATGGTGCTAATCAAAACACTGCTGTTGGTGCTGCAGCTATGGATGCGGTTGTGTCTGGTCTTTATAATTCTGCTTTTGGTTATGGTGCCCTCACGACCGCTACTGGTAACTCCAATACTGCAGTAGGTCGATTGGCGCTCCGCTATACAACAACTGGTACAAACAACTCGGCTTTGGGTCGTGATGCTCTGGAACAAAACACGACTGGTGGCTCTAATTCCGCACTTGGCATGCAAGCGCTACATAGTAATACAGAAGGATCAAGTAATGTGGGTATAGGACGCAACTCTATGTTTGCAAATACCACGGGTATACAGAACGTTGGTGTTGGTGCTTATGTGTTGGATGCTAATGTTACTGGATTTAATAATACAGCTGTAGGCTATGCTGCGCTTGGTGCATCAACTGGTACTGGGAATGTAGGCATTGGTCAGGGTACTGGTGATCAGTTGACCGCAGGTAATTACAATGTTGCGATTGGGTATCGATCGCAGGTAGCTAGTTCAACGGGAAGTAACCAGCTAAGTATAGGAAATATTATCTATGGCACGGCGATTGATGGTACGGGAACAAGTATTTCTACAGGAAATGTCGGTATTGGCATAAAGTCTCCATCGGCTAAGCTCGATGTTGCAGGCACTTCAACTAATGCAACAGCTCTACGACTACGCGCAGGTGATGTTGCTAGTCAGAGCGATTCGAGTCAGATTGTCATGGCTTTTAATGCCTCAGAAAATTACTCTCATGCCATTAAGACGCGACATAATGCTTCAGCAGTTGAAAATAATGCGATTGATCTTTTTGTATGGGATCAAGGAGTTGATGCAGCAGCAACCGTTGGCACGAAGAAGGTTGCAACCTTTGACGCGCGACATGATGGAGCGGTAGGAATTGGCACGGATCAACCAGTGACAAACTTGGACGTAGATGGTGGCGTTGCATTTGCTACGAGGACAATCGCTGCTGCAACAACGATCACGACAGGTGACAATATGATCTTGTGTAATGCTGGTAATGTTAATCGTACTTTGACTCTTCCAACTGCAGCGTCTGCTCCGGGCTTTGAGGTCACGGTAAAGAAGATCAATACGACAGCGGGTAATTGTATTATCGATGGTAGTGGCGCTGAACTTATCGATGGTGCTGCTACACTTACGATCTCTGATAGTTACGATGCGTATACTGTGATGTCGGATGGCACGAGCTGGTGGGTTAAATAAGTTTGTACCCTCGGATATATACATGAAAACAAGCAATCACAAAAGAAGAATTACGCGAGCTCTGTGGGTATGTGCTAGCTTTTTCGTTTTTGTGCCGTCTGCGACGTATGTCTCATCGACATATATCGTCGAAGACCCTAATGACCATACTTTGGATGGTGTGACGACAAATGGTAATACTACAACCAATGATATTGGCACGGGATCTTTTACGATTGGTGCGACAGAGAAACTTCTTTTCTCTAATTACACTTCTACAAATGATCATATACAGCTTTGGTGGGCTGGCGCTGCTGCGGGTTACGGCATTGGTGTTGAAGGCGGCACTGTATACAATCGCGCTGCTGGTCAACATCGGTGGTACATTGCTGAGATTGCAAGTGGTGGTACGACGGAGAATATGGAGCTTGATGTTGATAGTCTTAATTTTAATAATAAGGAAGCGATTCGGTATAGCGATGCGTGGCTTAGATTCAATCAGGCATCAGGATTTGCAAATGGTACGCACACTCCTTTGCTTTTGCGTGCTGACGGTGGATTCCAAGTAGATGGGAAGCAAGTTATTGATTCTTCTGGTGCGGTCCATGAGGCACACTATCCAAATGCCACACGCTACGGATACTTTGCAGCACATAATGGATCAGCTGCTCGCGGCATGTACCTTGGCTGGGGCAATGGTGCTAGTACTGTTGATCTCAATCTCGATGCGGCAAGTATTCTCAATATAACTGGTGGTGATGTCGGTATCGGAGATTCAACACCGGACGGATCATTGGTATTGGATGTGGAAGGCCAAGTTGGTGCGACAGAGTACTGTGATGAGAATGGTGCGAATTGT
>CALDDM010000029.1 GCA_937936355.1 Minisyncoccota bacterium
CCTCTTTACAAAGCACTACAACTACCGCAAGAGACACAGAGGACTGGGAATGAATGGGCTAACGCCCATTAAGAAGCTGGAAGAGTGTGCTTTATCCAGAGGGGGCGAGAGAAGTGTTACCTTGACGCTGCAATGTCACAATAATTGACATAAAGTACAAAAAATGGTAAGTGGTATTGTGATTCTAGTGATAACCATTCGTACAGTAAGGAGACGTCTAATGACGGTACAAGAGTTAAGTGAAATGAGACAGGCGCTGCGAGTTGCTCTACCAATCTTTCTTCTGATAGCAATAATTGCATCAGTGAAAGCAGACTTCACCAAAGAAGGAGAGGTGGAGGCAGAATTTGTAACACTGCCTACCAAATCAATGGCATATGTGAAAAATCAACAGCAGATGTACAATGCAGAAAGAGCATTCGACTACGGTCAGGTATGCGAATTGCAGGCAGGTGGCACACTAACGGTCATCGAGAAAGATGAACGACCTGAGACTTTACTCGTTGAGTACGGAGTAAGAGGGGAGCAGAGTGGTAATAATTGTCCATACGGTGTCATTTTCCTACTCAGACAAGATATCTTCTCAGGATTAGCTGAGAAGTAGCAACACACCCGATGTCATAGACATCGGGTTTTCTAATTACCAAAGGTATCATGGTGAGAATATGGGATGAATCACATAATTTTATTGTATTACATGTAGTACAAAAAATTGACATATTTATATAAAAGTAATATAATATAAAAATATCACGAGTGAGAAAATCTATGATTAAACGTACAAAGTTTGATATTTTTGCCAGAATAACCCAGGGATTAATGTTAATCTCAGCGCTTATCTTCTTTCCTGTCTGTTGGTTGACTATAGCGGAGTTCGATTTTTTGAAAAGTTATCAGCGTTGGATATTCTTGTGCTCAACAATTGCTCTCGTTTCTTCAATAGTTGTATCCATTGTTGGCATAATTTTCATGGCAGTTCGGGATATCATCATTGATAGGCAGACAATAAAAAGAGAGATGATTGAATCCCAGTAACTTTCAAGAGAAATGGTCGATACAGATCCCTGTATCGACCCTCAACAAAAACACATCATTTCCATGGTGTTTTTTTGTGCCAAAATCATCACAGAGTCGCATGGGGTTGAAATCAGAATGATAAGGGTATCTAGGTTATTCAAAAAATTTTTACAAAATTGGTTTATTGTGTTAGGCTATTTCTACCATTCAAATGAGGAGAAGGTAATGAACAATCAGAAATCTGACACGGCTGTGCAGGAATCTGTGGATTATATGATTAGATGGTCGCGAACAAGGTTTTGTGAAAATGGAAAGGCATATCCAAGTTACATTGAAATTGCCAAAATCGGTGCGTCTCAAGATGTTTGGCTTGAACTTGCTATGAGTTTTTTTGATCAAGGACTTATATCACATTTCAGGACGTGTGCGAGAAAGGCTGGTATTGACGTAGGCGCATATATTGATAGCAATCTTCCGGGCTATATAGAAAGCGGGGAAGTTGAAAGTGTCAAGACATGCTTTCGATTGCTGCGACGCGATCCTTCGCGAAAAGAGTTAACAGCGATTATGCAGGGACTGAACCGGAAGGAGGGAGTGCATTGGGCTGACTACGCGTATCCTATGCAATTTTTTCCATCGACTAATCTTGTTCGTGTGGCAATACGCAAATCAGGCCAGGTATTTCTTCTTGCGTCGCGAAAAGATGATGATGGTTTAGACTCATATTATGAGCAACTCGTGAAAGGTCTTAGTTCTCAAAAGTATTGCAGTCAAAAAATTGAGATTATGAGTCATTATAATATCTCAGTTGATCTTGTGGAGGATCTGTTGAAGTACATTACCACAACCAAGAATGAGCATATCTTTGAAGTGGCTGCACCTCTTTTGGTGGAGTATTCTGTCTCAGCAGATGTGCGAAAGTCCTTTATCGCAACAGCAGTTTCTTATGACTTTGTCCCTAATGTACACACCTTTCGAAAATGGTTTGGTGAGGATCCATCTGAGGCTCAGTGCATATCGTGGAAAGAGAATTTCCTTATGAATCCCAACAGAGATATCCACTGTCCTGAGAGGAATTTCGGCTCTGCTTTCACCAACAAAGATAAGTATCAGTTATTTCATGCATACATAGGGCAAGGTAAAAGTTGGTGTGCAATCGAGTTTTCTGATGTGGTGGATGTGGGGGACAAGGAATATCTCATTAATTGCCTTGTGGATGATGGTCGAATGGATCAGGCGCAAAAGATTGCTTCTAAGGTTGGAAGGTCGTTAACGGAGGATGAGATCGTTCGCATTGCAGAGTATCATCGCAGGAAGGAGGTTGATGGGTAAAGTGTATTACTTGTGGTCAAGTTGATAGTGTGAGTAAGGTGTAGAGAAGTACTAACGTCAACGTAAAGCTAGCAAAGTCTGATTAATATAATCGGCCATATCACCCCACATGGAAACATGATGGGGTGAGTTTTTTTATGAAAGTGACTTACTGAATGCTGATAGAGTTGACCTTCTTCATGTCTCATGTCAGATTGTAATTAATTGTTTATCCCAATCTATATTGGGCCCGAGTGAGCCAAGAATCACTTGTTGGTTTTATTCTACAGAGTGTGATGCTCTGCTAGCACGACCATCCACCCGTGAGGTTGGCACGGGGTTAGGTCTGGCCGAACCATAAAGCGCCACAATTATTTAATTTGTGGCGTTTTTGTATGTCTCCATACTCTACTGAACTGAAGGAAAGGCTTACTGCATAACTTGAACAATGATGTGGTTTTTTGTTGTAACTCGGAATTATTCTCTGGATCATGTAGTATAGAGGTGATAACTCATAAGGCCCTATGTATGAAGAATATCCCGTTTACTCAGAAACAAATTTTAAATCTGATCGCATCTGGTCGTGAAACACCGTTTTATATTTATGATGAGGAGTCTCTTCGTCATAATGCACGAGAGATGAAGGAATGTTTTTCTTGGATAAAAGATTACAAAAACTTCTTTGCTGTTAAGGCACTTCCAAATCCTTCCATAGTAAAGATCCTGCATGAAGAGGGTATGGGTGCGGATTGCTCATCACTAGGGGAGTTGGTTTTGAGCGCGCGCGCAGGACTTGCTGGGCATGAAATAATGTTTACGTCCAACAACACGCCAGTGAGCGACTTCAAAAAAGCTGCGGAGCTAGGAGCGATCATCAACTTAGATGATATTTCACATATAGAGTACTTTGAAAAAAACGTGGGACCATTGCCAGAGCTATTAAGCTTTCGCTATAACCCTGGAGCCCTTAAAGAGGGTAATGAGATTATAGGGGAGCCTAAGGATGCAAAATTCGGCATAACGACTGATCAAATTACTGACGCCTATGCATTAGCAAGGAAAAAGGGCGTAAAGCGCTTTGGTTTGCATACAATGGTATGTTCAAACGAAACAAATGCAGATTATTTTCTTGAAACAATTGACATCCTTTTTTCTCTTGTTGTGCAAATCCACAAAGAACAAGGCATTGTGTTTGACTTTATAAATATTGGAGGTGGCTTGGGCATACCATACGAACCGGATCAGAAAAAGCTGGATCTTCAGAAAGTTTCCTCCGGCATGAAGGATCTCTACGAGAAAAAAATACGATCCTCAGGCCATCCTGATGTGCGCATTGTGACAGAGTCAGGGAGATATGTCACAGGTCCGTATGGCTATCTTGTTACAAGGGTTCGACACACAAAAGAAACATACAAAAAGTACATTGGAACAGATGCGTGTATGGCCAATCTGATGCGTCCTGGCATGTATGGTGCGTACCATCACATCACAAATATCAGTAATCCAGATCAGCTATCGCAAAGATATGATGTAGTGGGCTCACTATGTGAGAACAACGATAAGTTTGCTATAGACCGTGAACTGCCCGAAGCATCTCAGGACGATATATTAGTGATCCATGATGTTGGTGCGCATGCACACGCTATGGGATTTCAGTACAATGCAAAGTTGCGAAGTGCGGAGTTTGTTCTCAAGAGCGATGGGTCTTTTGCGCTCATACGTCGAGCTGAAACACTGGATGACTACTTTGCAACGATCATAGGCTAGATCTCAAATAACACATGCAAAGCTTGACGTACAAAATAAATTATATTACAATAGATTCGCTAAGGTAGGAAGAAATCAAGTACTAATCATCTCTCTGTTTATTCGGGGGGAGGCAAAAGGTGCAAACGAGATTCCCTATTTCGGGTTCAGTGAAAGCAACTGTTGCGTGTCCGAAGGGGATAAGTCCTGAAGCTTGTACAATGTTGAAAAACGTACAAGTGCAAAAGAGTAGAATGGCGCTACCATTCGAACTAGGGGGACGACCTCCTCCAAGACTAAACCTGCCTAAGGCATAAATTTTAAAGACCACACTTCGATCGCGTTGTGTGGTTTTTCTTATCCTGGGACAGAGTCCAAAGTTCTCTGCTATCCTATATAAACATATATTGACATAACATAAATAAAGTTATATAATATAAATTAAAATCACTCTATAAAATGATTAACTTGTACCTTATACTGGAGAAGCGATAGTGAATTTATTGAAAGGATTGAGAATAGCATTTGCGATTTCTACGATTGCAGTCAGTATGTCATACATCCCATATCTTTCTGAAATTAGAAGGGGTGATGAGGCAACTGTCCCTGAGACGATTCTGGCCAGGCCAGAAGGTCCAGAACCATACAGAAACTCTAATTCTTCATTTCTAGCAGGTGAGCATTGCTGGGTCACACAAAACGGATCTTTGGAGGTAAAGAAAGTCCATGAAGATATTGTAGAAGTTGCGTACTAGGCTAAAGGTGAACCAGATGGTACGCAATGCCCAAGCGGGATTACCTTTCTTATGGAAAAGCGTATAATCATCAAGATGAAAACTTGGTGGTGGAAGTTTGGACGATATCGTGAAAGAAATTAATTGTTGACACAAATCTTTCTGAACAAAGAAAGTACCCAGCATTTGAGGATGCTGGGTTTTTATATACCAGAAACCATTACGGAGTATTGGGGACCAAGTAAGGGGTATTATATGAGGAAAAATTGTTTCTTAAAAACACTTCAGTTCGATAGAGTGTTGGACATAATCTATGTGCTATAGTATAGTGTCAAAACTATTCTTTTACACAAAAGGTGAGAAAATGCAATTTTATGAATCTTCTGTAAGCAATATGCCAGAGTTATTAGACATCATCGCAGCTGGTGCTTCATACGGGTCAAAGAAGAATGATCGACCTGTGGTCGTAGTTAAACTTGACGATGGTCGTTCTCTCAAGGTGACATTTGAAACGCAGACAAACGAGGAGGGTTTCATGTATGGTGACGTTGAGGCTCGAGAGGATGTTGTGTGGGATGATAATCTTATCCGGCCGCACTTAACAAATCTCCTTGAGTCATCACAATCATTTTTTGTCGTAACAGGCTCTAGTGATTCAGTTTGTTCTCTGAAATGGGAGCTTGTTCAAAATAGCTCCAAACCAAGATAGAAAAAACTTAAAACCGACATTCACATGAAGTCGGTTTTAAACTACTCAATCTAATCAATTGGACGTGTGGGATGAAGTGAGGAAAAACTTCATACAAAAAAGTTAATAAATCTATAGAGTATAAGCATTACCTTGTTATACGTTATATTGACAATTATAAGTAACTATTGTATAATGTAATTAGGTTCACAGAGTGAGAAAAATGGAAAAAAAATCAAATACCCAGATTGTCGTCGGTGGCATACTAAAGGGGCTAAAGTACACCTTTATCGGAATAGGTGTGTTGATACTTCTAACATTAGCCTTCCCACTTATACAAACGGCTATTGCATTCTGGATATTTAAATAAAGCTACATAAGATTCTGAGTCAAAGGGCTACTACATAGATAGTAGCCCACAAACAAAAAAACATCAGATCTCTGGTGTCTTTTTGTTTTAAAATAGTCAAAATTTCATAGCTGGCGGCATGGGACGAAGTTCGAACGCGAGAGTTTATATAGAGTCGCATTTTGTACGGTAATTATTTTATTAATGTTGAGCTATTGCGTACTTTTATTTTTGTCACACACTTTTGTGGTATGATGAAGTGAATAAATATAAGGCCTATGAAGAATCGTATTAGCTTAATTTTAATGGTTGCCATCGCTTTTTTTGTGATCTGTCTAGCTGTTATTTTTTTGTTTCTAAATGCAAAAAATAACATTGCAGAGAAAGAAATTGTTGCAGAAATATCACATAGTAATGATGAAAATATAGCAAATTCTGATAGTGAGGAATTATCTAATGTTGATGACGTTACCGCGCCAACACTTACTAATGTAGGCTCTCAAATATTAAATCCCTTAATTGGCAATTTGAAGACTGAAATGATTGAGCCAGGTAACTCACCGTTCAGGTCTTTTCCTGGTGTTGCTCTCCTGACTGACGATGGATCAATGCTCTATTTATTAACAGAGAATGGAAGTGCGGAGAATCTGCGAATTGTAGGTGATAATGGGAATGTGGATTTGCCATCATTTTTTGGCAACACATACTTTGCTTTTGAAGGTCGAGATGTAGATAACTATGACGATCCTCTATATGTTGTCATAGAGACAGATCAGCCTATAAAGTCTGTGATAAGTTGTGATGACTCCTCCGAAACGTGTAATCCGGTGGTATTTGACAGTATTCCCGAAGATCGTATTTTGTTCGCTGTTTATCCGGGTGAACAGTATGGAATTTCAACTAGAGATCTAACTGGATTGAAATAGATATTTTTTATCCTTAATGTTTAGTTCTAACAACAGAAGATGGTATTAACCAAATTATTCGAAAATTACTTATCAGCACAAGTAGTCATTTTTTGAGGAATCCTCAATATAAATTGTTGAGCTAGTATTTTACCTACAGCAGTTCGAACATTGGCGTGAGGGGATTTACTAGAAAAGCTCTGGCATAGACTTCGAATACTTTGTCTTAGCTAGAAAAACAAAAACACCCTAACGGGTGCCCTTATTTTGCTAGCTGGCGTTGTGGGATAAAGTTCGAACCTCTTGTATAGTTTAGACTTGATATAATTTATTGACGTATTGATAAATATATGATATCGTACTTAAACATTCATCTGGGAGAGTAAAATTGATATTTAGAAAAGTGGAAGAAAAGCAGAGTTTTGTCTGGGTAGGCTTAGTCGTTGCCGCGTTAGCGGCTCTCGCTGTATACGTCAGCATCTTGTCAGTAGAAAGTTCGATATTTATAGTTGCAAGTATCGCATTTCATGTTCTTGCTCTTGTATATGTAAGTTACAGATTTGGATACTGTAGAGGATGGGATAATTTGATGGAAAGAATGGTGAAAGAAGTTGCCGCCAATTCTCAGACTACTAGTCAGAACAAAAAAGAAGGGGATGAAGCATCCTTGCAAACAGTAATAACGCTGCATACAGATGGAAAGAGTGTAGTCCTTTCAAAATTGCAGGAAGAACAACAAGAGGAGGACACAGATTGACAAAGAGCCATTTATAAAAATTGGCCGACGGTAAATAATTACCGTCGGCAGAATCAAAAACACATCATTTGCATGGTGTTTTTTTGTATTCAAATTTTGAAAATCTAGTCAGCTGGCGTTGTGGGACAGAGTTCGGAATTTTGGTAGTGTTTAGTCATTTAGAGTGATCCTTGACAGAAATGCTAAAATGAGTTAAAATTACACTGTTCTTAGTTAATATGTTCTCAACTAAGAGCTTTTTTTGTACAACACAAAGGAGAAGCTTTAATGGCTACAAAAAAATCGCAAGCTCTTTTCAATAAAACTCGAAAGCTTGTAGAAGATGCTAAGAATGCAGAGGAGTATGGAATTGCCCATATTGCAGCTGCAAACTTGATCTTTAAACAACATCGAAACCCTAATCCGGACTTTGAACTTCATGTTGCAGTTTCATCAACTGATGTTCGCACGAAGTCTTCTGTCGTCAATGACGTAATCACTCTCCGTTCGGTAATCAACAAGCGTGGTATCTGCATTCCGACCATTCATGTCAAGAAGATGCTTGTGCAACAGCTTTACGGATTCACTCCATTCGTCTTGAAGAAGCCAAAAAAGCGCAAGGCGAAACCTGTTGATCAGAGTGTGGTTGATGAAATGATGTGTCGTCTTCGGGAGCTCGTAACTCCAGACGATGCTCGGGCAATCAATCGAAATGTGCTGCTTACTCAGCTCAAGTTCAAACAGGTTAAGGAGTACAAAGCCTTACTTGTCGATCTGATGCAATCAAAAGGAGTAAAATAATGGCCGGTCAAAATGCTGTTTCATTGCTAAACGAAGCATCACAGCTAAAACTTGCTGACATTGATTACGAAGATTTAGGCAGGTCTGGCGGTGAGGATCATGACCCAGTATTCAAGGTTATCTGCTATGTAGATGGTGAGGAATTCAGGGGCAAAGGTCCAAATAAAAAAGAGGCGAAGTTGAAAGCAGCAAAGAAGGCTTGGAAAAAACATGGAGATCGTTTTTCATTGGTGATGAACGCTCGCTGATTTACAGGCCGATTTAGTTTGTTGGCGTCACTGTGGCTAGGAGATAGCTTTCTCTTAGCCACGTTACAAAAGCGCATCAGTTTTTCTGGTGTTTTTTTGTATCTTGAAAAGATGTCTTCAAGCATGTAGTATACAAATACAACACAGCCTAAGTCTCCTCGGAGATATGGCGTAAATAAACCCTTAACTACAGAAACGGCTTTCTAGCCGCTACTTTGTAGTTAAGGTTTGCCTCCGAAAGGTGGCAAGGCATTCTCGAAAGGGAGTGTCGGCGGTCTGGAAGGCCTTTTGTGTTGTCTAATTTTTAAGATAACGCAATGAATACGCTTATTGTTATATTGTCCGTAGTTGTCATTTCGCTTGCTGTGGTTTTTAATTATCGCAAGAGTGGAATGATGAGAAAAGGGGATTATCAATACTACAAAGTAAAACAATTCATGGATGAGTACGAGCAAGATCTTTTTCACACTCTTACAGCGTTGTACAACGATAAATATTTGATCTTTGTAAAGCCTCGAGTTGAGGATGTTCTCAGAGTAAAATCAGGACTCACTAGAAAAGAGAGATTTACGCTAAGAGCGCATATTAAGTCACGGCACACAGATTTTCTCCTCTGTGACAGAAAAACAACAGAACCAATTATTGCAATTGAATTGGATGGTTCATCGCATAATGGCAACAAACGAAAAAAAAGAGATCAAATGATGGATGGGATTTATGCTTCTGCTGGTATGGTACTTATTCATATCCCAATTAGTAAAAGATTTGATAATATTTATTTAACTAAATCTCTGTATACAAAAGAGTCCGTTACGTTGTCGTAACGAACTCTTATTCTGCTTTTCTGACTCAGTCTGTACTACTTTGCATTTACTTCCTTGGTAGGATCTACTTTGAATTCGAATGCCACGTTAATACTTGGAGGCAATGCTACATTTAGGTCAAAACCTTTTATCAATACATGTGGATTGTTCTGAAACTTCTCTTTCATTCCAATTACCTTGCGTATTAATGATTCAATTTTTTTATCGAAAAAGGTTACAACATGTCCTTGTGAATCGCTTCCGGTTTTAATGTGTGCATTAAACTCAGAAAGGATTTTTTCGAAATCTTCATTTGAGTTGATTTTTTTGCTGATATCTACATCCTTTGGTGTCATAAAGAGTATATGGTATTTAGCATCTTGAGTTGATACTTTTTGGTAGTAGAATTCTTCACCGAGTTCTTCTTCGAATTCAAACGGCAATCCTCCTGGATTGTAGTGTAGCAGGGTTGCAGATTCCATTTCAATCTGTAGTTCAGATAATTCTTTTATCAGTAGCTCGTATGATTCTTCACTTGTCTGTGCGTTGACTGAGTATGCAAAGAAGCACATTGCAATTATAAGTAGTATTTTCACTAGTTAGATTCCTTGTCGCTTGAGTTTTGATGTTAAGAGTACTGCTTGTGCATGATATCACATAGTTATTCTTGACAGGAAAACAGAGACATGATATTTTTGTAATAATTGTTTATCCCAATCTATATTGGGCCCGAGTGAGCCAAGAATCACTTGTTGGTTTTATTCTACAGAGTGTGATGCTCTGCTAGCACGACCATCCACCCGTGAGGTTGGCACGGGGTTAGGTCTGGCCGAACCGTAAAAGCGCCACAATTACTTAATTTGTGGCGCTTTTTGTATGTTTGTGTATTCTGATGAACTCAGAGAACGACTTAGTGCATACCTCGAGCAGAGGTGTGGTTTTTCTGTGTCTCCTGACGATATAGATGCGTACTTAGATCGCCTTGCTTCTATATTTAAGTTCCCGTCCCTTTGAGGAAATGGCTGGCGACGCCGCAGGCGAGGCAGACAGAGCCTCAAGAGTGGGACTTGATTAGAGCAATACTTAATACGAAAGAGTATGATAGAACAAGTGGGTGTGAAGTGGGTACGATCTGGTGATCTTTTGGAGGTATATATCTATAAAGATATTCATTGGGTAAACCGTCCACGACAAACTAAAAAGAAAAAAGGTGGCATTGAAAAAGGGGGCAAAAATTATGATGAAGAACGTTCTTTGGCAGTTTCAATAAATTATACAAAGAAGCAGTTACGGAGAAAGGTTTATGCAAACATTAAACGGTGGCCTGAGCCTAACGGTAAGGTTACTAACCCTACATTTCTGACAACGACATTTAAAGAAAATATTTCTGATTTGGTGCAGGCGAATGAGTTCTTCACTAATTTTATGAAACGCTTTAACTATTATGTGACAGATGACAAAGAGGCTTTCATAAAGTACATTGCTGTCCCTGAGTTTCAAAAGCGTGGAGCTGTTCATTATCATTGCATCTTTTTTAATCTCCCGTATATTCCGAAAGAAAAAATTGAGGAAACGTGGTCACATGGATTTATCAAGGTGGAGCAGATCAAAGAACTTGCTGGCAGTGTTGAGTATCTTCTGAAATATATGAAAAAGGATTTAGCGAGGATGATTCCCAAGGGAAAGAAGAGGTATCTTGCAAGTAGGGGGCTTCATAATTATGTAGAAGCTCGTGGCGGCGATCTTTTTATGCTCGAGCTCAGTGAGATGAAGGGGCTACTTGATGAAGTACAAATACATAATTACTCGTACACAGGGGAGTGGTGTGGTGATGTGGAGTCATTTGTTTACGATCTATCCGAAATTGACCTCATTATGCCACACATACTTGAACTGGAAGAGCGTTTTGGTGTACACTCAAATGTTAATGCAAATATATGCGATACATTATCTATGCCCGCAAGTCGTCCGAAAGCAAGGAGAGACAAGAACTCTCAATTGACGCTCAAATAGCTGAAATGACGGCTAAGGCTGATCGTGAGGGTCTGGAGGTGGTTAAGGTCTTTCAAGAGTCTAAATCTGCTTTCAAGGTCGGACGACCAGTTTTCGATGAGATGCTCCGCTATATAGAAGCAGGGAATGCCGAAGGCGTTCTCTGCTGGAAGATCGATAGATTGTCACGGAACTCCAAAGATGGCGGTTATATTCAGTGGTTGTTGCAAGAGCGAACGATCGAGAGTATCATCACGATCGACAGTGTGCACTTACCAGAAGACAATGCGCTTATCCTTTCGCTACAAGGCAGTATGGCCAATCAGTATTCACGAGACTTGAGTGCAAACGTTAAACGAGGAAATCTTGCGAAGTTGAAGGGAGGCCTTTGGCCGGGGCTTGCTCCCTATGGCTACACGAACGATCAATCATCGAAAGTGGTCGTCCAAGACACAGAGTGTGCGAGTCATATTATTTACGCTTTTAAGGCCTATGCGAAGAATAGTGTTTCTCTCAGTGAGCTGTGCAGTACACTAAACAATCGAGGTATGCGGAGTCGCTCTGGTCGACCCATGTCGACCAGTTCTCTTCACAATGTTTTGACCAATCCTTTTTACTATGGATTGATGCGCAGGAGCGAAGGGGATTTTATTGGTAAGCATAAAGCGCTGATCTCTGAGAAATTGTGGCAAGAGGTGCAAGAGGTGATGAGCAATGGCACAGTTACCAAGTCAGAAAAGAATTTTTATACATATCGAGATTTTTTAACATGTGGTAGATGTCACTGTGCGTATACTTCAGATACCAAGAAAGGAAAGTATGTTTATTACTATTGTACAAACGGTAAGAAGGTTTGTGATGCACCCCGTAAGTATCTTTCTCGTAAACATGTCGATGAGAAAATTGCAGGGATTTTCGACGATCTGATTTTTGATAAAGAGCTTATTGAAATTATGTATCAAGCCGCAATTGAAAAAGAGAAACACGATAAAGGTGATCGTGAAGTTATTGCAGAAACACTCGAGAGGCAGTTACAGGATCTCACGTCCAAGGAAGAGGAGCTTCTTGATACATTTCTAGCCAAGCGTGTTCCTGAAGACTTGTATGATCGCAAAATGAAGGAAATTACTGCGCAGAAGAGTTCTCTAGGAATTAAACTTAGTCAAAAACATGATGAGGGGCGATTAACTTTCGAACAAACCAAAAAGATCTTTTTAGCCCCTCATAGAGCTAAAAAGGAGTTCTTAAATCAAAATGATAGGCAAAAACGAAAAACTCTCGAAAATCTACTTTCGAACGCTCAATTTAAAGATGGAGAAATCGCTTATATAAGGTATAAACAGCCCTTTCAGATGCTGTCTGAGACCCCCAAAAATGGTAGTCTTCCCATGGTGCTGGGGCGGAGGGATTCGAACCCCCGATACACTGGATCAAAACCAGATGCCTTACCGCTTGGCTACGCCCCAAGGTGTTGTAAAAATATTGTAACAAAAATATATTGAGTTGTTTTGATCCACTCTACACAGGATCTCTGATTTTACCAAGCAGATGCCTTATCGCTTGGCTACGCCCCAAAATGTTTGTGGACTTATATTATCTCATGAAACAGTTGATGGGTTCCTCCACCAGTGAGAACACTAGAGCTCTGTTACTTGCAAGACAGATGCCTTGCTTGGCTATAGTACCACAGCGCGCCACAGCGCTGATGATCCTTGACTAGCCTTCTACAACAGTTCCACCGAGCATGCTTTGGGCGTGTGAGAGGATGTCATCACCTGTATCGCCTACTTCTTTTTTGCTAGTTTCCTGCACAACTTCTTTGACGGGAACTATTTTCAGTGACGTGCCAAAAATTGTAGCAAGGACTGTGCTGAGTGTCAATGTGACCTCTGCGTTCATGAGTTTTTCTTTGTGAAGATCGTATTTGACAGGTAAGGAGACCTTGGTGCCTTCGAGAGAGGTGGGTATGTATTTACCGAGGATACTTGCAATGGAGGGGTTGTCTTTCTGCAGACTTGTGATGACATCAGACCATTTCTCTTGCACTGTCTCTAATGAAATATGCGGCGATGCTGCAGGATCTGCTACGGGTTCGGCAAGGGTAGTTTCTGCGGCGGTTTTTTCTAGGGTATTTTGTGAAGGCTTTGTACTTTTTTCTACTGTGGGAGATTTTTTCAGCGCAGACTTCTTGGCGTCTTTGGACGTAGTCTTCTTTTGTGGAGTTATTGGTGGCGTATCTGATCCAGGGCCACAGATTTCTACTATAGCTATTTCAAGTGGGAGTTGCGGAATTGGACTACGTGGTGTATCACGCAGTGCTTTTTCGCAGTGTGTGATCATGTCGAGAACGACTCTGGACGATGTCTGCGATGCTTGCTCTGTGAGAAAAGAGCGTTCACTCGCTGTAAGGGGGAGGTAATCTGCGGCGGTAGTGTCTTTACTTGTTGGAGGTTTCTCATGGATTAAGGTGTAATAGAGGAGTCCACGTAAGCTATGGATCGTAGACTGGATAAAAATATTTATATTAAATCCACCATCGACAATTTTTTGTACCACGCCCATCGCAATCCAAACATCCTGCGCAACAAGGGATGTGACAAGAGACTGAACGTCAGTTCCAGTTGTTGTGCCAAGGATAAGAGCTACCTCTTTGGGTGTAACTGTTTTATCTTCGAGTGCAAAGATCTGGGCAAGGAGGCTTTCTGCATCTCGCATGCCACCATTTGCAGTGACCGCAATCATCTCAGCTGCCTCAGGCTCTATAGCAACATTTTCTTGTTGGGCAATCTTTGTAATCTTCTGTGTGATCTCTGAGAGTGTGAGACGGGCAAAGTCAAAGCGTTGACACCGTGAGAGAATTGTTTCAGGTACCTTGTGGATGTCTGTTGTTGCAAGGATAAAAATAGCGTGTGCAGGTGGTTCTTCAAGTGTCTTGAGGAGGGCATTGAACGCTCCAGTAGAAAGCATATGAACCTCATCGATGATGTAGACTTTGTACGGGGCTTCTGACGGAGCGAGAGAGATGGTGTCACGAATTTCTCGGATGTTATCAACACCCGTATGACTTGCTGCATCAATCTCAATGAGATCTAGCGCCTTACCTGCCAAAAAATCTTTCCGAATCTGATCAGGCGCTGGAGTAAAATCTTTCCGCTCCGTACAGTTGATACTTGCTGCAAAGATACGCGCTATGGTTGTCTTACCTGTACCACGAGGACCAGTAAAGAGATATGCATGTGTCAGCCTATCGGTCGCAAGGGCGTTGGAGAGGGTTGTTACGATATGAGTCTGTCCAACAATTTCATCAAAGCTTTGAGGTCGGTATTTACGATACAAGGTCTGAGACATAGTGCATACAAAAATAATGATAATCGTATTATAGCAGAAATGCTGACTTCTGCTTTTTTTTGGTGCCGTGTTATAATCGTTTCATATGGAAATTCGTGAAAACATCTCACTCAAAGACTATACGACTTTTGAAATCGGGGGTCCAGCACGATACTTTGTGACAGTATCAAATGAGAAAGATCTCACAGATGCGCTACGTTTTGCGCAAGAAAAGAAGATCCCATTCTATGTGTTAGGTGGGGGGAGTAATATTGTCTTCAGTGATCAGGGGTATGGAGGTATGGTAATCGCAGTGGGTATCAAGAAATTACAGATCAAAAGAGATACGGCACATATCGGAGCTGGAGAAAATCTTCTTTACGTGATTCGTGAGCTTGTGCGGCATGGATGTACAGGTCTAGAGAAGATGGCTGGCATACCCGGGAGTGTCGGTGGAGCTGTGCGGGGAAATGCTGGAGCATTTGGTTCGGAGATAGGAGACTTTGTTACACAGGTTTCTTGTACTGATCGCGAAACAGGTGCAAAGCGTCAGTTCACACAAAATGAGTGCATATTTAAGTATCGTGATAGCATCTTTAAGCAGAATGACCGGTATATCATTACCGATGTAATGCTACATCTCCAAAAAGGTGATACAGAGGCTGCTGCACAAACAATCGATGAGACAATTGCACTCCGCGAGAGTAAGCATATTCAAGATATTCGTAGTGCAGGATCTTTTTTTATAAATCCGATCGTTGGCGATGATGTGCAGCGGGATTTCGAGAAGGATAAAGGCGCTGCATCGCGAGAGGGTCGCGTGCCAGCTGGGTGGTTGTTGGAGCGCGCAGGCATGGATCGAGAGCGTATCGGAGACATACAAGCGGGGGAGATGCATGCAAACTATTTTATTAACCTGGGTGATGGAACAGCTGAGCAGGTTATACAACTTGCATCTATGGCAAAAATGCGTGTACGCGATCAGTACAATATTCAACTCAAAGAAGAGGTGCAACTTGTCGGCTTCTAGTTGGGTATCTTCGATAACGCAGTGTGGGTGCAAGCACTTATTTCTCTGACGGCGCAGCGATGCACACAGAAAGATAGGTGCTTACACCCAAGTACTGTGCAAAGGCACGGGTGTAAAGTCATTAGTGAAAATAAATTTACATTATGAATATTGCATACTATCACAAAAACATCGATCACATCACAGAAGGAACACGGGAATACATTGAAGAAAGGATGAGTACACTTGAAAATGTTGGTGATGTTGATAAAGTTCGCGTTGAAATTGATCAGGAGAAAAATGGCATGTTTCACGTCGCCATTCACGTCACGGGCGGTCGGCATGTGTACCATGCATCAGCAGAAAACGCAGATATCAATGCCTGCGCTGAAGAGGTGCGAGGCGAGTTACGCAAACAAATGACGCATGACAAGAAAAAAAATCGTGATCTGATTCGTCGTGGCGCGCGATCATTGAAAAAACGTCTTACAATCAATGGTGATGCGCGGTTGTAGTAGTGAAAAACAGTAGTAATTCTTTGAGACTCTCTTTCTGTGTGGCAAAATCTTCCACAAAGTATTGACCCAGTAGCATTTTCCCTTGGTCCTCTTGATATATATTGGTATGGGATCATGTGGTTGATTGCGTTTGGCAGTGCATATGCCATTATGCTATATCGACATAAAAAAAATGAGACATCCCTAACGCTCGATCAAATTGGGGATGTCTTATCATGGGCACTGCTTGGGGCGCTTATAGGGGGCCGCTTAGGCTATGTTTTTTTCTATGACATACAGTACTTCCTTGCAAAACCTCTACAAATCTTGGTCCCATACGAGGCAGGTATCGGATGGATTGGTATCTCTGGTATGAGTTACCACGGAGGCTTGATTGGAATCATCGTTGCTCTCTGGGCATGGACCCGCAGAAATAAAGTTCCATCCTTGCAACTTTTTGACAGCATCGTACCTGCGGCAAGTTTTGGATATATCTTTGGCCGCATCGGTAACTTCCTTGGCGCGGAGCTTGTTGGACGTCAGACAGATGTACCGTGGGGTGTTGATTTCGGGGATGGTATAACACGCCATCCATCTCAGCTGTACGAGGCTTTTGGTGAGGGATTAGTTATTTTCTGTATCGTATGGGTTATGCGCACAAAATGCGAGATACCCGGAATGCTTAGTGCTTTATATGTAGCTCTCTACGGCTGCGTTCGGTTTATCATAGAATTCTTTCGCGCCGCTGATCCTCATATAGGGTATATTGGTGGCATATTCACACGCGGTCACATCCTATCCCTTGGCATGATTGTGTGCGGCATCGCACTGGCGATGTATCTTTATCGCGCTCATCACAAATCATTTATCCACAATTCTAAGAAATGATAGCAGCCACTCCTTTTTACAAAAAAGTGCTATAATAAGTAAAAATAACTGTTGCGGGCTTGCTCCTAGTTAGAAAGTGCAGTGCGTTTATTTCGCATACTTACTGAGCAGATCAATAAGTTAGTTTACTCACAAACATCAAAGTGTTTCTCCATGGATATTATTCAGATTCATCCATATCCGGCTCGTCCACGAAAGCGCCGTGTGATTACACGTAATCGCCCATTTTGCGACATCTCAGGAAAGAAAACTGATGTGAGCGCACTTATGCGCCACGCAGATGTGCAGGAAGCACGCGAGAGTGTCGTGCAAACTTTTCTTGGAAAAGAGTCTCGGACTAAGCATTTTGTAACAGAAGAATCTTATACATACATCTCTCCATTGGCTAGTTATGCGCGCGGATTTGGTCGTGAATACGTTGACGCGCGCAAACGATTTGATGGTGTGCATGTGCGTTCCATCCAACACTACAGTCAACACGAGAGACTATATGTCGCACTTGATGCACAGTTTTCTCGTATACGTACACAGATTCGTGCGCTCAGAAATATGCGATCTATGGATCTTTCTCCAGTGCGCATGTGGCAGATGTCGATGGCGTGTGCGATGGTTTTTGGTATGGTCACCATCAGTATGGTGTACAAAAATTTCGGCAATAGCGTTCAAGCGAAAGGGGTGCCAACAGTACTCCCTACGAATGACTCAGTAAGTGTTGCATATGAAGTACAGCAGGGTAGGCTGCCTATACTGGACAAAGTGTTCTCCGAAGAAGAGTTAGTCGAGCAAAAACGTTTACATGACCAGAAGGTCACTATGGAACTTGAACAGGCGGCGCAAGAACAAAAGCGTCTCGAACAAGAAAAGAAAGTGGAGCAAGAGAAGCTAGTAGCAGCACGTCAAAAAAAGCAGGCAGAAGCAGATGCTAAATTGCTGGCACAGCAAGATGAAGAGAACTTTGCAAAAAAAGCGCGAGAAATGGTTGCGGGGTATCCTATAGAAGAAATGTTGCCAGAGATTCTGAAGCAAGATCGTGAAGTAGCAATCTATATGATTGCTATGGCAAAGCAAGAAAGTCAGTGGGGCAAGCGCGTACCTGTACTCAATGGTGAGGATTGCTTTAACTACTGGGGATTTCGTGCAAAACGTGCACGCATGGGCTCTGGTGGTCATACGTGCTTTGACTCGCATGCAGACGCCGTTCAAACCGTAGGTAAGCGCGTACACAATTTGATTTATGATTATAAGCGTACAACGCCCGAGCGTATGCTTGTATGGAAGTGTGGAAGCTCATGTGCAGGACACTCCCCAGAGGGTGTGAAAAACTGGGTAAATACTGTGACAATGTATCGCGATGCTTTGAAATCAAAGTCTTGATAATCTTTGCTTTAGGGTCTCCACCAGTCAGCGCCCCTTGATTGTAATGAGTAGCTAAGGCATGTATACTAAACCTTCATTGCATGGAAGGTTTTTTATTATGAAAAAGCAAAAAAAGGAGAAAGGCAAGGGATTTCTATGGGGTGTTGCACATATTGGCCCGCAAGTAGATGGTGCATGTCATACAAGTGAGTGGTACGGGCACAGTAGCACTGGAAGACTTCCAGAGATGGGTGCTTCGAATGCATACCTAGAGGAATATGATCTTCACCATCAGTATGTACAAGAACTTGGGTGCAACGCTATGAGGATTGTTATTGATTGGGCACGCGTTGAGCCTGAAGAGGGTAAGTTTGATTGTGATGCAATAGATCAGTATCGCTATATACTAAAAGACTTGCATCGTCGCGGCATCACACCATTCGTTGGAATTTTCCATTGGAGCCTTCCTAGCTGGTTTGCGCAGGAGTATGGTATGTCCCACCCAAAGGCACGCAAGTATTTTCTACGTTTCGCTACACGCTTGCGAGGTGATTTAGGTGAATACATCTCATTTCTTGTTATTCTCAATGAGCCAATGGTTTATGCTGGTACAAGTTATTTCTTATCTGAAAGGCCGCCATTCATTAAGAGTCCTATCAAGATGTATGCAGCGTTACGGAATATGATCCATATACATAGGTCGGTCTATGTAATGTGGAAAAAAGAGCATCCCAAAACCCAAGTTGGATGTGCACATTTGTATAATGATATCGCCCCTAGTACCAAGGGTCTTATCGATCGGGTGATAGCAGCTATGTCGCACTACTTTCGTGTGGGATATATGATGCATGCTATTGGCGCAGAGAGCGATTTCCTGGGGATTAATTATTACCTCAAAAATGAAATTACATGGAGTACTTCAGGAGATCCGCACTATGTCACAACAACAAATGACTATTCTGATCCAGATATCTGGCAAAAGTACGCAGAAGGATTTGACCGTGTACTTGATGCTGTAAATGTCATTTCGCACAAGAAAAAAAAGCCAGTCTATATTTTGGAGAATGGAAAGCCGTCAGACATTGGCCTGCAGGACCATGATCGACAAGAGTTTTTGCAACAACACATCGATGTCCTGCAAGACAAAATCAACAAGGGGTACGACATACGCGGATATTTCCATTACTGCCTCATGGATAGTTATGAATGGGAGCAAGGCTACACAATGCCATTTGGCCTCATATCAGTTGATCGCAGCGGAGCGATACCGAAGCTAACATGTCGCGAAAGTTATGATCTTTATGCTACTATTATACGTAATCACACTGAGGGATGACTCTAACTAGGATGGAATTAACCATGGAAAAAACAACCAAGAGAATGGTCCGCCTTGGCACCAATGATGTGTCTTATGTCATCAAGAGATACAAGGGGCAAAAACGCATCAATATGCATGTGCGTCATGACGGCCTTCTTGTAACAGCGCCACCACGCGTTCCAATCGTTGAGATTGAGCAGGCACTTTTACTGAACAAGCAATGGATCGCGGAGCATGTGCTAGCACATGCAAAGTGTGCGCATATCACCTACGACAAGAAGGTGATCGAGCATGTCAAAGCGCACCTTCTACCGATTATTGAGGCAAAGATAGACTTTTATAATTACTATTATCAATTTGACTTTACTGATATTGGTATACGCAACCAAAAAACGCGGTGGGGGAGTTGTAGCTCATCTGGATCGTTGAGTTTCAATGTACACCTGGCAGTTCTGCCAGAGAAACTAATGGACTACGTCATTGTCCACGAGTTATGTCACCTCAAAGAGATGAATCATTCAGAAAAGTTCTGGGCACTCGTTGCAAAATGTATACCTGATTACAAGGTGTGTAGAAAATCTCTTAAATCTTATTCACTCAATGGTTAGTATGACGCATCCTATCCCAGAAATATCACTCGTCTTACACGATATCCGTAGCGCCCATAACGTTGGTTCAATTTTTCGTACAGCAGATGCCGCGGGGGTATGTCATATATACATAAGTGGCTATACGCCACGACCATACGACGGTACGCAGCCATACACAACCAAGCCAGAAAGAGGTATTATCAAAATTGCCTTAGGTGCGCAGGATACTGTGCCGTGGACGAGTCATGAAACAATAGAGGATGTTTTTGAGATACTAAAGAAGAGAAAGATCCATACTGTCGCTCTTGAGCAACATGAGCGCAGTCAGCTATATACCCAATACAAACCAACTTTCCCCATGGCACTGTTTTTGGGAAATGAGCCACGCGGCATTGATGATGCGACACTTGCGCAATGTGATGATATTATAGAGTTACCAATGCACGGATCTAAAAAATCACTCAATGTTTCAGTTGCAGCTGGTATAGCACTATACGCACTCAATACATAAAATTTTAAATACACAATTATGTCATTTGCTGATGATAAAGCTCTCGATGCATTCATAGAAAAACGACTTACAGCATGGCTCTGGCTGTGGTTGCCTGTATACGCACTTTTTGCGCTCAGTTCTGAGGTCATAGCACAGGTACGAGAAAAAAAGCAAAAGAATTAATTTTTACACAGAAAAAGACAACACATCAAAAAACATCCAATCTCAAGATGAGTTGGATGTTTTGGGTGTAAATCTGTTATTTCCCTACGACGTCTTTGACAAACTTTTCAAAAGTCTCAGGATTATCGACGGCCATTTGTGAGAGGACTTTACGATCAAGCTCAATATTTTTCTTGGTCATGACAGAGATAAATGTAGAATATTTCGTGTCATGTAGTCGCAATGCATTATTGAGTCGTGTAATCCATAGCGCACGTGCTGTTCGCTTCTTTGTGCGCCGATCACGGTATGAGTACTTTCCAGCCTTCATGACAGCCTCCTTGGCTGCTCTGTACCTCGTTGATCGTCCCCATCGAAAGCCTTTTGCTAATTTGAGGAGATTCTTTCTTCGCTTGTTGGCTGTGACGCCTCGTTTTACTCGAGCCATATATTTAGATCAATATAGAATATTCTTTAAGATGGTAGTAAGCTACCGTACGATTGCTTTTTGAACGTTTTTCTCATCAGCCTTGAAAAGTCTTTTGTCAGAGCGTTTTGCACGCGTGACACAACCACCTTCCTTGGCATTGAAATGATTTTGCCCAGTTGAACGACGAAAAACTTTGCCGCTTTTTGATAGTCGCACTTTCTTTACAAGCGCTTTATTGGTTTTGATTTTCGGCATACGGTATAGCTATTAAATGTTGCTTTAGTGTACAGTATAGACCTTAATGAGTCAAGGTCTCAAATACAAGCACTATTCTGGTGTTATGATGACATTGAATCCACCAGGGAAGCGTTTGATCTCCTCTTCTTTCTTGAAGGGTATCTCAATAGTGTCCAAGAATGATTGGAGATGTTCTCTGGCAATGTCTTGGTGAGCTTTTTCACGACCGCGCATGATGATTTCTGCTTTCACTTTGTTGCCTTTGGCGAGAAACTTCTCTGCCTGTTTGCGTTTAAAATCAAGGTCATGGCTATCAGTGCGAATACCAAGGCGCACGCCTTTCGTTTCTACACGCTTTTGCGACGCCTGTGCTTGACGAGCCTGCTTGGTTTGTGTGTACTGAAACTTGCCATAGTCAAGAACTTTGCAAACAGGGGGCGTTGCTTTCGGTGAGACCTCTACAAGGTCAAGGCCTGCATTGCGAGCAATCTCACATCCTTCTGCAGGTGTCATTTCACCGCGATGTTCACCTTTCTCATCAATAACAGTAACAAGGGGGACACGGATTCGCTCATTTGCACGCATTGTCGGTACCTGTAGTGCTTGTTTTCTTGGTTTTCTGCGAAATCGTCTACGCATAAGTCAGATTCATTTAAGTAGATGCACTATAGCATGTAAGTGCTGATTACGCAATGTTCTTGTGTGCAAAGCAGTAAAGCGTAGTAGGGCCACATACTGTGTATAACTGGTTTTAGTTACACCTCATAACAGTGCTACACTTAAAATACGAAATACATCTAACCGAGCACATGCCAAAAAAAACAAAAACAAAACCCC
>CALDDM010000030.1 GCA_937936355.1 Minisyncoccota bacterium
CCGCAAACAAAAAAGCCAAGTCGCGTAGGATTTACAATAGATGACAAGGGTAACAAGTCGCGCATCGCTAAAAAGAGCGGAAAGGAGCTATAGACTCATCAAAAGCTCCAAAGATAAATAAACGACCATATAATCACGAGAATGAGCACAGCAAAGTCAACAAAGCAACAGTATGAGGCCATCAAGCAAGACCTGATGAAAAATGTCGGCGTCAGCAACGCAATGAACACTCCTCGTATCACAAAGGTGGTGGTAAATGTTGGAATAGGACGGATCATCAAAGATTCTGATCGCGTTCAAGAGGTTTTCGACGCGATCAGAGACATTACTGGACAATTACCAGTCAAAACACTCGCAAAAAAGTCTATTGCAGGATTCAAGATACGAGAAGGTCAAGCAGTTGGGATAAAGGTAACTCTACGAGGACAAAGAATGTGGGACTTCTTAACACGACTCGTTGGTGGTGCTCTCCCTCGCGTAAGGGATTTCCAAGGGATTCCCTTGCGAAGTGTTGATAACGAAGGGAATTTAAATATCGGAATTAAAGAGCACACAGTTTTTCCGGAGATTATTGCTGAAAAAGTCCGAACAATCTTTAGTTTGCAAGTGACAATCTCATGTGATGCAAGTGATCGCGATGACGCGATAAAGATGTATCGCGCACTCGGATTTCCACTTCACAAAGAGGAGTCTAAAAAATAAACGAATCTAACGTAAACAATTATGGCCAAGAAATCTGTTATAGCACGATCTGAGAAAAAGCCGAAATTCTCTACACGCAAGGTGAATCGTTGTTGGAAGTGTGGAAGAAAACGTTACTACCTTCGAGTATTTGGCTTATGTCGCATGTGCTTCAGGGAGCTTGCAAGTAAGGGAGAGATCCCGGGTGTTCGTAAGTCCAGCTGGTAAGGCCAAAAGGATACTGCAGAGACCTCTAAATGTTCAATACTATAAATGTTATGATCGATCCAATTTCAGATATGTTAACGAGAATTCGCAATGCGCAGGCATCGCGACACACTCAGGTGCGAATCCCTGCATCAAAACTAAAGCTTGCAATCGCACACGTTCTTGAGCGTGAAGGCTTTATTGAGAAAGTTGAGCGTGAAACCAGCGAAAAAGGTCACGTACTTATTGTCATTACCCTGACATATGTACAAGTATCTCACGCACGCAAAGCAGCTAAGATCAAGGGAATTGAGCAAGTATCAAAGCAAGGTCAGAGACGTTATGTTGGGAAAGATGCAATTCACGACGTGAAAAGAGGTTATGGCATCTCAATCATCTCAACATCTCAAGGCGTAATGACGGGCAAGGATGCAAGACGTAAAGGTCTGGGTGGTGAATTTATTTGTCGTGCTTGGTAGTATCGGAATCAATTGAAATATTTAGTATATGAGTCGTATAGGAAAACAATCAGTTGCACTACCGGATGGCGTTACTGCAAGTGTTGATGCTGGAGTTGTGACGGTAAAAGGAGCAAAAGAAGTACTAAGCATGCCAGTACATGGAGCTGTCTCTGTTGAAGTTGCTGACGGAAGTATAAATGTGACCAAAAACCACAATGCAAAAATTGCACAAGCAATGTGGGGCACAACAGTGAGGCTGTTAGAGAACATGGTCCACGGTGTAAGCAAGGGATTCGAGCGAGCGCTTGAGCTCAACGGTGTAGGATTTCGCATGGCAGTGCAAGGTCGGAAATTAGACTTGGCACTGGGATTTTCACACCCTGTCGTGCTAGACATACCAGAAGGCCTAAACGCAGAGATTGAAAAGAACATACTGAAAATTACTGGTGCAGACAAGCAGAAAGTCGGTCAGTTTGCAGCGGAAATTAGGTCTTTGAAGCCTGTTGAGCCATACAAGGGTAAAGGTTTCAAGTATACTGACGAGCTCGTGCGTCGTAAGGAGGGTAAACGAGCGACATCTGCTTAGGTACGTGGTGCTTTGCATGCAGCTAAATGTGTGCTACAGTGCCAAAACTATTATAGACAAAGATTTGTAATGATAACAAGTGAGATATGCACATAACACGAAACGACAAAAGAAAACACCGCACCAGACGTATAAGGGCCAAAGTAGCTGGTACGCAGCAACGACCCCGCCTCAGTGTTTTTCGATCTTTGCAGGATTTTTCAGCGCAGCTTATCGATGATACTAAAGGAGAGACTATGATCGCTGGACGTGTAAGTGGCCTCAAGGGTGCAAATAATACAGTTGAGGGCGTGAGCAGTCTCGGAAAAGATCTTGCCCAAAAGTGTAAGGCAGCAGGAATTGAGAATATTGTCTTTGATCGCAGTGGATACAAATACCATGGTAAGGTACGAGCTTTTGCAGAAGCCTTACGTGAAGATGGTATAAAATTTTAAACAGGATATTACTATAAAATGAGTGCTATGATGCCCAAAAATACTCGAAAAAAACGTCGCGGAGCGCGAAGAGAAAAACCAGAGTTCGAACAGAAACTTCTGGATCTTGCACGTGTAACGCGTGTTGTTAAGGGTGGGCGTCGCTTCCGTTTTCGTGCAACTGTTGTCGCAGGTAATCGAAAAGGCAAAGTTGGAGTGGGTGTAGCCAAGGGAACAGATGTGTCACAAGCAATCCAAAAGGCCTTTGCAGATGCACGGAAAAACATGATTACAGTCGAGCTCGCAGGGAATACAATTTCTCATGAGATTATGAAAAAAGACGGAGCAGCAAAAATCTTACTGAATCCAGCACCAGTAGGACGCGGCATTATCGCAGGTGGAGCTGTGCGTACCGTAGTTGACCTTCTCGGTGTCAAGGATATTGTCAGCAAGTCACTTGGAACATCTAACAAGTTGAACGTTGCGCGTGCAACAATTGAAGCGCTCAAAGACTTAGAGCCGCCAACACAAGAAATGAAGGATCGTATTGCTGCAGAGGTACCAGAAGAAAAAAGTGCCAAGGCCTTCAAGGAGAGCATGAAAGTCTCTGCAAAAGAAGTAAGTAAGCCCAAGGCTAAATCTGAAACTGTAGAAACTCCAGCGCAAAAGAAAGCTGAGAAGTCACCAGCAAAAAAAACAGAGTCTAAAACACAGGTAGACACAGCACCAGATGATCTTACAAAAATAGAGGGTGTTGGACCAAAAATTGCACAGGCGCTCCAAGCTGGTGGCCTAGCAACATTTGCTGCCGTAGCAGCATCAGATGAGGATGCAATCGCTACGATGATTGCAGAGGTGCGAGGAAATCACCACCCAAAGACATGGCCAGAACAAGCAAGCCTAGCTGCAGAAGGTAAATGGGATGAGCTTAAGAAATGGCAAGATGAGTTAGATGGTGGACGATAGGTCGTCTGATGAGATTTGTAAAGAAGCAACTATAAATATATGCAAAGTCACGAACTACAAACAACCAGAAGGACCAAAAAACGCATTGGTCGGGGGGGGAAGCGCGGAACGACTGCTGGTCGTGGAACGAAAGGTCAAAAATCACGTAGTGGTGGCAATGTAAACCCACTATTCCAGGGAGGTCGCTCATCTCTTATACAACAAATGAAGAAACTGCGTGGTTTCAAGGCATTCAGGGGAGGCAAGAAGGCAATATCTCTCAATACACTTGATAAAGAATTTGCAGACGGAGAGAGTGTAACGATAAGTGCGCTACAAGAGAAGAAAATTATACGCGCAAATGATGCAAAAAACGGTATCAAAGTGGTTTCAGGTAAGGTTTCTAAGAAGCTCACAATAGATGCTGACATTGCACTGACTGCAACAGCAAAAGATGCAATTGAAAAAGCTGGTGGAACATGTAAAGAGCAGCCCCAACGTGAACCGCGCAACGCACGAAAAGTCCCTCTCGCATAGGGGTAAAGCAAAAAACTCCGTAAGGAGTTTTTTGTTTGATAAGCGATAAAGAATAGCAAGAAAATCATTGACTTATTGTCTGCACTCGTGTAGTATTTACGTATTAATATCTTGTATGTTTCGGTGCAAAGTCCATTCCTGCAACAAAGAAATGTTGTGTGGTTTTTGCTGAAAGCCCAGACATATATAAACCTAAGGAAAAAATATGGCAGAGAAAAAAGATGGTAAGGCAGAGGCGGTAGTAGAGCGGCAAAATCAGTTCGATAACTTTGATTTTGAGGGCCTTGAGCTTTCTATGGAGTCGATGCTTGCAGCGGGTGTGCACTTTGGTCACCCTAAATCACGACGCAACCCTAAGATGCAGGATTTCATTTTTGCAACGCGTGACAATGTGAATATTATCGACCTAGAAAAAACAGTCTCACTTTTTGAGACTGCGCTAAAGTTTCTTGCTGAGACTAATGCAAAGGGCAAAAAGATACTTTTTGTAGGAACGAAGAAACAGGCACAGGGATTTATAACTGATGTCGCAACATATACAGATAATCCATATGTGATCGAGCGTTGGCTAGGTGGAACAATGACAAATTTTGGTAACATTCGTAAGCGAGTGAGGTACATGCTCTCACTAGAGCAACAATTTGCAAATGATGAGCTTGAAAAGTATACAAAACTCGAAAGATTGAAGAAGCAAGAGGAGCTTGAAAAACTAACAAGACGCATGGGTGGTATCAAAAAAATGGATGAGCTACCAGGTGCAGTTTTTGTTGCAGACATCAAGGCTGACAGTCTTGCAATTCGTGAAGCACAAAGACTTGATATTCCTGTCATTGGAATTGCCGATACAAATGTTAACCCAGAGCTTGTAGATTACCCTATTCCAGCAAACGATGATGCCCTTTCATCATTGCGCTACGTATTTGGACATGTTGCCAAAACGATCGGGAAGAAGTAGTTACACATACAGAAATTGTCAAAGTCAAAAAATTCAAAAAACCCATAGAAACATATGAGCTCACTAGAACAAATCAAAAAAATACGTGAACAGACTGGAGCAGGAATCGTCGATGTAAAAAAGGCACTGACAGAGTCTGAGGGTGATGAAGCTGTTGCAATCGAAATTCTCCGAAAAAAAGGTGGAGATAAGGCTGTCAAAAAATCAGATCGGAGTGCTGGTGAGGGTGTCATAGGAACATATGTACACTCAAACCAAAAGATAGGAGCGATGGTTAAGGTGATGTGTGAAACAGATTTCGTTGCACGTAACGAAGATTTTCAAGCACTCGTCAGTGATCTCGCTATGCACATCACTGCAGCAAATCCAACTTGCCTCATACCAGAAAATGTTGATGCGCAGATCGTTGAGAAGGAGCGCGAGATCTGGACGGCACAGCTAGCAGAAGAAGGAAAGTCGGCCGATATTACACAGAAGATTCTCGAAGGAAAGGAAAAGAAGTTTCGTGAAGAGTCAGCACTTATGACGCAACCATTCGTCAAAGATCCAGACAAGACAGTGCAGGATTTGCTCAATGAGGCAGTAATTAAAATTGGTGAAAAGATAGAAATCACAGACTTCGTGCGATACAGTTTGTAAATCTAATCAATCAAGGTTCTTATAGGCGTGGAAGAATCCACAGACCTAAGGAGGAGGATTAACGTTGAATTATATGGTTGAGCTTATTGTTCCACCACTGATCATTTTGGGGCTAAGTATTTCTCTGATAGTATTTCTTTCGCGCGCACTAAAGCGCGCGACAGACAATGAGGCTGCAGTATTAGATCAACAGAGTAAGTTTGCTGATCAGTCAAGTAATGCCTCCGGATGGTTATCGGGCTATACCAAGGGTGCTGTACGCGGGATATCAACACTCAAGGATAAGACGCAGCGCTTAGCGCAGAAACGCCGCATCACAGCAGCTGTAGAAGAAGCAAAGGCAAACCGCGTACAACAAGGATCTGCGCAAATCAGTGAAGACGTTGGTTATGCTGTAGAAAATGTGCACTTCACCGGTGGTCAGAACATGTCGCGAATGGGTGAAATTATCTTAAACTATCATCGCAAATCAGCTGAGGGAGCTCAGCAAAATATTCACGACCCTGCGGAGGCGCACTTTATACAAACGGTGGAAAGAGACCCGAAAAATGTTGAGGCATACGAGAGGCTTGGAGATTTTTACATGGAGCGCCAGAATTTTGAAGATGCGCGGGAGTGCTACAAGTATGTATTACGTCTTGATCCAAAGCATCGTAGGGCGCAAGAAGCTATGAGGAACCTGGACCGAGTATTGGCCTAAATGTGATTATGGTTAGCAGACTTGCACAGAAAGCGCACATGGGCTACAATTGATCCTGTATCTTAATTTCACAGTACCAAAAAATCTCGCAGAGAAATGTGATTGATACTGCAAGATGCCACTTTAGCTCAGTTGGTAGAGCATCGGTTTTGTAAACCGCAGGTCGTCAGTTCGAATCTGACAAGTGGCTCAAGAATGAAAATAATGTAAGGTAGCTCAGACTAAATCTGACGACTTCGGTCTCCGAGTCGTAAAATATGTGAGTACATGCAACATAACATTGGGTGGATGGCCCAGCGGTCAAATGCATCCAAAGAGACTATCAGAGTAAATCTGACGACTTCGGTCTCCGAGTCGTAAAATATGTGAGTACATGCAACATAACATTGGGTGGATGGCAGAGCGGTCAAATGCATCAGACTGTAAATCTGACGACTTCGGTCTACGGGGGTTCGAATCCCTCTCTGCCCACAAGGAAGCGACTGAAAAGTCGCTTTTGTTATAATCTGTGATAGGGTGGAGGATAGTGCCGATATAGCTCAGTTGGTAGAGCGTTTCCATGGTAAGGAAAAGGTCTGCAGTTCAAATCTGCATATCGGCTCAGTATGGTATTATAGTTACGCATACCAAAGTTACACATACCAATGCGGGATTAGTTAAGTGGTATAACATGGGTCTCCAAAACCCAGGTCGGGAGTTCGATTCTCTCATCCCGTGCGAGCATGCACAAAGCATCCATGAGAGGAAAATTTTGAAAATGCTACTCCGTACAGAAAGAAGGCGGTGTATGGGATTGCTATTCCACAGATCATGAGCTAGGCCGACATGGCAAGTCATTATACATAATTACTCCGTGTGCTTGCAGCATGGGTGTGGTATTGATCATTACAGGTTTGAGTAAACAAAAAACCTGCGAACAGGTTTTTGCTCCAGGTTAGCGCTGATTTAAGTTAAGTTCGACGCAAAAAAAATCGAGTCGTCCTACTCCAAAGGTCAGAAATTTGCAGGCGTTTGACATCCTGCTTGCAGTAGTTATGATCTAATTTTTGGTGCGTACCACATTCAACATTGATTTGAACTATTTGGTTCGGTGAAAATACAAATCCCCACCCATGATCTAAATTAAACTCAGGAATATTTGTTGCTTCTATTATCCCGGCAAGAGCACTCTTCTCTGAATCTATGCTCTCATAAGCTTTCACTGCATCTAGAACAGATTCATAAGGCATGCGCTCGCCAACATAGCCAACGCATTGGTAATATGTCCCAGGCTTTTTGAATGAGTCAGGTCTAGATGCATCAATGGCTCCCACAATGTAGTAAGATCTATGATGTTTTAGAACTAGGAAGATATCACTAAATGTATCCAAAACTCTCTCCTTATTGTATTTACAATAAAGATACCATATTATAATATTTTTGTCAAATATGATATAAAATGTATAAGGGTATGGGTAACGACAGAAAAATAAGGCGTACATAAGCAGAGTCATCTTGGATGAGGGGAAGTTGTAATAGCTGTGGTCGGGTTACACGATAAAAGCTATATAATGAAGCAAAATGTATAAGATACTAATCAAAAATCGAACGGTTATCGATGAGACAAGCGACTCAATTTTTCGTGCAGACGTTGTAATAATCTGTTCTAATTGTCTCTATGAGATCGCAGATGTTTGTTAGGAGAAAATGAACTAATACTTGCTATAAAGTAAAGTTCAAAAGTTGACATGTAGAAAAATATGTGATTAAATCTTTTTACGTCAACAAAGGGGGTATATCGATGAAGAAAGTCATCGTGGCTACAACGGCGGCAATAATTGTAGTCGTAAGTTATTTTTCATTCATAGGTTCGTCGAAGAAGGAAAATAAAGATGGGTGGGTGCAAGTAAAGACACATAGCATAAACAATGACTTGTTCACAGTCTTTGTGCGTGTGAGTGGAGATACGATCATCTTTAAATTGGATGGCGGCATCTACAACAAAGATGATGTGAGATTATCAGATCTTGCATTGCATGATGTGTTCATGTCTATGGTAAAGATGGGGGAACAAGTGCTTGTCTTTAGCCACGAAGGGCAAGAGACATTTATATTGCTGGCACAACGCAAAGACAATGAACTACCAGGTCTTCCGAGACTTGGCATAGATTACCTAATCATTGGATCGGTGGAGGGCGATAACTTTAAGGAAGGTGATCTTAGGCAAATTGAGTTAAAGGCTTATAGTAAGGTCATATTGCCATGGACACATCTCAAGGTAGCGTTAGATGAAGCTCTAGCTACTAATGAGAAGTATGACTAAAGTATCAGAAGGGGGTATGTGGAGTCACACAAGGGGCTCCACTTTAATTTGCAAAAATGATGGGCAGATATATCGCAAATAAGTGATGTGAAAAAAAGCACTTATAGTGATTTCTATGTAGTAGTTTAGAGTGAATAGGTGAGTTCAGAAAAGTAATGGCGCACTCACAGGAATGCGCCAAATTTCATTGGAAGTCTTAGTCCGTCGCCTGGTCTCATATCTGTCACTTAAGCACTTAGATAATTCCTCTCCTGATGAAACATTGAATGCAGTATTGTGAAGGCATTATTGCTACAAATTATATGGCATTAAAAAGGGGTGTCGTATGGACTGGCAGCAAGATTGTAGATTAACCAGTCAGATGCATAAAGCCGAACCTTGCCACAACTATACCCATCACCTTGATCAAAAACTTGATCAAGCTTCTCCATGAGTCCTACATCTATACCTGCTGGATTATAAAATGTTATATTCACACCATATCTGTTTTGAGAGGAGGAGCTGCTGCATGGATAAGGGAGAGCACCTTCATCGTCGTTGTCATATAAAAAATCATCAGCACTGATAAATTCCGTGTACATATCTTTTTGCATATAGTCACTTAATGTCGACATGCTCCCAGTCGTCAGGTCTAATGCTGCATTGAGGTTGACATTTCCACTACCACCTGATCCTTGAACGGAGCTGAAATCACTGTGACCATCATTCCACCACTCATCGACACCTTCATCGATGAGTGCTTGTTGTAATGCTGTCTCTATGCCACGAATCTCTGCAATGAATTTTGCATATCGCGCTTGCTCGCGTGCGCCGCTAAGCGCAACCAAAGTGATTGATGCGAGAACGCCTATTATTGCTATGACTATGAGAAGTTCAATGAGTGTAAAACCTTTTTTGATCATGGCGTGAATATTATAGTTCTAATACTATCAAATCAGAGAAATGCAAGCAATTTTAAAAACAGCGCACTCATAGGAGTGCGCCAGTTTCTTGTTGAAGAGTCTTAGTCCGTTGGGCTGAGTTTATGTTTATCACCTAAACATTTGGATGGTAGAGTCGTTTGATTGCTCGACGCGTACCGGTCCAAGACGACTAAGGCATTGCGAACACTTGAAATACGTACAACATCAAAGTGCATCTCAACTTGTGAGGAATCAATGTAGAGCGTTACCGCATGGGACGAAGTTGCTTCGTCAAAAAGTACGGTAATGACAGACACAAGGATCTCATCAGCGTGATAAATATAGAGTATCTCATCAGCTTTTGAGGTTGACCTGAGTTGCCATTGCATCTGATCATCACTACAAGTGATAACATGTGGAGCGATGGAGTGGTTCGACTTTTTGTCGAGGCGCTCATCCAGATGGTCAAGTGAGACAACCTCCATCTGTATGTTTGGGTAATCTAAGGCATTATCTGCAGCCTGCGTAGAGATGAATGGTGTCAATGACAACGCTAGTGTGGTGATAATTTTTTTAAAGTTCATTTATATTCTCCTGAGTTTTAACAATATAATACACTATTTACAAGTAAATGTCAATATATTGGGAGCTGAGCAGAGACATAAAAAAAATTTATCATAAGAATGATTATCCTCGATAAGGGGAAGTTGTAATAACTGTAGTCGTATCGTACAATAAAGGCACCTTAATAAAACAAAATGTATAAGATACTGATCAAAAATGGAACGGTTATCGACGGGACAGGTGATCCAATGTTTCGTGCGGACGTCGCAATCAACGACGGGAAAATCGTCAAAGTTGGGGATCTGTCACATGAGCGAGGCGAGACGGAGATCGATGCATACGATCACTACGTAACACCTGGCTTCATCGACATCTCAAATCGCAGTGACGTATATTGGCGTCTGTTTGAAGATCCGACAATGGAGAGTCTGCTACACCAAGGAATCACTTCGATCATTGGTGGTAATTCTGGAGCCTCTCTTGCACCGATCTATAACGAGCAAATGTTTCTCTCAACACAAAAATGGGCAGATGTGGGAGGGACAAATGTTTCGTGGCAAAAAATGAATGAATTTTTAGATATTATCGACGAGAAAGGGTTGAGTATGCACTTTGGAACGTTTGTCGGCCATGGGACGCTCAGGCGCGGTCTTGTGGGTGATGAGATGCGAAAACTCACAAGCAAAGAATTGACGCAGCTCGTCACACAGATACATGAAGCGATGGAAAATGGAGCGCTGGGTGTATCACTTGGATTGATTTACACACATGGACACAGCGCAACAGAGGATGAGCTTATTGCAGTTGCGGAAACAGTACGAGCACAAAACGGCTTACTTGCAGTACATTTGCGTGACGAGGATTCCGATCTGGTCGGTTCGATCGAAGAGATTATTCGCATTGCCGAACGGACAAAAGTGCGGGTACATATCACACATCTCAAAGCTGTGGGTCAGCAACACTGGCCACGCATGAGTGAGGCATTAAAGATTCTTGATGATGGTCAGATCAACGGATTGGATATCACATTTGACGTCTATCCATATACTGTGACAGGTTCGGTATTATACACATTTCTGCCAAGATGGCTGACAGAAGGCGGGCGCACGATGATGCTTGGTCGCCTCACAAATAAAAACTCAAGGGAGCAGGCAATCAAGGAAATGCGTGAAAGCAAGATTTCATTCAAGGATGCAGTTGTGTCAGTTGCACCACATGCAGTGCAGCTAAGGGGTCGGACTCTCGGCGATATCGCAAGGGAGCGCGAAACAAAGGTAGAGGCTCTTATCATGGATCTTTTACTAGCTTCTGAGGGTCGGGTAATTATCCTACTCGAAGCCTTGAGTGAGGAGAATGTGGTTCGCGCTCTTGATAGTCCATATTCTGTCATTACGTCTAATAGCCCAGGATATACGCTTGATAAAACGGATACAGCACAAGCATGGTCACACCCACGATCCTTCGGCGCATTTCCAAGGCTTTTTAGCCGTTATGTGCGCGAGAGAAAGGTGCTGAGTTGGGAGTTAGCAGTCCATAAATCAACCCTAAAGGTTGCAAAGAGATTGGGACTCACAGGACGAGGAACAATTCGAGAGGGATCGGCTGCAGATGTGGTAGTGCTTGATCCGCAAGCAATACGAGATATAGCAAGCAAAGAAAAACCACGCGCATATGCACAAGGAGTACGCTATGTTGTGGTAGGTGGCGAAATTACCATAATGCGAGGTGACGTAATGGACGTCAGAGCTGGGAAAGTAATACGGGGAAAGGTAAAGTAACTATTGATGCGTAATATTCTTGGTTAGTATAGATATTGACCAAGAAAAGCGCCTTACAAAAATGTCACCAAAATGGTTTGATGGAAAAAAAATTACAGTTTTTGGGATTGGTACACTAGGTGGTGGAGTGGGCACAGTTCGTTACCTAGTCGAACAAGGGGCGCATGTCATAGCAACAGATCTCAAGAGTAGAGAGGATCTTATTGAGTCACTTGATAAACTCAAAGACCTCAAAAATGTAACATACGTACTAGGTCAGCATCGCAGAGAAGATTTTATTGATGTGGATATGGTCATCAAAACACCGAGTTGTCCATGGACAAATGAGCATATCAAGCTAGCGCTCTCTAAGGATGTGCCAGTTGAAACAGACGCAAGCCTGTTCTTTCAATTATGCAAAAAACCAATCATAGGCATCACAGGGACGAAGGGTAAAACGACAACGTCACGTATTGTCTACCATTTACTCAAAAAGTCAGGCAAGACACCCGTACTTTTTGGTGTAGAGCATTTAGCGGTGCTAGACCGATTGACTTATGTAAAGAAAAATACCATTGTTGTTTTTGAGCTCTCAAGTTGGCGCTTAAGTTCTTTTGCCAAGAATAAGCTTTCTCCACACATTGCAGTCTTTACAAATATCTTTCCAGATCACATGGATTACTACAAGTCTATGGAGTCATACTTCGCAGATAAAAAAAATATCTTTCTCCATCAGAGAGCCAGGGATTATTTCATATACAATGCCGACGACGCGATGCTGCATGAGGCTGTAGATGAGGTTCCAGCACATATTCGAACGGCAACCAGTGAAAGGCGCAACAAGGGTCGAGGTATGTTTATTGAAAAAGGTAAGATTTTTCTCAACGACGGGATTGATACAGTACCTTTTATGGATGTTGATGAGATTCCATTGCGAGGTAGGCATAACCGCATGAACGTTCTCTTGGCAGCAAATGCAGCGCACGCTGTCGGACTTTCGGTAAGTGATATTCGTGATGGTGTTGCTAGCTTGCCACAGATTCCACATAGACTTGAATTGGTGCGCGAAGTTGGAGGTATAAGGTATTACAATGACACAGCAGCAACAAACCCAGACGCAGCCATAGTGGGTATAGAGGCATTTGATGAGCCAATTATTCTCATAGCAGGTGGTGCAAGCAAGAATCTTTCAATAGAGGAAATGATGGAGTGCGTTGTGCGTGGCGTAAAAGACATTGTCTTTATAAAGGGAGAAGGAAGTGAAAGGATGATGTCACGACTAACGAAAGTAAAAAAAGATAAAAAACAGTTTGTTGACAGTGAGGGTGCGTATCGCGTTGCTGAGTCAATGCAAGAAGCGATTGAAATGACAAGAGGCATTGCCTCTGCTGGTGATGTTGTGCTATTGTCACCTGGCACATCAAGCTTTGGTGTATTCAAAAACGAGTTTGATCGAGGTAATCAATTTCGAAAGTATGTCGAAGAAATCTAATGGGCAAAAAATTAAAAGACAGTGATGTTGCGGTAGCTGATGCTATAGCAGGTGAGACGCGACGACAGGTGGAAGGGATAGAATTAATAGCATCAGAAAACTACGTAAGCGATGCTGTTTTGGAGGCGCTTGGTAGTGTGATGACGAACAAGTATGCAGAAGGCTATCCGGGCAATAGATTTTATGGTGGGCAAGAATTCACAGATCGTGTAGAAACACTAGCACAAGATCGTCTCAAAAAAATTTTCGGTGCAGAGCATGTCAATGTGCAGCCGCTATCCGGTGCAAATGCAAATATGATTGTTTATAGCGCACTCCTTTCGCCTGGCGATACAGTGCTCGGGATGGATCTGGGGCATGGCGGTCATCTAACGCACGGACATCCTGTGACTCTCAGTGCAAAAATGTACAACTTTGTCAGATACAAAACAACAGATGAAGGTGTGGTAGACTATGGTGCAATACATGATCTTGCAAGGAAGCACAGGCCAAAAATGATACTCGCAGGTTATAGTGCGTATTCACGACATGTTGATTACGAACAATTCCGCATGATAGCAGATGAAGTAGGAGCAATTCTCATGATGGATATGGCACATATCGCCGGACTAATTGCAGGTGGCGCATTGGAAAACCCAGTCCCCTTATGTGACGTCGTCACAAGCACAACACACAAAAGCTTCCGTGGACCACGATCGGGAATGATTTTGTGCAAGAGTCAGTACGCAGAAGCAATTGACAAGGCACTTTTCCCAGGTTTTCAGGGAGGACCTCACATGAACAATATTGCAGCTCTTGCGGTTGCAGCAAGTGAAGCATCGCAGGTTTCCTTCGGTGTGTACGCAAAAAAAGTGATACAAAACGCCAAGGTGATGGAGGAAGAATTGAAAAAAGAGGGATTTCACATTTGCTTTGGGCAAACAGATAATCACCTACTGCTCATCGACACGATCAAGAGTAATGGGCATACAGGAACAGAGGTGGATGCAGTTCTTGAAAAGGTTGGAATTACCGTGAATAAGAACATGGTGCCAAATGAACCACGAAGTGCCTATGATCCTAGTGGAATCCGCATAGGCACCCCAGCAATAACAACACGCGGCATGGGACCGACTGAAATGAAGAGGATAGCAAGTTGGATAACACGTGCATGCGCGGAGATGAACAATGCACAAGAGCTAGTAAGTATAAAGGGGGAGGTGTTGGAGATGACAGCAGGCTACCCTATCTTCCAGGAGGAAAAAAATACGATCAAGACTGATTGAGTATAATAAACTGTGCTAAAATGGTGGTGTATTGAGTCAACGTGAGTAAAAACTCGCTTCAAGTAACTAATTTGTTTACGACTATGAAGGGTATTATTCTCTCAGGCGGATCAGGAACAAGGCTGCGGCCACTAACATCAATGACATCGAAACAGTTGTTGCCAGTTTACAACCGACCGATGATCTATTATCCACTCAATACACTCCTTAGGGCAGGCATCAAAGAAATTTTGATCATTATCGCACCAGACCATGCGGGTAATTATCTCAATCTCCTCGGATCCGGAAAAGACTTTGGAGCAAAGTTCACATATGAAATTCAAGATGAGCCAAGAGGTCTTGCAGAAGCATTCATTATTGGAGAATCTTTCCTGGACAACGACAGTGTCGCTATGATTCTGGGAGACAACATCTTCGAAGATGATTTTTCACAAGAAATAAAAGAATTCAAGAGTGGTGGAAGAATTTTTGCAAAAGAGGTTGAGGATCCAAAGCGTTTTGGTGTTGTGGAGTTTGACCAAAAGATGAAAGCCCTGTCAATCCAGGAGAAACCAGAAAATCCCAAGAGTAATTTTGCAATTCCTGGATTATATATTTTCGACAATAGAGTCGTTGATTTCGCAAAATCAGTAGAGCCAAGTGCACGTGGTGAGATTGAAATTACAGAGATTCAGCAGCGGTATCTCGACCTTGGTGAGCTAGATGTGAGAACATTCAATGGTCAGTGGGTTGATGCAGGAACATTCGAATCACTGCATGCAGCAGGAGATCTTGCAAAGAATGTATTGGACAAAAAGATGATGATCTAGGGCGAGAGTCGTAAACAGTGAAAAAGAAGCCTACAAGAAGGTGTGGTTGTTGTATAATATATAGCAGAGTATGTGCAAGCATTGACCTCTATAAAACAAATACTAAGAAAAAAACATGCGAAAAATTAAGAAGGCAATTCTGCCTGTTGCAGGATTTGGAACGAGATTTCTCCCAGCAACAAAAAGCCAGCCAAAAGAAATGTTGCCTGTTGTGGATAAGCCAGTAATCCAATACCTCGTTGAAGAGGCTGTAGCCAGTGGCATTGAAGAGATTATATTTGTCACAGGCCGCGGAAAGCGAGCAATTGAGGATCACTTTGACGTAGCATATGAACTCGAAAACACACTTGTAGAAAAGGGCAAGACAGCCGTTCTAGAAGAGGTGCAGGAGATTGCAAAGCTAGCAAAATTTACTTATGTGCGGCAGCCATACCCTCTCGGAGATGGTCATGCGCTCTTGCAAGCAGCACACATCGCAAGATATGAGCCAGTACTTGTCTTATTTGGAGACTGTATATATGATGCTGAAGTCCCTGCTTCAAAACAATTGATTGAAGCATTTGAAAAACATGGAACCAGTATGATCGGTACAGCTGTCGTGGGCGATGATGAGGTATCGCAATTTGGTGTCATCGAAGGAGAGGAAGACGATGGCACGCTTAAGATGACAAAGATGATAGAAAAGCCAGAGCCATCAGAAACAGATTCACGTCAGGTTGCTGTAGGAAAATACATCGTTACACCAGACATAATGGATATTCTTGCCGGCATGGAAGACGGCAAATCAGGTGAGATTCGCCTAGCAGATGCTTTTGAGATAGCGATTGAACGAGAAACAGAGATAAGATCGCTCCCACTTGAGGGGGAGTGGCTTGATACAGGTGATAAGTTTAACTTCCTTAAAGCCACAATCCAACTTGGACTTAAGCATCCTAATCTAAAAGATCAATTACGAGATCATTTAAAATCCCTTGAGCTTTAGAGTGCGCATCAAGACCTCCTGCATAGGAGGTCTTGATATATGACCCACTTATACATGACTCGCGGTAAATAGAGGTACGAAATAATATGACTAAAGAAAGTGAGAATAATCCATTCAAAGTCATCGATTCAAATGAGATCTACAAGAATCCCTGGATCACATTGCAAGAGGATAAAGTCATTCGTCCAGGAGGGGAAGAGGGAATTTTTGGTATCGTAAGTCAAAGTGGAGGAAGTACGGTGATTCCTATCGATGGAGATACTGTCTATCTTTCACGGGAATTTAGATATGCAATCAACGACTATTCAATTGAAGGTTTTAGTGGCGGCATTGAAGCGGGCGAATCATTTCTGGGTGCTGCTAAAAGAGAGTTGAAGGAGGAGCTTGGCGCAACTGCAGATCAATGGACCGATCTAGGAGTGATAAATCCTCTCACCGCCATTGTGCGATCCCCCAAAGCAATGTTCATGGCAACAGTCTTAACTATGGGTACGTCAAAACCAGATCAAGGGGAGGTGATCGAAGTTCTTGCAATGCCATTTACAGAGGCAATTAAAATGGTGATGTCTAGTCAGATTACACATGGAGCGACATGTGTGGCTCTACAAAAAATCGCACTAATGCAGAGAAGGTAAGGAGAGGTTAAAATTGCATAGATTCCACATATGATTTATTCTAAGGTTAAATGAGTAAGACACTGACAATGAGGCATTATGAAGGTATTACTAAAAGAGGATATAAAGAAACTTGGACGCAAGGGCGACATTGTTGAGGTTGCTGACGGCTATGCCATGAGCGCACTAATCCCATCTGGAAAAGGTGAGGTAGCCTCTACGTCAACGGTTACACTGTCAAAAAAGCAAAAAGCAGCGAAAGACATCGAAGAAAAAAAGATGCGAGAGAGCAGAGAGAGACTTGCGCGTAAAATAAAGGGTGGCATTATCGAGATTACGTCAAAGGCTGAAGGGGAAACACTTTTTGGCTCTGTAGGACCAAGTGAAGTTGCGCGAGCGATCAAGGACGCGTATAATGAAGTCATTGAAGATCGTGAAGTGGAGTTACCGCATCACATCAAGACACTAGGAGAGCACGCTGTAATGATTAATCTCGGAAAAGGACTGCACACTGAGGTTGTGGTACACGTCATAGCGAGCTAGATTGAAAGGGCGTTATTTGCCAATGCACAGGGGAGGGTCACTAGAGCAGTGACTCTTTGTCTTTGTATGGGCATTTTGCAGTGTGCCGTTTCAAGAATTCTTGTAATATCAAAAGATCTGAACCTATGGCAATGCCAAAAAAAACCAAGCGCACAACGGTCAAAAAAAGAAAATACATCTTTGTTGTTGGAGGGGTGATGAGTGGTGTGGGTAAAGGAGTAACAACATCATCGATTGGTCGGATATTGCAGTCCCGAGGCCTCACTGTAACAGCAATCAAAGTTGATCCATATATTAATCTCGATGCCGGAACCATGAATCCAACAGAGCATGGTGAGTGCTATGTATTAGGAGATGGTTATGAAACAGATCAGGATATGGGGAATTACGAGCGTTTTCTGGGTACCAACCTCACATCCCTTAACTACATGACAACAGGTCGTGTATACCAGAGAGTCATTGAAAAAGAAAGAAATCTCGAGTATGGAGGTAAATGCGTACAGGTTGTGCCACATATTCCATTAGAGATTATCAGTAGAATTGAAAAGGCGTCACGCAAGGCAGATGCAGACATAACAATCGTTGAGGTAGGTGGAACAGTTGGGGAGTATGAGAATATTCTTTTCCTCGAAGCAGCGAGAATGATGAAGATGAAGGCGCCTGACAACATACTGACAGTCCTGGTGAGTTATGTGCCGATGCCGAGCAAGGTCGGAGAGATGAAAACCAAGCCAACGCAGCATGCATCTCGAACACTTGGTAGTTCTGGCCTGCAAGCAGATATTATTGTGGCGCGAAGTGAGGTTCCTCTGGACGCAGTGCGCAAAGAGAAAATTGCACAGTTTTGCAGTGTGGACACAAAGAGTGTGATTAGTGCTCCTGATGTGGAAAGCATTTATCATGTGCCGCAAAATTTCGAGAAAGATGGATTAAGCGATACAATTCTCAAAAAACTAGGGATCCGATCACGCGGACGAGATATGAAGGCATGGGAAAGTTTCACGAGAAAAATTGAGCGTGCAAAGAAGCCCGTAAAAATAGCTGTTGTTGGAAAGTATTTTGCAACGGGTGATTTTGTTCTCAGTGATGCGTATATAAGTGTCATTGAGGCTATTAAGCATAGTGCCTATCATAAGGGTTGTATGCCTGAGCTGACATGGCTAGACAGCTCACAATATGAAAAGGAACCCAAAAAATTATCTGATTTGAAAGATTATGATGGGGTAGTTGTGCCTGGTGGATTTGGGACACGTGGAATAGAGGGAAAGATACTTGTAGCAAATTATTGTAGAAAAAACAAGATTCCATACTTTGGATTGTGCTATGGCATGCAGATTGCAGTTGTAGAATATGCGAGAAATGTTCTTGGGCTAGCAGATGCGCACACCGTAGAGATGAAAGAAAGACCCAAGCATCGCATCATCGATATCATGCCAGAGCAGAAAAAGCGACTACAAGACAGTGACTACGGTGGGTCAATGCGACTTGGAAATTATGAGGCAATCGTAGGCCCTGGAACAATTGCTCGCAAAGCCTACAAGGCAGAAAAGATAATAGAGCGTCACAGGCATCGTTATGAAGTAAATCCAGAGTATATCGAGCAGCTTGAAGCCGCTGGCCTTGTATTCTCTGGTAAGTCTCCGAATGGACAGCTAATGGAAATTCTTGAATTACCAGAGAAAAAGCATCCATTCTATGTAGGAACGCAGTACCATCCTGAGCTCATATCGAGGCCTCTTGACCCACACCCACTTTTTTTGGCATTTATATCTGCATGCATCAAAAAATAACAGCTCTGAGAGCTTCCGATCAAAAAAAAGCGGCTCTCCAAACATGTGTTGCAGATATTTTGTGAGTTGTGATATAATAACTCGCAACAATATGATATTAAGGTTATAAATATTCAAAACTATGGCTCCCACAGCAAAGAAGGCTGCAACTGCAGCAAAAGCGACAGCAAGGAAGACAGTTACAGCTACTGATCACAACAACGTAACGCGTAATCGCAAAAAGTTTCCAGTAGGACTTCTTGTTGCAGGCTTGATTGCACTTGGCGCTTTTTATCTATTCAAGCAAAATGGAGCCAGTCTTACGCCTGGGGGGTTGTCAAAGGTATCTGGCGATGCTGATCCAGAAAACATAGAGCAGTGGAGCTATGCAAACGGATACGCGATTGGACAAGACATCGCAACGTCAGTTGATGGTCTTGACGAGGCAATGAAAGTTGACAAAGCAGTTGTTGCTCAAGCAATATCAGATGTGCTCACAGAAAAAGATCTTAAGCTAACAGAGGATCAGGTAAAGGGCATTTACGAAAAACGCAATGAAATGGCAATTGCAATTCAACAGGAGAAGGCCAAGGAGGGCGCCGACTACTTAGAAGAGTTCAAGACGCAATCAGGCGTTAAAACAGAAACAATTGGTACAGCATATAAGGTTCTCACAAGTGGTGATGGAGAAACAGTCGGAAAAGAAAACGTAGCCCTTGTACAGTACGTGGGCAAAAAAGTAGACCAAACTGAGTTTGATAGCAGTGAAAAAAATGGTGGTGAGCCGGTTCCATTCCCAAGTAGTGCAGTTATTCCAGGACTTCGACCAGTTCTAGAAAAGATGAAAGTCGGTGACAAGTATGAGATTGTGGTGCCAGCAGATCAAGCGTATGGTGCGCAGGGCGTTCCAGGTGTCATCGGTCCAAATGAAACACTTATTTTTGAAATGGAAGTAACCGGAGTGAGAAGTATTGCCGAGCTACAAGCTCAACAACAAGCGGCACAGGCTGCGCAGCAGCAGGCACAACAGCCTGCAGCACAAGCGGAGACTCTCGAGGAGGTAGGGGCAGATACAGAGTTAGATACAGATGCTGAGGATGTCCAAGAAGACGAAGAGCTGACATCTGCAGATGATGAGGCTGGGGATAACTAGATTAGGCTGCGACAAGTTAAGCCCAGTAAAAAACCAGTGCATTTCTGCAGCTGGTTTTTTTGTTGTGACATCGCAGTACTTTTAGGAAATGTGAATATTGCAGGCATGGTACTTAAAAAACATAAAATCCCCTAAGGAGAGGATTTTATACAGGCAAGTGAGATATGTGCAGTGCTACTTCTTTTTTGGAGTAGGTACAACGCTTACGTAACGACGTTCACTGAGCTTTCCGGTAAAGGCTCGAACCTTTTTTTTGCTAAATTCTACGATCCCATCTGAAACTGCGTACAGCGTATCATCTTCTGATCGTCGAACACCAACACCAGGATTAAACTTTGTCCCTCTTTGGCGAATGATGATATTACCAGATTTAACGGTCTGTGATCCAAAGATTTTAACGCCGAGGCGCTTTGAGATGGAATCGCGACCGAGACTGGTCGAGCCACCTGCTTTCCTATGTGCCATATCTAAATATTAGTTGTCGATAATAAAAGAAAGATTAACTAGGTGTGATGCGCTTGAGCTGATATGTCTGATCAGTAAGGGCTGTATAGTATAATTTTTCTATTGTGGGCATAAATTCGCAAACCCAAAATACTTGTGGTATTATAGCAAAAACAGCATTTACGTCAAGTAAGTTACCTGAGGGAGAGATTATGAGGGAAAAGATAAGAAAGTGGTGGGCTCTACAGAGCGGCCATATCGTAATTGGACTGACTGTCCTCAGCGTTGGTTGTGCGGGATATATGCTAGGAATGACGAGGGACATGGTTGTGAATTCGCACCCAATGAGAGTGGTGATGGGTCAGGGCGTTAATACAACGCTATGTGATGCACAATGCAGCAGCATAGGTATACGTGAGGTGTCTGCAGGCAGAAGTATGGAGGAGTCAAAAGTTCAAGTCTCAGGAGAGGGTTCTGTAGTTGCGGACGGTGAGTGCGTCCTCGTAGGAAGTAAGAGTGGAACGAAATACTATCCACCGTCATGCAAAGCAGTAAAGCGAATCAAGTCAGAAAATTTACGGTGTTTTACCTCAGAGGCAGATGCGAGGTCCCAGGGCTATGCAAAGACAAAGGTTTGTAGTTAGGTGTTTTAGTTCGCATAAAAATCAAAAGCATGAAAGAGAAAACATACATCCTTAACCTAGGAGGCTCACTTGTAGTACCAGAGGAGATCAATACAAGGCTTGTTGCAGAATTCCGCGATCTCATCATTGATCGTGTCACAAATCATGATCAGAAATTCGTAATCATTGTTGGCGGTGGTAAAACTGCGCGAAAGTATCAAGATGCTGCTGGAGTGATCTTGCCTGATATTCCAGACCAGGACAAGGATTGGTTGGGTATCCATGCAACAAGATTGAATGCACAGCTCTTGCGAACAATATTTAGTGAGTATGTATTTTCAAAAATCAATACCAATCCGCATGATCTCGAGGATTTCTATCACTCACGCGATCCAATTATGATTGCGGCGGGCTGGAAGCCAGGATTCTCAACCGACTACTGTACAGTTCTGCTTGGACGGTACCTAGGCATAAAGAAGATCGTTAATCTTTCAAATATAGATTATATTTACGATAAAGATCCTCGTGTGCATGATGATGCAAAGAAGATCGAGGATATGTCGTGGAAAGAATTTCGAACGTTCTTTGGCCAAAAGGAATGGACACCCGGTATGAATACGCCCTTCGACCCTGTGGCTGCAGAATTCGCAGATAAGGAAGATTTGGAAGTTGTGACTATGAACGGATCCAACATAGAAAACTTGAGAGCATACTTTAGCCAGGATGCATTCCAAGGAAGTGTTATAAAAAATGGTTGACGCCAAAAAAAATGTCGAGTTCCTCACTAAAGAAAAGCATGATGAAATATCCATATACGATTATTATGTTGGCTTGTGTCCTTGTGCTCTCAGGGTGTCTGCCAGGGTTTGGTACACGAAAAAACATTCCTGCAAATGGAGGTATTGCACGCAGCGCTGACGGTGGAGTCAGCTTTGAAAGGCGCAACACCGTAGAGGGAGTGGAGGTGGATGAAAAACTTGCCGTGAGTTTTTCTTTGGCACGAGCAGATGTCACAGCTCTTGCGATCGATCCACAGGATTCGTCAAATGTTTATGCTGGAACAAAGAGAAAAGGCCTGTATAAATCATCAGATGCAGGCGCTTCGTGGAAAGAGGTGACATTTGATGCAAGGTCGGTGACGTCACTTGCAATCGATCCTCGCGATAGTGCGGTACTTTATGTTGCAGCGACATGGGAAAGCCGAGGAAGCTTGTTTAAATCAAAGGATGCAGGTGAGAGTTGGGAGAGAATATATGTAGAGCCAGTCAGTGACACAGAGGTGATGGTTGTACGCATTCACCCGAGGATACCTGATGAGATGTACATTGGCACGAGTATTAACCGATCACGCAAAAGTACAATCGCGCGATCGCGAGACGGTGGAATCACATGGGATAATATTAGGACAAATGATGCAACGATTAAAGATATCAGCTTTGATCCGCAGAATGTAGATCAAATGTACTTTTTTTCAAGTCGCAACGACATATTGCGTAGCGCAGATCGAGGGCAGAATTGGGAGTCAATTACCAAGCTCAAGAGAGATGATCGAAGTCAAAGATATGAAGGTACTGTGCAGTCATTTCTTGTACACCCACAAAGTCCTGGGGAACTTTATATTGGAACTGATCGGTCTCTGTATAGATCAGAGAACTATGGGGACACGTGGGCAGAAGTGGACATCATCGGAAGCTCAAAGGGCATCCCTATCCGTGCAATAGCAATGAGTCCAATTTCTGATAATCAGATCACATATGCATCTGCACAAGCATTGTACGTATTAGCAGGCTCTGACGGACAGACGAACCGATGGAAAATTACTGATACACAAAGTCAACAGATAATTAGTACAATTTTATATGATCCAAACCAAGCAGGTGTGATGTACGTGGGATTTCAGGGTGTGAGCAGATAACGAGGGTTGCAGATGGTATGCAAATAGGCTGTACATGATATACTATGCAAATGAGGTAATGAAACACTTCCTACAAAGAGGCGACGACTTTTATATGTGTGTCGCCAAATAAATGATAAAACGATGCTGACATGACGTATCAAGAAATAATTGATGCTCAGAAAGAAGCTTTTGAGCAAATACATGAGAGGTTGCACAGTGAGTATGCGAAGTTGCGGAGCGGTCGAGCAAGCACATCTCTCGTCGATGAGCTTAATGTCGACTACTATGGAACACCGACACCACTCAAGCAAGCAGCCAATGTCTCTGTCCCTGAGGCGCGACAAATCCTGATCCAACCATGGGATAAGGGTGTTTTGGATCTGATTGAAGATGCGATCAAAAAATCAGACCTGGGAGTGCAACCGTCAAACGATGGTAGTGTGATTAGAATTGTTTTGCCACCAATGACAGAGGAAAATCGCAAAGATCTCGTTAAGGTGCTTAACCAGAGAACAGAAGAGGCGCGTGTAGCTGTTAGGAGTGTGCGTGAAGAGATTTGGAAAGAAATTCAAAGCCAGGAAAAAGATGGTGAGATGAGCGAAGACGATAAATTTTCTGGTAAAGATGCTCTACAGAAAGTAGTTGACGAACATAATGGGCGCATAGAAGACTCGAGGAATAAGAAAGAGTCAGACATTATGACGGTGTAGGGTAATATATCACCTAGTACGTTTTGGTGCAGTTCATAAAATTTGATTGATAAGAAACAAAAAAAATATGAGTAAGTCGGCAATAGTATTTCTAGGACTTGTCGTAGCAATGGCTATCGGTCTTATAACGGGTAAAATTGAACCGAGTGTGATTGTTACGGGCGCAACATTTCTAGGTGTTCTTGGAGCACTTGTCTACATCCATGAGGCTGGCCACTATGTGACAGCAAGGCGAAATGGAATTACATGCCATGAATTCGGTTTTGGATTTCCACCGCGTATTGGGGGATTTGTGCGTGATCCCAAAACAGGGAAGAGAAAATTCATAAGAGGTAATCAAGAATATTACGGAAACGACACATTGTTTTCAATTAACTGGATTCCTCTGGGCGGTTTTGTACGAATTAAGGGAGAGAATGCAGAGAAGCATGTTGAAGATGAGAATGGAAACCTTGTAGAGAAAAAAGAGTTCGATAAAGATCATTTTGCAGCGCAGAGCGTATGGGTACGGTTCAAGGTGCTTGTTGCAGGCGTGGTGATGAATTTTTTTCTTGCGTGGCTTCTTTACACGGTTGCAGCTATGATTGGTGCTCCAGCGCAGACGCATGACGCGCAGGGCAATCAGATACCGATACCGGCCGATTGGATCTCAGCTCCACCAAAAGTACTCGTAAATAGTGCTGTACCAGAGAGTGCGGCTGCAACAATGGGAATAAGCATCGGAGATGCTCTGAAATCTATGTGTGCAGGGGATGAGTGCTATACAATTTCTCAGGAGTCAGATGTAGTAAGTGCCGTGCAGTCTCTAAAAGGCCGAGATATTCGCGTAGATGTAACGCGTGGAAGTCAGTCGTTAACGCTGAAAGGGCCGCTACCAGCACAAGTTGGAGAAGGTGAGCACATTCTCGGTGTGGAAATAGTACAAATGGTAGAGGTGCAATATCCACCGCACATTGCTGCAATTGAGGGAGCGAAGCGAACAGGGTATATGACGCTTGGCATTCTCAACGCACTCGCCCAATTGCCAAAGATTCTGATATCTGGTGGGGATCAACTCTCGGGGCCTGTTGGTATAGCTGCTATGACCGGGCAGGCACGTGAACTTGGGATCACATTCCTCATGAACTTCGCAGCAATGCTGAGTGTGAACCTTGCAGTTTTCAATATCCTGCCAATTCCTGCGCTTGATGGCGGTCGCATACTCTTCCTTCTGATCGAGAAGCTAAAGGGCTCACCAATCAGTCCGCGTGTTGAGGGGGGATTCCATACACTCTTCTTTACACTGCTCATCTTGCTTATGCTTTACGTAACAGTCAAGGACATTCTCAAATTCATCTAAGATGAGAAGGATGTCCAGTCAAACGTCTTACAAACCAGTCAACTATGAAACAATCACAATTATTCACAAAGACACAAAAATTTGCCCCAAAAGATGAAAAGTCAAAAAATGCCCAGCTTCTTATTCGAGCGGGATACATACACAAAGAAATGGCCGGAGCGTATTCACTGTTACCGCTTGGCATTCGCGCAGTAGAAAACATCAAGCAAATTGTCAGAGAAGAAATGAATACAATGGGAGCTAGCGAACTGATTATGACAGGGATTCAGCGCAAGGAGCTCTGGGACTCAACGGGAAGGTGGGATGATAGTGTTGTAGACGTATGGTTTAAGTCAGAACTTAAAAATGGTTCAGAGGTGGGGTTTGGATGGTCGCATGAAGAGCCAATTGGGGATATGATGAAAAGTCACATCACAAGCTTTCGAGATCTTCCTATTCATGTGTACCAGTTTCAGACAAAGCTGAGAAATGAGATGAGAGCAAAGAGTGGGATCATGCGCGGGAGAGAGTTTGTTATGAAGGACATGTATAGCTTTTCACGAAATCAGGATCAGCATGATAGATTTTACAACAACTGCATCGAAGCATACAAAAGAGTGTTTGACCGACTAGGTGTGGGAGATGATACATTCGTGACATTTGCGGCTGGCGGAGCATTTACAGAATTTTCACATGAGTTTCAAACAGTATGCGAGGCGGGTGAAGACGTGATATATATCAACAGAGAGAAAAATATCGCCATCAACGAAGAGGTGCTTAATGACAAAACCCTGGAAAGTCTTGGTGTGGCGCGTGAGGATCTTGAAGAGGTACGGACAGCTGAGACTGGAAATATCTTCAACTTTGGCACAGAGAAGGGTGAGAGTTTGGGGCTATACTATACAGATGATCAGGGAGATAAGGTGCCTGTATGGATGGGATCGTATGGCATAGGCATTACACGACTTCTTGGTGTATTAGTTGAAAAGTTTGCAGATGAAAAAGGTGTAGTCTTGCCACACGGCGTCGCACCTTTTGCGGTGCATCTGATCAGCATCGGTCAAGATCGCAAGGCGCAAGAAATCTATGGTGCATTAACAAAGACGGGTGTTGACGTGCTTTTTGATGACCGAGATATACGACCTGGAGAGAAATTTGCAGATAGCGACCTCATCGGTATTCCAACACGCGTCGTAGTCTCAGAAAAGTCACTCGCTACTGGCGGTGTAGAGGTAAAGAAGAGAACCCAAGAAGAAGTCCGAGTTATGCCTCTAGATGAGTTTTATGAAGAAATTAATAATCATCAGGGGTAATTCAGGATCAGGCAAGAGCACGATAGCACGTGCGATCCAGGAAGAATTGCGGGGTATGCAAAAGGTTGCCCTTATTGAGCAAGATTACCTGAGAAGAGTTATATTGAAAGAGAAGGAGTCGGAAGGGTCTGACAACATTGATCTTATTGAGAACACTGCAAAATTTGCAATTGACAGGGGTTATCTTGTAGTTTTAGAAGGTATTTTGGTTAAAAAGCGGTATCATACAATGCTTCAACGTTTGCGAGAGTATGCTGATGTGTCAAGGACATACTACTTTGACCTGAGTTTTGAAGAGACACTGAGAAGGCATCAGGGAAAAGTGAATACACATGATTTTGGTGAGAATGAGATGAGGGGTTGGTGGACTCAAGGAGATGTCTTAGGCGGCGATGATATTCTCATCGGGGAAGAAATGAGCAAGCAACAGATCACCGATAAAATTATTTCTGACATAGAAGCAGAAGATTGTAAGATGCAAAGAAATGGATAAAAAAGTTGATGCAATTATGTGGTTTCGGCGGGATCTGCGCATGGATGATAATCACGCGCTCTTTCGTGCACTAACAGATAAGAAGTCAGTATTGCCGTTATTTATCTTTGACCAGAGGATTCTGGATAAATTGCCACAGGACGATGCGCGCGTGACTTTTATTTGGGATGCATTGCATTCAATGGATAAGGTGATGCGCGCCCATGATTCTGCTCTACATATTAAATATGGGTTGCCTGAGGATGTGCTGAAAAAGTTGTTAGAAAAATACCCAGAGGCAGATATTTATACAAATGAAGACTATGAGCCTTACGCACGCAAGAGGGATCAGATGGCAAAGAAGATTGTAGAGGCTGGCGGCGGCAACTTTTATGCCTTTAAAGATCACGTCCTCCATGCTCCAGGAGAGATCCTGAAAGATGATAAGACACCATACAGTATCTATACGCCGTATAGCAAAAAGGCGCTCAAGAGGATACATGATGAGCCTGTATATGGAGAGTTTGAAATAGGTGAGAGTCTCCTCAAGAATCTTGTCCGTGGCGATGGGTCAGAGATGAGTTTATCGGACATAGGATTTGTCAAGAGTTCAGTGCAAATTCCTCGTGTAGATGTGGATCGTAATTTTCTTGAGCGCTACAAAGATGTGCGTGACACGCCGTCTGATGATCGTGGGACATCACGCGTTGGTGTACATCTGCGCTTTGGGACGATGAGTGTTCGTGCACTTGCAAGGCAGGCCTCTGAAGTATCGGACAACACTTTTTTAAAGGAGTTGCTGTGGAGGGATTTTTTTCAAGCAATTCTCTACTATTATCCTCAGACACCGCACATATCATTTAAGGTGTGCTATGATGACGTCCCATGGCGAACAGGGGAGAGGGCAGACCAAGACTTTGCTGCCTGGTGCGGCGGTGTGACAGGCTATCCAATCGTAGATGCGGGGATGCGAGAACTAAATGCAACTGGGCACATGCACAACCGCGTGCGGATGGTTGTGGCATCATTCTTGTGTAAGCATTTACTACTGGATTGGCGCCGAGGGGAGCGTTATTTTGCGTGTAAGTTATTGGACTATGAGCTAGCATCAAACGTGGGTAATTGGCAATGGGCTATGGGTGGTGGATGTGACGCAGCTCCATACTTTCGTGTATTTAATCCATACACCCAACAAAAGAAATTTGATGCAGATTCAGAGTATATAAGAAAATGGATACCAGAGTATGGTACTGACGCATATCCACAAGCGATCATTGAGCACACAGACGCGCGCGAGAGAGCATTAAGTGTCTACAAAAACGCACTCGGAAAAAAAGAGACAAGCAAATGACATGCAAGCATGCTACAATAAGAAAATACAAAAAAACAATGGCAACCAAGTATGACAATTTTATAGGGTGGATTGGTGCGCTAAGCGTAGTAACGGCGTATGCGCTACTCACATTTGAATTGACAAATCCAAAGGAAGTGCTCTACAACACTCTCAATCTCGTAGGGGGAGTATGTCTATGCTATAGAGTCTGGATCGACCGTAACTACTCAAATGTGTTTCTTGAAATTGTTTTCATTGCAGTAGCAGTCTACGCTCTCGCTAAAATCATTCTTTGAGGTATATGAGGAGGAAAGGATTTACGTTAATTGAATTATTGATCGTGATAGCAATCATAGGTATATTGGCATCGATCGTACTTGTATCCTTGAATACTGCACGTGAAAAGGCGCTCAGAGCAAAGGCGCACCAAGAGCTAGTTGGAATACGAAGTGCAATTACAGTAATGGCTGTGGATACAGAGGAGTGGCCAGGACATCAGCCGACCAATCAAGTAAATGTTTCTCTGTCTAATGAGATTGCAAATGTAGCAGCTACTGGGGTAGGGCTAAGTGACAATCCTGCAGGAGATCCATACACTGGCTGGGATGGTCCATATGTAGAATCGACGATGCTTGACCCATGGGGTAATCCCTATTTCTTTGACACTGACTACGATCTCAATGGAGGAGTAGGTACCCCTGAGTATGGTGTTGCACTGGGATCCTATGGGCCAAATGGCCTTGGTTTGAATCTTTATGATAGTGATGATATTATAGTACTTCTCCCTCTGTGAGAAGCGAGTTGAATGTACAAAATTCTAGCAAAGAAAACTATGGCAGTAATAACAGATGAAAAAAAAATAGATGAGCTTCTTACCCGCGGTGTTGCAGAGGTCATAGATGCGACAGACCTCAAGAACGAGTTGATGAGTGGCCGTCAACTTCGTGTCAAGCTTGGTATAGACCCGACAAGTGCCCATCTGCATTTGGGTCGGAGTGTGCCACTTCTCAAGTTAAAGGACTTCCAAGACCTCGGACACAAGGTTGTTCTTTTGGTAGGCAATGCAACGGGTGTGATAGGAGATACGTCAGACAAGGATGCTGAGCGACCAATGCTCACACACGAAGACATAGAAAAAAACATGGCGCTCTACAAGGAACAGGCAGGAAAGATTCTCAAGATGGATGATCCTGAGCTGTTTGAAATTGTCTACAATGCTGATTGGCTTGATCAGCTTGGCTACAAAGAGATTGGCCATCATGCAGACGCATTTTCACTCCATGAGTTTATCCAGCGTGAAAATATAAAGAAACGTCTCGACGCAGGAAAACGTGTTTCTCTGCGAGAGCTTCTGTATCCGCTAATGCAGGGATATGATAGTGTGGCGCTAGAAGCAGATGTGGAGCTTGGCGGAACTGATCAGCGATTTAATCTCTTGGCTGGGCGCGTACTCCAAGAACAGGCAGGACAAAAGCGCCAAAATGTCGTAATGACAAATCTCATTCTCGGCACGGATGGTCGTAAGATGAGTAGCAGCTGGGGCAATACGATCACGCTGACTGACAGCCCTCGTGACATGGGAGAAAAAATTATGAACATGCCAGATGATGTTGTGCCAATCTACTTTGAACACTGCACAAGGGTTCCTGTACAAGAGGTGCAGAGATTTTTGGCACTAGCAGACCCACGTCAAGCAAAAAAGGAGTTGGCAAGGGCGATCATAGAATTTTATGGAGGAAGCAAAAAAGCTGAGAAGGAAGCGCAGTACTTGCAGACTAAATTCATTGAAAAAAAACGATCAATTCAAGAAGTGCAGAAGCATAAAGTGATGGTAGGTGAGGCATTGTTGGATGTGATTGTTGGTAGTGGTGGCGCAAAAAGTAAGAGTGATGCTCGTCGCAAGGTAGAACAAGGTGGGGTGTCAGTAGATGATGTTAAGATGGAAGATGTTAAACGAGTGATAAGCCGAGCAGACAATGACGCAATATTAAAAGTGGGAAAAAAGTTTTTCGTCCAAATTGACTGTCAATAAAGTAAGTTGTACGCAGAGATTATGAAAGATCAATTAGTTGAAATTGTAAAAGGCGCCCTTGAAGAAATCAGTGCCGCAAAGACACTGGAAGACATTGAAGGTGTGCGAGTTCGTCATACAGGAAAAAAAAGCCCCCTCTCAGTGCTTATAAAAAGCATGAAAGAGCGCACACCAGAAGAAAAGAAAGAGCTTGGTCCGGCTTTGAATGATGCGCGTACAGAGATCCACGGACGTCTCGAGGAAAGGTTGCAGGAAATTGAAGAGGCTTTTGATGGTGCTGCAGAGTGGGTAGACGTCACAGCACCAGGCAAAAAGGGCCCATCAGGTCATCTTCATCCGCTGACAATTGTCCAGCGTGATATAGAAGACATTTTCACATCGATGGGTTTTGAGATTGCTGATGGACCAGAAGTTGAAACAGAATACTACAATTTTGATGCGGTCAATGTACCTGACAATCACCCGGCACGTGACATGCAAGATACATTTTGGATTGAGACAAAGTCAGATGAGGATCGGCATGTTCTGCGCACGCACACATCCAATGTACAGGTGCGAGCTATGCAAGAAAAATCCGATCAGGGCATAAAGCCACCATTTCGCATCATAGTGCCTGGACGTGTTTTTCGCCAAGAGGCAACAGACGCATCGCATGAGCACACATTTCACCAGTTCGAGGCACTTGTCGTCGGCGAGGATGTGAGTGTGGCAAACTTCCTTCACATAGCCGAGTCATTTTTCTCGCAGTTTTTTGGACAAGATATGAAAGTGCGCGTGCGACCGAGTTATTTCCCATTCGTGGAGCCGGGGTTTGAGTTTGATATTTCATGTACGATTTGTGGTGGCGATGGCTGTAGTTCATGCCAACAAACAGGGTGGATTGAGGTTGGTGGAGCGGGAATGGTACACCAGAATGTATTGGAGGCTGGAGGTTACGAGAAGGGTGTGTACACAGGTTTTGCATGGGGATTTGGTCTAGAGCGATTAGCGATGATGAAATATCGCATTGATGACATTAGGCATTTTCATGGCGGAGATGTACGATTTACACGACAGTTTTGATGGTGAGCACACTACTTTTTCATAACTCTGATTGACGAAAAAATATGCTATATAGTTATAAGTGGTTACAGGAATTATCACAAACCAAAAAATCTCCAAAGGAGGTTGCTGACTTACTGATCGCGCATTCATTTGAGGTAGAAGACATTACAGAGCAAGGAGAGGGTCTTGATGATGTGGTTATAGGACATGTGATTGCAAAAGAGAAGCATCCTGATGCTGACAAGCTGAATGTTGTGTCTGTTGATGTAGGTGAGGAAAGATTGCAAATCGTCTGCGGAGCACCAAATATAAGTGAGGGTCAAAGGGTGCCTGTGGCCCTTGTCGGCGCCGTTCTTCCTGGTAACTTTGAAATAAAGCAAGCCAAGATAAGGGGTGTAGAAAGTGTCGGTATGATCTGCGCGGAAGATGAGCTAGGACTTGGCACCGATCATGATGGCATCATGATCCTTGGCGAAGATGCACCAGTTGGCGAAAAGATTATTGATTATCTGGGGTTAGATGATACAGTACTTGATATCGATGTGCTCCCAAATCGTGCACATGACGCTCTCTCGCATCGCGGCATGGCGCGAGAAATCGCGATGCTAGAAGAGAGAGTCCTGACATTTGATGAGACGATGCCCGCTGACGATGCTGGTATTGCGGTAGAGGTGGAGACGCCAGCATGTAGTCGCTACAGTGCTACATCAATCACGGGCGTTGAAGTAGGGCCTTCTCCGCTATGGTTGGTACAGCGTCTCAAATCTTTGGGTCATGGAAGTTATAACAATGTTGTAGACATTACAAACTACATCATGCTTGAGACGGGACAACCATTACATGCCTTCAGTGCAGACTTTGTGCCAAAGGTCATTGTGCGAAAGGCAACCGATAGAGAGCAGATGACACTGATCGACAAGACGGAGGTGAGCTTGTCAAAGGAAGACATTGTTATAACAGACGGTGAAAAGCCAATTGCACTTGCTGGTGTGATGGGTGGAAAGGGAAGCGCAATTACAGATGCGACCGTTGATATAGTGCTCGAGGCTGCAAGCTTCAGTGCACGCGCAATACGCGCAACAAAATCCCGGCATGGGCTTATGACTGATGCAGCATATAGATTCGAGCGTGACCTGGATCCAAATCTAACAGAGCAGGCGGCGGCAAGGGCTAAAGAGATGATTCAGGAATTAGCAGGTGGTAAGGTGGTGGGTGTTACTGACACGTACCCGCAAGAGCAAAAAATATCGCCATGGAGCATTGCGCTAGAACATGCATCTGTTGAGCGACTGCTTGGCATAGAGATAGATACGTCGCACGTGCGAAAAATCCTTGAGGGGCTGAATATTAATGTAAAGCAGAAGAATGATGTGTATCTCTGTCACATCCCAACGTATAGACGAGATCTTGGGAATGCAGAGGATTTGATTGAAGAGATTGGACGTATCTATGGCTATCAAAACATACATGCCCGACCATTGGTGGAGAATGTTCAAGTGCCGCAATATAATGCGCAGCGATTTTTTGAACGATCGACAAAGGACAATTTCGCAAAAGCTGGATTTGATGAGGTGCGATCCTACTCTTTCTATAGCGACGAAGATACGCGGAAGGCGGGTGTTGAACAGCTTGAGCACGTGATTTTGGCCGGCGGTGGCGATGATGCATCACTGCGAAATATGCGCAGAACGCTTGCAGTAGGTCTTTTGCATAGCGCAGGCAGAAATCAAGCGTATGATGAGCAGACAGCAATCTTTGAGACAGGTCGACTATATCAACCACAAAAAGAAAGCGGATTACCGCAAGAGATGTTGATGTTGGGCATTGCGGTCACGTCAAAGAAAAAAGATGCGGATCAGTTCTACAGGCTCAAAGGTGCTCTGGAGACATATCTTACTTCTCATGGCGTGCGTGATGTCCTGTTTGCGCCGATCGCAGAGATGGAGGAGGTTGGCGATGATGCACCGCACCTTTTTCATCCATCGCGACGCGCAAAGATCACACTGCAAGACGGGATGGTTATAGGAATGATCGGCGAAGTGTCAAAGAAGGCGGCGAAAGCATTTGGGATAAAGAATGCACGAACAGCCTATGCGCAAATTGATCTTGATCGTGTAAGGAAGGAAGCACGGCAGGATATGACATATGAGTCGTTGCAAAAATATCCCAGTGTCATGCGTGATATATCGATAAAGGTAGATGCACAGACCCTTGTGGCAGATGTTGAACGCTCAATTTATGCAGCAGGATCAGATTTACTTGTAGATGTTGATCTCTTTGATCTCTACACAAACACAAAAACCGCAGAGCGATCCGTAGCATTTCACCTCATCTTTCAATCAAACACGTCAACGTTGACGACTGATCAGATTGATCCGCTCATGGCGAAAATTATTCAGCGCATAACAAGTGATGGATGGGACGTGAAGGGTGAGTAGTAATTTGAAAGTGCGCAAAAGAACATGAAAACACCAATATATACACTTCTATCACCGTCAAAGTCACTTGACTTTACAAGGCGGTCTGACACATTGATTCCAAAGGGAAAGAAGTCTTCGCATCTCGGTGCAACAAAAGAATTGCACAGGGTACTAAAGGAGTTGTCTGAGCAGGAGGTGGGTCAGCTCATGGGTATTTCACCAAAGCTCGCAGAGCTTAATTATAGGCGTTTTCAAGGGTGGAACGATAGCTTTACAAAGCAGGAGTGCACAGTTGAAGGTGAGAAAAACTATGACTATGCATTGCGCGCGTTTGTTGGCGATGTCTATAGAGGCATAGATGTGGAGGCGTATACGGCATCTGATTGGGAATATGCTGATGAGCATATTGGAATTTTGAGCGGATTTTATGGCATACTATCTCCATTGACGTACATAAAGCCGTACAGGCTTGAAATGGGGACGAGACTGCGGTGTGAGAGGGGTGGAGTACAACATGCGAATCTGTACGAATTTTGGGGAGACACGATTGCGAAGCACATAAATACAATCACAGATTCATGGGAGAATCCAATCATACTCAACCTAGCCTCTCTGGAATACGCGAAGGCGGCATGTCGCAAATTAATACATGCAGATGTTATTGACGTGGACTTTAAGGTTGATCGAGGTGATGGGAAGCTGCAGGTCGTGGCGATCTACGCCAAAAAAGCGCGCGGCACGCTAGCAAATCTCATTATACAAAAAAGGATCGAAAGCCTTAAAGAGTTGAAGAGAGAGGAGCCAAGTGGCTTTAAATTTGATAAAAATCACTCTACGCAGAAGCGATTAGTCTATGTGAAGAAGATAAAGAAGGTATAAATGCAAAAAAGATTTTACTATGCAAGAAAAGTATACGATCTACACAGATGGCGGATCTCGTGGTAATCCTGGTATTGGTGGGTGGGGGGCCTACATCTCATCTGCAGAAGGTGAAAAGGATCTCAGTGGAAATGAAGAAGAAACGACCAATAACCGCATGGAGCTGACAGCTGCGATTGAGGCCCTTAAATACTGTGGTGATACGTCTTTGATTGTTTTGCATACAGACTCAACATATGTCAGAGACGGTATCACAAAATGGATCGATAACTGGAAGAGTAATGGCTGGCGCACAGCAGCAAAAAAACCCGTCAAAAACCAAGATTTATGGATACTACTCGATGAGCAAGTCGCACGCCACACAATCGACTGGAAATGGGTCAAAGGTCATGCAGGTGACGAGGGAAATGAGCGTGCAGATATGTTGTGCAACAAAGCAATGGATGAGATGGAGAATGAAATGGAGTAAGGTTAGGGGAATGGAGGATAAAATCAGCGCAGCAGTAGAGGTATTGAAAAACGGCGGTCTCGTCGTCATGCCATCGGATACAATCTATGGTATTTTTTGTTGCGCACACGATAAAAAAGCAATAGAGCGACTCTATCATGTACGAAAGCGTGAAAAAAGAAAGGCCTGTATAGTCCTCTTAGCTTCACTCGACGAGTTGCAAAGCCTTGAAATTACACTCTCACAAAACAAAAAAAAATTTTTAGAATCCCTGCCGCAAGATCAAGCAATCACATTTATTCTAAAGTCACAAAGCGATCGATTTGCACACATCCAGAGGGGCTTAGGGTCGATAGCATGTCGCATTCCAGTCGAAGGGACTAAAAGAGGAAAGGCTCTACATGAGATTCTCAAGCAAACAGGACCTCTCCTAGCGCCCAGTGCAAATATAGCAGGCATGCCGCCGGCACAAACAATCATCCAAGCGCAGGAATACTTTGGCGCTAAAGTTGATCTCTACATCGACCATGGTGAGCCACTCCACGCAAAACCCTCAAGCATTTACGATCTAACGAGAAGTCAGCCAAAAAAAATCCGCTAACCATAAAAGAAGGAGGAGTTAAGTATACTATAAAACTGCATCGAGCACGGGAAGAGGTGCAACCAATTATCATTCAGTAAAGTGTGTAATCTGTACAATAAAGTTGACTTTATACCAATAGTATGATATAAAAAATATGCAAAATACTTGCACAATATTAGGAGAAAAAAATGGCGAAACAAGCCATACTATTACAATCACTCACGCTACCACGAAGCGGTTTTATGTTCACAGTAGGATGTACTGGAGTAGAATTATCGCCAGAAGAAGCGATAGCAAACAAGTTAACAACTCAGGCGCAGATTCTTGAGTACGCTGCCAGTCACTACGAATCACATTGGTGGATCGTGTTGCCCAAAAACAAGATAACCGTGTCACAGTCGGGTATTGGCTCGGCTGACGAGGAGTTTGAGATCATCATTCCCCAGGAGGGATTAGAAGAGCCAAATACAAGTCTGGACAACGCCGCCGCCACCGGCCTTGCAACAGTAGGATATCTCTATGATATCTACAAAAAAACACAACGTTAACTACTCACCAAAGGAAACTCGCCTTCGGTGAGTTTTCTTTATCGGTCATCATTCATTGTAAAGATGTCAAAGTCGTCAGCATCAATGATACGAATATAGTTTGCTTTGCGCTTACTTGGGAGGATCTCGTGTACAACTGGAACATCGTCACTGTAGAGTCGCTCAAAGTGATATGTTTGTGCGGGTGCATCCTCCTTTCTTCTGTGGCGGGGTGCATGTCGCTCTGTGAGATGTTTGCGTGTACGTGATGTGACAAAGTAGTCAAAGACCAGTTTTTGCTCAGCAATCGTCGAGGCAGTCACTGTTGTTTCACATGAGCCAACAAACACAGCGCAGACACCGGCCTTATCAGCCCAGATTGTCATCTCTCGCGCACCTGGAAGCGCATTGAGATACATAGCTGCCTGATAGCTACCATCACCCATATCTTTGATGTTAAGGACGTCATCCTGTGGCAAGAGTTCACTCACAAAACTGAAGTAGTATGGACGGGCCATGAAAAGGTTAAGGAGGAGAATGCCAGCGACGACGATAGATACAGCAATCTGAATCGCAGTTTTACGTGCATTCAGAATCTGCGTAAGCCCATAAGCCGCAACAATAAAGACTAGGGGAAAAGCAGCAACTTGATAGCGTAGGATCGTAGTGACGCCGCTGATCGCAGAGCCGAGATAGTACAGCGGCGGAAAGAGAAGGAGGATTGCATAAAGCCACTGCAATGCCTGTGAGGATTTCCTCGCAAGAAGATAGAGACCAATGAGAAAGGAAATGAGGATGGGTATTCCTATGGCAAAGATCAACACATAAAAATCAGCAAAAAAAGTCGTTAAAAATCCAAGGTCCCTGCCAGATGCCTTGGGAGACTGAAGGGAGAGTTGATAGTCAAAAGGTGACTGGAGATATGCAGTGACAATCGTAACAGTGATAATACCAAGCCAACCAGCAGCAATAGAAGGAAGAAGGTGTTGTTTCCAGCGAGTAAGTCTACAGAGAAGGTGTGTAATTAGTGATGTGCGGGAGGCATAAAGATCAGCGATAAGAACGATCATGCCAAGTACATAGAATTTCCAAATAGGCTCAAATGCCTGAGAAAGAATGGTGCCCTCGAGTATATGTTCAGGTCGGACCCAAATACTTGGAAGGAGGAGACAGTATGCCAAAAGAGCGACAAGGATACTCCAGAGCATGCCACGGAAGTTCTTTTTGAGAAGTGTGCGCATGTGGTGCGTCTCTGTGGTGTGGTAGAGTGCGTGTACGACAATCGCAAGAGGGAGGACAATCAGCAAAATGTTCATGACATACTTGGTAAGGAGGCCCAAGCCAAGAAGAATGCCAGTAAGGATGATGTGTGTCCAGTTTCGCTGTTGAAGTTGCAACAGAAAAGAAAGTAGTGTAAGCGGGAGAAGAATCCAAAGGAGTGCGTCAGGGTTCAAGATCCTTGTGACACCAATAAGAATCGGTGAAACAGCAATAAACGCAAGTGAGGCAATGGCTATTTTTGTGCCAAGGAGACGCATGACAAGGTAAAAAAACAGTGGTAAAAGAGCTGTGACAGCAAGCACAATCGGAATACGCATAGCACCAATAAGGTCGCTACGAAATTCTGGGGTTTCAGTATCACGGATCTCATGTGGACGCACATGCTTCGTCAAGCCGTAGCCTCCGAGAATGGCAATGGTTACACCAGGCTTATCACTAGGTCGGACGTGGTGCAGATCACCCTCGGCAAGGTTGTGCCAATACTGCTCTATACGGTCATATGCCCATAACGGCTCATCAACAAGTGCTTGTTTGCTAATGTCCAGAAGACCAAAAAACATAAAGATCAAGCAGAGTATAATTGCGGCAATCCAATGGTGTTTAAGCATAAAGAGAGGATAAAAAGGAGGGATAATGTCTGCGGTAGCTGAAATGCTCTTTACGCATCGCAGTATGAACCGTACAATAAATATAATGATTATAGCAAAGAAATCACAAAAATACTGGATCTGGATTGCACTGGCTGCAATTGTACTTGTCGGAGGTTTTTTGCGCACACTGTCTCTTGGGGAGCGGCCATTTGTGGCGGATGAATTCCTTGATATCAATGCAACATATGGCTATCACCAAACAGGAAGTTGGCAGGCATGGGACTTTAACCAGGAGCAGCCGAGTATAAGGGACAATCCAGCAAGTGATCGCAGGGCATGGATGTACCGCGTACAAGTTGCATCGCTCTTTTCATATTTGCCACCAGTAGAATGGGTAGCGCGGTCCATAAGTGTACTATGGAGCATTCTCACAATAGTAATTATCTATGGGGTGACATATAGCTGGACAAAGAGTGCGCGCATAGGACTTATCGCATCGGCACTGTTCGCTGTCAGTATTCCGGCAATTGAAATTGGGAGGACACTGCGCATGTACAGTATGTTTGCGCCAATTTTTCTCTTGTTATCATGGAGCGTGTCACAATTTTTTGGGCGATCTTTTGCGGGTTATCGAATCACACAGTCTCGATGGATGAGTCTGGTAAATTTTGACTTCAAATATCTCGTGGTAAGTGTGCTGCTATCTCTCCTTGCAGCACACTTACATCTCTTAACCCTCAATCTGGCATTCGTTTTGCTCAGTTTCGTTTGTGTGATGTGGGCGTATGGCGTGAGATATAAGGAGGGTATGACTATCTTTCGATACGGTGTGTATAGTGCTGTAGCTGTAGCATGTTTGGTTATAGGTGGCACGGTAATTACAATGTTTGCCGATATGCCACACCTTCTCAAGTTTAATGACAACACTGGATACATAGAACATATTTTACGACACTTTTGGCATCCTGTTCTTGGGGCAATGTTGATCCTCTGGGGAATCATTGTAAGCTTCACGAGGCGCGATGACCAAACAGTTTCGCGAATATGGGTCAGCGTGACGGCCCTCACGATCGTTACATGTGCAACATTCTTGTGGAATCGCAATGTAGGTGCGCAGTACATATATTTTGTCCAACCATTTATACTGATTCTCACAGCTATAGGGCTCGATCATCTATATGAAGAATTTCAAAAAGCCTTTTCCGCAAAAAGACTACAAAGAGGATTCTGGATTGTCGCGATAATACTACTGCCACACTATGGGTATTTTTTTCTCGAAAACAACACGTACAATCTGACAGCAGCATCTGAGACGCCAGACTATCGTAAAGTTTTTGACTATGTAAAGGATCACGGCAGAGCGGGTGAGCCACTTGTGACAAGAAATTTTCGGAACTACTACTATGGAGGGATAGGATTTGATGTGACAGACTTTGGATCAGAGCGATCACAGGAAAAACTTGATGCAGAGGGTAAATTTGCCAAGATTACCTCTGATGTCCTACGTGATATCCAAAAGGAAAATCCAACGGGGTGGTTTGTCTATACAGATAATGATGAAAATTTTATTAGTAAAGATGCGAGGGTGTACGCGCAAGAGAACTTCCAGCGCATAACAGATTCACCATTATTACGCGGAAAGATATTTGTTTATCGTTGGGGTAAAGATCACGTGAAATAAATGAGAAAATTCATGAAAGGCATGCGTGTAGATCACTATGTCATCCTTGCTCTTATTATGGTAATGGGTATTTTCCTGCGATCGTGGGACTATGCAAGTACATTACATTTTGAGTTGGATCAAGCGCGTGACATGTATGTGGTGCACGATGCAATGACGACTGGTCAGTGGCCGGTTTATGGACCCATGGCACGAGGAAGTGAGTTATTTCTGGGCCCACTCTTTTACTATGGACAAATTATCACTGGGAAGATTTTTGGTGTGAGGCCAGAGGTGATCGCATTTGCAGAAACAATTTTAAGCATTCTAGTTTTGCCTCTAGTATTTGTGCTTGCGCGACGGACATTTAGTTTACAGACAGCAATTAGTGTGACAGCAATTGTTGCGTCATCTGCATTTTTTGTTACATATGGCCGTTTCGCGTGGAACCCTAACGCAATGATTTTTTGGGGTCTATTACTCACATATTGTGTGGTATCGCTTTCAGATAAGCAGCAGCGATATAAGGCAATCTGCATCGCAGGAGGAATTGGCTTTTCAGCTAGCGCTTTGATGCAGCTCCATTTCATTGCTTTTTTATGTGTTCCTCTGACTTTGGTGATTTATTACGCCGTGAGGATGGCGCAAGGTAGTGAGTATGACTGGCGTCTGTTGGTGTGTGGAGTTGTAGCCTTTTTGCTGCCCACAATGCCAATGATTGCTCAGGAGGTCAATTCATCAGGCGCAACGACAAAGGCTCTCTATGAAACGATACGCGACAAAGGCAATCGAGACAACGACCATCATGTGATTGAAAAAATTGTCAGGAGTACCCAAAAATCCTCAACATATCTCCTGACGACAATGGTTCCAAGCAAGTATGCAGGCACTACGCTCAAGACAAGGGGAAAGGACTTCATTTGCGACAATGGTTGCAAAGTGAAAATGCCATATTTAGTCTTTTCCCTGGCATTTCTTATGGTGGGGATTCTCTGCGCTGTACGATTGCGAGATTGTGCTAATGGTAATATAACAATTCTTATGAGTGTGTGGCTCGTGATAGGAGGCGTATTCCTCACATTACTGGCATACCAGATATCACCAAGATTTTATCTTTTTCTGGCACCACCGATCATATTTCTATGGGCATGCGTAGTGGAGGCAGGTTTCCGACGTTTCACATACATTACAACAATCGCAGTATTGATGATCGTAAGCATGAACATACATGGTACGATCATCGAGTATCGTCTGCTTAAGGCATCACAAACAGAGGCGATAAGGACAGGTTCAGATAATATTCTTGGGAGAAGTAGTCGTGTAACGCTTGGAGCATTACGCAAAGCGAGTGACATTATAACAAGTGATCAAATGCAAGTAAATTTTGTCATAGTCGGCGACAATCGATATGCCCGTGCCCTGCACTACCTTGTCGACAAGGAGGGTGGCGATAAGAGGTTATTATGCTACGCAAAACGCGGTGGATTGCCTGAGGTAGAGTATGCTTACAACGAAATATGGCTCCTCGTGCGAGAGCAAACACGCAAGCAAATCCCAGGCGCTCTCGAGCAGTCTCACACAGTGCAGGAGTCATACAATATAGGGACGATTAATTTGTACAAATTATCATCAAAAAAAGAAGGTAATTCTGCAAAAGGTGATTTGCCACAAAAGTGTCATGTGCGATAATGAGGGGTAAGAAAAATTCTAAGGTAACTGCAAATGTCGACCGAAAATAATAAGTGGGCAGTAATCACGCTCGTACTCATTGTGTGTGTCGGGGGTTTTTTTCGTTCGTATAACTTAGACTCATGGATGCACTACGAGCTCGATCAGGCACGAGATTTTCGAGTGATTTCTGCAGCATACGAAAAAGGTATTGGTGAGCTTCCACTACAAGGTCCAAAGGCTGCGGGCAATGTCTTCATAGATTCAGATGGAGATGGTGTGTCAGAGGACAAGACGACACTGCGATTGGGACCGCTATTCTACTACATCGAATACCTCAGTGCGGTTATCTTTGGTGCGACACCTGGAGAAAGTGTTATGCTGATAACGCTTTTAAGTATAGCAACGATACCCCTGTTTTACTTCTTTGCAAGGGAGTTTTTTCAGTCACGTCTTGCGCTAGCACTAACAGCACTCTTGGCAACATCACTGTACTTTGTTGTCTACAGTCGATTTGGGTGGAATCCAAACCTTATACCATTTTTTTCGCTAGCATCTGCATACTGCCTCTTGCAGACATCTCAGACAAAGCTTGCTAAGTCGGATCGCGGGAGATGGCTCGTCGGCGCGTCAGCTAGCTTTGCCTTCCTTTCAAATATGCACTTCCTAGCATTTACAGTATTTCCAGTGATTTGCGTAGCCTATTTATTGTGGACACGGCCTGCGGTTCCATGGAAGTACTGGATCCTTGCTGTAGTAACATTTTGTGTGCTCAATACACCACTAGTGATCAATGATATAAAAACAGGTGGGGAGAACTATAAAGCGTTCATAGCGTCAGTTCGTGGAGATGCTACCCAGGAAAGTGCATCTCTGGGTGTGAATATATTACGCAACGCAGCGGAGCATACAGAAATGGCATGGGTCGTATTAACTGGAGACCAAAAAATAAAAACCCCTAAGCCCTCCAAGGACGGCACAATTGCATGTGACGAGTTGTGTAAAAAATCTCTTGCAAAATCTCTCGCGACTGTCGGATATCTATTCGGCGGGTGGATTAGCTGGCTCATAGCACTGAAAAATGCTAAAACAAGGCGGCAAAAAAACTTTCTACGCATGACAGGTCTATGGGGTCTTGTGACATTTGTCATCTATACGCCACTAGCATTTGATTTTGCTCCACGATTCTTTTTGCTCCAAGCACCAATTTTCATAATTTTCTTAGGCTTGATTACGCAGGGTGTGATGGATACGCAGAGGCCACGCTTGGTTATTGCAGTAAAAGTAGTTCTGCTGATCACGATCCTTGGAAATGCGTACTTTGTTGCAGCGCACTTCAAGGAAAGGTCCATTGCAGGAAATGACACAACTTTCCGCCTGGTACCCAGTGATCTGATCCTGAAGGAAAAAACACGGGTCAACCTTGGACAGATGGAAGAGGTTGTTGATGCTATGGTAGACGAACACACGCAAAACGGGGAAATGATATTTATGGAGGCGCAAGCAGAGCTCAAGAGGGCATTCTGGGAAAGAATAGAGAGTAATGATTTCTACTCAGTAGGCAAGGTGGGGGATTTGCGCACACAATATCTGGGAGGAAACTACTATATTGTAGTGCGAACACAATCAGACTTTCAGCGATATTTTGAGAAATTCGAGCCTTATTACATAATTCAAAATGTGGAAACTTTCGGAACATTGACCCTTTATACACTAAAAGTACGCAACAGCGAAGGTTTGGTAGCGCTGCCAGATATCGAGGATAGCCCAGATCCCCAATTCTCAAGCTCTGCGCAAGTTCGCTACTTATGGCGTCAGGTATTCCAGGGTTGCACATACGACTACACAACTAGGCGGTGTGAGATGGGTAAGTAGGAATCAAGGGATTTCACCATTTTGCAAAACTGCAGAAATGTCGCTATACTTGGAAGTATTAAATATTTGTTGGATTTACTTATGAAACATGCGTTTCCTGCTGGGAGATTACTCCTTATCCTTTTTTTGGTGTGTACTGTAGTAGCGCTAGCCATCGGCCGGTTTCCACTGGGTGGACCAGTTGCAACATGGCTTGATGAGCTCGATGTCAATCTTGGTCTCGACCTGCGAGGCGGATTTCATCTTGAATATGAAGTAGATCTCACAAAGGTTGATCCAGCAGCGCATGAAGACGCCCTCAATGCAGTGCAGGCAGTTATTGAACGTCGAGTAAACGCATTTGGCGTAGGAGAGCCAATCGTGCAAATTGCACGTCGTGGAACTGACCGTTTTCTCATCGTGGAGCTCCCTGGGATCAAGGACGTGGAGCAAGCAAAGCAAATTATCAAAGAAACACCTGCTCTTGAGTTTCGTGAAGAGCGGACGACACAAGAAATAGACGCATATTTTGAGCCGCTCAATGTAGAGGTACGCGAAGGAGCACAAGCAGCCCTCGCGCGCATCACTAATGGAGAAGACTTCACAGAGGTTCAAAAAGAGGTAGATCCCTTTGCTGCGCTCAACTTGCAGGGCGGTGATGATCAGCAGCAAGAACCAGAGGTCCAATATGCAGCCAAGGGTGAGCTCGTTGGTGCACCAGCAATCGAAGCTGTGCTTTTTGATAACAATGTGGCACAAGGAGCGGTATACAACGAGATCGTTGAATCAGAAGTGGCATACCACATTGTACGCAAAGCAGATACACGACAAAGTATTCCCGAAGCTGCGGAGGGCGAGGAGGTTGGCGATCCAGTGCAGGAGGTGGGCTACGAACTGATCACATTTATAAAACAGTCACAGCGCACCGATCCAGGCGCAATCTACAAGGCAACAGAATTAACAGGGGAATTCCTCGACCGAGCTGAGGTGACGTATTCAGACATAGGAGTCACACGACCAGAGGTTTCAATCTTTTTCAACCCGCAGGGGGCTGAGATGTTTAGTGAGTTGACCAAGCGTAGCGTAGGAAAGACAATTGCGATTGCTGTAGATGATCAAATTGTTAGTGCGCCAAGTGTCTCTCAGGCATTGCACGGTGGTCAAGCACAGATTACAGGTAACTTTTCTCTTGAAGAGGCAACAAGGCTAGCTGGCAGGCTCAATGAAGGTGCGCTACCTGTTCCCATTGAGCTCGTGTCACAAGAGAGTGTAGACGCTTCTTTGGGTGCAAAGGCGCTGACAGTCAGTCTGAAAGCGGGTTTCATTGGTCTGCTTGCGGTGATGTTGTACATGCTTTTCTACTATCGCATACTCGGATTAGTTGCAGCGCTAGCAATAGCGTTCTATGCTGGAGCAATCATTGCGATCATGAAGCTTTCAAGTGTGCTACCAGCAGGTCTCTCGATCACACTGACACTCTCAGGCATTGCGGGACTTATCCTATCAATTGGTATGGCTGTCGATGCTAATATTCTGATCTTTGAAAGAATTCGTGAAGAATTACGTAGGGGACGCAGATTTGCACATGCACTTGAGGAAGGCTTTAAACGTGCGTGGTCCGCAATTCTTGATGGTAACATCTCGACAATCATTACGTGTTTAATCCTCATGATCATTGGGACTGGGTTCGTAAAAGGCTTTGCGATTATTCTGATCATCGGTGTTATTGTCTCACTCTTCACAGCCGTCTTCTTGGTTCGTATGGTGCTGCGTATGTTTGGTCCGCGGTTATTTGAAAAGTACCCAGAGCTGATTGGTGGAACATCCACAGAAAAGCGCACAAAGATATTTGAAATCATTGGAAAAAGGGGTGTGACGTATGTACTCTCTGGCATCTTGATGCTGATGAGTGTGGGGGCTGTTGCACTTTTTGGACTCAAGCCAGGAATTGACTTTACGGGTGGTACGCTCATCAAGGTGCAAGCAAGCACTGGAACAACTATCACAAAAGATGCGCTATGCAAAAACTTGCCAGAAAATATCTGTGCACAAAGCTTCACAGTTCAGAAGTCTGAAGACGACACATACAACATTCGGTATGTTGCCTCGACGGAAGAGCACAACCAGCAAGTTCGTGATGCTCTGGCAAGTATTGATCCTGAGGTAAAGGAGTTAAGTGCCGCCTTTGTGGGATCAAAGATCTCAGATCAGCTCAGAGGAAATGCCTTAACAGCTATATTGCTTGTTGTTGCGATGATCCTTATTTACATCGCCTATGCATTCCGTAAAATTTCTTTCCCAGTATCATCATGGAGCTATGGATTTACAGCTGTGGTGGCGCTCATCCATGACATCATGATAGTCCTTGGCCTCTTTGCAATTTTTGGAAGGTTTGCAGGCGTTGAAGTGGGTATTCCATTTATAGCTGCTCTTTTGACGATTCTTGGGTACTCTGTCAATGACACAATCGTCGTTTACGATCGTGTACGTGAGAACATTCTCAGAACCAAAAACACTGACCAGTTCGAGGCGATTCTCAATCAATCAATTAGCGAAACGCTGGCGCGGTCTTTCAACACGTCGTTGACAGTTGTCGTTGTGCTTGTTGCGATGATTATGTGGGGCTCAAGTTCACTAGTGTGGTTTAGTGTTGCACTTCTGATTGGTGTGGTCGCAGGAACATACTCATCAATTTTCGTTGCAACTGCACTCGTAGCAACGATCTATCAGTACAAAAAAGCAAAAGGCCTCATCAAATAGGGCTAAGTTCAGGAGATAAAGTGACACAGATATACATTAAAAATGATCTATGCTAGGAAAGTTATTCAAGAAAAAAGAAGAAAAAGAACAAGAGAAATTTGAAAAAGAGCTCGCAAAGCAAGAGGTTTCACAAAAATCAGTAGACGATGCGCAGAAAATGCTCGGCGGGGAAATGCCGGAGATTACTGATGAAATGATTGATCAAATGCTCGAAGGTTCTATACCAGGAATGCCAAAACTCGGCGCGATGCAAAAAATGGCACTCAAAGGCATCAAGAAAATGGACCCAAAGAAAAGAAAGGAACTCTTTGCACAAGCGATGGGTAAAGTGGCCTCAGGAGATGGCGAATCAAAAGAAGAGATGCTCGCGCAAATAGAGGAGATGCGTGCAGCAGGACAACTAAATTCAAAGCAATATAAAATTGCCAAGAAACGCCTTGGAATTAAGTAGATCTTGCATGTGCGCAGAACATGAAGATATGTAATGCACAACAAGAGCGAAGCTGGCAGTTGCAGTATATAATTACAGAGAACACTTGCATTGTTTTTGATGGTGTTGTATGATAGATCGTTATTATAATATGTATACATTACCACTATGAAAAACATAATTATGCTTCCTGGGCTACTTTTTGTGGTCATACTGCTCGCAGGTTGTGGCTTATGGAGCCGTGATGAAGTTGTAGAGTCTGGGGAAGTGCAAGAAGTTGTCGTCGGCACAACCAGTCCAGAGACCATGGAGCAGGAGCGAGATTTCTTTGGTCGCCCAATGACAGATCAGGGGAGTATGCCAAATATGGAGCGTGAGGTACTGGAAAACGAAATGGAGCGAGAGCAGTCAGGTGAGGGGGAGCGGGAAGAGGAGTTAAACCGCATCGATAAGACACAGGAGATCGTGCGGGCTATTACAGAGCAAGATCCGTCTACGGCGCCACAGCCAGCCCAACAGCAAGCACAAGAAAAACCACGTGTTTCACCGGTGACAGGACCAGCAATTCCAGAAAATGAAATGCGCAAAATCCTCAATGACGAGCTAATTGCAAATGGTCAAAGTCCGCGCTACTAAGTTGAAGTAGTTCAAGAGAACATTGAATGGTCGTGGGAAATCGAGTATACTCATTGTATGCTCGATTTCATTATATGTGACGGGATTCAGTGTGTGAGTCTCTCAAAGAGCTTCAGGAAGTGACATCAATCTAAGCATGCTCATGTGCGTCCAACGCGTAAGGGCGTCTGTGATGGGATAGAGCGTAAGTACAAAAACATAATCATTACTATGCAAAATTTTGTTATACAGGGAGGGAAGAAATTATCTGGTACGATCACGGTAAACACATCAAAAAATGCTGCTGTAGCATTACTTGCAGCAAGTGTCATGAACCACGGCACGACACGATTAAAAAACATGCCACACATCGAAGAGGTAAACAGATGGGTTGAGGTGCTCGAAAGTGTAGGGATGGACATGCAATGGAAAGGAAGAGATCTAACGATTACGCCACCAAAAGAGATAGATATAAATGCAATAGACCGCAATGCGGCAGGAAAGACAAGGAGTGTGATCTTGTTGTGCGGAGCACTAGCAGGGTCGCTCAAGGAGTTTGCATTGCCGCAAGTTGGTGGGTGTCGTCTGGGTGCAAGGAGTATAGGTCCACACGCACAGGCAATCGAGTCATTTGGGGTCACGCTCAAAGCAAGGGCGCACTCATTGGACATTGCACGAAAAGGTGCTCTAAAGAGTCCTGGCCGATTTGCTCTCAGTGAGTCAGGAGATACAGTCACAGAAAATGCGCTCTTTGTAGCGGCGCAGACAAAAGGCGTTACGGAGATACGATTTGCCAGTGCTAATTACATGGTGCAGGATGTCTGTTACTTTCTCAAGGCGTGTGGTGTAAAGATAGAAGGGATAGGAACAACAACACTTCGCGTTCATGGTATTGGTATAATAAATAAAGATGTCACATACACCCTTTCTGAAGATCCGATCGAGGCAATGTTTTTTATTGCAGTTGCAATTGCAACAGGGAGCTCATTCACGATTGCAAGGTGTCCATATGACTTTATCGAGCTTGAGTTAACGAAGTTGCGTATGATGGGACTTGAGTATAAGATGGGTGATTTTTACAAAGCGCACAATAAGGCGACAACGCTTGTTGATATTACAATAGAAAAATCACGGCTCAAGGCACTTCCAGATAAGATTGAGGAGCGACCATTTCCTGGAATAAATATGGACAACCTGCCATTTTTTGCAGTGATCGCTGCAAAGGCGCGAGGCACGACATTGTTACATGATTGGGCCTATGAGAATAGGGCGATCTATTTTACAGAGCTATCCAAATTGGGTGCAAACGTGAAGTTACTTGATCAGCACCGCGTCGAAGTGACAGGTCCGACAAAATTGAGTAGCGCAAAAATGAGCTGTCCTCCAGCATTGAGGCCTGGAGCAGTTCTGCTTGTCGCAATGTTGGGAGCGCGCGGAGAATCAGTGCTCAAAGACGTCTATATGATTAATAGGGGTTATGAAAATCTTGCGCAGCGATTACAAAGCATTGGAGCAAGCATAGAGATGAAAGAGGTGTGAGATGATGTGATAGAGGAAGATGTGCAATAGCAACCACTGGTGCGCACATATGCTCATAATACTGACACAGATTATATGGAGTTTTTGCGACAGCGAATTGGAATAGACCTGGGTACGGCAAATACCCTTGTCTTTGTGCCGGGAAAAGGTGTTGTGACGAGCGAGCCGTCAGTAGTTGCTGTGTCGACAGCACAAAATGAAGTGCTCGCTGTAGGTGATGAGGCAAAAGCCATGATCGGACGTACGCCAGAAGATATAACAGTCTTCAGGCCACTTAAAGATGGTGTGATTGCAGATTTTCGTATTACGGAAGCAATGCTAAAATACTTTATTACAAAAGTTTGTGGTCGTCTGCGATTCGGTAGGCCAGATGTAATGATCTCGATACCTGCAGGTATTACAAGTACAGAGCGCAGGGCGGTAATAGATGCAGCTGTAAAAGCTGGTGCAAAAGAAGTATACATCGTCAAAGAGCCGGTACTCGCAGCGGTAGGGGCGGGTATCCCAATTCACGATGCGCATGGTAATATGATCATAGACATTGGGGGTGGTACAAGCGAGGTAGCAGTGATATCTCTTGGGAGTATAGTTGTCTGTCATAGCGCTCGTGTAGGAGGTGATAAGTTTGATAGTGCAATTGCTGACTATATCAAAAGGAAGTACTCACTTGCAATCGGGGATCGCACAGCAGAAGAGATGAAAAAGGCAATCGGCAGCGCGCTGATCCAACAAACAAAAGAGGTGTATGAAGTTCATGGTCGTGACTTGATGGGAGGGATGCCGCGCACGGTTTCCGTCCATGCAAATGAAGTGACGGAAGCCTTGCAGGATGAGCTGCGAGAAATCATCCATGCAATCAAAAAAGTATTACGGGAAACACCACCAGAGCTTGCATCTGATATCATGGATAAAGGTATGATACTCTCAGGTGGCGGAGCTCTACTGCGCAACTTGGATCAGTTAATCATCCAAACAATTGGCGTACCATGCTATCCGGCAGATGATCCTCTGAGGTGTGTGGTGCGCGGAACAGGTGAGATCCTCGACAATCTTGACCAGTACAAGCGTACTGTGTTTAGTAAGAAATAAGTGGCACAAAATAAAGCGACAACATGAAGATAGCAATTGATGCATCGCCAGCAGCAAAACACCTTCGCACCGGTATAGAGGAATACTCATATCAAATCATCAGATCAATGCGAGAGACACTCAAAGATCATGACGTGGTTCTTTTTGTGCGCCGCGGAACTGCTGCGAATATAGATTTTCGCTTACCAGATCGGTGGAGAGTTAAAGAGATATGGAGTCCAATTCTATGGACGTATGGACGACTATCGATTGCAATGTTTTTTGGTCGTTTTGACAGGCTTTTTGTGCCAGGGCATATCGTGCCACCAATACATCCTGATGGCACGGTATCAGTTGTGCATGGACTTGAGTACGAGGTAACGCCAGACGCATTCACCAAATCAGAGCATCATCGTATGCGTTTTGGTGTGCAAAAATCTTGTAAATGGTCGCGATACGTCATCTGTGTTTCCAACAACACCAAATCCGACTTGATGAGGCTCTATGATATACCACAGAGAAAAATCAGAGTCATTTATGAAGGCGTCAATGCACCAATCAAGATGGATGCAAATATCGCACATGCAGCACTGGCAAAATTTAAACTCGCAAGAGGTGAATATCTCTTTTTTGTTGGTCGGATCGAATCACGTAAGAACATCATAGGCATCCTCAAGGCGTTTGAAGTGCTCAAGGGGCACTTTGCAATCCCGCACAAACTAGTTCTTGCAGGCAAGGAGGGAAACGGATGGGAAGAAATTTTAAGAGCAATTAACACGCATCCAAACAAAAAAGACATAATTGTTACAGGTTTTGTATCAACCGAAGAGAAATGGGCGCTCTTGGATGGAGCAAGTGTCTTTCTTTTCCCAACGCTGTATGAGGGATTTGGTCTGCCTGTACTAGAAGCGCAGCAAATAGGTGTGCCAGTTATCACATCTAATACGTCAGCATTACAAGAGATCGCCAAAGCACCAGGCGAAGAACAGAGTGCAATACTCGTAAACCCAGAAAATCCAACAGAGATCGCAGAATCAACGCAGACACTTCTCACAGATCAAAAAGAGCGAGATGGTGTCATCGCAAAAGGATTGCGCAATACACAGAGATTCTCATGGGAGAGGGCTGCAAAGCTCACGACCAAAGTGATTCTTGCAGGTCCTAAGTAGTGTAACAGCAATCTAAGTAGGTATCACTGGAACATCTTTACAGCGATCGGTAAACATGATAAAATCTTCTTTGTACATATTTTCAGACTAAAAATACGGTCCCATCGTCTAGCGGCTAGGACATCAGGTTCTCATCCTGAAAACCGGAGTTCGATTCTCCGTGGGATCACAACTGACGATTCATCGTCTCCAAAACCCTTGTTTTGCGCTAAGATAAGCGAAACGTGAGGTGTTCCAAATCCATCTTTTCCATATCGCGGCTTTTCAGAAAAAATCAAACCCTGCAAAAGGAGTTTTTTGTCGTAATCTGACTTTTTCCAGAGTGTTGGGAGATCTTTAATTTGCTCAAAGACAATTGATATGACTTTATCGAGATCGATTTCTTCGTGCTGTAACTGACTATGCTTTGCATGAAACTTTTGGATACGAGCACTCAATTCATCCAATGAATCTTTGAAATCAGCATCAGAGATAAGTTCTCGTGTTTTCATGCCAATGAGTCCCTTCTTTTCCTCCTCAAGTCGCTCTAAAGCTGCTTGAGAGGCCTTACGATCTTTCTCTATATCTTTGTATCGATTCTTCCACAAATCCATTATAATCACTTTCTGCGCTTTCAAAACACTCTCGTTTGGTGTTAGGCCAACGAGATTCTTGACAAATGCTTTTTCAAGTTTATCTTTTGCTACTGATTTGAGTTTTCCACAGTCTTTGTTGTAGCATCGGTAGAATGGATATTTTTTACCTGACTTACCTGTGGAATAGGCTGCAGTCAGTGGGCGAGCACAGTATGTGCAATGCACAAAGTTTCTGAGTGGGAAGTCTTGTGATTTCTCCTTCTTTGTTTTGTATGTTGATTTACCATTTTTCTGTGCAATAATTTCTTGGCACCTGTAGTATATCTCTTCTGTGATGATGGATTTATGTGTTCCTGGATAATAATTGCCAGAGGATTCCACGTACATCACACCATGGTAGAACGTACGATTTATAATTTTTGACATAGTTTGTGCGGTAATCTCTTTTCCATTTTCGGTGCGTAGTCCTCGTTTGTTTGCTTTCTGGCGGATTTCCTCTAGTGTGTAGACTCCTTTTACAAATTGTTCAAAAACCCACTTAATGTGAGGGGCTCTTTCTGGATCTACGTCAATCGTCTTTTTGCTGCCATCTCTTCCATTAACATAACCGATTGGTGCTTTCCATACCCATACACCTTGTTTAAGTTTTTCCTCCATGCAGGAAGAGATACGCTCGCTCTTGAGGTCATTGTCGAGTTGAGCATTTGCTGCCATCACATGCCCTATAAACTTTCCAGTGGGAGAGTTATCGATATTCTCTGTAGTGGAAATGAGTTGAATATTCAATTTCTTGAGCATCAAATCGATACTCGAATAATCATTCATATTGCGTGAAAGACGATCAATCTTGTAGACGATTACGCAATCAGTTTTCTTGTGATTTTTAGCACAGTGTTCAAGAAGTGCTTGTAGTCCTTTGCGATTAGTTGTTTTTGCAGAAACTCCATCATCATGAAATATTTCTTGCACATCAATACAATGATGTCTGGCATAATCGAGACATGCTCTTTTTTGTTGCTCTAGACTCACACCTTTCTCTGCCTGATCTTCGGTGGAGACTCGGTAGTAAATGATTGCATTCATAGTATTTTTAATTTGAAAATGAAAAGGAGCGACTATTGCCTGAACCCCAACATCGCAACCGATGATGGAAACAATAAATCGCTCCGTTTGATGCCACAAAAAAGTATCCTTTTACGGCATAGGTTGGTTGCAACTATTGTTGGGGTTCAAATGAATTATCCCTTATTTTGTTAATTTGGACAATATTTTCAGACTCCCAGAGATCGATACTTATTCCAGCAAGTTTATACTGCATACTGAGCAGCGCCATTAGTTCATCGTCAGATTTTTCATCAGCGTATGATCCTAACAACTTTTTGTAGTAATTTAGTGAGATCATGGATATTTCGTGAAATCGCATAATCTTCTACCCTATAGGGCAAACTAATTTGCGATTTCAGATCTTAGGCTAAAGTATAGATTTTTGTATTTCCGACACCTTTTGTTTCTACAAGTTCACCATCAATTTTTAAATCATCAATGATTCGCTTGGTAGATTTTTCGGCCGATTTAAGTAGTTTTTGGATGTCACCTTTTTTGAGTCCATCTCCATGCTCTTTTAAAAGGTTGAGTATATCTTCTCTTAATTTCTCAGTCATCGGTTTTTGAGATCCCTGAAATTCAAAAGAGAAATGCTCATCATCAGAGGCAACTTTAAGTTCAAATGGATCAGTCTCGGGACTGTAGCGTGCTTTCGGATTGCTGATAAAAACACTATTTTGCACACCAGTCTTTTTACCAATATGGATGTAGGAATCAATAGCTGCCATAATGTCTGATGATCCTCGTAAAGCATCTTTTTCAGACCCAATAGAATGCTTTTTCGTGTGATGAAGGATGATAATTGTGGCTCCCGCTCTGGTTAAATCCTTAAACTTTTGAAACACCTTCGACATAGCGCCAGCATCATTTTCTTCTGAATCATGAAATCGTGTCAGTGAATCAAAGATGACCACCTCCACACCTTGGTGCATCGCAAGTTCTAAGATCTCTTGTGTCATATCTGATTGATCAAATATCAGATCTTCTTCATCAGGATCAAAATCCATTTTCATATCTGGTTGTGATGAGAAGTAAAACTCTTCATCTATCTCTTGACTATAGCCAAGCATTTGAATTCTTTTTTGCACTTCTCGTGGGTGGTTTTCACCATCCAAAACTAAAACTTTTCTTTTCTTGCAAGGAAACTTTCCAAAGAGACTTTCGCCATTTGCGATACATTTCGTCATCTCGAGAGAGATCCATGATTTATATTCTCCAGGCTTACCTCCAATAATTGTAATGCCCTCAGCAGGTACGAGACCTTCGACTACCCATGGAATATCAGGGAAGTCTATGTTGAGCAGATCATGCGAACTGACAATAGAGCCATAAATATTCTCGTGATCAAATTGATCGTTCATAACTATTTATTAATGACTTACAAAGTCTTAAAAAATACTCTGCATCCGTTAGAAAGTTTTTAGGACGGAATATAAAGAAAAACTTGCTTCTTAGGGTATAGCAAGTTCAACTTTTCATACATTAGATTTAAAGGATCCTTTATTTCATATATTCACCATTCACTTTTTTGACCTCAGTGTTGAACTGCGAGCGAATTAAATTGATATTTTCATACTCATAGCTTTTGATGTTTGGAAGTCTTTCTTCCTCAGCCCAAGAAGCTATACGTGTATCCGGAGAGAAGCTTAAATCCTTAATCGCTGCTTTTTTGAGGTCAATATACTTATTGTGTATTTTAATTTTTGAAAAAAGACTCTTATCTGATGTGTCTCGATTTTTACTTGGTTTGGTACCTTTTAAGTTTGGTATTATTTTGTCCCAGTCATGGTCGATGAACTTCTTGAGATCTTCCTTTTTTGAGTTTCGATTAAGTTGAACAATACAAACTTCCTCGCTTTCTATTCTCTTTTTGAGAATATCCTCATTCGAGATGCATGAACAAGTACTGTCATGACGGATTTTTGAAAAGGCATCCATGAAAAGGCTTTTGTTAAGGACGTATACTTGATTACCCTGCGCCAAAGATCCAATTTTTAGATCATCACGTAGATTGATAATTTCTTCGAGTACTGCATCAGAGAGATTTAGGAAGTCAAAATGGGAAATATTGTTTTCTTTGAGGTAGGTATTGTTCGCGATATATTTGTCATCAATATCACTTTCTTCCAAGAAGTCATTTACAAGGTCAGCAGAGTTTGGGTGCCATACCCATTTGGTGATAGTTTTTCTTTCCATCTTGCTTTCAGAGCTCTTTTTCAGTTCAGTCACCTCATTTTCTTTGATAATTACCTCAGAGCTAAAGCTATCAATTTTTTTGTACAACAGAGTGCTCTTTTTGTGAAGTATATAGAACTTTAAAATCTTCGCTTCTAAGTGTTTCTTCTCCGAAAGTAATCGAGAGTATAAATCAGCAAACAAAGGGTCAATCTTTATTTTTCTTCTCATTTAATTGAAAATAGTGATTATATATACTACACTAAGAATACAACTTAATAGGCCCAACCGCCATTTTTGGTGAGTGGTCTAAAAATCGTTCAAAGCAATAACCTCCTCATGAGGATGCTTTGAACGTCACAGGTAGGAATATCTGTGGAGTCAGCAATGACTCGCCTTGTGGGGAGTTTTTTGTTTTCCCACAAGGCCATACTTGAATTATGTGTTTTTATGGAACCTAGTTTTATCTCACAACTTTTACATCTCATTTTCTTTGGTGGCGCTGCATTTATCCTGAAAAGAACATTTTTTGTCGGATCAGGTATCAAAATAATTGAGTGGAGAACTACGTGCCTTTTGGCAGGTCTATACATTCTTGGTGCTGCATATCCTGCGTATAAATACGGCATTCAGGAAGTCCACATTATTACACTGGTTGCAATTGTAATGATTTTACGTTCGCAACAGATAGCAACTTTTTCAAATACATCAAAGAGCAATGAAAATCGATAAATATTATCCAGACTACTTCCAAAAAGATGTCCTATTACTGCAGGATATTGGCATCGATTGTCTGTGTGGCCGCGTCTTTCAGGGTGCTGTCAGAGAATATAAGGAACAATTTGCTAACCTCAAGCTTTTTGTACTATGTTCCTATGAGATCAATCTCATTGATCAAATCATCTATACTCACTTTCAAGATGATCATAACGCGTGGATCAGTAATGTTGGTCCCTTTATTTCTTCCCGTTGCACATATGAAAGTTTGCCGCATAAGCCACTGATCCATCTCGCAAAGATCTCGGAGTTAATGTTATACGAAGATATTACTGAGGCAGACCATTTTTTCTTTGGTCTACTTGCTGAAATGGCGAATCAAGATCAGTTCACAACACTGACAATCAAAAATATAACGGAAAAGATGAAAGAGGATCGTGACGTTCTCAAGGCAAAATCCGACCTAAGGAGACTATTCTCAAAAAGTGAAAGACAAAGGAGTGTTCGAGGGAAGGTCTTGGTAAATCAAGTTTCTGTAGAAACGCCAGATGATCTAGATGAATTACTATATGCAGACACACGGCTCATATGGCAGGAACATCTAAGTGAGAACGATCTGAGCCTTCAAAAGATCAAAAAACATAAGAATGATAAAGGGTATTCATCGTTTACTACTGTGAAATCAGGAAAGGTTTTTGAGCGACAAGAAGAATATTGGACAGTCAAAGATTGTGAAAGTGGGGATCTCTACCTTCTGATCTCAAAAAAGTCAGTAACTGATAATCATATCAAGGACGAAGAGGGGGCTGCAGGAAGAGGGCTTATTCTCCAAGAGTTTAATTACTATTTCCCATGTAGAGACGAAGTAGAAATTGACGATATATTGTTTGAACCGATTATCAATATCGATTATGAGGAAAGTTTGCAGAGAAAATATATTTTTCACTATGTGATGAGCGA
>CALDDM010000031.1 GCA_937936355.1 Minisyncoccota bacterium
AGGGCCATCAGGAAATGGAAAAAAACTATCAGAATATGCTATTGACCCATTAGTGTCATGTTTACCTCTGTGAGTTATTGAGAGGGCGGATACTGCACCGCCGACACGGTCTTGACGACCGACGCCATTGCCTTGTAATGCGCCATCTTTCACGATTGAAATGGTATTACTGTTACTAGTTGATCCAACTGCCCATCCTAAGATGATGTCATCACGGATGTTTTGTGGCAGATCATTTGCTCCCTCAAGTGTTTCTGATGAGAGGTTGAGGATGTAGGTATAGTTGGGTTGCTTGAGAAAGCCACCGCGTACTTGACGTAGTACTATACCTGTACCAAGACTGTGTTTAGTGAGAGTCCACAATGCCTGATTGACGAACATGCCACAACGATCTCCAGTGCGAGAAAGAAATTTGCAAGCTTTCTTCTTAAGCTTTGGAGCGACAATGCCGTCAAATATGCGACACGCATCACTATTCTTAATCTTGTACCATGACATGAAGTATGACAGTTCTTCATTGATCGTGAAATTTGTCATGACATACGCACCAAAAATCGCAAGAGGATCACCTATAAGCATCTTTCGTAATGCTTCTTTTTGTGTACTAGCAATACCAACGCCACAAGCATTACCATGCTTTACTGCTACGGCAATACATGGGACAGATCCTGTATTGAGATCAAAGCCTGCAGCGATATGTGTCATAGTTTGTAACATGCGATCCACATCAGTAAAGTTGATATAGCCAGGATTGCCCTCAACTAATTCAAACTTGTCAATAGCCAAAGGATCATCAGTATATGTCGTATACAATCCCGCTGGTGTTTGATAGGCATTTTCGCCATACTTTAGATCACGAATTTTCGTGCCAACCATGCCATCAATATTTCCATCACTTTGATAGCGTGCAGAAGATAGACAGTAGTCAGCAACGATCCCTTCTGCTTTCGCAGCAAGTTCAGTAATAAAGGTATCTCTTTCAGGCTCACCGTCTTTGAGCCATTCAATAGTCTTGACACGGTCAGAAGGATCAATCACGACGATACGACGTCCTTTGGCACCAGAACGAACCATTGTTGGCCCACCAATATCAGTTTTATTGATGACTGACTTAAGCGTTGCTTTATTTTTGGCAATTTCTTCCATAAGCGGATAGAAATCAACACATACCAGATCGATATACGGAAAGCCAAGTTCTGCTAATTCATCAAGCATATTGTCATCAGCCAGAAGGCCACCGTGTATTTCAGGCGTAAGAGTGACAACTCGATGCCCAAGGATTGCTCCTCGTCCTGATAACTTAGCAGTATCAGTTACTTTAATACCAGCTTCAGATAGTACATTCGCAGTACCGCCAGATGAGATGATATTCCATCCCATAGCGATTAAATCGCGAGCAAAATCCTCAATGCCGTCTTTTGTGTACACAGAAATTAATGCTGTTTTATTCATGGTTTTCACCTCATGTTGTTCAAGAACACAAAAGAATTGTACAAAAAGTACAATCCTCCTCACCTTCAAAAGCATAATTGCTTAAGATGTGTGTACAGTACACTACTTTTATTGATATGCCAATATTTCGAGGTTTTCAATTGATTTTAGGATATGTTCCTTTTTAATACAAAGTTCGGAAAGCCACGCATTGGGGCTACAAATTACTTGCGAATGTCAAAAAAGCCTTTACTTAAGGGCTTTTTACTATGGACAAAAATATAAAAACATGATATAATAACAATAAGTTATTTAGTGCCGATGGAGGCAAAAATCATGAAAAAGTTTCTTAAAAATACAACATCTTCGCTTGTTGGAGCTGCTTCATCTCTAAAAGATGGCGTGGTGGGTGGAGCTACTAATACTGCAGGTGCCGCAAAAAGTGCATCAAAGGCAACTGTTAGTACGGTTGGGTCGATAGCATCTAATGCTATAGATCTACCATCTCAGGCAATAGCTGCGATGGGCAAATTAGGCTCAGATACAAATCAAGCCATTGTCGACTACATGTTTCATGAATGCGAAACTGCGGTTTACGTTCTTCATTCAAGTGAGGATGCTGAAGACTACGATATTCTTTTTGACCTTGAAAATATTCTCAGGGAAATCAAGGACGGTTACCTGGTAAAGCCAATCCTCAAGATTTATATCGGTCGTGCAGATATCGACCGTGAGGTTCTTGCAAGGAGAGTCACAGAAAGCTTCATGACAGAAATGGATCAGCACAAAGAACAAGTGCAGGATACATTGGACAATGGTAAATGGCGAAATGTGAAGGACCTTGGTGATACAGTAGAAAGCACCGCTTCTGGTGCATTGATAACTGCTGTAGCATTTGGGTTAATTACGGTATTCACAGGTCCAATCCTTGCGCCTATTGTGGCACCGCTCCTACTGTCTGTAGGTCTATCTACTGGCGCTGGTACGATATCTGATATTGTCTCACTGCCTGGAAAGATCGCAAAAGCTGGAGGTGAAGTTGTCGCACAACCTTTTCAAGATATGAATGCACAAAGAGACTTGAGTGCACAAGAAAAGAAGCTGCTGAAAGCCATTAAGGGAATTGCCTTGGTCCCACATAATGACCTCGTGATACTTGCGGGATCATTTGATAATAAGGTAAGACCAATGCGTGATAAGTCCACTGACGTACTTCCTCGTGAAAAGTTTCAACTTCCCGAGTCAGTTATGGAAGAGGTAAGGCAAGTAATCGGTGATTATGCGCCAGATCATTTGAAATAAATCGAAACTATCGTTAACTAGGTCCTTGCAGAACTTATGCAAGGACCGACTACAAAAGATCATCAGTTTCCTGGTGTTTTTTTGTATCTTGAAATATATCCGTCATGACTCTTTCGGCATCCTAAAATTACAATTCTACATGGTCAATTTTTTTGTTCTACTCACTTAATGGTATTTGAAATAGAGAGGGGTATCCCATAAAATCTACACATAACCTCTGCTTTGTAATATCTTGGCTTTCTCTAGGAAATCAACAATGGCCTGTTCAATAGTGTTCCACTTGAGACTCTTGAAGGCTACAAATTGACATATATATAAATTTGTGATAAAGTAGCTCTATGACAAAGTACCTTTTCACATTATTTTATACAAACGGGAGCTACTAATGAAAAATGCAAACTTGGCTTTTTCACAAAAAATGAAACTTCTCTTTGGATCTGCGTGGACAGACCTGATAGACATCAAGTGGAACGAATACAGTAGTAAAATTCAGACACATGATGACTCAAATCAACTAAAGTATCAAGGGATGCTTCTGCGTATCGCAGGACACAATCTCACAGAAGCTCAGTCTATTTTTACGTTCGGACAACTTACTGACAAAGAAAAGTCATTGGAGACGGTGGGAAATAAGATCGACTCTCTCATTGCACTTCCTGACACTAAATCAAGTCTTGAAGGGCGTGAACCTCCACGCATATGGGGTGGAGCAGTGCGTCAGTCTGACAATCCAGAGAAAAGCGCTGGCATCACAGGACTTCCTGAGCTAGGAGATCATTTATCTGTAAGTTATGGAATGAAGATTTGCGGACGACTGACTGTGGAAGATTGCAATGCTGTTTTGCACCCCGAAAATAATGGACATATCCGAGCCGCTCAAGAGTTAGTAGGTATGAGTGATGAAAACTATATCCTGTTAGCGGGTTTAATTTCTACTATTCTAATGAGGCATGCTGTAAAAGTTCAAATTGCAGCATAAGAACAACTGATCTACTCCTTCACACAATAAAGGACAAAAAGTCTGTTTGTGTGAAGGATTTTTTGTTACCTTAAAATGACAAAACTCTCTTCCAACTCTTCAACTCCTCACAAAAGGGGTTTGAAATTGCAATCTTACAGTCTACATCTTCAGAAATCGCTAAAAATAGCGGTTATATGATTGACTATATTTATATATAGTGCTATTGTAAAAACAAGTTTTCAACCCTACCAAGCAGAGGAAAATATTGTGCATACTCGTCTAGAACTTCTCAAAGAAGCCAGGAATAAAGAATTGACAGTATACGTCCATGGTTTTGCATCTGATTTACGTCATGCAACTGTACTGGACTTTGACCATAAACAGGCTCTGGTTGAATTTATCATAGAATCAAGCTCCGACAAGCTGCCATACGGAGTAACTGGCCAGCGCGTTTACATTTCTCTAGATCGAATTTCGATTCAGAGTAACTGATAGTAAAATGGGTCGGTACACAGGGATGTAGCCGACCTCCAACAAAGCGCACCACTAGATGGTGTTTTTTGTTATCTCAAAATGATAAAGCTACCTTCCAACCCCTCAACTCCTCACGAAAGGGGTTTGAAATTGTAATCTTACAGTCTACTAGTCCAGAAATCCCTTTAACAGAGGGATTTTTTGGTTTGCCCGAAGGAGTGTTCCGAATTTTTCAACTATGAAATAGACAGAAACATGGATTTACGCTATGATGATCTGTTGATCTTTAACATATCTTTTCCACTACTTAGAACCCGAGGGGGTAATATGAGTTCAAAATTCTACATACCAATTGTGGTTATGGTGGTGTCAGTGATAGGCACAATTTTTGCAATGAGTCAGCGGGTCGGTTACGGCGAATATTTATCTGAGGAGGAGTATCCCGATTTCTTGATCGCTGCCGTCGACGACAGGTGGGATATTGCCGTGCCCTTGGGAAGGAAGATTTTTGACGTTAGCGCATTCTTTGATGGTCAACCAGAGTCCAAAAATTTTAATGATACCTGTAACTTGATGCTCAGGAGGTCTGCATCGGGAAGTTCTAAGTTAAATTTCTCTTCAGTTGGAAACTTGCACGAAGTTGACGTGGTATATCCACACAGAGCAGGGCTTCGGATAGAGTTGCAAAAAAAGCATATTGATCAAAGAAATGGATTAATATGTACTTTTCACTTCTCACTTATAGAATAAAGTTTGTGTCGTCTTCTCGTAAATGAAAGCAAAGCTTTCGTATATGAGGGGGCGACTTTTATTTTGCAAAGATTTCTAAATTCCTAATGCTGGATTGTATAAACTCCAGCTTAAAACAAAGTTCGGAAAGCCACGCATTGGGGCTACTATTCCATAAATCCCTTTAGTAGAGGGATTTTTTGGTTGACCCAAATGAGTGTTCAGGGTTATATTGGACAAAATAATAAAAAAATGATATATTTATATGTTGAGAAAACTCTCTTCCGTCACGATATTAGTGATGATACCTTAAAAACTAACCATGGAGGCAATATAATGCCCATTATTACTATCTCTGGACTTGCAGCAAGTGAGGAGTTGAAAAAACTTGCGATTCGTCAAAGTATTAAGGAGTATTTCTTTAGTACAAGAAAGATTGACTTACAAGACACGAGCGTTCGCTTTTTATTTGATGACACTGTCGGTGAAGATGAGCATGTTTTCATTGAGTATCAGTCACAACACCTTGGAGACCTCAATGAAGATGGCTTGAAGGAAATTAGCAAAAAACTTCATAGAATCGTTTCAAACATAGCGCAACATCCATTCCACGAAGCATATAATGTACCAGTTAGGGCAATGTATGGAGCGCCCTACAACCAAACCAGCTAAGGAGGTTTAATATGTCTTTGCTATGGCAAAAGAATCAAAAGTTTGAGTGGCAAAAAGCATTGCTACATTACAGTTATCGAAGACAATTCCCAAAAAAAGCTTCAATTATCGATTGTGGCGATAAGTCTGACACTCTTTACTATTTGCTCGACGGCTCAACCAGTGAGGTGATAGGGGATGATGATGGGAATGAAATAGTCCTTAGGTACCTTTTTGAAGGGGATTTTTTTGGAGAAATTGGTTTATTTAGTGAGGAGTCTCAGTACGAAACGTCGGTCGTTGCGCGCAAAGAATGCGAAGTAGCTGCAGTTAGTTACGATGCTATCATGAAAGTCATCGATCAGCATCCAGAAATGATGTTTGCACTAGCTTCTCATTTAGTACGACAACTACACAAGACAACTGAAAAAGTGCATGACCTAGCATTTCTTGATGTAACTGGACGTGTTGCCTCAACATTACTTGATCTTGCAAAAAATCCTGATTCGATTTCACATCGGGAAGGAAGGCAAATTCGCTTGACACAACAAGAAATAGCACGCATCGTTGGATGCTCTAGACAAAAAGTAGGAGCCACGCTAAGAGATTTTGAAAGTAGAGGTCTGATTCATGTGAGGGGTGGGACGATGCTTATCTGCGGCGTAGAGTAGGATGATAGTGAAAAGCAAAACCGCTTATCTCTAGAGTGGTCCGCAATAGAGCCCACAGTCATTTGATTGTGGGCGCTATTTTTTTAAGACTTCTACAACACTTAAATTCCCTCCAAGGAGGGGTAGGGGGATTTGCGCCAGCAAAATGATTGACATGGAGGTTTGATTCAATGTAGACTCTCTTTGTGAGGTCTTTGGTAACATCCAAAGCTACACTCACAACACTACCTTGAAATCACGTGGAGAAGAGCAATGTGTAAAGCATCAATTGAGGCTGGGAAAGTTCGCGATGCGCAGGAGGGAGATCGAACTGTACTTGGCACATCACAATACGGGTTTCCGCAGCTACAGCGGACTCGGGATATCGATGATGACTGTGTAACTTGTCCGAAAATTGGACAGAACATGCACTTTGCAAATGTGCCGTCTAAGCTGCAAGGGACCATGGGGGTCCCTGGTCGTTTTGAAGCGGCATTTGTGGAGGAGGATGACGATGAGCCTGATTCTATATTTTATGAGGGTCGGCAGATCGATCTAATGGCATTAGCGCAGCACTCTCAGGAACAGGGTGATCTCGATAGCAAAGTATACGTAACCATGGTGAGTATTATGAGTCCGGCGGAGCGCCAAAACATGATCGATATCATTAATGGCACTTCACCAACATCTGATTCTCGTGCAGCACGTAGCGAGCGAGCTATCGTAACTGCGTAAATAAAGAAATCCATCGGGTTGTGTAAGGGACTTGTTCGCCATAGTGCGGATGAGTCTTTTTTCTGTTACAAAATCTGTGAGGGACGAGACGGTTATGGTGCGGCAAGTTGAAGAGATCTTGACAAATCACACGAAGGTGTTATAGTGGCTTCATGAAATATATTGTAAACACAATTGAGCAATCAGTATGGAATCCAGGAAAAATTTCTGGTGCACATATGCAAATGAACCCAAATTTAGGGGCATTTTCTGATGTGCTACAGGGATTGTGTAGGCAATATGTTAAAACTTCATGAATGAGTAGATCGAACTCGTGAATCCACAACATCTTGCCTTTCGGCAAGGTGTTTGTTCTTTATAATCACAGGAGAAAGATGTGTCAAAAATCACGCTAGATAAAAATCTAGGCTTCATTTGGTCAGATCTCATGAATGATCGTTCGAGGTTATTGGCCAAACATGCATTAGTGCGAGTATTACTGGGTTCCGTGCTCATTATCGCTGTACCATATGCGATTGGCTCATTCATAGATGGTCTGACGACACGGGTATTGGATGCAATTCTCGTTGGCGGAATACTTTTTCTGTGGATTGAGCTAGGTGTTGTGGCGATTGGTTACTGGCGCCAACAGGTCAGGGAGCGTTTCTTTCAGCAAACATTCTGGTACATGCCGCAGTCGATTACACACTTGTATCTTTTACGACCACTTGCATGGTTATCTGGAGGAGTCTCAGAAATTGATGGCGGAGGAGTAGAAAGTCTCAGGGATAAGGTGAGAAACGTAACAGGAAGTTATATTTTTCAGATCATCCCTGGTTGGGGTCAAGTAATTTTTGGATTATGCGCCTGTCTATACGCCAATCTGCTGCTGGGTCTCATAGTGATGGTATACATTCTCATTGAGCGCTATATAGGCGGCAAGGAAAATGAGCACATTCATACTGAGATGATACCAGTAATCGACGGTTTCAAACGTTGGGACCGCCGCATGCAGGAATGGTGGAGAAGTACTGACCATGTAAAAAGTCAAGGCGTCGAAACAAAAATACTCAATCAGATAAGGGAGGAGATTCAGTTTGCTCTAAAGGGTGATGATGCTGTGTGGCGGATTTACTTTGCAAGAGCACTTGTGAAACATCGTCTACGAAGCATTGCATTTGCAGTTGTGCTATACGCCCTCGTTGGGTATCTTGTTTTTGAGGAAGTAGTTACCTTGGCAGTTGCTGTTCTGGTATTTTTCTCTTTTGAACGTATTCGCTCTGTTCTTGGGGACCTCAATGATCAGCAGCGTGAAGTTCAATTCAATATGGCAAGTATCGCGAAGTACCAGCGTGTCTTATCTCGACAGGTACCATTTGCATACAACGAAGGCGTTGATTTTTCTGATCAGGCCATTGCGGTAACATTTGATGATGTCACGCATAAGGTTGGTGAGGCTGAAGATAGGAAAGTCGTACTACGAAATGTAAGTCTGAGGGTTGATGTCGGTGAGAAGATTGGTATTGTCGGTCCAAGTGGCGCTGGGAAATCTCAATTGCTCAGCTTGCTTGTGCGAGCATCCGACCCAACAAAGGGTCGGATACTGATCAACGACACGAATCTACAGGACCTCAGATTAGAGTCGCTCTTGCGCTATTATGGTGTCATCATGCAAAAGAGTGAGCCTTTCGAAGACACGGTACTTGGTAATTTACTCTTTGGAGTATCTCACATGGACCTCTCTGGGTCATATGACGATCTATCAGATCTTAAGCGATCAGAAATAAGTGCGATAGCACATACAGCACTTGAGAAGGCTGGTCTGGACGCAGCAATATTCCCAGATGGTATTCACACAAGTATTGGATATAAGGGGCTAAAGCTCTCCGGTGGGCAACAACAGCGACTTCAGATTGCTGCAGCTCATATGAAATTGGGAATGGATAAGGTGAGACCACATTTCATCATAGCTGATGAGCCAACGTCTTCGCTTGACTCACTCTCGGAGATGACCGTTATGGAACACCTGCAAGACAATCTTCCAAAAGGCACGACGATGCTCATGGTTGCACACCGCCTTTCAACGGTAGCAAGGATGGACAGAATCGTATTCGTAAGGCCGCTTGAGAAGTGTGCTGGTGATGTGGTGCAGGTGACAGCACATCCTTCGCTAGGAGAGCTCTATCAGGCAGAAGCGCTCTTTCGAGAGATGGCAGACGCACAAGGTTTTCGTCCATAAAAAATTGAGCCTCAGTGGATATTTCTACTGAGGCTTTTCTTTTGGAGTGCATCTAAGAACCTGACGATAATGATGAATCAAAGAGGTAAGGCACACACACAAATCCAGTTGCGCTGTCATAACAAAAAGCACTAGCAATGCTAGCGCCAAAGACTTTGGATGCCATGACGAAGGGCTTCGATGTCACTCCATGCAATGTGAGGATTCGTCCTATCCCCAGTAAAATCACGCACAAGAATAAAAGCGACACCATTTCTTTTACATTGCAATCTCTTCTTCTTGATCCGCAAATCAGATCTCGCAGAGAAGTCCTTTGGTCTCTGCCTCCTATATTTTTCGTAAATTTCTATTCCACGTTGTGTGATCTGGATAGGATAAAGGGATCTATCTCTTGGCATTTTGACAAAAAAATCAACCCCAGAAGAATCCTCTTGTTGTGTGGAAATAATGACATATCCCACACGATATTTTAAATAGCCATCTTGATTGACCAGGCGAAAGCCATGCCGCAAAAGAGACCCGATAAAAACATACTCCCGCAATGGGAGTCTACGTCGCTGTGCCATTGCACGTTCCCACGATGAAAGTGCTTAAAAGATAGCATTACGAGAGTCTTTTGACAAGGTGGGCATTACATTCTATGCCTGTAGCGCGGTATTGACAGACCAAGGAAAAATGACTATGCTCAAATAGTGCAATCGCACAATTCAAAAAACAACAAGACGAAGGAAGAAAAATGTCATCAGATCAAAGTTGTACAGTAATACCGGCAAAAACGCAGCATAACGTCCTGGCAGCTTATCAGGCAACGCACATGAATCCTGTACGTTTTGCGTGGGTACACAAAGTACCACCACTCAAGCTAATCAGCTGGATGGTTGGCGACATGTTCGAACGTGCTCGTGCCCATTCGCGCACGCAAAAAACACTCACCACAAGCTAAAAAACAGGAAATCACGTCAAAAAGACCCAGCTCCGCAACACGGAGCTGGGCATTTTTATGAGTCATGACTTTCAGTAAATTGACGTGCTATGGAGAGTAGTCTGCAACATATCGTAAAGAACGGCGTATTGCAGCGTGTCAGTATGGCATGGCCAGAAGAGAAGTGTATTCTATAGGCGGGAATCATTAATTCCCGCCTTTTTTGTCTCTGGTCTGCTTGTGGCATTGATCAAAATAAAAAAAGCCGCCAAAAAATGGCGGCACAAAGATAGATTGTCAGTTCGATGCTGACTTCTGTGTAAGCTCGGTACTGAGCCCTATATATGTACGTGGAGTCAGCTCCAGGAGGCGATTACGCAGATCACGTGGAAGATTGAGATGTCTCACGAAATCGTGAAGCATCCCAACCGTAATAGACTCACCTCGCGTAAACTTTTTCAGCCTTTCATATGCATCAGGGTAGCCTGCGACACGCATGCCCATTTGGATCGCTTCTGCAAGAACCTCTGGTTGCTGGTTGAGGTATTCTCCTATGCGGTCCTCATGTGGTTGGATTTTATCTAATCCTTTTTGAAGAGACTGAAATGCTAGTGAGCTGTAAGCAAAAGCTACACCGATATTACGTTGCACGGTCGAATTGGAGAGATCTCTTTGTAAGCGAGATTGTGAGAGTTTGTCACCAAGAAAATCAAATAATGAATTCGCCAAGCCGAAATTACCTTCAGCATTTTCAAAATCGATCGGATTAACCTTATGCGGCATCGTACTTGATCCCACCTCACCACTAGTCACCCTAAGGCCAAGCCACCCATCGCTAATATAGCGCCAGACATCTAAGGATAGATCGTGAAGTATGCGGTTGATCTGCACCATGATTGCAAAACGTTCACAGTAGCTATCCTGTGGCTCAATTTGCGTCGTCATGAGAGAAAATGCTATAGCATAACCGGAATAATTACCAAGCCCCTCTATAAAAGATTGGCTAAAGGCAATCCAATCCACTTCGGGCAAGACTATAGCATGTGCGTTGTAGTTACCTGTTGCACCATTGAGCTTTGCACACACCTCATGCTCGCGTAACAAGTTCAGCTGGCGAAGGAGTCTCGAATGATATACAGCAAACTCTTTGCCAAGAGTGGTTGGGGATGCTGCTTGACCATGTGTTCGAGCGCCCATTGGGAGATCCTTATAGCGCAGACTAAATTCCCTCAAGAATGTGCAGATATTCTCAATCTCCGGAATGATAATGCTTTGAGTGGTTTGAGTAATCATCAGGGCATACGCACAATTATTGACATCTTCAGAGGTAAGACCAAAATGCACCCATGGCACAAATTCTGAGAGACGATTGTCCACCAAAAATTTGGCGAGATAGTATTCAATAGCTTTCACATCATGATTGGTAGTGCTTTCTATGGACTTGATCTCCAAAAGGTTCTCGAGGGGATAAACTGCAATTTCCCGTAGCATAATTATTTCAATGTCGGTGAATTGGCGGATTGGAGTTTCAGGTAGAGCTACTAATTTGATGAGATATTCAATTTCAATCATCAAGCGAGCACGTACTAAGCCTAACTCTGAAAAATGTGAGGCAAGATCCAGCAATTTGGGTGCATACCGCCCGTCGAGAGGTGATAGTGCAGAAAACGCAGTGGATAAGTGAGTCATAATCATCTCCGAAAAAGTAAATAAATTGTAAAAAAACAAAAAGTCAAAAACAAGTCTCTGACTCCTCCTATTCCAAGATTAAATATTGGATAATTGCATCCTAGCGTAAATAAGCTGAGGTGGCAAATAAAAACAGGCCACTTTGTTTCGTGACCTGCAAACAGCTCATTGCAAGCTGGTATGTTAGTGATTATCGAACCCTCGACACTCTCGAAGGCTTAGAGGGTACAAAGCTCGGCGTGTCGGTTGCTCACAGGGAGGAATTATTTCCCGATGAGTATGTTTGCAATGATAAATGTCCTATCTGGTATACTGATTCGTCAGGCGATCCGGCAAAAAGCTATCAAAAAAATCCAAATGGATCCAGGGGTGGCGTTGCTGCAGTTATTGGTCGGAATGGTTTACGCCTATCGATGATGCCACATTCTGAACGAGCATATAGAGTAGCCAATGGCAACATTGGAATGTAAGCGAAGTCACGAGAAATTATCTCCATGGTTAAAATGGTTCATAATGTACGCAATTTTGGAGAAAACTAATCAAGTAAAGAAGATAAGGCATCTCCCACTTCAAAGAGTGGAGCTTGATTGTTTCTTGATCAATGCGCGCATGGAAAAAATAACTAAATCACGATAAATGGAGTTTTGTTTCAAAGTCTGAGGTCATTTTTTTATAACAATTCTTTCTCTCTTGATCAAAGCGATCTACATGTGCGTACATCATTTTCCAACGATGGTTCTTGCGCAGGGCTGACTCATTGTCGATGAGAAATTGCCAGTAAAGAGCATCCCATATAGCACACCATTCTAAATCAACATCGCCTTTACCATTGACATAGTTACTCATTTTTTTTATGTAGTTTGAGCCACAAATATACGGCTTAGTGGTGATAAAGTCAATCTTACTACACTGACTCATACCATATACGTTGCCAACCATAACCCAGTCATAGGCATCCAGGTACATCTCACTAAACCAAGTGTAGACATGCTGGGGGTCAACCCGCAATAAAAACATCATATTCCCAAGAAGCATGAGTCTTTCGATGTGATGAGAATAGCCAGTCTCAAGTAGTCTTGCAATGATGTCATCAAGAGGGCGGATGGTGGTTGTACCTGTGTAAAAAGATGTAGGCAGCGCTTTTGTGTGATGCCACTGATTGGCATTTCTGAGAGTGACACCATGAATGTCGTAGATGGCGCGCATGTACTCTCTCCAGCCAATAATTTGTCGCAGGAAGCCTTCAATAGATGGGAGAAGGTCAGGCTTGTTTGCGCTCTTATTATACCGAGCCACGACGGCGTCAATGACGAACTGGGGTGTAAGGAGACCACAATTCATAAGTGGAGAAAGGACGCTGTGATAGAGTTGTGATTGACCTTCGACCATAGCGTCTTCGTATCTCCCAAAGTTTTCAAAGCGCTCATCGAGAAAAGTGTGGAGCCAAGATTTCGCATCAGTATGAGTCACAGGGACATAGACATTACCGCTACCAATGGTTGGGCCAAATGTTCTCTGCACGTATATGCGAGCCTCACGTATGTAGTTATTTTCTAAGGGTGAAATATCCTGTGGTATCAGAGAAATCTCTTTGAGGGGAATCTTCTTTCTATTTTCCGTGTCAAAAGACCACTTGCCACCAATGGGCATGTCATTCTCATCGACAAGTATGCCAAGCTTCTTGCGCTGGTGAATATAAAAGCTCTGCATGCGAGGCTTTCCATTTTTCAACAGTGAAGCATTCTCATGCTGTGTGTTGAGGAAGTACGGAGTGGGGAGTGTAGAGATCTTGATGTCATGATCTCTACAGTGTAGTCGCAATCTTTTTTCTCTAGCAAAATCACTAAACGCATACATCTCTATCTCCGTGACATTGTCTGTGGGAAGAAGATCTACAAAAGTAAGGCCTTCTTGCCACTCTCTATAGGTAACATTATATCCGTGGTCGGCAAGGTATGCGGCGTAGGCCTTCATCGTCGCACGATGAAAAACACGCTTAGAAAAATGAGTCTTAAGAGGGTATTGCCGATCTCCAAAAATCAGAGAATCCTCAATCAGAAAGATAGGACATTCTTTTGGGAATGCAGGGTTTTCAAAAAGCTGCTCTGGGAAAACAACGACAATTTTTAAAGTATCTTGCATGAAATTATACCAAGCTAGTCAGAATTTTATAGGGAGCATTGACAGTTTGCTCACAAAAAAAGAGGGTAGATCATTTTTAATATGTCACAAATGTTCTAGCAACAGAGAGATGTATACATACGCATACAATAGAGAAGAAGATTACTCAGTCACAGAGCTGAGTAATGTGAACCTGTAGGGAGAAGCGAGATGAACTGAATCTCCCTGGATGCAAGGTGCTATCGCCGGATACTCTGCACCGGTATTTTTTGCGGAGGGAGATTTCTGTTATGAAAGTCTCGAGCGCTTACACCGCTTGATGCTGAGCTCATATCAAGTTTAACAGAGGGTGAGATTGATCCACCGATACAATCATGATCTCTATTGTTGCACTCTTGTACAAAAGTCGTGAGGACATCTGGGTGCCACGCACCGATCCAGTCTCCATGTGTTGTCGTACCACCTGGGACATTCCTGCCATGATGTCGGTCTGACGAGATGTACCATCCGTTTGTATCTTGGTCGTTGTTGTTCCAGTAAAGATTATACGTGACCTCTGGAAGAGGAATGGGATGGCTCGATGGGCAGTTTCTACCAGAGGGGTAGCGCATGTGTGAGCGATGATCTTTGCTATCAAGGTCTCTACCGTTCCAGCACTGAGGGAAAACAAGCTTGAGTGAGATCCATTCACCAGGGGCGCAGTTCGGGATTGTTTTGCCACGATTTTTTTGCATGCCACTTTGCGGCCACCCGCAATACCATTCATATTGCGCGTTGTTTTGACCAGTCGAGTTTGCGCCAGCATTGCCTGCAATCATCTTCAGTCCCTTGGGGAATTCTCGTATGTTTTTTCCATGAAGATTGCCACTTTTGTAGTAGACTAATCCATACTGAGGGATGCGTGCGTTATTGTCCCGATCGATGAGTGCTGGAATCCAGTATGCGGATCTATTAAGTGGGCCGCCCTGACACGTCCCACCACCGCGAGAAATAAGTGAATTATAGGTGCTGTTATGATCTGTCTGTGTATTCCCAAAAAACATATGTAAGTGTGCTTGCCCTTTTCGCCCAGGGTAAACAATTGAGTCATCATACGAAAAGTGAGACATCAAGCAGTTGACACGCATCGAACCATCTTGGCCGTTCTGTATTACGCGCGCACCGCCCGTTGTATGCTGTGATATGTTGCCGCCCAGTGAAACTTGTTTTTGTTGTGCGCCTCCTAATGCAGCGCCGATTTGTGGCTCATCACTCCCTTGCGACGTCGCACCTCCACTAGGTACAAAGTTTCCTGGAATACTTCTTGTATCAGCACAAACCCACTGATTACCATAAGCGCTCAAGCGGTCACAATCTCGCGCACGTGCCTGTGAACAATTTCTTTTGAAAGTGTCTTGTGCAATTGATATTGAATCACTCAACTCTCCATGACAGAGTTGTGAAGGCGGTTGTGTGGAGCCAGTATTTGTATTGGCAGTAGCATTGTTGTGTGTTGGAGTGTTGTGCGTAGCGCCATCCATAACGCATGATTCTTTGCCATTCCATCCCCAACCATCTCCGTCTGGGTCTACGCAATCACCGGAGGATGGTTGTCTATTATTTGTCTCTGCCTGCGCACTTCCTTGCGACGTCGTACCTCCACCAGGTGCAAAGTTTCCTGGAATACTTCTTGTATCAGCACAAATCCACAGATTACCATAAGCGCTCAAGCGATCGCAATCTCGCGCACGCGCTTGCGGACAATTCCTTTTGAAAGTATCTTGTGCAGTTGAGAGGGAGTTGCTCATTTCCCCGTGGCAAAGGCCTTGGGAATTTGTAGCGTTCTGTTGCTGTGAGTTATGTGTTGTTGCCGCAGGTTGAGGTTGTGCTGTAGTTGTCTCTGCCTGCGCACTCCCTTGCGACGTCGCACCTCCACCAGGTGCAAAGTTTCCTGGAATACTTCTTGTATCAGCACAGACCCATCGATTACCATAAGCGCTCAAGCGATCGCAATCTCGCGCACGCGCTTGCGGACAATTCCTCTGGAAAGTATTTTTTGCAGTTGAGAGAGACCCACTTAATTCTCCATGACAGAATTGCGCGTTTCCAGATGCACCTGATGTTGTTGTGATCGGTAATCCGCGATCAACAAAAAGGAAGACACCTGCCACCAGGCTCAGGAGTGCAAATCCAATGATAAAGCTTTCTTTTATTTTTTTCATGTGAACGAAACTTAAGTGATGATTGTATGCTTAGGAACCTCTCTCAGATCACCTTTACAAACTGTGGAGATGAGGCACGCGAAGAGATGTTAATATGTGTGGATACATGTTACTTGTACACTCTATAACGATCTAGGCACATGGATTTGCGCAAGAGTGAAGTTACTTGTATTTTATCATACATATTTCTGACAAAAGATCCCAGGAACGCAAAGGAGCACCGCAGCAAGTAAGAGGGTGATGCGTGTAAGGGGCGTGCTCTATGAAAGAGTATATCAATTATTTGAGTCGGCGAATTTCTCGTATTTCATCACGAATCAGCGCAGCCTTTTCAAAATCCATATCTTTGGCGGCCTTCTTCATATCAGCTTCGCGCTGTTTAAGGAAAGCATCAATGTTATCAAGGCTTGCAAGGTCAACAAACTCTTTAGTTGTTTCTGGTTTAATTTCATGATCTACGATTGATTCAATATTTTTGAGAATCGTCTTCGGGGTGATATTGTTAGCTTTGTTGTATTGCTTCTGAATATCGCGACGGCGATTAGTTTCGTCTATTGCCTTTTTTAATGAGCCAGTTATTTTGTCTGCATAGAGAAGAACGCGACCATCTACATTTCTAGCAGCGCGACCAATGGTCTGGATGAGTGATGTTTCGCTGCGCAAAAAGCCTTCCTTATCAGCATCGAGGATTGCAACAAGAGAAACTTCTGGAAGGTCGAGGCCTTCACGTAAGAGGTTGACGCCAACAAGGACATCAAAGGACCCTTTGCGAAGTTCTTCGAGGATAGAAATACGATCAAGAGTGTCAACATCGCTGTGAAGATACTCAGACTTTACACCAGCCTCTGTAAGGAACTCACTCAAGTCTTCTGCCTGTTTTTTGGTAAGGGTTGTGATGAGGACACGCTCACCTTTCCCCAATGTTGCTGTAATTTCCTTCATGACATCTTTAACTTGCGTCTCAGTCGGTCGGATGATGAGCTCTGGGTCCAGGAGGCCTGTCGGTCGGATGATTTGTTCAACGATCTTTGTGGCATGTTCTGCTTCATATCTTGACGGCGTCGCGCTCACAAAAACAGTTTGTGGCATACGCTCTTGAAACTCATCAAAGTTGAGCGGTCGGTTCTCGATGGCACTCGGTAGCCGAAAGCCATTATCGACTAGGTTAATCTTGCGCGCACGATCGCCACTATGCATGCCACCAATTTGGGGTATAGTGACATGAGACTCATCGATAACCATCATGAAATCCCTCTCCTCAAAATAGTCAATCAGCGTATAGGGAGCTTCACCTGGCTTGCGACCTGTGAGGTACATGGAGTAATTTTCAATGCCCTGGCAGTAGCCAAGTTCACGCATCATCTCGAGATCCATACGGGTGCGCTGTGTAATGCGCTGCGCTTCAAGTGGCTTATCAATTTTTTCGAAATGCTTAATTTGCGCTTCAAGTTCTTTCTCAATCTTCCCAATGGACTGTTCAAGCATTGTCTCAGGTACGACAAAGTGTTTAGCGGGGTAGATGAGAGCCTCTTCTAGGTCAGCTCTTTTTTCCCCGCTAACAAGATCAACCTCGATAATACGCGCAATACGATTGCCACGAAGTGTGATACGCACAATGGCCTCACGTCCAGCAGGAACAATCTCTATAGTTGGGCCTGTGGCACGAAATTTTGCCCTAGCAAGTGCATCGGATCGTTCATAGTGTTGCTCAACGAGATGCGTAAGGATTGTGTTGCGATCAATCTCCTCACCAATGCGCAGCGTAAGCATGCTCTCACGATAGAAATTAGGTGATCCAAGACCATAAATACACGAAACACTCGCTACGATGATAACGTCTTTGCGTGTGAGGAGGGCTGCTGTAGCAGCATGACGGAGACGGTCAATCTCCTCGTTGATCTGCACTTCCTTTTCAATATATGTGTCACTTGCGCGAACGTACGCTTCTGGTTGGTAGTAATCATAGTATGAGACAAAGTACTCCACAGCATTAGTGGGAAAAAAAGTACGAAATTCTTGAACAAGCTGTGCTGCAAGAGTTTTATTGTGGGCAATCACAAGTGTCGGTTTCTGGACATTTTGAATAAGGTTAGCAACGGTAAAAGTCTTTCCAGACCCAGTGACGCCCAAAAGAGTCTGGTTTTTGACACCAGATTTCATGTTTTTTGTGAGGTCGGCAATGGCTTTTGGTTGATCGCCTGCTGGCGTATATCCTGTGCTCAGTTCAAATTGCTGCATGATTTCTCTATCATATAATTGCTTGTATATTGGCATTATGGCACAGATTAGTTTTGACTGGAAATCTTTCTCTGCAGCAGCGTGCCCCATAAAAGACGGCTTCGTGTAAATACTGATGGGGAGAAGGAAGGAGGGGGGGTAAGGAGAAAAGCAAGGAGCCCACACCGTTAGGGTGTGGGCTCATGACTAGGTATGCGGCCTGATGACAGCAAGGTTGTTTCTGATAACATCATCTTTCGAGTCACCACCGCGATAGGAATAATATGTACTCGTACATTTCGTGCAAACATTGATGCAATGAATATGCATAAGAGGGATATGATGTACAGTCAAAATATTGCGAATTGTACTGATCATATCGATTGAGAGATGTGTTTTGCTTGATGAGCTTATGTGAAAAGGTACTTTATCTAAAGCATCCTGATCGTGAAAATCTTCCTCAATCTCATGACACGCGGCGCAGAGGCCAGGTCCAATGATAGCAGAGGTGTTCTCGTACACTGCACCAAGGTCTTGCATGTGTCCTAACGTGTTTGCGAGGACATCGCATATAAGGCTTTGTCTGCTGCAATGCACGATTGCGCGTATTATATGAAAGGGATTTTTTGTTGACACACATTGCAACAAGACAGGGTGACAATCGGCAAAGTCAACGCCCAAAGTAATAGCGTTATTTGTGGTAATGAGTGCATCTGCCTTTTCTACGAATTCTGTGGCAGGATCTTCAACAAGCTGACATCTGCCGGAATGCTCGATCAATGCACTGGCACAATACGGTATGTCCAAAGCAGTAAAAAACTTCGCACGGTTCGTTGTGACATCTCGAATATAGGAGTGTCCGTAGATGGTTGTAAGGTGACCATGCGATTTATTAGAAAAACTATACGTTATATCAGAGTTCATAAATCTCCATCCTGTTGTGAAGGTGCTATTTCTTTGGTTAGAGTAACCCGGGAGTTCTTTGTAGTCAACGCTCTGTGCTCACACCCTGCGCAGAGTCACGTCTATATTGCAAGAAATGAGGTAGATGATCGCTTTGACAAAGCTGAGATTTATGCTAGATTTAGCCAATTGTTATGTGCTGTTGTTTGCAAAATTGAAATTCATTACTTGTCCTTGAGGAGATCGTATAATGCGAAAGCTTTGTGTTGTTTTGGTTTGTTTTTTCTTAACTCTGTCATTTTCATTGTCTGCACGAGAAGTGTTGTTTGTCGCACAAGATGCTCATCAGAGACGTGCGCTTGAAGAGCTGAAACTGGCATATGAATGGGCTGATGGTGAAAAGATTATCTTGAGTGAGTTTGGTGTGCCAACAGCGGAGAATCATATACAGTACGCTGCTCTCATAGATGTTGTATACCGTGTCGCAAATATATTTGGCATAGCGACGGCTATCTGGGCTGAAGGAGCGCATTGGTACGATGATTATGCATTGCGATTAGAGGTGGAGGGTTCAGTGACGGATATCGTGCGGTCAATGTCTTCGCATGATGACGCGATGCACTGTGTTTCGGTGGCTGGCGGTGAGTTTGGTTTTCAAGCTGGGGCGGTTCCAAAAAATCCTGATATCTACAAGCATAACTGGAGTTACTTTTATCATGTTGATCGCAATGATCAAAAGCGTCTGGATGATGAAGGGATGTGGGAGCGTGTTTCAAAGCACTGGCCTTGCATGAGATTGCCTATTCGGTTGGAGCGTGTGACAAATGTGCAAGATGGTTCACTCAATACGGATGAGTCGCGCTATCTTCGTCTGGTCTTTGAACGAGCGCGACATGAAGGCCTGACAGTGATCCTCGATCCGCATAACTATGCAGAGCTCGTTGTAGGCGACGTGCTCCATAAGATCGGCGAGGGCGCATTTCCCGTTTCACTCTACCTAGAGATGATGAAAAGTCTTACAATGCTTGCGCAGGAGTACTCTGATGTGGTCACAATGATTGGCCTTATGAATGAGCCAAAAGCAGCTTATGATGAGCAGAGACTTCAGAAACTAGACTGGGAGGATGTGACGCAGCAAGCAGTTGGTGTGATTCGTGCGGCTGGTTATGTGGGTTGTATCGAGGTACCGATTGGCAATTGGCAGGGTCCACATGATCTTCCGTGGATGCACCCTGATGGTCCGTGGATTGAAGAGACCTTAGAGGGTGGCTGCGTATACTATGGGATACACCAATATTATAATCCTAATCATAGCGGTTACTATGACGCAACATATGCCGACGACGAGGCAGAGCTTCGTCAAAAGGGTTTTAAACCTGGCATCGTGTCGATGACGCGAGTGGAGTGAAGCCTGTCTGTATTATCAAGCCCTTTGCTGCAACGGCAAAGGGTTTTTTGATTGCAACGAGAAAATGAGTCACTCTTGTTTTCTCTTTTCAATTGCAACATCATCTAATTGGAATCGTTTCTTTTTCATAGAATATTTCTTGTGGTGTAGCGTAGCCAAGTCTTTTCCGCGGTCTCTGATTAATTTCTTTCTCCACATTCTTTAATTCTCTCTGA
>CALDDM010000032.1 GCA_937936355.1 Minisyncoccota bacterium
GTGCACGTGGTCAGCAGTGGTCCATTTCTAAAACCATGGCTGATTCGTTTGATGCAAATCCGTATTTAAAGACCATTAAGAGTCTAGCGGTAGAGCACATGGGCACACAAGGTGATGGTAACCACTTTGCGTTCGTTGGTACGCTGAAATCAACTGGGCAAACAGCGCTAGTGACTCACCATGGTTCGAGAGCGCCAGGTGCACGCTTGTTTAAGGCAGGCATGTCCGATGCGATTAAACACACTAATCGTGTTGCTTCGGGCGTAAAAAAGCAAAATGTGTGGTTAGACCCCGATACGCGTGAGGGTGAAGATTATTGGGGTGCGCTGCAGATCATTCGTCAGTGGACCAAAGAGAATCACTACAACATTCACGATAAAGCCGTGGAAATGCTTAACGCAAAAGTGATTGACCGTTTTTGGAACGAGCATAATTTTGTGTTTCGTAAATCAGACGGCCTGTTTTATCACGCTAAGGGTGCAACCCCTGCATTTGATGGATGGGCGCATGACGCAACGGAGCTAACACTTATTCCGTTGAACATGGCTCAACCTATTTTAATTGCAAAGGGGTTGAACTCTGATAAAGGGCTTGGTTTTTCACCGCATGGTGCAGGGCGTAACTCATCGCGTACTGCGCATAAAAAGTCGTTACATGGTATGAGTGATCAGGATGTGTTTGATTCTGAAACGAAGGATATCGATGCTCGATTCTTTATGAAGAACATCGATGTATCGGAACTACCCAGCGCGTACAAGGACGCTGATACTGTCCGAGCGCAGATTGATAAGTACAAGCTTGCTTCAATAGTAGACGAAGTGATCCCGTACGGCTCAATTATGGCGGGCGACTGGGAGCGCGATGCGCCTTGGAAGAAAAGGCGTGAAGCGCGTAGAAAAAACAGGGACGCCAACAAATAGTTGTTGGCGTTGCCTCTCTCAGAATGCGTGACGACAATCTGAAACGTCAAGGAGCTGGCAGTGGCAACCTAAGCAGCCTGTTGCCTTGCTGATAGAGCCCAGATGCCAGCAGCGGTAAGCATTGAACCACCAGCTACATTGAAACGTTTATGGGCTTTTGGTGAACTCAAAATGCGTCTGGCTGTACCTGCGAATACTGCATACATGGTCGCGTTGAGTGTTGCTAGCAGTACGAAAGTGCTGGAGAGTATCCAAAGCTGAGGTGCTACAGATTCGGCGGTATTTAGAAACTGCGGAAGAAATGCGACAAAGAATACGATCCCTTTGGGATTAAGTGCCGTCACAAGCCAGGTATTTATAAACAACTTCCATTTTGAGCCCGGTAATTCAGGGGCATTTGCAATAGTTGTAGTTATGCCAGCTCGAAAGAGTTTTACTCCAAGATACAATAGGTAGAGCCCTCCAATCCATTTGATAGCAGTAAACCAGAAAGCTGAAGTGGCGAGTAGCGTACCCAGGCCCAGGAGAGACAGCGCTAAGGCTGTTGAATCGCCTAGCGCAACTGCAATAACCAAAGGAATATTTGCCCTTTTTCCGTGCGCTACTGAGTAGCTGATAACAGTCAGAATAGTAGGTCCGGGAATAAGAAGCAGCACCATTGATGCTGCAGTAAATGCGAGCCAGAGTTCGATTGTCATTGAGCCGATTCAACTATTAATATGTCAGTAGCACAGTGTACAAAACCTGAACTGTGGATGTGTATTTGATCGTAGATTCCTCGATCACGCTATGTTCGTAGCCTTGCTGTTCGTTAATACTCCTAATGACAGATTAGGGGGCAGGCTGCCTATCATCTATACTTGGAAGAGGGACAAACCAGTCCGAAGCCGCCCTTTGAGGAAATTTCAAACCGTGAAATAAAGAGCTATGAACTCCATTACTGCAAAAGCACAAACTGTGGTTCGTGCATCCCCGTTGGCCGTTTTCAACGCATTCATCGACGCTGAGACGATGAGCAAGTTTTGGTTCACGCGTCGAGATGAAGGTTTGCATGAGGGCAGGACTGTGTCTTGGTACATTGGACAAGCAGAAGATGCTTATGCCATTGAAGTAAACGTTGTAGAGCTAAGGCAGCCCGAACTGATCAGGATAGAATGGTGGGGTGGCGAATACTTTACCCAAGTGCTCTGGAAAATTCAGCCAACCGATGATGGTTATACAAACCTTGCCATTGAAGAAAGTGGATTTAAAGGGTCAGAAGACGAAATTGTTTCGAGCGCGTTGAATTCCACCGGAGGCTTCAATCAAGTCATCATTGCGTTAAAGGCGCTTCTTGAGCATGAAACCATCATCAACGTGGTTGATGACCACGTGTGAGTCATTGACCTCATAAATAGTACTACTGGTTCACAATAGGTAAATTCATGCACGTCAATCGAGAGGTTTAGACACAACTAAATGTGTGTGATTCCGAAAACAGTACATGAATAGAAGAAAATTGTGTATACGAGTTGTATGCCTCGTTGGAGTAACCATATTGGGTTGCTCTTGTACAGAGCTAATCGATAGTAAAGCTAATAACCCGAAATTGAACTCAGAAATAGCTGCTGTTAAAGCAGCAGCTGATACCAGCCTCTATTCGGAAACCAAATCAACAGATGATTCTTGCGATAGCGTTGGTTTGTGTGGCACTACAACTTTCAATACATGCACTATTGCTAGCAAAACTGTTGTCACAGCAGCGTCACAACCTCAGTGCGATGCACTAATCGCGTTGTATGAGTCTACCGACGGGGATAATTGGTCAAACAACTCTGGTTGGAATACCCACACCGATCCTTGTGATTGGTTCGGGGTGAGTTGCAATGAGTAC
>CALDDM010000033.1 GCA_937936355.1 Minisyncoccota bacterium
AGCATCATATCACTAAGGCATGCATCAATTGCCTCGGGTGTCGTGCCATAGGTGACGATCTCATTTTCGTCACCATAATAGTCGTTACGAAGTTCTGATATGACACGCAGTAGCTCACGTTCCTGCTCTTCTATCTTGCGGCGCTTCATGCGCAAAAGCCCGATGAGCTCATCAGGTGACTTTGCGCTATAACCACGAACCTTTTTGCCTGGAAGGGTGATCTCCTTGATCAGGCCTTTTTGCTCGAGAGTTTCGAGAAGCCTATATGCTGTCGGGCGCGTCAAACGAAGTGTGCGAGAAATTTTCTGTACACCACTGGGACCATACTTGAGCAAGGTCATGTAGCAACGGGCCTCTTTTTCGCTGAGGTCAATTTTACGTAGCTCTTGGATGATCTGCGTGGCACGTGATTGAGTGTCCATATATCTATTTATATACAGGTAGAATATCACATAAAGTAATAATCGTCAAAATAGTGTCCAAAAAAAACATACAAAAAAAACAATTATTCAATTAAGAACAACGAAAAATACAAAAAAAAGACCAAGAATATTTTACAAAAATGCGATTACAACGTATCGTAAATACAATACAAAACTATATGGAGGCAGTTATGAGAACTGCGGAGAGAAATGGTGTGCAAGATCATGGCACAAGGTTTATACCTGGGCAAAGAAGCTACGGTGCTCATGTTCTGAGTGCTGTAAAGGCGAATGGATGTTTCTTCCAGTTTGGTCCCATACTGCCCTCTGGTGTAATGGATGGCCTCGACTGGATCGAAGACATAAGTCTAGAAGGTGGTACTACGGGGAAAGTAGTTGGGCACAAGAGTCTGAATCCTAATCTTGAAATTTACCAAGGTCACGGTGACATCTACCCTCTGCATATGATGATTGAGGGTCTATGCCAAACTGCAGGGATGATCATACCGCACCAAGGACTTGAGGGGAAGATTTTTCTTCAAGAGACGAGTGGGAAGATGATGGGCGAAGCTGTTCTTGCAGAGACTGCGATTGATTTGCGCTATACTGCAACAATCAAAAAGTATAGAGCAAATACCAATCGAGGCATTGTTCGTGCGACTGGGCAGATCCATGTGCGAGAAACCGGATCAATGGACTATCGATTAGTTGCACAGTCAAAGGCTGTGACACTTACATGGCACCCAGTGTGATGTGGCGCTGAATGTTGAAAACATTCAGCGCTTTTTATCTATATGAAAGTTACGTTGTGTATAACTTTCCTTGTAGCGAGAATGCTCTACTGTATAATATATGTATACACATGTGTAGAATATGTGCATAAACACAAAGACAAACAAAATAAGGAAAAAATCTATGAATATAGCTATAGAAGTTCGCATAGCAATAGTTGTTGCAACAGCTTTGGCGCTAGGGGGTATGAGTGCTCTATCAGCACATGCAGTGTCAGGCACAAACGCAGCTGATGTCCGCGTAACAGTAGAGGCACGGCAAGGAGGGGAATGGTTTGACGCAAGACGTACAAATGCAAATGACTCTGGTGTTATTAGTTTCGAAGACGCTCTTCCGGGAAAGTACCGTTTTGACATAGCTGACGAAGATGTTGTTGCAGGGCAAAGTCTCGGCATTAAAGCAACGATGCTCGACGAGGATGGCATCGAGCTTGACGAAAAGTCTGACGTAGATGTTTACGTTCATCTCGGTGATCAAAAGGTATTTGCAGGAACAACGCAGACAGATAGCGATGGAGAGCTAGAGTTAGAGGGAATTATACATAACGTCATATACGAGGTAGATGTAAAAGACGAGGGAGACCTCTCAGCCAAAGATAGTACGCGTGTAAAGATGTATGCACAGATTGACGATAGTGACTGGTTTAAGGCCGCAACAAAGAGGCTTAAAGACAACACGGTGCTGCGTGTAGAAAATGTTCTCCCAGGAAAGTACAAGTTCAAGTACAAGAGTAAGGATAGAGATACAGCGCCACAAGCTTTCACGCTGAATGCCCGACTCAGAGATGAGAAAGGACGCAAGATAAAAGAGAAGACAAAAGTAAAGCTCTATGCATACCCATACGGCGTGAGAACATTTGTCGCAGAGATCAAAACAGATAAAAAAGGATGGATTACTGTGCCGGGTGTGCAAACCCACATGAAGTACAAGGTGAAAGTTGACTAGCCTTATAAGAGAGAAGTCTGCATTAAAACCTCATTACTTTAGTAATGAGGTTTTTTGTCAATAATAGTGTCCAAAAAATATTTACAAAAAAACATATAATTTTAAATAAATAATGTAAACATAATAAGTGATTGACCACATATCTTTTACGAAAAAGAATAAATTAGATATGATCATACCATAGTCCATGTTTTTATCAAATAAAAGCATGAAACAATTGAATAAATGGGCCTAGGCTCAAAGGAGAGATATAATGAGCAATCTAAACAGTCTAAAGAAAGCAGGTGAGGCAATATACGACAGATCTATTGCTATGCCAATCTCAAAGATCTACCAGGTAACCGCTCCTCACTTCACCAAATCAAGAGAAAGGGAAGCTAAGGGTAGAATTCTATCATTGTCAAACTTTCGCAATGATAGAGACGTCGTGCAATGTGGCTACACAAGAAGTACACTACCAAATGTATTTTATTGGTTGCGGGCATGGGATAAAGAGACATTCCTAAAAATTGCCGGTCTTGGCGTGCATACAGATGATCTGTATAACCCACGAGAGCAAGCCTATAAAGATGGACAGGAGTACGCTGTAGAGGCGATCTCTGCAAACAGTAACTACGATGTCGTAAACTTTGGGGCAATGACAAAGCGTCTTTTTTCCAAGAAAGCGTTAGCTGAACTGCGACAAAAATTTCCTGAAACAATCTTTACGATTGGGGATAGTTACACAGTACAAATCCTGAAGGAAGACGTTTTGCGGGAACTCTCAAACATAAAAGGTAGGGCAAATAGTGATGTCAATGTTCTGGTGACTGGCGCATCGGGATTTTTGGGAGAGCAGTCAGTAAGTTTCTTGGTTGAGGCTGGCTATAACGTCATTGGGTTATGTACTGACACAGAAAGAGCGGCTAAAATTGCTAAGACCTATTCAGTTTCTACAACTACTGATAAGTCTAAAATAAGCAATATCGATGCTATTGTCGCTTGTACTCATGCCTATGAGTCTCGACTGACTATGGAATTTCTGAGAAAAATCACCAGAAATAAAACCGTTATGAGAGTGATCGATCCTGCAGAACCATCTGCTTTTTCAAGAAAAGAATACGCAAAGTGCAAAGGCAATGTTGTTCGCATTGATGCCGGTAATGCACATTCTCAAAATCTTGAAAAATTTGGAGAAGTAATTATAGGTAAGGCACTCGGTCTTCCAAAGCGTCAGATATGGGCATGTTTTGCTGAGGCGATGATTTTGGCAAGACACAAGGATGATGAACGCGTTCGAGCGATGAATTGGATGAAGGTTTCTCCAGAATCTCTAAGTCTCATTGCAGAGTTAGCTGAGGGTGTATTCAGTCAACCTCCTGTTCCTTCCTCATTTGGAGAAGAGCGAAGAGGTGCGAGATACAAAACGCCATTTACCCCTTATCGCCCTATGAGGCCTGCCCAAACTTGATGGACCATTTGATTTCTCTAGAAAGTCAGCATCACCGCACGATATGAATTCATATCGTGCGGTATTTCTTTAAATGGGATCTACTATGGTAAAATAGAGTGAGATATGGACATGAATTTTTCGATATTAATTCCTCTGGTAAGCTCAATTTCCGTCTTTTTCTTGGGCTTTTTTGTATTTGCACAGAACAGAAAATCTTTACTGAACATTATATTTTTGATTTTTACACTGGCTATATTTATATGGCTATATTCTACATCTAAACTCTTTGCTGCAACAACTGATCAGGAGGCAATACTCTGGGACACTGCTGTCTATACTGCTATTGTTTTTGTGCCTGCACTTTTATTCCACCTGGGTGTTATGTTCTCAGGAAAAAATACGAAAAAAAGGCGAAATGTGATAGTGCTTGGGTATTGTCTCGCCACACTATTCCTAGGCATCCTACTACTTACTCCATATTTCTTTAACGGCGTGAACTGGTTTTGGTGGGGCGCACATCTTTCAGCAAATACTGCCCATCATTTTTTTCTTGTGTACTTCACGACTTATATACTGGGAATGCTCTATGTGCTTCATGTAGAGCAAAAAGAGACAAAATTTGAAAAAAAACGAGCTCACATGAAGCTCATGTTTAATGCAATCATTATTCTGTGCACAGGTGCACTAGGATTTTTACCTGCGTATGGTGTTGATATATATCCCTTCGCATATATTTCTGCGGTAGTTTTCACATTTATTGTTGCATATGGAATTCTGAAGTATAACTTTCTTACTATCAGCACATTTTCAGTGCAACTTTTTGTATTCTTGATGGTTGCTGTAGCATTTTTTGAAATTTTTGTTACTGATTTCGCAGTAAGTCGCGCACTAAATATCTTCTCATTTATTGTCATAACATTCTTTGGCTTTAGGATAGTTGCAAATATGAAGGAGGAGATTGCGCAAAAAGAAAAATTAGAAAAGATGTCTGTTGAATTAACGGCAGCCAATGATGAGCTAAAAAAACTGGATAAGGCAAAGTCCGAATTTATCTCCATTGCATCACACCAACTGCGTACACCGCTGACAGCGATCAAAGGGTACCTTTCACTCATCATGGAGGGAACATATGGTGGCATCTCGCCAGAAGTTGATGGTGCAGTAAACAAGATTTATAAAGCGAACGAACGTATTATCAACCTCGTTGAGGATCTCCTCAATATTTCTCGGATTGAATCTGGTCGCATGCAGTATAAATTTGAAGAGGGTGTAAACATGTCAGAAATTGTAGAAGACCTACGCGACACATTTGTAAACAGAGCCAAGGATCAAGGGCTAGAGTTTACGATAGACCTGCCACAGGAGCCTCTCACAACAACAGCTGACAAGGCAAAAATTCTCGAAGTTGTCTCAAACGTAATCGATAATGCCATTAAATATACAGAGAAGGGATTTGTGAAAGTTGTTGCGAGACGAGAAGGTGGTCTGATCAAGATTGATGTGAGCGATTCAGGCATAGGAATCCCTGCGCATGTTTTACCACAGCTTTTTGAGAAGTTTTCACGCGGCAAGGATCCATCACGGCTACATGTAGATGGCACAGGCCTCGGTCTCTATGTCGGCAAGAACATCATTGAGGCGCATCATGGACGTATCACCATCAGTTCAGAAGGCACCGGCAAAGGTACGACATTTGGGATTGAGTTGCCCTATGTCAAAAAACAGAAAGAGTCCACACGAACTTAACAAAGATCTCACTGTTTCTATAGCTAAACATGACTACCAGGGTATATTTGTTCGCAAAAAATTGACAAAATATCAATTAAGTGATAAGATATACGCAAGTAAATTTACAATTTGATAGTTAAACGAGGGTATTTCAATGAAGAAAATCTCAATAGTGATATTCGCCGCTTTTGCAGTGGCTGTACTTGCATTGCAATTTTTTGTTAACGTAGGCAGTCCAACGAAAGATGCTGTGCGAGACGGAGACAATCGCTATGTTCAGGATCAAAAGTGGGCAAGTGAAAATCTTGATGTTGTGCAGTACGATGATAAGGCCTACATGATGTACAAGATGTACGGTTTTGGTGAGGATGATGAACAAGATAGGGAGAGATTAGCTCACTTTATCTGGCTAGATGCTAAGGCGCGAGCACACTTTGGGGAGCGTGACATCGCTGTAGAATCTGTCGTGTCTGTGACAAATTTTCTGCACCAAGAGGGGTATAGACAATATCTCGAAGAGAGTGAGATTGATGAAACATTCAATCCAGTGGAGTGGCTAGATGGTCTCACTGCTGATGAGCTAGTCAATAAGAACTTTGTCGGCAAGACAGATGACTACGCATTTTTACTCATTGCTCTTTTGCCACCCAGTAGCATGTCAGAAATGCAGACGCATGGAATCGCTCAGGAGTTTTTGACAGGTGACTCATTTCTATGGTTCAAGAGATTTTATTTGCCACAAGCGCAGAAAATCTCCAAAGACCTAGAATTGCCTGTGGGGACAGAGCTGTCATCACTTGGATGGTTAGATGCGCGCGCATTTCTTATGCGCTCCACATACTGGAAGGTGTTGATACCGCTGACGACGTGTATCGTGTTTCTGTCTTTGCTCATCGTCTACTTAAAACTCAATCGGTCTATCATCTTTACTGCAATGATTGGAGGTGTGATGGTCACATCGATGCTCGTTGTGCGTGCAATGATCGCTGTTCTGGGTATGTGGGAGTCAGCATTCACGATATTGGTATACATTACGTGTATCATACCAACATTCTCATTTGGCTTTCGCGTGTGTGAAGAGTACTTGTTGCAACCAGCTGACTTAAGTCGGCAAGAGAAGTGGCAACGTGCATTAAGTGACGATATAACGAGGGACGGTATGTTCATCGTCATGTGCGTGAGTGTTGCTGAGTTTCTGATCGGTCTAAGCGTCCTCAACTACTACGGTGTTGAAGCTCTCTGGCAAATCGGTATTCTCAGTAGTATTGGCATCATGACATCATGGGCTCTCGTGCGCTACGCGTTTGCATACGTACACATAAATATTGTGCCACAAAAATGGTCGGATGCCTCTGCAGAAACGTCACCGGTAAAGCAGATGTTTAATGCGTTTGCGAGTGCAGTCATAAAATTCATAGGCTGGAAGTATGCAGCGAGAGCAAGTGCTGTAGTCTGTATTGTAACAGTAGTATGGAGTGCAATGCTCCATATGAGTGGAAGTATAAGTACCACAAGTACACCACGGGACTTCATGCGCTCAACGCCGATGGAGCAGATATTTACTGAGACCGAAAGTGAAGATGGTCTACCAGGAAATTTCGTAATTCACTTCGCAATTGAATGTCATGAAAGTCTGGGTGTGGATATGTCTTTTGAATGCGCAGATCAGCTGATTGAGTTTCATAGAGAGGCTCGTGCGCACAAACTTACAAAGTCTGTAGGTGGATATGCGGATGCCTTTGAGCAAATAGCCCTCGACTTTGAGGGGTATAAGAAGGGGCAGTCAATTGGTGCATTCATGCAACAATATGACACAGAGATTGGTGCTAATGGCTTCTGGCAGACGATCCATACAGAAATGGAAAACAATGCGCAAGCACGTAACCATTTCCTCTCTGTATATGACACAGATGGGGCTGTAGCAGACAACATCGTTATCTCGATGGCAACAACAAGCGCCAAGACCACCGATGAGATGGCTATATTTCGTGATGATCTCGCAGCAATTGCAGATTCATTTGAAGCCTTCAAAGAAGTTCGCATAGTCAATCAGGGCGGTGACTACCCAGATATGGATAGGTTGGTGGGAGAAGGTTTTATTCTCAACTTCCTGGTCTCTTTCCTGATAATCCTTGTTCTTGGTGGAGTATATCTGACTCGCAGAGTCTCACACACAAGCACATCTCTCAAAGACATGCTTGTGCACGGACTTTTTCTGACAGTACCATTTGTCATGGTGCCAGCAGTCGCAGGAATAGCGATGGCATATCTCAACATACCTATCGACGTTGCTACTGCTGCGCAAGCAAGTGTCATAATAAGCGCCGCACTGGACCTTCCACTTTTTTTGATCTTGACGACCAGTACATTGCGCAGAGATCATCGGGAAATCCTTGCAAAGGCTAAAATGTCGATTGAACTTGAGAAGTTCTTGGCTGATTTCCTTGCAAATGCGGCAGCGTTCCTACCGCTTGCGATATTGACGTCGTATGTGATTGTGGAAAACCTTGGCTTTCTCCTTGTGCTGTCTATGTGTACGGCAATGGTATCGTCGATTATGACGATTGCCATGAAGTATCACTGGTATGACAAGAAATAAGTCTTTCAAGCAGGCGTGGTCAAATGACCAGCCTGCTTTTTATACTTGACATTATATAAATATGTGGTAATGTTGATGCATGTTCTTTGAAATTCTTCAAAGATTTTTTTGTTTGAGAACTCGGGAGACGAGGATGAAAAAATGTTTATACATTATTATGCTATTGGCGCTAACAAGTGCACATGGACACGCAGATGAGCGCAAGGGTGGTTACACCATCGACAGAGAAAACGCACGCATCAAAGCCCTTCCAGAAGATTTGCGCGAGGTACTTGCTGATATTTGCGCGGCACAGAAGGCGGACTTCTTACACAGCTTTCGCGGTGTCGAAAATTCAGAAAAGCGCATCATTGAGTGTGCGCAAAGAAGGCAGTCCCTTCCGCCGATTACACAAGTGAGTATCGAAGTCGTTACGCCAGAATCTGCAGAAGGAGATGAGAAAAAAACGCAAGGAGAGATACGGAAAAAAAGTAGTCCACAAGAAGATTACGAAGATGAGGGGCTTGTAGCTACATCGCACGACATCACGTACGTCGTAGGTTTACGAGGCATGCAATCCAAAGGTGGTGGAGCTTATAACACACTCTACGCAAGAATGGATAGTACGCGACACTATGATGAGTGCTCCTTTCTCTTCGCAGCCTCTCTGGAAGCGGTGCTTGGTGGATCACAGCATGAGATGTCAGTAGGAACACCGTCATCATCTCTTCCAAGCAGTATTTCTGTAGAAAAATTAGCGCTGTCGTGCGATTTTGAAAATGGTTTGTTTGGAAAAGCTGGCATCTTCACAGGGGATGCGCCCATAGACCTGAAGACAACCATGGCAGAAGATTATGGAAGCGCGGATCAAAGAGATCCATTTGCTGTAAAGACGCGGGGTGTAAGTGGTGCGATGCTTGGATGGAGGAGTGAAGATTGGACACTCAGGCTTATGCGCGTACAACCACGTAATCCACTTTACGCAGTACACGATAATAACCTTACAACAAGGGAGTTGCCAGAAGGATTACGCTATGGCGACGTTGTTGGTGCGGCATCCACATATGGGGTAAGCCTTGCTCATACTGTAGATAATGCTGTCATCATGCTTGGCTATACAAGTGGATCATCGCGGAGCATGTCTGGCACTGATGTTGGTGCTGACGGAGTTGTGCGTCCAATCGTCCAAAAGCAACGTGAAGTGCTCTTTGCTCTACAGGTAGAGGGAGACATATGCACGACTGCAGCCGCAGCTCGCTACGCACAATCTCTCGATCACGCCGTGAAAAGCATTGGAACCCTAGAGGTAGGGTGTTACATTCCAGTACTAGAAGACTATGGTCTAGTCTTTTTCCAGTCAGGGATCAATGCAACGCATTTCTCACGAGGGCAAGCGCCTAGTCTACTAGACATCGATGCTCCCAGTGGGCGACTTGATACTGGACTGGTTTTTGCAGGCAATGATCTGAGTGAGTTGCGCCTGGCTTACAGTAGGGACTTGTCTCAAAAAAATCCTGACTGGTATGTGGATCTCGAATATTCACGCTTGTTGGAGAGTATTGAGACGCTGGGTCCTCTGCGTATTGGTGTAGGTGTGAGACATGTTGCATCAGGCGGGCAGGATGACGATCTGTTCAGCGGGCTCGACAAGACTTCGCTACGACTCAACGCAGAGAAAACCTTCTGAGGTAAAATGAAGTAAAAAAGAAGTATTGAGAGGTGTCACGATATGTGACACTCTTTTTTTGTTGTCATTCCTCGGTATTTGTGTATACTGTATACAAGCTGATGATGCGGCAAACACCGCTGAGGCAGAGGAAGAAATTTGCTCAAGAGATTCTTGCGCAAAAAGTAGAACCTCTCGGCAATAGCACGACACGCTATAAAAATGAGAAGTAAGTAGGGTGGTACCGCGACCAAAAATCGTCCCTGCATAAAGAGCAGATGTAATTACATGCAGTAGTTGCGCTAACTCTTTATGGAGGGTTTTTTATTTATAAAAAAATATGAGCGCTATGTTTCGAACACACACATGCAATGAGTTGACACAGGAGAAAATTGGAGAAGTAGTCACGCTAAGTGGCTGGGTACACTCACGGAGAGATCATGGTGGGATTATCTTCGTTGACCTTCGTGATCGCTATGGCCTCACGCAGATCACGCTTGATCCGACAAAGTCAGAGAGTCTCACACAGCACGCAGAAAAACTCCGTAGCGAGTGGGTTATAAAAGTTACAGGAGAGGTGATCGCACGCCCACAGGACATGATCAATGACAAACTTGCAACAGGCAAGATAGAGGTAGAGGTGACGGAGTTAGAAATTCTCAACACATCAGAAGTGCCGCCTTTTTCTCTCAACGAAGAGAAATCTGGCGAAGCAAATGAAAACTTGCGACTACAGTACCGCTATCTTGATATCAGACGTGCAAAAAATCAACATCTTCTCATGGAAAAAGCGCGCTTCATCACGATGATCCGTGAGTACTTCAATGCGGAAGGTTTTACAGAAGTGCAGACACCTATACTCACAGCATCTTCGCCAGAGGGTGCGCGTGATTGGCTTGTCCCATCTCGCCTTTACCCAGGAGAATTCTATGCACTGCCGCAAGCTCCACAGCAATTCAAGCAGCTCCTCATGATCGGCGGATTTGATAAGTACTTCCAAATCGCTCCGTGTTTTCGTGACGAAGACCCGCGAAAGGATCGTCACTTTGGAGAATTCTACCAGCTCGATATGGAGATGAGCTTTGTGCAGCAGCAAGATATCTTTGATGTGATGGAGCCAATTATGCGCAAGCTGACACAGGAGTTTAGTGACAAGGTCATGGATGATGAGGCATTTGTGCAGATACCGTGGAGGGAATCAATGACAAAGTATGGCAGTGATAAACCAGACTTGCGCTTTGATATGGAGATAAGTGTAATCTCAGATATTGTCAAAGAATCAGAATTCGGGGTATTTTCTGGAGCCGTAAGTGACGGAGGTGTTGTGCATGCAATGTGTGTGTCAGGGGGCGCAAAGTTTAGCCGAGGAGAAATCGACAAGCTAACTGAGCTGGCACAAAGCAAGGGCGCAAAGGGATTGGCATACATTGTCATAAAAGATGATGGTGAGCTACAGTCTCCAATTGTAAAGTTCCTCGGTGACGATGCGCAGAAAATAATTGACCATCTTGGAGCAAAGCCTGGCGACATCGTCTTCTTTGGAGCAGATCAGTGGCGCACAGTATGCGAGTCCCTCGGTGCTGTCCGAAACGAGTGCGGCGAGAAACTAAACCTCAAAGATCCTTCACGAGCAAAATGGGCATGGATCGTCGATTTCCCAATGTACGACTACAGTGAGATTGAGGAAGGTAAAATTGACTTCTCACACAATCCTTTCACCATGCCGCAAGGTGGAATTGAGGCGCTGGAGAGTAAAGATCCTCTGGAAATTGTGGGATACCAGTATGATCTTGTACTGAACGGACTTGAGATCTCTAGTGGTGCGATTCGCAACCACCGACCAGATATCATGTACAAAGCCTTCGAAATAGCAGGGTACTCGCGTGACGATGTAACAGAGAATTTTGGGCACATGATTGAGGCATTTAGTTATGGCGCTCCACCGCACGGTGGCAATGCGCCTGGTATCGACAGGCTTTTCATGGAGCTCAATGATTGCGACAGTATTCGTGACATCTACGCATTTCCAAAAGACGGTCAAGGCCGCGACGTGATGATGAAAGCACCGAGTAAAATCGAGCGATCGCAATTGGATGAGCTACATCTCAAGGTCAAAAAGGACTAACCCAAAACAGAGCAATGAAAAAAATTGTCCTTGCCACAATAAAATTCTACCAAAAAACACTCTCACTTGATCATGGACTACTATCTGTAGTGTATAGTGAAAGGCTCTGTCGGTTTGAGCCATCATGCTCACAATACACATACACCGCAATTGAGCGATACGGAGTGATCAAAGGAATCTGGAAGGGGTGTGGGCGTATAGTGCGGTGCCACCCATGGTCATCAGGCGGACATGATCCGGTCACATAATGAATCAAGAAAAAGTGACTGCACTGTGTATAAGTATGATTGCATGACGTACGTTTTTGTGGGACGATTTATGTATGGATAAAAATTCACGATCAAAATCATTTGCAGTAGCTATTGCTGGTACGCTGAGTTTTTTCTATATTTTAAACCCAGCAGCAGGTATCTTTGAGCTCATACCAGATGTTTTGCCAGTTATTGGGAATCTTGACGAAGCAACGGCAGTAGCGATTCTCTTAAGTGCGCTGAGCTACTTTGGTATCAAAGTACCAGATCTGTTTGGTAAGTTGGTGCAAGATGCAGACAAGAAAGGTATGTAGGTGTGGACGAGACCATAAAGGCTGAGGTCAAATGAGGTAGGAAACTCGTGTATCGTGTAAAAAGACAAACACAAACGACAAATAAATATAATTTCACGAACTTAAGACAAAAATATGCTTTACGGTGATGAAAAACTTAAGAAAAGCGCTCGTCTGCTGAGCCACAAGAAGGGTGGTTCGCTGCGTCCTGATGCCAAGTCAAGTACAAAAGGAAAAAGTGCACAGAGGGATGTAAAAACAAGTCAAGGCAACAAATCTGCAGACACGCAAAAAGCAAAAAAATCACACACAAGTAAAGCACAAGAGAGCCGGACGTCCAAAGTCTACAAAGACACACAAAAAAACACGCACAGAGAAACAGGTAAAGTAGTGCACAAAGAATTGGGCAACAAATCTGCGGAGACAAAATCACCAGCCAAGAAAGCCTTTGACAAGGAGCACAAAAGCAGCTCAGATGTTATCGGAAAGAAACATGAAGGATTTGCACACAGCAAAGGCGCTGCAGCAGCACCCGCACCAGTAAGTGGCAGTCAACATCTCGTCATCGGATTACTTATTGGACTATTACTTCTTGCTACAGCATATTTCTGGCCGAGTCTTCCATTTAATAAGGGAAAGATCAGTGATCCAGGACAGACAAAGGTGCGTGAGGTAGTGAGTGCGACGATTGAGGATATCAATCTCGGCGGTGGGCAACAGAATATAAATAACAACGATAGTGTCGTGCAGCTAGATGCAGATGGTTTTGGCGTCATCGATGACGCGGATGTCCTCGATCAAGACATTGTGCAAGACACCGATGAGGATCTGCAACCAATCAACAACACGGACCAAGTAGACAATCCTGTTGTTGTGACGACGACCAACTCTCCAGAAGAAAACCTGAACAGTCAAGATGTACCAAACACACCAACTGTTGAAGTCAATGATGAGCCAACGACATACGTATCAACACAACCAGCAAGAGTATACGGTGACTGGGAGCTGCTCTATATGAACACGGAGAAATTTGACATCGAAGACGAGGATGACAACGTCACACAGCTCTACCTGAAAGATGTGTGTAAGAGTATCTTCAAGCAAAATCCAAACGTTGTATCTTTTTGTAGGAAGACATCACAGCTCAAGCGCTCAACATCAGATGATTTGGGGGCAGAGAAGTGTGACGGCGGTGGAACATGTCGGATAGGACAAACATGCCTCCTCTGGAATGATGATGAGGAAGATGATGGTGATCTGCGGAGCTATACGGCAATGTACCGATGCGAATAGAAAAGTGATCCTAAGAGGCAAAAAATCTGCAGTAATGTAGATTTTTTGTTTTATCACCCCAACAGCGTATAATAGAGGTATGAATACAAGTAAACACGACCAAGAAGTCTTTGTGCGGCAGTATGAAAAACTCAATGCCAAGCAAAAAAAAGCAGTTGATGCCATAGAGGGGCCTGTGATGGTCGTAGCGGGACCAGGTACAGGGAAAACGCAGATTCTCACCCTGCGTATCGCAAATATTTTGCGCTCTGACGCCGCAGGAATTATGCCGGAGAACATCCTTGCGCTTACCTTCACCAATGCGGGTGTGAGTGCCATGCGAGAGCGCCTAGCTCTCTACATCGGAACGCAAATGGCGTATCGTGTAGGGATTTACACCTTCCATAGTTTCTGTGAAGAGCAAATGAAAGAGTACCCAGAGTATTTTGTGGACTTTGCTTATGCGCAGGCGATCAGTGATATAGACCGTATCGGCGTCATAGAGGAAATTCTTGCAAACGAGAGTTTTGAGATTCTCAAGACATTTGCGAGTGACTTCCACTATGTCAAAAGCATTGCAAGCGCCCTCGACGAGCTCAAACGCGAGGGTATCACACCTGATATATTTACACAGAAAATTGCCCAACAAGAGAAAAATGTCCTCGCTGATGAGGATAGTTACTATAAGCGCAAGTACAAAGAATTCAACAAGGGCGACCTAAAGCCAGCAGCTCTCGACAAGGTACGCAGAAACACAGAGCTGCAGAAAGTCTACGAGCTCTACCAGGAAAAACTAAAAGCGACGAAAAGGTATGACTTTGCTGATATGATCATCGCAGTGACAGCTGCAATGGCCACGCAGCCAGCATTTCACGCCACACTGCTGGAGCTGTATCAGTACATATTGGTAGATGAGCACCAAGACACCAACGACGGCCAGAATAAACTCCTAGAGCTTCTGACGCAGACGCCAGAGGGTCTTGCGCCAAATCTCTTTACAGTGGGAGATGACAAGCAAGCGATCTATAGGTTCCAGGGAGCGAGTGTAGAGAACTTCCTTCACTTTAGCCAGAAGTTCCCAGACATCATTAAAATCGACCTCACCCAGAACTACAGGTCTTCACAGCAAGTCCTCGATACAGCGCACACACTGATCCAAAATGATGCACACGAACATGTTGAACTTCTCAGTGCAGGCACTGTAGAGCACGAGTCGCTCGGTGTGCACGCCTTTGCGACATACGAATCCGAACTTGCCTATGTCGCTCAAGATATACGCAGTGCAATCGATGAAGGTATGGATCCGACAGAAATCGCAGTGATGTACCTCGAGAACAAAAACCTCCCAGCAATTCGTAGCGCACTCGAAAAAAAGAGTATTCCTTACGTCGTAAGTTCCAAAGAAAATCTCCTACACGACCCTGTGATGCGCAAACTGATCATGCTCCTGCAGGCTGTTGCTAACCCCAAGGATGACGCACTACTTGGACAGGCACTGTTGATTGACTTTGTCACGCTAGAGACAGTGGATGCGCTTGAGCTCCTTGATTATGTGCGCAAGGGGCGCAAGGCATTCTCTCTCATCAGTCTCTTGGACCGCGTAGCACAGACCAAAGAAGTGGGCCTCAAAAATCCAGAGTCGGTACAGGCATTTGCCACGATGATTCTCACACAAAAAGAAAAAGGAGAGAATCTTCCGATGCTTGAGTTCTTTGATCAGTTTGTGCGAGAGAGTGGATTCCTTACGTATGTGATGGGTCTCGACACGCACACCACACACCTCAGGCAGATCAGCACACTCCTCGCAGAGATCGAGAAAGATATGGCAGCCAAAGACGCCAGCACAAAAACCCCATACCGCATTACAGACTTTTTGCGCTACATCACCACGCTCCAAGACTACGACATTCCAATCGACGTACCAATCACAGCGCAGACAAGCGCCAATACAGGTGTACGACTGATGACAGCTCATGGCGCTAAGGGTCTGGAGTTTGCACACGTCTACATCACCAATGCGATTCATGGCAAGTGGGACGGCAAAAGGCGGCGTGCAAGCTTTGACTTGCCGCTACCAGCAATCAAGAGTTCTCTGGATGATGAGAGGCGACTCTTCTATGTGGCGCTCACTAGAAGTAAGCAAAAAATTACGATTAGTTACAGTGTCCGCGACAGCGCGGGGCGTGAGCGCACACCGACGATCTTCCTTGAGGAAATGAATACCCAGAACGTGGAACATTTCGACAAAACGACAGACGTAGCTGAAGGACAAGAACTCAAAGACCAGTTGTTCGCACCGCGCCACATTGTGATCCCAGGCGTGACAGATACAGACTATATAAGGGAGAAATTCCTCACGACATCGTTGAGTGTGAGCGCGCTCAACAACTACTTCACATCGCCACTTCTGTACTTCTTCCGTAATCTCGTCCGCATCCCAGAAACACCCAATAAATCTCTGCTTTTTGGTAACCTTGTCCATGAAGCCCTTGATGATTATTTCAAAGAATGTGCGACAAGCGAGAAAATTCTTCCTGTAGAAAAACTCCTCGCACATTTTCAAAATGCACTTGATAAGTCGTTTCTCTTGCGTGAGTACTACGAAGAAATGGAAAAGCGCGGTACCACACTTCTGACAAACTACTACGAGCACTACAGTGAGACGTTTACACACAAGATCGCAACCGAAAAGCACGTGAGAGGTATCCCGCTCACACTGGCAAATGGGGAGGAGCTCGTCCTCACAGGTATCGTCGACAAGATGGAGTTCTTGGATGAGAAAGGCTTCCAAAAAGGACAGCGTAACGACGTGCGCGTCGTCGACTACAAGACAGGTGGATCGTGGAGTAAGAAGTCCAAAGACCAAAAGAAAAATCTCGAGCGACAAGTGATCTTCTATAAACTCCTCTTGGATGGGTTCACAGAAGACTTCGATACCACATACAATATGGTGGGTGGCGTATTGGATTTCGTCGAGCCCAACAAGAAAGGCGAATACGAACGCCACGAGATGAACGTGACCCAAGCGCACGTCGACGAACTCACAGCGGAAATAAACGACTTCGCCACAGACGTCCTCTCCGGTAACCTCCTCAAAAAAGACTTCCCCCGCGACAGATTCACCAAAGAGTATATTGATTTACTTGATGTTCTGAAAAAGTGACATGAATCACATGAGGATTGATAAAGGAAAGGATTTTTTTTCCATAAATAAACTGAAATCACACAAAGTTAAAAGTTTTAACAGTTCTTTAGATAAAAATAGGATTGACAAGGTCGAATTCATTGATTCTACAATGGGTTATGGCTGTAATGTAACAACTGAAAAATTAAGGGCGGAAAACATGTTTGCTGAAGCAGAGTTAAGGGGCATTAAAAGAAAAGGTATTTCATCGAACTCCAATTGCTTTCATCTGCATAATTCTAGAATTGATTCACTGACTATAGCAAAGAATAACATTGCTTTGTGTATTATTGACGTTGATTTGTCACAGTCTACTATTTATATTGGGGACAAGGAAAGATTTGAAGATACGATGTATCAAGGCTCGATATCTATTGAGGATTCAAAATTTAAGGGTGTAATTTGGGAGACAGACAACATCATTTTTAATGGATTTAGTCCTAGAGACTCATATCAAAAACACAATTTGCAATACACAGCACTCTTAAGGGCGCGAGAGTTTTATGGTGAGATGAGGAGGCATTATGCCGACAGGGGAGATGGGGTTGTAGCAGCACAATTTTATGCAACAGAGATGAAGGCTCATCGAGCTTACCTACTAAAGAGATATCCAAAATTTTTTAGTTGGGAGAGTCTTAATAATCGACTATTTTCAGAGATTTCATATTGGACATCTGACTTTGGTCAAAAATGGCTGAATGCTTTGATGTGGTATTTGTCATTGGGGATTCTTTTTCTCAGTCTAACGATAGTAGTTAAATATGGAAAAATTGATCTAGATTTTGCTAGAACAAACTGGCTAGAAGCATTTTCTGAGTTTGCATCACTATTGGTAAGGTATTACACTCCAACAAACGTGCTTGTTGATAAAATTTTTGAAATAGATTATTCAATCAGGGGCACAATCACAATACTAATTTGGATAGTATGGAAAATAATCTCAGCTTACCTGATCTTTCAAATGTATATAGCGTCACGGAAATATGTAAGAAAGCTGTAACTGGCAAAAAAAGTAATGAAAAGTCATGGATTACATATTGTAAAAAAGCAGAGAACCTGTTAATATATTTTCACATATAAGTATATGAGTAAATTATCTGGAGTGCCATTACTGTTGCGGCGGCCCATATGTGGCCTGCAGATGCGATCGTTGTAAGTCCCTGAGGGGATTTTTTTGATGCCAAATTTTGTAGTAAATGTGTTAAATTAGACATTATGAAAGAACAGGAAAAAGACAAAATACTCTCCGAGGCTCGCGAGCATGTCGCGAGCACTGTAACATCTGTCGAAAACTTTCTCGAGGAAACGACAGTTGCGCTCGCCAAAAGCAAAGAGGAGTTCAAATCTCTCTCAGCGATCGACAGGGTGTCAGAGATGGCACTGATGCGTGTCTACGAGAAGCGCGCAGGCGAAGCGGAACATCTCGCACTCTCACCGTACTTCGTGCGGTGTGATGTGATCTGGGAGGGTGAGCAGGAAGTCAAAAGTCTGTACTTTGGCAAGTTTTCCCATGATCCGAGGGATGTCTACTCGTGGGTTGCTCCTGCATCGTCGGTGCGGTTTGAGGATATCGGACAGGTTGAATACGAGCGACCAGATGGTCAGATGCAGCGAGCACAACTCGTTCGCAAAGACCAGTATGTGATCGCACAGAAAAAGATTACCTTCCTCGCCACAGAGTCGCAGGGAAGTGACAGAGAACTCGTCTACCAAGAACACTTCACCAACCGTAAAACGGGCTTCGTCCTGCCAGAGATTGTCGCGCAGATGGAGAAAGCGCAAGATCAGGTCATCCGCGCACACCACAAGGGACCATTTGTCATCTCTGGTCCAGCAGGAAGCGGTAAAACAACACTAGCATTTCATAGGGTCGCCTACCTCGCTAGTGCGCCAGACTTAGCAGAAACTTACACACCACAAAAGATGGTCATCTTTGTTCAAGACAGTGGTGCCCGGGAATACTTTAGCCACCTCCTGCCAGAGCTCGGCATCGAAGGTGTAAAGATCACGACATTTCATGATTGGGCGACAGACATGATGGGGCTCACCCACACAAGTACCCTCAGGCACTATGATAGCGAGGCTGACAATGATCTCTACCTCCACGCCAAGCTCCAAGCGCTCAGATCGGACACACCGCAGATGGAAAAATTCAACAAAAGAAATCCATTTACACTACTGGCTCATATATACGGGGATCACCTCACACCTCAGCAAAAGAACGCGCTCACAGCGCAAAAAAAGAATAGACACCTCGACTATGTGGATCTGACAGTGCTCCTGCGCACATATAGGCGTGCGGAAGGTTCGCTGGGTAAAGTAGAAGAAGTGTGGAAGGAGGGTGTAACAGGAAAATTCTATAAGAAAAAAGAATTCGTACCAGAGAGTAATGTGCTTGTGCTCGTCGATGAATTTCAAAACTACCTTCCAGAGCAGATTGAACTCATGCGCTCATGCGTCACGTCTGGAACAGGTGCGATGATCTACGTGGGTGATATGGCACAGCAGATTCACCTCGGCACGATCACAGCATGGGATCAGGTCGGCAATGATGGTGAGTACATAGAAGCAGAGAGGCAAGTCACCCTCCACAAGGTCTATCGGAACACAAAGAGTATCCTCAGCTATATCGCAGACCTTGGGTACGATGTCGAAATACCAGATGAGCTACGCACAGGTGATGCAGTGATCGAAGCGGTAACGCACAGCACGCGGGAAGAAATCGAGTTGATACAGGAGGCAATAGGGAGTACAGGGAAAGCAGAGGGTGTGAGTATCGGCATCCTCGGACAGGACCATGTTTATCTGGAGGACTTCACGCAGGAATTTGCAGATGTGCAGCACATACACATTATGACGATTCGTGAGTCACAGGGTCTCGAATTTGATCGTGTCTTCCTTGTTGGCATGAGTGAGGAATTACTCCAGGCAAGGCTACCACAAGACGCAAACGAGAATCTTCACAAAGAAAAATCTCGGATCAAAAAAGACTTGCTCTACATAGCACTCACACGACCCATCAATCATCTCCACATTTACGGAAGGAAGAGGCTGAGAGATCTCGTGGAAAACAGTTGAGAACCAGAAAAGAAAAAAAGGCGCCGAGGGACGCCTTAAAGTTTCACGCACTATCAATATTATTATTAGTATCACCAGTCGTGGCAGTACATCACGCCAACTCCCATCGGCCTTGTTCGGACCCGCTATTTCCGAACCGACAGAAGACGTGTGCTCCGTGCGTGCAGAGCGAATAAGATGACTCAAAGAACAACCTATGCATTGTACCATGCAAGCGGAATGTGGTAGATGTATAAGTGGCTGCTATACTGAATATGTAAACAGGTAGGAAGATATTATGAAGGCAAGTGATGTGAAGAAAGAGCTGTTCGAGATGTCATCCCCAGAAGGAAGGGAAAAGACTGAGTACTATTTCAAGACAGGTGCAGGTACGTACAGTGCGCATGATGAGTTCATCGGTGTGCGCATGCCCGATATCCGCAGAATCGCCAAGGAGTACAAAGATCTTGCGCAAAGCGAGATTTGGAAGCTCCTAGGGTCAAAGGTGCACGAAGATCGTCTGTGCGCACTCATCATCCTCGTCCTGCAGATGAAGTTAGCGGTAAAGATTAATGACCAGCACAAGATTAGAGAGATCGCAGAATTCTACATTGCAAACCGCGTACATATCAACAACTGGGACCTCGTCGATGCATCAGCGCATTACATTGTCGGACAGTATGTCCTCTCCTACCCTGAAAAATCTGACATCCTCTACGAACTCGCAAAATCTGATGTGATGTGGGATAGACGGATCGCAATGGTTACGCAGTGGCTCATGATTAGAGATGGCGTCTACGATCACGTACTTCCACTCGCACAGAGCCTTTTGAGCGACGAGGAAGACCTCATGCACAAGGCAGTAGGATGGATGCTGCGTGAATACTGGAAAAAAGACTCTGTTACGGTAGAAAAATTCTTGGCGAAAAACTATGAGAAACTACCACGTACGACATTGCGCTACGCAATCGAACGAGTAGAGGCATCACGTAGAAAGCTCATGCTAAAAGGTCAATTTACATAAAAAAACTCTCAGGCCAGATTCTGACCTGAGAGATGTGGAGGATAGTCAAACACTAAGAAATCTTTGTTCTATGCAGATGTAAACATCTGCGCAACTGATGCGAGGGTCAGTTGACGATCTACACTAAGTGCGATTCTTTGGTCACACGGCGCAAGAACTGAGATGATAGTATGGTCTCCATCGATGTAGAGATCCATATTCGACGTCAGTGCATGAGATGTGTGTACAACATTTGACGATACGTGGATGCGGTTGGGCGTTCCTTTGTACCTGTGTGCGTAACAAATCACTTTTGAGCCACACTTGAAAGGCTGGCAAAGCTCTTTGGCAAAAAACGATTGCCTACTCAGGAAGGGTTTTAAGTCACTTGTCTGTGGAACTGTTTGGTTTCTAGCCAGTGGGATAAGGAGTACGTGGCCCAATGATCGAATGTCACGGGCACCAATTTGCATTTCCTGATCTCCATCTGACACGGTCCAATGGTCACGGTTTTTGTGATGCTCATCAATAAGCACTGGCCCACCAAAACGCTCAGAACCTCGGAGGCGTGATGTTGCTTCTATATGACGACCGTCACCGCACCGACACAGCTCTACTTCAGCCACACACTTACCACATAGGTTTACCTGGCCATTAGCAAAAGAATCTGTAAAACCGTCACGGCGGAGTGACGCACTGATACTCATAAGCATTATTGTTTTCCTCGCTATTGTCTCAAGAAGCTGCTAAGTTGCTGTGAATACTGTCTCACAAGAAAATCTTAATCAAAAAAACTGGAACTGTCAAAATTGACAAGGGAAGGTCACAAAGTAAGGATGATCGTGTCATGATATGATATAACAAAGAAACATGCAGGGACCAAAATTTCGTAATGCAAAATAATGAATGAATCAAACTGGTACATGCAATTAGTGAGGCCAGAGTGGGCTCCACCAAGTTGGATCTTTGGGCCAGTATGGAGTGTGCTCTACACAATTATTGCGATTACATATGGTGCAGTTTTTTACGCTGTAGCAAAAGGTGCTCTGCCACCGAGTGTGGCATTGCCATTTATTCTCAATCTGGTATTTAACGCTGCATTTACACCACTGCAATTTGGTCTCAAGAGCAACATTCTTGCGAGTATAGATATCCTGCTCGTTCTAGTGACGATCATCTGGATGTTCTGGGTGGTCTGGCCACACACACAGTATAGATGGATCGTCTATCTCAATATTCCATACCTCCTATGGGTAAGCTTTGCTACAGTCCTTCAGATCACAATCACAAAAATGAACATATGAGCAGTGACCACGAATACAAAGACAAAGACAGGCCAAACATTGCAGGCCTAGAATATAAATACAAGATAACCTGGCAAGAGATTATGGCTATTTGGCGTGTCGGGGAGGCGACCCAACAGCAATGGAGGGAGCATTGGCAAGAAAGAGGATTTGGGTCATGGCAGCAATGGCGCACCGCATACGCTAAGCCGCTTGATCCGCAAAGTATGCCGTGGCACGTTTACGAAATAAAGGATCTCGCAGTCTTATCTGACATGTATGGCGCACCAACCAAGGGATGGATCGACAAATGCTATCAAGGAAAAAAGACGCGGAAGCTAGGTGACCGTCTCGTGCAGGAATTTGTGAAGGAAAATGAAAAAGTAAATGCAATCACTAAGAATCCGCCATATCAAACGATGCTAACAGGGATCTTGCATGAAAAAGATATCATTCTCGTTGAGGGCATGCACAGAGCTCTCGCAATACATAACCTCGCAGCGGACGATAGATATGACGGCAATGCGACAATTGCCGTGGGGGTCTACAGTGGAAGCAGTGTGCCAGTTCTTGGAACAGGTGACGCAGGTACAAGAATATAAAAGCAGACAATGAAAGTATTAATGATCGCACCAACGCCTTTCTTCTCGCACAGAGGAACACACATCCGCATCCTAGAAGAAGCGCGCGCACTCGAGTTGCGAGGTCACGAGGTTAAGATTCTGACGTACCACGTTGGTGACGATATCCACAAATATATAGAGACAAACATCGACGTAAGGCGCATTCGTCGGTGGTTATTTTGGTACAAAATCACAACTGCAGGAGGTGGTGGTGATTGGCAAAAGATCTTTCTTAATCTCTTTCTGATCAGAAAAGTACTTGGTATGACCTTGCGGTGGAAGCCAGATGTCATCCATGGGCATCTGCACGAGGGTGTCATTATCGGTCGCATCACGCAAATAACTTTCTTCTGGAGGAGGTCGCTGCGACTTGTTGCAGATTTCCACGGATCCCTTGTTGGAGAGATGAAGTCACATGGGTACTTCCGTGACACGTATGTGATGAAAATATTTAACTATCTAGAGTCTCGCATAAATCAGATGGGTGACGCAGCAGTTGTAAGTAGTGCAGATAATGTCAAAAAAATCAGAAATGCACGCCATGATAAACGCGCATACCACCTCTTTGATGGAGTGGATATATCAAACTACATAAGCCTCGAGAGCAATAAGGACGAACTTAAAAGGAAGTATAAAATACCCGAAGGTAAGACAATTATTGTTTATACGGGTGGCCTTGTGCGCAACAAGGGCATACAAACAATTCTCGATGCAGCGCTGCACTTGCACAAGGAGGGTGTGGCTGGTGGTCTACATTTCGTCATAGGGGGCGATGCTGGGGATTGGATCGCAAGCTTCATCTTAAAAAACTCTTTAGAAAAATACTTTACAGTGATCTACCCACTCAACTATTTCCTTTTGCCAGAGGTTAATGCACTTGCTGATATAGCCATAGACCCAAAGAACGTTCATTCAAAACAAGCCAGCGGAAAAATTCTCCAATATGCAGCAGCAGGAACTGCGATAATTTGCGCAGATCGAAAAACCAACAGGGAGTACCTTGGGGAAGGAGGGTTTTATATGCCGGATCTCAATCCACAGACACTCGCAAAAAAAATTCTCTCGCTTGCTGACAATCCAAAGGAGATCAACCAAAAGGCACAATACGCCTATCAGTCAATCGAAAGATACGCGTGGAAGACCGTCGGCAAGCGTTTGGAGGGCGTCTATAAGTCAGTACTATAAGGTACGAAATGGTCCAAAATATAAGACGAAAAGAGGGCGTGCGATCAAGGAGGGGCAGAACTAAGTATGATAGAATAACCATATACTACTTGAAACGATACAATGAAGCTGCAACTGAAAAAGAAAAACAATCCGAAAAAAACACAGAGGTATCAAAATTCTCACAACATGCTCCATGACTCATCAGGCGATGCGGCTAGCGCAGAAGATTTTGCGCGCAGGCGCACAAGACCCAAACAGGTTAGTGTAGCAAGGAGAATAGTGGGATATTTTTTATCTGTTATAAAGGTATTCTTCGATCTCGGGCTTCTGATCATGCTATCGTTTGCGATCATATTTTTCTACACATACCACAACACGATTGAAGCGAGTGAGCTCACAAAAAGACGTGTATCTGAAACTTCGGTGATCTACGACCGCACAGGAGAACATGTCCTCTACAGGCTCTACGGAGAAGAAAACAGAAAGCTGGTACCGCATGAGGCGATTCCGGACTATTTGAGAAATGCCACGATCGCAATTGAGGATGAGCGCTTCTACAATCACTTCGGAATTGATTTCATAGGAATTGCGCGTGCAGCGCGAGTGAATTTTGAGTCAGGTACAGCTGCGCAAGGAGCAAGTACGATCACACAGCAGGTAGCGCGTAATGCTCTACTCACACGAGAAAAAACCCTCGTACGTAAATTCAAGGAGGCAGTTTTGGCGATCAAAATTGAAAGGGTTTACACAAAAGATCAGATACTAGATCTTTATCTCAATCTCGTTCCATACGGCTCAAATACGTATGGCGCAGAGGTAGCAGCTCAGACATATTTTGGTAAAAATGCAAAAGACCTCACACTCGATGAGTCAGCGATGATTGCCGCAATCCCAAAAGCGACAACGAAGTTTTCCCCATACTCTGGCGACAGTGATGCACTGCGAGCGCGCATCCAGACAGTTCTCAGGAGAGCGGGCGCGTTAGGCATGTACAGCGCAGACGAAGTAAACGCTGCCCTCAGGGAGGATACACTGAAGAAGGTGTTGCCTCTACGAGAAGAAATAGACGCGCCCCACTTTGTTTTTTATGTACGCGAAGAACTTGAAAGGCTGTACGATCAAAGCAAGCTTGAACGAGGTGGTCTCAAAATCTACACAACGCTTGATTATGATATGCAAAAAAGAGCACAGAAGATGGTCTCCGAGTATGCGACGAAGCTCCCACAATATGGCGCATCAAATGCATCGCTTGTCGCTGTTGATCCAAAGACCGGGCATGTCCTCGCAATGGTTGGAAGTGTTGACTATTTCAATCGAGAAAACGACGGTAATGTGAACGTTGCCCTGATGGAACGTCAACCAGGATCTTCATTTAAGCCAATTGTCTATACGGCAGCCTTTGAGAAGGGGTATCAACCAGAGACAAAACTTTACGACGTCACGACAAGCTTTGGCCCAGATGGTGCAGGCGATGAATATAAGCCAGACAACTTTGATAGCAAGAAATTTGGTCTCGTTGACATGCGCAAGGCCATCCAGGGTTCACTGAACATTCCTGCTGTGAAAACGCAGTATCTCGTTGGCACTGACGACACAATAGAGTTTGCGGAAAAATTAGGAATCACATCACTCACAGAAAAAAATAGATACGGACTTTCACTTGTTCTGGGTGGTGGTGAGGTGAAGCTCCTTGAATTGGTAGGAGCATATGGTGTATTCGCAAATGATGGTGTACGCGCACCAGTGCATGGCATTACACGCATCGTCGGGCCAGACGACGAGTCAATTCTCACGCCAGAGCCAGAGAGAGTTGTGTCAGAGCAATCTGCGAGAAAAATCAATGACATCTTATCTGACTATAAGGCGAGGGAGTATGTATTTGGAAGAACTAATGTGCTCTCGATACCAGAAAGGACAGTTGCAGCAAAAACAGGGACAACGCAGTCTTTTCGAGATGCTCTAACACTTGGATATACACCATCACTCGCTGTCGGTGTCTGGGCGGGGAACAACGATGCAACCTTTATGAAGGAGGAAAGTCTCGGATCACGTGTCGCAGCGCCGCTCTGGCGACAGTTTATGGAATCTGAAATCGCTGACACACAAGATGAGCCATTCATAGAATATGATCCTGTTGAATCCGATCTCAAGATGGTCACTGGAAAGTATCCGCCAACATCGCGAGGTGTAACGACATACTACAAGATAGCATCCGGTGAAAGAATTAGTGAAGAAAAAGCAAGGAATAAGTACGGATTAAATCCAGAAAAGGTAAGGACGCAAACAACGGGTGGGTCGCGGGGACATTCAATACTCTACTACATCAACAGAGATGATCCTCTCAATGCGCAGATCTCGCCAGAATTTACAGATCCGATGCTGTGGCGATGGGAAAGAGCGCTTGGGCACGGGAGAAGAATTCCAAGCTGGAATCCACCAAAAGTACAAGAAAGTATCACACCCAAAGACACTAGAGAAAGTGCGTCGTCAAATAACTAGAGCAGTGCTTTATGGATTTACTGTCACACAAAGAGGACCGTGCTTCAAATGGATACATTGAAAAAGAGGTGAGTAAGGGGAAGCGGTCTATCCGCATGTATGATATTGTTCTGGGATTGATCCTCATACTTTCTGGGACGATCTTCTATGGTGCTATGGAGGCGCGTCCACATAATGGGGGGTGGGTACTGCCTCTTCTTACATTTTCTCTCTACTGCACATCATACCTTGTGTTTGCTCTAACTGGTGCGAATCGAAAAACAATCTATACATTTACTCTTGTGAGTATGTTGGCAAGCTTTGCTTTTACGATGACACTGTGGCATGTCATATGGTTCTTCGTTGCTGGCTTGCTTGCGCTACGCAGTCTATGGCAAATACGTAGACAACTTTTTGGTGCGACAAAAATTAATGTTACACAAGCTGCCAACACGGGAATAGTCGCATTTATTTTTGGAATATCTCTCCTCCTTGCATCGCAACATCACGGCAACATATCAAATTTAAAGCCGACAGAAGTTGTAGATGGTATTGTGCAGACGCAAGTCAAGTCAATAAAAGTTGCTGCAGCTCTAGCCTTGAAGGTTAGAGGAGAATCTGAAAGTGAGAAAAGTCAGTTTAATGAGGTAACGGTAGACGAATTTCTCAAAAAAACACTTCTAAGTAAGTCGCCAAATACCACGACAGACGCCACACTAGATGGTAGCGATGAAAGCATTACATCCTCAGACATGCCTCATGCAAACTCATTTGACGCAACCGCTCTGCTTGAAAATGCTGCTGCAACTATGGGAATCGACACTCTGCTACCAGAGAGTGGCCTGAAGGAGGTCAGTCAAAAACTCACAGAATCGTCTCAATCTCTCGTCATTGACACCATGAGAAAGCAGTTAGCAGAAAAAGTTGGTGTGGATCTCACAGGAACAGAGAGTCTCTTCGGTGTTCTCACGCAAGCCACAAAACTCAAGGCGCAAGACCTTATCAACACCTCTCCAGCATTGAATGCATTTCTTCCGCTTCTTCTAAGCACCATCTTCTTTCTCACCATATTTTCCATAGGGTCAGTGCTGAGGATAATGTGGGCACTGAGCGCAGCTCTTGTATTTTGGATACTCAAAACATACGGAATAGTAAAAATCATCAAGATCCAAAAAGTGGTAGATGCAATTAAATACTAGGGAATTGGAGTGCGATGGAAAGACCAACATAAAGACCAATGCAAAGATTAGCACTCTACCAACAGGATTGCTAATATTATTTTGACGTGATAGTATATTGCAACAGAGACTTACAGATGTGACACACGTGGAATATGCAAAAAAGAGTAGAGATGATTGAGGTGTGTATGCTGTGTTACGACAAGTTTTCATAAATCCTAGAAATTATAGAAATGGCAGACTATTATGATGTCCTTGGGATAAAAAAAGGAGCAAGTGAGGCAGAAATAAAAAAGGCCTTTCGCACAATGGCACACAAATACCACCCTGATAAAGATGGGGGTGATGAGGCGAAGTTTAAAGAGGTCAACGAGGCATATCAAGTGCTAAGTGACAGCTCCAAACGTGCACAGTATGATCAATTTGGAAGTGCAGGTTCTGGCTTTGGAAGTGGTGGAGGAGGGCAGGGCTTTGGCGGCTTTGACTTTGGCGGTCAGGCTGGCGGCTTTGACTTTGGCGGATCGCAGGCCGAGGACATGTTTTCACAGTTTTTTGGTGGAGGAAGGGGAGGTGCGCGTGCTGGGAGAGATATGCAGGTAAATGTAGAGATCACATTTGCTGAAGTGATCAGTGGCGTCGAGAAAAAAATCATACTCAACAAGTCAGTCACCTGTGAGCGATGCAGTGGAGACGGTGGTGAGCCAGATTCTGATAAATCCACATGCAAAACATGTAGTGGGACTGGGCGAATGAGAAAAGTGATGCAGACCATGCTTGGAAACATTGCGCAAGAAGTGGTTTGTGATGAGTGCTCAGGAAGGGGTCAAGTTTACGAAAATCGGTGCAAGACATGTGCTGGCGACGGAACAGAGAATAAGGAAGTGGAGGAAGTCTTTGATATTCCAGCAGGAATTCAAAGCGGTCAAACAATCGCATTCACCGGCAAGGGTATGGCGGGTGAATCAGGGGCGCCAGCTGGAGATTTGCTGGTGAGTGTAAGTGTTATAAATGACGACAGGTTTGAGCGTGAGGGCAACAATATTATCTCAACAGAGGAAATTTCCTACGCACAAGCAGCATTGGGAGATAAGATAACTATCGAGACAGTAGAGGGATCAGTGAAAATGAAAATACCAGCTGGTACACAGTCAGGAGAAATCTTTCGTATTCGCGGGAAAGGGGTCCCACGCTTGCAGAGTGTAGGGCGTGGTGATCATATGGTTACCGTACAAGTTACAGTACCTACAAAACTCACCAAAGAACAGAAGAATCTCATTGAGAAACTAGGTGAGATTGCATAGTATGAGTAAAACTGTACCCTCACACATCGAATCACTTTTCTTAGGTTTATGAAGAACTTCTACATAAAAACTTTTGGGTGTCAGCAAAACGTTGCCGATAGTGAGCGGATGGCAACGTACTACGAAAACCGTGGACTCACACAGATTCATGATGAACAACAGGGACACTCCGCAGATCTGATTGTCATTAATTCGTGTATGATCCGTGAAAAAGCTGAGGAGCGAGTCTATGGGTTTATACGTAACCTGCGCAAGCAAAAGGGTCCACAGGAACAACACATTATCCTTACAGGATGTATAACAGGTGCTGCGGCAAGAGAGCCAAGCGGAAAGTTGAAAAAAAAGCTAGAAAAAAGAATTCCAGATGTTGAACTTGTGCCATTGGAGGAAGTAGGATTTGAGCATCCACCAAAAAGAAATGCAGGATCTGGTGAAGAAAAAAAGCATGCATGGGTCGTCATATCAAATGGATGCAACAACTTTTGCACATTTTGCATCGTCCCATTCTCTCGCGGGCGAGAGATTTCGCGTCCCTTTGTAGACATTATTGGGGAAGTTGATGAGCTTATAAAAGATGGTTACACATCAGTTACTTTACTAGGGCAAAATGTCAATTCTTATGGAAGTGATCTCGTCCTCGCAAAGAAAAAATCAGAGCAAGCGCACTACTCACTTCCCAGTGGAAAAAAGGTGGAGCCAGTATATGTCCAGCATCTTGGCAGACACCGCATCCCAACGCTTTTCCCACACCTCCTTGATGCGATCGCAAAAAAAGAAGGGATAGAAAAACTAACCTTCACAAGTGCGAATCCGTGGGACTATAGTGATGAGCTTATAGAAGTCATTGCGCGCAATGAAAATATTGACCGGCTCCTTCATCTGCCAGTTCAGTCAGGAAGCGATACTATACTCAAAGCGATGAATAGATGGTACACAGCGCAGATGTACGAAGATCTCATTGGGCGTATACGCAAGCGAGTCGGAGACGTGCAGTTTGCTACGGACATTATCGTAGGCTTTCCTGGAGAGTCGAAGGAGGATTTTGAGCAAACAGTTAAGCTTTGTAAGAGCATAGGATTTGTAAAGGCGTTCATTTCCCAGTACTCACCGCGGCCAGGTACAAGTGCTACAGGTAAAATGGTTGATGACATAGAGCGCGAAGTGAAGAAAGAGAGGTGGGAAGTTCTTAATGACTTGGTAAACAAGCCAAACAAGGGTGTCTCAGGTGCGAACGACTGGATGCGCACATCATCGCGAAAAAAGATCAAAGAGTCACAAAATCCGTTGCTTAGTCGCGACTTGAAAAGGTAAGAAAACATGATAAAATATTTTCTGTATGTGGGTAATTTGCTAGACAAAATATATGAACAAAAATTACAATCTTGCGAATACACTTTTCACAATTTTTGTAAGTGTCGCGCTGAGCCTTATAGCATGTATCGGATTTCTAGCCATTACAGCAGAGCGATCTGAGAACGTACAAACAGCCAGTTCAATATCTCAGGAGCAAAGTGAGGGTAAAGATGTGTCAGACGTGCAAGGTGTAGCAGCGTTAGAAACACGCGAAGAGATTATCGTAAATATTGTGGAGAAGGTGAATCCTGCAGTAGTATCTGTTGTCGTGACCAAAGATGTGCCAATTATAGAGAGATACTATGAGGATTACGGTTCTGGAAACAGCTTCTTCGAAGATTTTTTTGGAGGGAGTTTTGGATTTCAAAGGCCTCAGTATAGAGAAAATGGAACGCAGGAGCAAGAAATTGGTGGGGGAAGTGGATTTTTCGTGAGTGCTGATGGTTTTGTCGTTACCAATAAACATGTAGTAGACGATCGTGAAGCAAACTATACAATTCTAACAAATGATGGAGAGAAATATGATGCAGAAATACTTGCTATAGACCCCTCCATAGACATAGCAATCCTCAAGGTGACAACTCAAGAGGAATTTACATACCTCACATTTGCAAACTCAGAAAACGTACGACTAGGACAAACAGCAATTGCCATCGGTAATGCACTAGCGGAATTCCGCAATTCAGTCTCGGTAGGGGTAGTGTCAGGACTTGCGCGCTCCATCGTGGCGGGCAGCGGCTTTGGACAAGCTGAAAACCTCGATAATGTCATTCAGACAGATACAGCCATTAATCCTGGTAACTCTGGCGGTCCTCTCATGAATATCTATGGGGAAGTTATTGGAGTAAATGTGGCAGTTGCCCAAGGTAGTGAAAATATAGGGTTCGCTCTGCCGTCGAATATCGTAGAGAGAATTGTTACATCAGTCAAAGAAACTGGTGAGATCATTCGCCCATATCTTGGTGTACGGTATATACCTGTTACAGAGGCTCTTGCTCAGCGTAATAACCTTGATGTAGATTACGGGAGTTTAATTCAGCGCGGAGAAACGAGAGAAGATCTTGCGGTGATGCCAGGATCTCCTGCTGATAAATCAGGGCTAGAGGAAAATGATATCATCCTCGAAGTTGATGGACAAAAAATCACACTTGAAAAACCACTCGCAACGGTTCTGCGTGACAAGAATGTAGGACAAACAATAACGCTAAAGGTGTACAGGGAGGGTGGTGAGATAACGCTCCAAACTACACTTGAAAAAGCGCCATCATCCCTGTAAGAAAGCCTCGAGGTAGTGGTCACATGGTATAATGACATAATTATCATGCTTATATCATGAATCAACAAAATTTATTTGAAAATACTCAGTGTGACGATACGCGCAAGGATGAAGACCAAAAAGCCGCAGTAGAAGCTTCAGATCTATGGAGTGATGTCACACTTGTTTTCTTCGATACCGAAACAACAGGCCTCTCCCCTGATGCAAGGCTGTGTCAGTTAGCGTATAAGATAAACGGCGCTGAGGAGGAGTCACTATTCAAGCCGCCCGTGCCAATTGAGCCAGGTGCAAGTGCTGTCACTGGTATCACGGATGACACCGTCGCCAACGAACAACCCTTCATCGGATCAGATATGGCAAAGAAGTTTATGGAGCTCGTCAAAAAAGATGGGGTATTTTTTATTGCGCACAACGCCGCTTTTGACATAGA
>CALDDM010000034.1 GCA_937936355.1 Minisyncoccota bacterium
AGACGCAGACTTTGGCTTTGTAAAGGAAGAAGAAAAAGAAAAAGAAGGTCTCGTCAAAACAGGAACCAACATGCCACTCTATGCACTCGGCACGCTACTCCTCCTTGGAGGATATGGAGCGTATCGGATGCGCAGGAGAACGAGAGGAGACAGTGCACTGTAGTCACAAAAAAGAACAGCAAAAAAAACACCCTGCGGGGTGTTTTTTTGTGAGATGGGTGGGGTGAATGTTAAAAACGCAGACATGATCTGCAAAGAGTTGTAAGGCAGTACTAAATTTATAGATATTGTGAATGCGCAGTAGTGAGGCTCCACCCTTTTTGTGATCAATGGAAAAACACTTTGATATAATGAATTGATATAAATGAAAAAATGCACATAAGAGATATAAAACTATACAAGGGGCAGAGGAGTAAGGTACTTTCAGCGCTGACATTTAATGATGCTGCTTATTGGGGTGCAGATCTGTTTGTGGCCACTACTTTCGCGCTATTTATTACACAGAACATCGAAGGGGGATCTGCAACACACCTCGGCATCATTTATGGGCTCTATAGAATTGTCCGCGCAGTCCTAGCTCTACCAATCGGGAGATTTTTTGATCGACACAAGGGATACCTTGATGAGTTGTGGGCGCTTGCATTTTCAGGGCTGCTTGTTGGTAGTATCTATCTCGTTCTCTTTTGCGCTACACATTTGTGGCAAGTTTATGTTTGTATGATTTTTATAGCTATAGGGCATGCGTTGAGCATTGGATCCTGGACTATAGTATTTTATGCGAGTATGACAAAAAATCAGCAAGGTGAGATCATAGGTGTCTACCAAACAATTATGCAGATTATTTACGGACTATCTGCTGTGCTGGCAGGATTTGTAGGCGATGCTTATGGATTCGAATGGACAATGTTTATAGCAGGTTTTCTCACAATCTTAAGTGGGATTGCTCCATTAACCGTACGATCAGTTTTTGCAGAAAAAGGGCGTTAGGTTGTTGGGTAGTTCAATAGAAAAATGTAAAGGAGACTTGACTATAGGGGTATTTTTTACTATAGTAGAAAACATAACACAAGAATAAATATGGCAGAAAAAATTGTAGCAAACTGTGTCGTGACGTGTCGCAAGGTATTGAGTGTTACGCAGCAAGAGCTTGCGGATGCTGTGGGTGTGACGCGTCAGACAGTGATCGCAATCGAAAAAGGAAATTACACACCTTCGGTTTTTCTGGCACTCAAAATCGCGACGCACTTCAAAAAGCCTGTGGAAGATGTTTTTTATTTAACAAAAAAGAAGTAAGAACAAAGTGCCAATAATAGGTAGCACCAGTATATATAAAACTATGCCAAAATTTGCCAAAGAAATTATAGCAGCTATTGTCCTCCTAGGAATCCTCTGTATTTGTTATTATGGTTTTATACCAGAAAATATGCGTATGATGTTGCACAGTGCGCTCGTAGTTGTTTTTGGCGTTGTTGCAATGCTACTATGGTACGATAAGCCAACAGACGAGAGAGAGCAACATCACAGCATGATTTCAGCGCAGGCCGCATTTACAGCCGCAGGTCTTGTGCTGGTCATAGCAATCGTACACAGTGGACTCACAGAGCACCATATCGACCCAGTAGCCTACTGGACATTTGGTGCAATGCTCATTGGTAAAGTCGCTGGAAGATTATGGGCGCAAAAATACAGATAGTGTAGTCATCAAAATGTAAAGTCTACTTGACATATTATGCAGAAAGAATATACTAAGGTTAGGAAATAATAATAGGTAATTAAATATCAATTAAAAATATGAAAATCGTAGTGGTACTTTTATTGGTTCTTGCCGGGGGATACTTTGCTATGAGTAAGGGCTTATTGGGTGGGAGTGAGGATCTGACAAATGTCGCAACGAATGCTGCGCAAGTAGCTTCAGACAAAGGAAAAGAGGTGGTAGCAGAAAATCTCGAAGGCGTAACTGATCAAGCAATGGAAAGAGGCAAAGAAATGATTGATGGCGCAACAGAAAAAGTTGTCGAAGAGGGCCGTCAAAAAATTGGCGAAGCAGTAAAAGAAGTTGGAGAAAATATTGCCAATACTGAAGTTGGCGGCCTTGAGGACAGTGCAGATGTTGCAAGTAATATCAAAAACACATCAGGTGTGGGAACATTTGAGGACTATGCGCCAGAGAAGATTGGGGGTGGCGGCAAGGTTGTTCTAGATTTTGCTGCAGACTGGTGTCCAAGCTGTCGGGCACTTGAGAGGGATATTATAGAAAATGCTGCAAACATACCAAGTGATGTAACAATCTTGAAGGTAGACTACGACAAGGAGAGTGAGCTAATCAAAAAGTATGATGTAAAAATACAGCATACATTTGTACAGATCGACGAACAGGGTGGAGAGGTTGCAAAGTGGACAGGTAGTCCAAGCCTTGACCAGCTCCTCACAAAGATACAGTAGAAAAATCCAATAGGAAAATCATTATGGCACTGCTTATCGTCTCATTTGTAGCGGGCATGCTCACAGTACTTGCGCCGTGCATACTGCCACTACTTCCGATCATAGTTGGTGGATCTTTGACAGACACCCATGCAAAGTGGAAGCCATTCATCATTACAGGATCGCTGGCTGTAAGTGTGATTGTTTTTACCTTGCTACTCAAAGCAACGACAGCATTCATAGACATTCCGCAGCAGACATGGCCTACTATTTCAGGTGGTGTCCTCATAGTCTTCGGGCTCATTACATTATTTCCTGACGTATGGGACAAGTTCGCGCAAAAATTCAAGTCTGGCAAAGCTAATGAAATACTTGCAAAAGGCTCACAGAAAAAGTCTATATGGGGCGATGTGATGATAGGTGCTGCACTTGGGCCAGTATTTAGTAGTTGCTCACCTACCTATGCACTCATTTTAATAACAGTATTACCGGCGAGCATTGCAAAGGGGATGGTCTATCTCATTTCTTACGTGCTAGGCCTATCATTAATTCTCCTTCTAATAGCATTTCTAGGACAGAGACTAACCAAGCAGTTGACTGGAGTGGCCGATCCAAAGGGGATATTCAAAAAATGCCTTGGAATAATTTTTCTCTGCGTAGGAATTGCAATTTTCTTCGGGCTTGAGAAAGACATTGAGGGCAGAATTCTTGATACAGGGATATACGACGGAATTAGTGGTTTAGAGGGTAAGTTAATTGACCACGTTGATGACAATGACTTGTAGGTAAGATTTTGCTACAATACCACTATAAAGGATTGAATAAGTAAAAATATGAATAAGTCACATTTAGGATTAGCAATAGTATCCATTGCAATTATGAGTGGTTGCGGTGCAGCCGACACAGACACTGTCTCAAATGCCGTGCAGGATCTCAATATTCCAGCAGACACGCAAGAGCGGGCCATACAAGAACAGCGAAATACGAATGCTGTAAGCGTGCCAGAAGATGAGGATGCAGCTGAGCTTGATATCACATTTGAAGATTTACAGCGTGGAGCGAAGGTCGAGTTGTTGGATGTCTCAGGTGGAACAGCCTCAGGAACAGCATGGACAACGCAAAAAAATGGAAAAACATACCACCGAGTTGTAGCGAAAGATATGCCAGTACTAGAGGCTGGTTACTTTTATGAGGGATGGCTTGTAAAAAATCCGGCTCTTGGGCAATTTTTCTCAACAGGTGAGATGACACAAGAAGCATCAGGTGAATGGCTCCTGGAGTATACACATGATAGCGACGTAACAGATTACGAAAAAGTAGTGATCACACTCGAGCCGAATGACGGTGATCCAGCTCCAGCTGCTCATATCATAGAAAATTAGCAAAGCAAAGAATCTATAACCACAGATTTTTGGTAAAAAAATCCGCATGTCGGATTTTTTTATTTCGCAGCGATCTGAGTGAGCGGGGGGTGGAAAAGTCACATCGTTTTCTGGGGTGAGGTAGCAGTTTGAGGCAATCCTGAGCTAAGGAGGGGGTGAGCGAGGCATACTTGACAAAGCGATAAATATTCACCAAAAAAAAATTTTTCATGGTATACTTTACTATGTGCCACAAGCAGTGGTTTTTTTAGAATATTTCTATGGACGAGAAAGAGCAAAAACAAATTGAAAATCTAGGGAGGTTGACGCGCAAATGGATACTGACTATGACCAACAAAGCAGGGTCAGGGCATCCAACTTCATCACTTAGTAGTGTAGAGTTGATGAATGTCCTGTTCTTCAGAGGATTCTTCCGTTACGATATCAAAAATCCGGAAAGCATGCATAATGATCACCTGATTTTTTCAAAAGGACATGCAGCGCCTCTGTACTACGCTTTATGGGCAGCCGCAGGAGCAATAGAGTCTGAGGAATTAGACTCGCTACGCCAGTTTTGGTCACGACTGGAAGGTCATCCAACAAAGAACTTTCCATTCGTTGATGTTGCTACGGGCGCGCTCGGGCAGGGTCTATCAGCAGGACTAGGCATGGCATTGGCTGCAGATCGACTCGATAAGGTTGGAACGTACACGTGGGTTTTGATTGGAGATAGTGAAATGGCAGAAGGTCAGGTATGGGAGGCAATGGAGCTTGCGGCGCATTATAAGTGCCATAATTTAACTGCGATTATTGACGTAAATAGATTGGGGCAGAGGGGTGAGACAATGCTTGGGCACGATGTGCAGACATATGCAAAGCGGGCGGAGAGTTTTGGTTGGCACGTCATTGAGGTTGATGGACATAATGTTTCAGAGATAGAGGCAGGGTACAAAGAGGCTGTTGCGCAGACGGAAAAGCCAACAATGATCATCGCAAAAACCTTCAAGGGTAAGGGGATATCATTTTTAGAAGATCATGACGACTGGCACGGGAGGGCTCTTGACGATAGTCAGCTTTCTGAGGCATTGAAAGAACTTGGTCAAATTGACGAAACAATCAGAGGTACTATTGCGCAGCCAGTGCAATACGAAGTGGGAGAGAATGACGCACAGGCATCTGTAGAAGAAGGAGAGAGGGATGAGGGAGAGGAAGGAGAAAAAGAGGAAAAAACCCTTCCAGTTTCCCGACAACAATACGTCGACAAGGATCATGTTGCAGTTCGCAGTGCATATGGTGAGAGTTTAGTGGAACTAATGAAAGGCAATAAAAGAGTTGTTGTTCTTGATGCAGAGGTGAGTAATTCTACAAAATCCGCAAGTGCAAGAGAGGCGTTTCCTGAAAGGTTTTTCGAGATGTATGTGGCGGAACAGAACATGGTTAGTGTGGCTCTGGGCATGGCTGCTCGAGGTTATGTGCCCTACATCTCAAGTTTCGCAGCATTTCTAGCAACTGCATATGGCCAAGTAAGGATGGCACATATATCAGGTGCTCAAATGGTTTACGTTGGCACGCACCCTGGGGTATCCATAGGAGCTGATGGTGGATCACAAATGGGTCTCGAAGACATGGCTTTCTTTCGCTCGCAGCCTGGGAGTGTTGTGTTATATCCATCTGATGCGATGAGTGCGCACGCACTGACTACAACTGCAGCATCACTGCCAAGTGCTGTGTATCTGCGAATGACACGTGAGAGTACGCCGGTATTATACGGCCCTGATGAAGAGTTTCCTGTTGGTGGGTCGAAGATACTGTGTACAAGCGTGGACGATCGTGCAACTATTCTTGCTTCTGGTATTACAGTACACGAAGCTCTTCTTGCTTACGACACACTAAAAGAAGATGGTATTGCAGTGCGCGTTATCGATATCTATTCGATCAAGCCAATTGACATCAAGACAATTCGCGCAGCTGCTGCTGACACACACACGTTCATTATCGTAGAGGATCATTACCCAGAAGGAGGTCTCGGTGATGCTGTGCGTGTTGCGCTCGATGGGACTGCTACAGACATTACGCATCTAGCAGTGCGCAAGCCGCCTAGGAGTGGTAGCACAAAAGAATTACTTGCATACGAGGAGATAGATGCACAAGCAATAGTACGAGCAGTGCATAAGGCAGTGGAATGAGACTGCCGAGGTACAGCTCATCTGAACACTTTTCACATATTCTTGTGAAAGGTGTTTTGTGTAAAAAGGGTCAACTTTGCGTATGATACAATAAATTTATAGTCCAAAAATAATGTATGGAATGTGTGCGGTAAACAATCAATAAAAAAAAATGGCTAAGCAAGAAGAGAAAATTACGTTGAATATTAAGGGTAAAGAAGTTAAGATCCCACTAAACCGAGAAAAAGAATTTCTCCATAGTAAGCATGACCACGTTGACCAAGAAGGGGAGCTAGCGTGGAGAATTTTGAGAATTCAATCAGAATTTGTAAAGGGGCATGATTTCCTAAAGAGCTACGACAAGGCTGTGTCAATTTTCGGCTCTGCGCGACATAACATGGATGATAGTGTATACGCTGAAACAGAAGAATTAGCGAGCTTGTTGGCAAAAGACGGATTTGTTGTGTTTACTGGAGGCGGACCAGGTATCATGGAGGCAGCAAATAAAGGTGCAAAAGAAGCTGGAGGAAGAAGTGTTGGTATCAACATCAATCTCCCAGGAAATGATGGGATGACAGAAAGGAGGAATCAATATGTGACCGAAGGCGAGTCATTTGATTACTTTTTTTCACGAAAGGTGATATTGTCGTACGCATCACAGTTCTATGTAGCATTCCCCGGAGGCTTTGGAACGATGGATGAGTTGTTTGAGATGCTTACACTTGTTCAAACAGGAAAATCATCTCCGATACCGGTTGTCTTGGTGAATAAAGCATTTTGGGAGCCACTAGTAAATTGGATACAAAACACAATGCTAGAAAAGTACGGAACAATATCCGAAAAAGACCTTGATCTCTTTCACTTGGTAGATACAGCGCAGGAGGCGCGTGATTATATTCACGAATGTTGTACGCAGTCTTAATCTGCCGCACTACTCTAAAAGATTAGCCGAGAAAGATCTATGTCATTACAAACTGTTCATAAGTCATCAGGAAAAAAACAAAAATACTCCGAACTAAAGCTCAAAAGATCCCTCTATAGGGCAGGCGTCCCGAAGGATTTGGCTCAAGAGCTCATAGCCAAAATCAACACACGAAATCTAGGCAAGGGTCCTTCTACTCAAGATATTCACAAACACATCTATAGTGATCTGAGGAAGAAGAGGCCGGTTCTTGCAGCAAAATATAATCTCAAGAGAGCGCTTAGTGACTTGGGTCCAAGTGGCTATCCTTTTGAACAATTTGTTGGAAGGCTGCTCACAGCAAAAGGCTATAAAGCAACAACCAACAAGATAATAAAGGGGAGGTGTGTGAGTCATGAGGTTGATGTTCTGGGGGTAAAAGACAAAAAACACTTTATATTCGAATGTAAATTTCACAATAGGTCTGGCTACAAGAGTGATGTGCAAACAGTTCTCTACATGAAAGCTCGATTTGACGATATCAAGGAGCGGTGGGAAGCAATGGAAGGCAAAGAGGCAAAGCACTTGCATAAAGTCTGGATAGTGACAAACACGTCATTCACATCGGAGGCGCGACGCTATGCGCAGTGTTCAGGGATGGGGCTGATGAGTTGGCGTTCACCAGCTGGCCATTCCTTGGCGGAGTTGATTGAAGAAACTGGCTTACATCCCATTACAGCTCTCACATCCCTCACAAAAAAGCAGAAGCAATATATCGTATCACATGACTTGGTGTTGTGCAGGGAGGCAGAAAAAAAAAGAAAGGTACTTACACGGGCAGGTGTAAGAGGTGCAAAGTTAGAGAGGGTAATTAAGGAAGCAAAGGGAATCTGTGGCATATAAGAAAAACCCGCTATAGCGGGTTTTTCTGTAAATATGGGCGACTAGAGGGAATCGAACCCTCATTCCCGGTACCACAAACCGGTGTCCTAACCGTTGGACGATAGTCGCCATGTGAAATACTCGAAAATTCTACCACAATCAAACATCTGACGCAAGATGCTTAAAGAGAGTCACCGTTTCTAGTCTGTTGTATCAATGCAAATAGCATTGTGGAACATGATATAATATAAGCAATAGAAACAAAAACTGTGAAAAAAGAAAAATCATTACATAAATCACTGTGTGCATTCATAGTCTTCCTTTGTGGTGGGATGCTGATGTGGAGCGAGGGATTAGCGCAGGAGAGGGAGATTCTACAAGTGACAGTTGCAGAGAAAGAACCATTTGTTTTTTTTGATGACGGGGAATACTCTGGTTTTGCAATAGATTTATGGGATGCGATAGCACAAAAAAATAATTGGGACTACGAATACAAGCGAGCAAGCTCGCTCATAGAGTTGCTGAGAACGCAAAGAAACGCTACAGCAGACGCGGCTATTGGTGATGTGATCATTACAGCTGATCGAAAGGAAGTCATGGATTTTTCCGAGCCAACATTTGATGGTGGTTTGCAGATTGTTACATACAAAAAAAACTCTTTGCGGATTTTTGCAAATGCGCTTAAAACACCAGAGCTGGGGTTTTTAGCTGGGGTGCTTGCAGGAGCGCTTTTGCTAGCGACACATGGCTTGTGGCTTGGTGAGAGATCGAGAGATAAAAAAAAGAAGGGGTATGTAGCAAGTATCGGAGGTGCATTCTGGGAGATTGTAACACTAGGGGGATTTGGAAGGCTATTGCCACAGTCTGCGATGGGTAGATTCTCACTTCTTAGCTGGATGTTTATCGCGACAGCTTGCCTTTTGCTGTACGTCGCTTCGGTTTCCAGTGCGCTAACAACAGTAAAAATAAGCAATGCTATAAATACATATCACGATATTCGCACAAAAAACGTGGGAGCTCTAAAGGGTTCAATCGCTCTAGAATTTATGCGCGATAAGGGCATGGATGCAATTCTCTACGAGGATCAAAAGCAAATGTATGAAGATGTGACGTTAGAAATTATTGATGCAGCAATTAGTGATGTTGAGCAGGTACAACACGAGATCAGTAGTGGTAATCAAGTGTTAGAAACAGCCGGAGATGTTTTCAGTGAGAGGAGTTATGGAGTTGCAGTGCCAATTGGTAGTCAGTTGACGCTAGAAATCAATACAGCTCTCAATGAACTGAGAAAAGATGGGGAATATGCTGAAATATATGGCAAGTGGTTTAAGTAAAGCATCTTATGGCAAGCAGAACATCAAAAGGACTGGGGCAAATGATCATCGTTATTCTTGTGATCATAGTAATTATTGGTGTACTCTTTGGCTATTTTGCACGCGCAAAGTCTAGTGCAATTGACGCAAAGAAAAAATCAGAAGCAAAGCAGATCTATACCCTCATTCAGTTTTACTTTGTAGGCGAAAACAAGGCGCCCATAAATCCCTCAAAAAACGATGGTTGGTGTGAAATCAACAAGAAATATGCAGGTAAAAAGTGTCTTTTTGAGATAACACGCGATGGTTATGCACAGGCAATACCGCAGTCACCAGATCAGCACAAGTATCTCTATCACGATGATGATGAAAAATTTCTTATAGCAGTGGAGATGACAAAAGAATTGCCAGAGAATCGACGCTGCAAACATAGTGATAACCCACGTATGTGGTGCAAAGTATTTCCGAAGACTGAGTGACACATCATGATACAATAAAGCAATGGAGCAAAGGCTAGATACTGCAAAAAAAACTCTAATCAGAAGCATCGTAGCAGGTGTTGTAATTTTAGGTTTGCTCGCGATGATATGGGGATATATCATCTTTCACGACATGTATCAATTCTTTAATTGTCTCAATTATCCACTACAGGACATAAGGCTCTATATTTTGATCATTATATTAGTGGTGTTGATCATAATTGCGGCGATTTTGCGGCGGATGCGAATTTTATACAGCATTGCAACAGGGCTCTACATTTTGACAGGCATCATAATCCTACTAAGTCTGTACTGTTTTGCTGCTTCATCATGGAATAAGAAGCAGATTATCGACCAAGGAAGGGAGAGTCCAGGTGCAGCGGAGGATAGTTTAGAGGTTTCATCTGGGAAAATAAGGGATGTTGTCGCAGAAAACATCGCAAACCTCGCAGAGCTCGATAATCTAAGGGCGCAAGCGGCTGCATCAGCACAAGTCGCAACGGTCCCTGCACAAACAATAATCAATGAAACGATCATTCAGCAGGGTAGTGACTTAAGTGTCGCATGTGGACAGGGCGAGATTCTTATCTACGATGGACAATGGGTCTGTGCGACACTGCAAGATGCTTTTGATGACAATGAAATTGAAATAGATCAAATTGAAACATCAATCTCTGCACCAAGCGGCATCACATCCGGAAATGCTATTGCAACGTATGAGAATGAGAATGGTGATACTTTTGATATCAACGAAACAGTCACAACGCTAGTTGCCAATGCTGATGGATCATATACATATACAAGTGAAAATGGCACATCAGTGACGATACCGGCAGGTATTGCACAGACGATCACCACATTTGCGATAGGTGCAAAGCCTGGGGAGATCGTCTACACGGATGAAAATGGAACCGCAACAACCATCAATATACAAAATCTTGAAACAACAACAACCACAACTGACAATACGGATGGAACAGTAACATACACAAACGAAGATGGCATAGCTGTCACAGTAGACAGCAAGGACTTTGTGATTGATACGGGCACAATACAGTACGCAGACGGAAAAATTTCCTGCCTTGGCGATGAACAGGTATTGCAGTGGGATGATGCGCTAGGAAATTGGAAGTGTATTGATCTCACGGACACAGACACAACAAACGAGCTCAACACAACACTCACACTCACAGGTACAACGCTTAACATCACAGATGCAGGCGGAACACTCTCACAAGATCTTGCAGCAATTGATACGAACACGCTCTACACAAACGGATCCGGCCTCTCATTGTCTGGAACAACATTCAGCGTAAACGCACCAACATGCACAGGCACAGACAAATTACAGTGGAATGGCACAGCCTTCGTATGTTCTCCCGACATCGACACAGATACAGACACCACCCTCACAGAAGCAGAAGTGGACGCCTTCGCAAACAACAATGGATACCTCACAAGTTTCACAGAAGTTGATGGTGATGTGACAAACGAGCTCAATACAGGAGCATCACTCACAGGATCAACACTCACCATCACAGATGCTGGTGGTGATATTGATGTAGATCTCTCAAGTCTCTTAGACGACACAGACACACTGGCAAGTCTGACATGTGCAGTGGGTGAGGTAGCGAAGTACAATGGATCTGCATGGGCTTGCGCCCCAGACATCGACACAGACACCACACTCACAGAAGCAGAGGTGGACGCCTTCGCAAACAACAACGGATACCTCACAAGTTTCACGGAAGTGGATGGATCGGTGACCAATGAGGTTATTACGGCAACAGGACTCACAGCAGCAAATGTGCTCCAGATCACCGAAGCGGGAGTGACGCACAATGTTGATCTCTCATCTCTAGCGAGTGCGTACACAAGCGGCAATGGACTTGCCCTTGCCTCAGGAGTCTTCTCAATCAACGCACCAGCGTGTACAGCAGTCCAGAAGCTCACATGGAGTGGTACAGCTTTTGCATGTACTGCTGATATTGATACGGATACGGACACAGATACAACATACACGGCAGGCACTGGAATCACACTCACAGGCACAACATTCAGCGTGAACGCACCAACATGCACAGGCACAGATAAACTCCAATGGAATGGCACAGCCTTCGTATGTTCTCCAGACATCGACACAGATACAACAATTGCCGATGATCAAACACTTTCATTTGCAACCGCTACAAACATTCTGACGATAGCAGATGGAAACACTGTGGATCTAAGTTCATTGGATCACGAACAAACATACACAGTAGCAGCTGGGGTGCCAGCGATTACAGGTGCAGAGGTTGGTGATTGGTATGAAGACTCCAATACGACTTTGAAATATGTCTGGGATGGGACACAGTGGAAGTTGCTTGAGTCAACAAACAGTTGCTACCTCGGTGGAGCGACTATTAAGGCTGCGGGGACACTCGGTAAATCAAATGGCGTTATATCTGGTGTAACACGCACAGCAGCAGGTAAATATGTGGTCGATCTTTCAGAGACGTTGGTCGTAGATGATTATGTCATTCAAGTGACTGCACACGATACAGATGTGGGACAAATCAATCTTTCAAATGCAATTATCGACGTTATTGCAAAAGGAACAGATGACTTTGAAGTCCATATAAATTTTGGTGACAATGGAAACGTAGAGGATGAGGAAGGTGACAGTGATTTTGAAGTTGCGCTATTTGATCTTAACTGTGATCCAGCATCCGGCAGTTCATCAGGAGGTACAGTTACTTCCGTTGACACAGGTGACGGATTAACTGGAGGACCAATTACAGCAACAGGCACAATTGATCTCGACGTTGCGACGGTCGGGTCTACAGCAACAACTGCAAATAATTCCGGTTTAGAGGTTGCGGCTGATGGATTATCTCTACTGCGTGGATGCGCTGATAAGCAAACGCTTGCATGGGATGCAACGCTTGAGCAATGGCAGTGTCAAGACACAGGGAATATTGGAAGCGCCTTTGATGTCTACGACAATACTGGAGGCCAGGCTCCAGCAGCAGCTGTCATTACTTTGAATCTTGATACTGTACGTCATGCACATCCAAATTACACGCTGGGAGCTGACGTTGTTCGTGTTAATTCGGACGGCCTCTACGAAGTAACGTTTGATGGAGCTGCCGACACAACTGCAAATGTGCGTTCAACAATGGCGTGGTGGCTAGAAAAAGATACTGGCGCAGGATTTGTGGAAGAAGATGGGTCACGATGCTTTACATACCACCGAACAACGCTCGATGGCGAGCAATCGTGTTCACGCACTGTAATTCTTGATCTGACATCTGGGGATCAACTGCGCGTACGACTAGACTCACTTGATAATAGTGCAGGAAATACTACAATAGCTGATGGCTCATCAATGTCGATAAAGAAGTTTGTAGAGTCTGGTGCTGATTATGCTGAGGTATATTATACAAATGACGAGGAGTTGCTCGCGGGGCATATCGTTTCAGTTGACGATCAATTATCTGCCGGCGTGCAAAAAATAAAAACTGATGCAGTGCCTCTTGGAATCGTATCAACAGACCCTGGTCAGACTATTGGAGCTGGTGATGAGTGGGAAAGCGGGAGACCAGTGCCGATTGCGCTCATGGGTCGCGTGCCCGTTCGTGTCTCTGATGCAAATGGCGTGATTAAGGTTGGCGATTTCATCGCAGCATCCTCCATTGACGGTGTGGGAGTCAAAGCTAATCAGGGAGGGTGGACAATTGGTATCGCACTGGAGGACATGGTGGTAAATGAGGATGTGCAAGACACACAAGATGATCAGACTGTCATGGTGTTTATATCAAAGCAATGGTATCCAGGTAGTGAAACCCAGCAGGGGTCAGTAAAAAATACATCAGATGCGATTGTGACAATTGAGGAGAGTGCATCATTTGGAGAGCTGATTGGTGATGTGTGGAATGTGACAAAGGATCTTGTCGTACAAACCGCAACAATCTTCGAAAACGCAGTGACATTCCTCGGAAAGGTAACGTTCATAGATCGCGTCACATTTGCGGACACGGATGCGGGTGGATTCGCAATGATCAAAAAGGGTGCGCGTGAGGTTGAGGTGACATTTGAAAATTCATTTGTTTTTGAGCCTATTATAACTGTAAGCTCACAAGACTCTTTTGTCCCTGTCATTGCTACGGAGGTCTCTCAGGAAGGATTTATAATAGCAGTTGAGAATCCAGCAAAAGAAGATATCAGGATTAGTTGGACTGCATTAGCGGTTGTCGATCCTGACCTGAGCGTGAGTGAGGGCACAGAAGATGATGGCGAGGTTGAAAGGGAGGGGAATATAGATGACGCTAAAGACCAAGATGTAGATGAGGATAAGAAAGCCCAAGAATTTTCAGAGAAAGATGATGTGGTTGTGGACGAAGTACAAGGATCTAGTTCTGACGAGGCAGAAGAGGTACAAGGAGCACAGAGTGGTGAGGAGTCTGGTGAAAAAGATCAAGAGAAGGATAGTCAGAGTCTAAGCGATTTCAAAGACAAAAACAAAGACGAGAGTGAAGATGAAGATTTAAGCGCAGGAAAGAATAGGTAGTAGTGTGTGCCACACAAAACAAAAAACCGCCACATAAGACGGTTTTTTTGTAATGTGCCCCCGGAGGGAATCGAACCCCCATCAAAGGCTTAGAAGTCCCTTGTTCTATCCATTGAACTACAGGGGCAGGCACAATTTATATATCTATTATAACAAAGCGTCGCCAGAAGCGACGCTTATGTCATAGAAACCTTGTGCGCCGTGAGGGATTTGAACCCCCGACCGTTTGGTTAAGAGCCAACTGCTCTACCAACTGAGCTAACGGCGCCGAGTCTTATGGTAAACAAAAACCTAAGGCTTACCTTAAGTACACATGAAATTATATGCCAAAATACCCAAGAAGTCAATGTGACACAGACACAAAATCTGAGAGAGGTAGTGAGCTGCTAAAGTCGGCCTTCCCAGACCTTGAATTTCGTCGTCTGAGCAATAACATCATGCGAGCCAAAGCTCTCCAAAAAAATATCATTGAGCGGTATACGAGCCTGCACGACAAGGACAAGTCGCCCTTGTTTGTTTAAGTATTTCTTTGCATCTTTGATAAGAGCGAAGAGTGTGTCACGCTGATGGGACTTTTCTGTGTGGATAGGGGGATTGGAAATAACTAAATCATACCGCGAACCTTTTGGGCAGGCAGCAAGACTTTCACCAAGTATATAATTCCGGGCATGCGGCATATTGGTGCGAGATGCAACGAGAGATATAGTGTCATTATCAAGTAGGTCAAATGTTGCCTGTGACACACTATCTGAAAGAACACGTGCAATAACACTACTACCACACGCATAATCAAGGACATGAGAAACGCCATGGAGTGAGGGAATAATCGTCTGCAAAAGAAGCTCTGTACCAGCATCAAGCTCACCAGCTGCAAACATACCTGGGTAGTATGTCATCGGATAGTCTATGCCTGCAAAGGAGATAGTGGATGTACTGGCGAACGAAGAGAGGTGCGCGACTTCTTCTGAGGTGTGGAGTGGTGTGTCTGCACGCACTATACGACCTTTGTTCTTGATATAAGATGGCTCGACATTTTTAAATGAGGTCAGAATTTTCTTTTGCACTGCTTTGATCCCCTCATCATTGAGGCCATACACGTAGAGGGAGCCATTGTCGGCAAGGAGAGAGGTCACACATTGTAAAATGTAATCAAAGTATTCATGTGACTTCGGAAGACGAACAAGGACATGATCATACCGAAATGAGTAGTCAGGCTCAGGTGTCGCAGCATGCGCCTGTGAGAACCGTGTATGCCAGTGTGAAACATTATGTACGGAGGAAAAAAAAGGAGGAAAATCATCAACAATCAAAACTGTGCCAGTCAGAGGGTGATCAGCAAAAAAACGCTCGATGTTGGTATGGAGTATGGTGGCACGATTCTTCATAGGTGATCACTTAAGTCTCTAAACATAACACATCACTATACAGCACAAAGGGTAGAAAGGAAAGGATGGCAGTAGAAAGAAAAAAAAGCAAGCAACTAGATGCCATGTTCTTTTTTGTAAGCCTTCCATTGCTTCTTGGACCAGTCTTTTGGCTTTTGGGTGAGTATAGTACCCCCGAGACTTGTATCTCCTGTCTTTGGGAAGTCCTTTGGTGATTTGTAGTTACTGTAAAACGTCTTATCAATCATGATATCTCCATTTGCGCCTGCAACCTTCTGTACAAAATACGTTTTCATCGAACCATCAGGATTTTTTTCTGTAACGTGTGGACCATCCATGGTAACGCTACGACCATCTTTGGTGCCAAAAAACTTATAGACAAGTTCAGTACCCTCCATACGAGAAGAAATCATGATGTGGTGAGACGTGTTGTTTTTGAACTTTATATCAGGTGCTGGAAGGTAGATCGTAGCGTCAAATCCAATTGGCTCATAGTATTTGATCGGGTAAGAATGATTTCTGCGTTCAGTGATTTCCATACCAGACAAGATAGCTCCACGAAAAATTGTTGTAGACACTTGGCACACGCCACCCCCATATTCTGGCTTTGTCTGGTTGTCTTTGATGACAAGTTCTTTTCTGTAGCCTGTCGTTCCATCAACTGCACCCAGATTGGCAACAAAGGAAAACTCTTCACCAGGAGGAATGATCATACCATCAAATTTCGAAGCTGCTGTAGCAATATTATGAATACGATCTGCAGATGATCCAGAAAAATCGGAACGACCTTCGCCAATAATCTCCCTTAGACCGAGTACATTTTGATAGTTGCCTGCAGTAATATTTGCAGGAGTGAGAGTTGCTTGCAGAGATACTGAGGGAGTGTTATTGGTAATGGCATCAACAATGAGGGGCGTGTTCTCCAGGGGGTCAAGGACGAGTCCATCAGAGTCAGGTGAAAGAACAACAATCGTATCACCTTGCATGCCGAGTTGTGCGTCCACTGGCTCACGCAAGACCCTTTCGCTCACCTCCGCAAGGTAATCACCTATAGCCACCATATCTACTGTCCGAAGTTCTTCTTTGGTGAGATTGGTGTGAGAGCGTAAATCATGACGCAGCGTACACGGCGAGCGGAAGGCAGGGCAAAAATCTGGATGGAGGATATCGTGGTCATGATCGTTTGCTGTGTAGGTAAGGTAAGGAAGGACACGAAAAAGGCTGTGATAGGTCTCTGTTGAAAGTCCCTCAACAGTGTCTCCGATAACAAGAGTAAGGGGTGGCTGTACTGCAATGGCATCAACATCATCGTGAAAGGAAGCGGGAGAGTCAGACAACCCAAAAACGCCATCCGGGATCAAGATAAGCATCAAGCACATGATGGAGAGATGTAAAAATGAAAAACGCATTTAAATCATACTAATGTGTGTCCGTAGCAAAAGAGTCATGTCAAAAGAGCCTGTATAAAATAGAAAAAGGGGTCACAGAGACCCCTTATCAGCATAGAAATGTCTCAGTTCTAGAAGCCGCGTACTTGAATTTTCTTCGTCTTAGTCGTATCAGCCTTTGGTAGTCGAACAGTTAAAATGCCATTCTTAAGAGTCGCATCAATCTTATCTGTGATGACGTCTGTTGGAAGAACAACACTACGAGAAAACGGCCCCCAGTAGCATTCTTGGTAGTAATAATTTTCTTCTGACACCTCTTCCTCTGAACTTCTCTCACCTTTGATTGTAAGCATGTCATTGTTGATACCAACATCAAGATTCTCTGGTTTTACACCAGCAATCGTTGACTTGATAACGATGTCATTTTCAGTCTGATAGACATCGATTGTAAGTTGACCTTCAGCATCTGCAACTTCCGCATCTGGCTCCCACGTTGATTGAGGAGCAGGCTGAGCCATTTGTGATACTGGCATTTGAACTTGTTCATCATCAGCATAAACAGGCATAGAGACAGGTTGCTGCGGGGACTGTGAAAATTGAGAAGGTTTTGCGTCTTGGTCAGTAGAGAACTTCCCAAAAAACGATGGTTTTTCTTTTAGCATAAATTGTATTTTATCGTATCTATATTATAGAAAGAAAATGACAAAAGCACAAGCCACATTTAACAAGAATACAAATGCGTTAGAGCTTGTCGAGAATGGGGGATAGCCAAAAGACAACAGTGAGATTATAAAGGGCATGAAGGCAAAAAAGAAGGAAGATCGTTAGCAGAAGGGGGGAGGCATGCAGAAGACTTTTGGATGAAGCGATGTATCGGGTGGCAACTGCACCACACAAAAAACCGAGGAGGCAGTGCAGAGCAGTAATCCCAGCGAGACCAAAGAATTCACTGTAGTGAGTCTCTGAGATTGGCGTACCAAGAATGCGGAGGGAAACTTCGCTCAGGCCAAAGCCCAGGCCCATAAGTGCGCCTAGGGCGCCAAGATGATGTGTTATATTGCGGCGGTGCCACAGGCTATAGAGAATGAGAACGCGCACTGATTCTTCTAGAGCAGCACCAAAAAATATGAGTGGGATCGTCAGGGTACTATGGTGAAAAAAAAGTGAGCTGCACACAAGCAAAAAAAGGGATGCTGCAGCCCCACAAATCCCCAAGAAAAAATGCTGAACAGAATGAATCTGCATAGAATGAGGTAATAGTATTACCAGCGAGTCACCATGAGAAGGTCTTTGTCTTCAGATGGAAAGTCTTTCCAAATCTCTTCTGTGATAAATGGCATAAACGGATGGAGAAGTCTCAGGCTCTCTCCGAGAAGTGTGAGGAGGAGGTACTGGGCATCCTGTCGAGCATCAGTAGTAGCACTATCATCAAGAGACGCTTTGGAAGATTCGATAATCTCATCAGCCAGTGTGTGCCAGATGTAGTGATAGATCTTTTCAGATGCAAGGTGAATGCGGTAATGCTGAAGATCATCTGCGATATCTGTCTTAATCACGTGAAAGTCTTGAAGTATTTTCTGTGACGCAGGTGAAAGTGCTTCAGTGTCATAGGAGGCAATATCAAATGTCTCTACGTTGGTATAGATAAAACGAGAGATGTTCCAAAGTTTATTGGCGAATTTCTTGTAGGCGCCAATTTTCTGGGGATCGAGATTCATGTTTGTGCCTGGTGTATTGCCAACTGTGAGACCCATGCGCAAAGCATCGGTGCCATAGACATCAGCGACTTCAGATGGAGCAGTAACATTTCCCTTAGACTTAGACATCTTTTGGCCTTTTTTATCACGGACAAGACCGTGAAGATAGACATCCTTGAAAGGAACGTCACCAGTAACATAAATACCAAGCATAATCATGCGCAACACCCAAAACATAAGGATGTCAGCACCAGTTTCCATTACGCTAGTTGGATAAAAATCCTTGTACTCGGAACCTTCGGGGAAGTTGAGTGTGGTAAATGGCCACTGACCAGAAGAAAACCACGTATCAAAAGTATCAGGGTCTTGCACAACAGGGCCAGAGCATTTTTCACATGTCGTAATAGCATCAGCAAGGTCGACCATACCATGGTCACAATCTGTACAAATCTTTGCAGGAATTGGAATCCCCCAAGCGATTTGACGTGAAATATTCCAGTCTTCTATGGAGTTGAGCCAGTGAAGAGCTATTTTTTTGTGCTGATCTGTCACAAAATGGACGCAATCAGAATCGATTGCAGCAAGCGCCTTCTCTGCTAACGGCTTCATAGTTATAAACCATTGCTGCTTAAGCTGAGGCTCAAGTTCGCGTGTGCATTTGTAGCACATTGGAACAGAGTGCTCATACTGATCGTCAACTTTGACCAAGAGGCCTTTTGCATCAAGCTTTTCAACAATCTTGGCACGAGCCTCCATGATAGGCATGCCCTCAAACTCTTGGGCAATGGACATGAGCTTGCCTCGTTCATCAATAATCTGCTCGTAGGTAAGATCATGTCGCTGTGCAATCTCAAAGTCAATGCCACTGTGCCATGGAGTGATCGTCATAACGCCACTACCCATCTCAGGGTCACCTGCCTCATCTTTGATAATTGTTGCTGTAATCGGGCCGTTAATCCATTCGACTTCTATCTCTTGGCCATGGGTATACTCGCTGTAACGCGCATCCTCGGGGTGCATGACGACATACTTGTCTCCAAATTTTGTTTCTGGTCGCGCAGTACCAATGACAAACGGACCATACTGAAAGTAGTAAAATTTATCTTTTCGCTCATTATGCTGTATTTCCAAGTTTGAAAAAGCAGTCTGGTGCTTGGGGCACCAGTTGACACTGCGCAAACCACGATACAGAAGATCATCAGATTGAAGCTGCGCAAAAGTTTTTTTCACCTGAGCTACAACCTTGTCATCGAGGGTGAAGGTTTGACGTGACCAGTCACAAGAAGCGCCAAGGTCGCGAATTTGACCCTCCATAAAGGACTTATTTTCCATTGTGAAAGCAAGGATTTCATCATATAATTCCTCACGTGTCATATCAAAACGAGACCGACCCTCTTTCTGGAGTTTTTTCTCATAGACAACTTGCGTTTCAAAGCCGGCATGATCAGCTCCTGGTTGCCAGAGAACTTTTTTACCTTGCATGCGGTGAAAGCGGATGAGAATATCCTGAATCGTCACAAAAAGGGCATGTCCTGCATGGAGAGAGCCGTTTGCATTTGGCGGCGGCATGATGATGGAAAAATTTTCACTACGTTCACCAGGGAGGTGGTCAGGGTTAAAGTAACCAGATGCTTCCCACGCAGCATAAATATCCTTCTCATAAAGAGATGGATCATAAGGTTTAGTATATTTTTCGTTGATTGCCATATGTGTATAATCAGACAGTAAGAGAGGCTATAATAGAACTAGTATAGCGACAAAACATTATAAACTCAAGGTAATTGAAAATAAGCATAGAACAGTATCGTAGACTATTTGATCTGTAGATAAGAAAAAAACCGTAGCTGTGTATTTCACACAACTACAGTTAAACATTTTCTAATTCTCGAATTTTCTTCACAAGATAAGACATATTAGAGTTTCTTTTTATGAGATCTTGTTCAGAGATTTCGACAATAATGGGAGCATCAGAATTCTCTACACAGGCAATATGCATTGCGTCACAGAGGTAGCCATTACCATCTAAAAAGTCATCTAGCATGCCATCAGTCCAAGGCCTGTGCCGAAACTGAAAATGAATACAGACAATTCTATCCTTGATTTTCTCTAAAGTCCGCAGTGCGTATTCTGGATTCCCACCGCAATACTCTAACAGGTGAAATGTATCTACAACAACAGGTCCAGTATCATGCCATGAACCATCACCATCGGATTGCGTTTCCCGTGCAGATTCTTGACCAACATCAATTGCAAGAGCATTGGGAAAAAGTTCTTCGAATAATCGAATCCTTTTATCAGGAATACGGAGAAATCCTGCAAAAAGCAAAGGATCATAGAATAAGTTTCGCCCACGATCTCTGATAAGACGATCAATATTTGTCAGGGTATTCCAATAACAACCATCATTCCATGCGCCCTCATAGGAGAGGATAGAGTTGGCTGGGATTGATCTGAGATCACATTCTCGCCAAAACCAGAAGGGAAGGATCTGCAGGCCATCAGCGCCAGCAGCTTGGCGAAGTCTCTCAAATATCTTTGGGCCGCGCAAGAGTAACGTAGGTTTATAACAAAGAGGTGAGATGCCTATTTTTCGAGACATGATGTCTCTCCTGTAAATAACAATGAATAATTTATATCATGAAAAATATATTTAGTCAAATACAGTGAGTTGACTATCGCATTGCCTCTACGGGGTTTGTGCGGGCGGCAGTCCGTGCAGGGTAGACGCCAAAAAGTACGCCTGCTGCACAAGAAAAGCCTGCAGACAAAAGTACCGCCTTAAGTGGGATGCGGAAGCTATCAACATAACCTTCCGCAACAGCATATATGCCAGCAAAGTAAAGCGCAAGAGCTGCGAGTGAGATGCCAATGATTGCAGCGAAAAGTGCAATAACAACGGATTCGATAAGGAATTGTGAAAGGATGTCTTCTGGTCTGCCACCAAGAGCTTTACGCAAGCCAATTTCAGCTTTGCGCTCCTCAACGCTCATCAGCATCATATTCATGATGCCAACGCCACCAACAATAATCGATACTGAGGCAAGTGCGGTGAGAAGGAGAGAGACAACGCCAACAATGTTCCCCAGGAGGTCTTGAGCTTCCTCAGTAGATGTTACTGTGAAATCATCTTGTGCGGGGCCGTTACTATTATGTCGCGCACGAAGGGTGCTAGTAATATCACCAACTGCAGCATCAACTCTATCTGTATTTGTTGCTTTTGCTGTGATGTATTGCACGTGGTCGATGCCGAGAATTTCTTTGCTGAGCGCAGTATAGGGAATGTATGCAAGATCATCGTAGTTAAAGCCAAAGAGAGATCCGCGTTCCTGAAGAGTGCCGATAATGCGATACGTCGTTCCGTTGACACGTACACGCTCACCAATCGCACGAGAATTTTCAAAGAGTTCAGTGGCAAGTTTTGAGCCAAGGACGAGGACATGTGATTTTCCTTCAGCTTCTTGAGCGGTAAAAAATCGACCATTTGCAATCTTGATGCCACTATCAACGCGCGGAGCATTACCATCAGCACCAAGAAGGAGGGCTTGTTTGCTACCAGTTGCGCTGACCATGCGAGACTGACCAATCATACCAACAGTTGACGTTCTGACACTTGGTAATCGTTCAAGTGCGCGAGCATCATCAGCTGTTAGAGTGTCAATTTGTGCGCGACTAGATGCATCACCTATGTTGATACCTTCATCTTCAGAGGGCACTTTGATCTCGATTTGTATGCTATCCGTACCAAATGCGCTGAGTTGATTTTGAATGTAGAGATCAACATTATCTCCAAGTGTGATGACAATCATAATCGCAAGGACGCTCACAATGATGCCCAAGAGAGAAAGGAGTGTACGCCCAAAGTCATCCAAGAGTGACTTGGCTGCGATAAGGAATATTCTGATGTAGTACAGTGGTGACATGGATATATTAAAAAAGAAATTCAACAAAAAATTTATTCATAGCGCAGCGCTTCCATAGGAGAGACGCGCATCGCCTTGAGGGCGGGATAAATGCCAAAAACAATGCCGATAATGCCAGCAATGCCAAAAGCGAGGCCATACACGGAAAGATCATTGCTGACAGTCCAGGCAAGGCCTTTGCTTGTAGCGACTATACCTACAACTTGAGCGATACCGTAGCCAATAGCGCAACCAATAGCCCCACCCATAAGTGAGATTGCCACTGACTCCACGAGAAACTGGAGGGCAATATCACGAGAGCGTGCGCCAAGTGCAATCCGCAAGCCAATTTCCCGCACGCGCTTGTTGAGTGTGATAAGCATCATATTCATGATGCCAATGCCACCAACAACCAATGCAATACTCGCAACAGTTACAAGGAAGTATTTCATGACATTAGTAATCTTTGAAAGGATGTCGATAGCAGCTGCAATGTTGCGAACAGAAAAGTCACCCTCTTCATCTTGAGGGATATTGTGACGAGATTTGAGGAGTGTACGTATATCATCCTCTGTCTCTGGAATACGAGATTCATCTGTCACGCTCAGACGCGCAAAGCTTAAGTAGTTAATGCCAAGGATATTACGTTGCGCTGTAAGCAGTGGAACATAAATGGTTTCATCGAAGTTGCCTGCAAAGCTCTTGCCGCGCCGAGCAATCGTTCCAATAACGCGGTAATTCGCGCTTCCTATTTTGATAAATTTACCAATAGGTGTCTCACTCGCAAAAAGGTCTCTCGCAACATCTGCACCAATAACAGCAACGCGCTTCGCAGATGCATTGTCGGCATCAGTATAAAAGCCACCAAGAACAATATCGAGATCTTCAACGCGGACAACGGAAGGAGATGCGCCTTGAATTTCGTAGCTTTTGTTGACACTGCGATAGCTTACAATCTTGGTGGTACTGACATAGCCAGCGACAGACTCAATATAGGGAAAATTTGTCGTATTACGTAAAAGGTCAATGTCACCAGTTGTGAGTGTGGTAGAAACGACGCCAAAAGCAATCGCTGGAGGACCATCGTCAGCAGCTGCACCTGGAAGTATAGCAATCTTATTGGAGCCAATCTGACGCACCTGATCAAGAAGGACATTCTGTGCGCTGTTGCCAACACTCAGCACAATCACAACAGACGCAATACCAATAATGATCCCGAGCACAGTCAAAAAAGTACGCAATTTTGCTGTTGCAAAGTTTTGCCAGGCCATCTTCAGTGAAAGCAGGAGAATATACATAAAATATGATAGGAAAAGGTACCTTCTGCTGATAAAACTACTTGAGCTCTTTCTCATTTTTTGCAAACAAGCGATCTGTGACCTTTTCATCGCTTTCCAAAACACCGTCACGCAAGCGAAGAATGCGCGAAGCATGGCGTGCAGTGGAGTGCTCATGTGTAACCATGATAATCGTATGACCTTTTTCGCTGAGCTCCTGCAAGATTTGCATCACTTGAAGACCAGCTTTTGAATCGAGGTTACCGGTAGGCTCATCAGCAAAGATGATCTTTGGGCTGTTGACGAGTGCGCGAGCAATGGCAACCCTTTGTTTTTCACCACCACTCAAATACTGCGCTTTGTAGTCACTACGATGGGAGAGACCAACGCTTGTAAGGGCGCTTTCTACGCGCTGTCTATGTTCTTTCCCACGACGCAGACCTGAGGTATAGAAATCATACAGAAGGGGAAGCTCAACATTGTCCCACACGCTAAGGTTAGAGAGGAGGTTGAAAGCTTGAAAAATGAAACCTATTTCTTGGTTGCGCAAGCGAGCAAGCGTTGCACCATCAAATGTCAGGGCATCGTGACCGTCAAAAGAATAGACACCACCAGTAGGCTCTTCGAGAAAGGATAAGACATGCATAAACGTTGATTTGCCACTGCCACTGGGTCCCATGATCGAGACAAATTCACCACGTCGAATGATACACGAGGCATCTTTGAGTGCATGCGTCTCGACACCACCAGTATAAAAAGTCTTTTGGAGATTCTTGCAGTCAATCAGGATATCAGACATAAAGCATTAATAAGTCATAAAT
>CALDDM010000035.1 GCA_937936355.1 Minisyncoccota bacterium
AGAGGCTGATCGGTACTATACATTTCTCACACGGGAAAATGGGCTAATGTTTGTTGTGGCAAAAGGTGTACGCAAGTCCAACGCTCGTCTAGCCGGTCATTTAGAGGACTACACGTTATCACAGATAACAATCGCTAAAAATTATGGACCGGGCACCCTAGCAGGGGCCTACACAGAAAAAAGTTATGCGCAGGTGCGCCAAAGCTATCAAGTACTTTGTGCACTTACGCGCTTGCGACGGATCTTTTTATCAGTGGTGCAGAAAGGACAGCGTGATGAGGATCTGTTTGACTTGATGCGAGATTTTTTTGACGCTATGGACAAGTCAGATCCAGCGCCTCCTTCTGACAATCTATTTATTGAAGCTGTATTACATAAATTATATGCCCACCTTGGGTACCAGTTTCCACTAACGTCATGTTGCGCGTGTGGTAAGAAGCTGCACGATCAAAGAAACTACTTCTCGCCATATGAGGGTGGCATTATATGCCCGCTTTGCGTTGGGCGCAATGATATCAAGCAGAGTGTTGTATGTGATTCTAACACGATCAAAATGCTGAGGCTTATAAATCGCTATGAATTCGAAGAGCTCAAAAAAATTTCATATACACAAAACACAATAAGGCAGTTACAAGTCATCACTGATATTGTGGCAACATGGATAATGAGATAGGACCACTTGGCGTGGTATACTAGAGTGAAATACATGCCTATGCCTTTACGAAATAAAAGAGAACAACTAGAAAAAAAAGAGGTGCAGTATGAGCGGCCGCCAGAGTCGCAAACTGATTTTGATGTAGACTTTGAATCTGCAAATTTAGTGGATGATGCTACGGAAAAAATATACGCGTCATCATCTTCGTGGGGGCGTGTCAAAGATCGACTTGGTGTGCAGAGAATGAAAGCGATTCTCGTCGGGAGTGGGGTACTTTTTTTGATTGTTTTGGTCGCCCTCATTCTCGTGGTTATAATGTTTTTTGGTAGTGGGTACTTTGATGAAAGTCGAGTTAGTATTGGAATTAATCTTCCAGAAGAGGTGCGTAGTGGAAATTCTACAGAAATTATCGTCAATTATACAAACAATAATAGGGCATCTCTTGATGACGCAGTTCTGATCTTTGAACATGGACAGTACTTTACTCTTGAGGATGAGAGTGATGTGCAACGCGTTGACTCTCAGACGCTTCAAATACCACTCGGATCAATATCCGGAAAGGGGGATGGCTCTGTTCGCGTAGTCGGGATCTACACAGGACCACGTGATGAGATAGAGAATGTTTCTGCGCGATTGAACTACCGAGTCACATCTCGGAAAGGAAAATTTTCACTAGGAGCGGCAAAGGTGACAAAAATCGTACAATCAGCTTTGAATGTCGATATTCTTGCAGGTCAGGAGATTGTGCAAGGTGATCTTGTTGATTTACGCATTATTTACCGCAATACAAGTGCAAGCAATATTTCGGATGTCGTCGTTGATTTGGGATACCCCGAAGGATTTAGTCTGGTAGACGCATCCCCAGGCACATATCAACAAGTGGATGAGGTGTTGCAGTGGAATATTGGGTCTGTACCTGCAAATACGCAAGATGAATTACGTGTGAGAGGTTCGATAGATGCTGCAGTTAACGCTATACAAGGCTTTACTGCAAATATTCGCGTAGAAAACAGCTCAGGATCGAATGTCTTTTCTGATGACGAGCATGTGTATCGTGTTGTGCAAACGCCTCTTGAAATATCCCAACGCATTGTTGGGAATGAGGATGGGGTGGTTGTGGCAGGGGATAATCTAGAATATGAAATCACGTTCACAAATGTTGGTGATATACCTTTGCGCAGTATAACAATGGAGGCGCATATTGAGGCAGGAGAATTACTTGAAAATACAACGGGCGATGTTTCGTCAAATGGCTACTACAATCCAAATACACAAACCGTACAATGGAAAGCTGTGGGTGTGTCTCAATTAGAGACACTCAATCCTGGAGAGGGTGGAAAGTTAAACTACAGTATAGATGTGAAGGATCGTATACCATTTACCAGTGCTGAGGATCAAAACATGCTCATTACTTCTCGTGTTCAGGCACAGTCTTTAGATTTTCCAGACGACATACGTGACAATAAAAATGCAGTGAGCAATACTCTAACAGCTAAACTTGAGACGAAGCCATTGTTTGAATTGGTTGCTTCGCACCGAAGCGGTCCAAAGGTTTTGACAGTAGGAGAGGCAACGAAGGCGGGTGTATCATTGAGGGCGGGGTCAGTAAATAATGCGATGAAAAACGTTTTAGTTGAAGGATTTCTTGCACAAGGCGTGAGCCTTTTAGAGCCTCCATCAGGCGGAAATTTTTCCTTTGATGTAAATAGCAATAGATTCACATGGGATATTGGCAACATTGCAGCCGGTGTAGGTGTTGTAAATGATCTCTTGATGCAGGATCTTTTGCTGGAAATTACTCCAAAAGATAAATCTGATGCGTCAAACAAAAAGCTGATGCACAGCATCTACTTTATAGGAGAAGATGAATTTACGGGTCGTGAGGTAACACTTCGAAAAAGCGATGTGACATATAGTAGTGTTGTTTCTCAATAACAGTAATATATGGTATCTTTGGTGACGGTGTAATTTTCTGATAGCGGAAAGGTTATGGGGGCAATGGTTTTCGAGGATTCTACTAATGAACGGATGCAGCTTAGACGCGTTGGTGCATTGCGCACTAGGCGCGGTATTTTGGAGACACCTTTTTTCATGCCAGATGCGACACGAGCGAGCGTGCGGGGAATTACCAATACGGCATTATTGACTCATGGCATCTATCCGATGGTTGTTAATACATATCACTTGATGCTGCAGCCAACATCTGAATACTTGCGAGATTGTGGAGGTATTCATGAATTTATGCATTGGGATGGGCCGCTACTTTCTGACAGTGGCGGATATCAAGTATATTCATTGATCCACAAAAATCCTGATCTAGGTAAGATAACCGAGGAGGGAGCGCATTTTCGCAGCGTCTTAGATGGCTCAAAGCATGTCCTTACACCAGCCCGAGCAATCGAAATCCAGTTTAATATAGGTACAGATATGATGGTTGTGTTAGATGATCCTCGACCGCCACATGTACCACGTAGTGAGCATGAGGCTGCTGTCGAAAGAACGGTGCGCTGGGCTGCAGAGTGTAAGGACGTTTTTGAGAGGCGCTGTCGCAAAGAAGGGTATGGAGAAAGTGAAAAACCACTACTTTTTGCAGTTGTTCAAGGGGGTCCGTATGTAGATTTACGGCAAAAATGTGCCAAAGCCCTGTGTGAGATAGGATTTGATGGGTATGGTTTCGGCGGACGACATATTGACGACGATGGTAAGTTTATGGATGAGATCATTTCTGCAACTGCGGCGGCGCTACCTCTAGATGCGCCACGGTTTGCCCTTGGCATTGGTACGCCACATGATATCGTTCGTTGCCATGACGCTGGATGGGATTTTTTCGATTGCGTTATACCAACGCGCGAAGGTCGTCATGGTCGTATTTTCACAATGGATAGTGAGGTAATAGCGGGGAGTGCGTCTCTGTATGAGGCTGGAGCGAATTTTTATGTCGTACATAATATTGAAAACGCAGGTTTCTTAAAGGATTTTACGCCGCTCGAAGAGGGGTGTGACTGCTACGCATGCACGCACTACACACGTGCATATATACATCACCTCTTTCGATCACGCGAACCGCTTGGTCCTCAGATGGCGGCTCTTCACAATTTGCGCTTTTATATGAGGTTGATGTCTCTACTGCGCAATGGCAGTTAAAAGCTATAGCCTTTCGCAAGTCTTTGGGTGGCGTGATTCTAAATGGCAGAGATTTTGTGTCATCCCACACAAAAAGGCATTTTCTTGACAAAGTGAAATTAGTAGTTTTGCGTATAGTATACTTAAAGAAGGTCGACGCGTATGCGCTTATAGGAGGGAATTATAATTATTATAATAAAAATTCATATGAGAAAATATATCGTCGAGTTTCTTGGAACATTTACATTAACATTTGCAGTTTTTGTTTCTATTGCAAATGAGTCAACGATGACACCGGTTATCGCAATGCTGACACTTGGTCTGTTTGTGTACTCCATTGGTCATATTTCAGGATGTCACATTAATCCAGCTGTAACTGTAGGACTTTTCTCAATAGGGAAAATTCAGGTACAAGACGCTATTGCGTATATTGTAGCTCAGTTTGCGGGCGCATTCGCCGCTGCTGCAGTAGTTATGGGAGTCTTTGGTATGAAGGAGCTAGGTTTGACTGTCGATGGATCTCCAACGATCATGTTTGCTGAAGCCATAGGAATGATGCTGTTTACATTTGGTATCGCATCAGTTGTTTACGGCAAGGCGAGCAAGCATATGAGCGGTGTTGTCGTCGGTGGTTCACTGCTGCTCGGTATTATAGCTGCTACAGTCGCATCTAACGGTGTTCTCAATCCCGCAGTTGCTCTTGGCATAGGATCATTTAACCTGATGTATGTAGTAGGGCCTCTGCTTGGTAGTGTAATTGGTTTTCAACTCTACAAAGCTCTGTGCCTAGATAAGGGTGACAAGTAGCAGTTTGCAACAATAATCCGTTTAAAAAACTAGTCCACATGGGCTAGTTTTTTATGTGACTCATATTTTTGATATAGGACAATCATTATGACACAAATTATACGAGAAAATTTTCATGAAGGGAAAGAATCTTGAATAGAGGGCTCTCAGGATGAGAATCGCTCTTTGCATACTATGGTAGGTGTGGACGATTCCATTAAGAGATATTATTGCTCTAATACGCACTATCTCACCTGAGTGCGGAGCGTTAATGGACTTGTCACTGAGTTCGTCTATCAAAATGGAGTGCGCCTTGAACAATATGAGGAAGGTGATGAACTGAGAGATCCTTTGAGGATGTTGCGATCGATGTATGTGATAAAGTCTGAAGAAGATGGATTATTCCTTATTCGTGGAGAAAGAGATGATCTTATTCAGATTGAACTTGATACTATGGCTCTGCATGATGGCTATAGCAATAAAACAGACCAGAGTACAGATCAACGAAAAACTGAACTACGTTTTAAGGCAATTTTACGAGAAGATTAAGTCGTTAAGGGCTGCGGGGACTAAGGTCCACAAAAGGGAGTTGTTTATCGGTCATCTCAAAAATGTGATGACAGAGTATAAAAAAACACAATATCAACCATGTATTCTTGTACTTAGATGTAAGTGCGCTATGTTTTTAGTGGATGGCGAGTGGACATCCTTAATAAAAAAAGTGGGAAATAAACTGGAGTCCTATATCAGAAGATAAAGTAGATTTAATGTGGTAGGTTTGGTGAGGTGTGCATAAGAACATGCACCGTGACTTGTGTGGTATGATCAAGGTAGTCGTTAATATTCCTTGTGATGAGCAGATCTTTGTCACAGGTGTCACAGTAAAGAAACTCTTATGAAAAAAACAATATATTTTGTGCGACACGGACAAAGCGAAGGCAACATCGCCCCACTTTTTCAGGAAAGCGAGTCTCCGCTGAGCGTTGAAGGCCAGAGTCAAGTTTCTCGTGTTGCACAGAGAGCACAAAAAATGTCATTTGATGTATTGATCTCCAGTCCGCAGATGCGTGCAAAGCAGACAGCACTAGAGATTTCAAATATAGCAAAAAGAGAAGTGGAATACTCAGATCTTTTTGTGGAGCGCATTAAGCCGACAGCACTCGAGGGGAGATCAACAGATGACTTAGAAGCCATTGAGATGGATAAAAAATGGCAAGAATCCCTTTTGGGAAATGGGCCAAAGGTAGCCGATGGTGAAACATTCACTGAGGTCATAGAGCGTGCAGATCAAGCGCTTTCATATCTTGCGCACAATGATCACAATGAGATTCTTGTAGTTTCCCATGGTTTTTTTATTCGCACACTTGTCATACGGGCTATCTTTGGAGAGGAGCTAACGAGGGAGATGTGCAAAACTTTTCAGTCATCAGTTTCAATGCATAATACTGGCATTACGGAGATGACATATTGGAGTAGTGAGTCGCATACTGGCTGGGAACTTGTAACATACAATGACCAATCACACCTGGGATAGATTGAAGGCAAGAAACTAATAATTATTTTGAAAAAGAAGTATGGGACAGTCACTCACACAGGATATGCTGTGGCGTAAATCCGTGAAGATGTTTGATCAGAGCAAGTCTATTTCAGACGTGGACATGAGAGATATTCTAGAGGCTACGCGATTGAGCGCTTCTTCCTTTGGACTCCAACCATGGAAGATGGTCGTTGTTTCGTCAGAAGATCTGAAGGCTAAGTTGGCAGATGCAGGATATCGGCAAAAACAGTTTACGACAGCTTCTTATGTTGTAGTTCTTGCAACATATGCCCAGATTGATGAGGTCTACGTGGAGAGATTTATGCAACAGATCGTCAAAGATCGAGGAGTAAAGCGATCAGAATTAGATGATTATGCTCAAGCAATAAATACAGTTTTAAAACAAAAGAGTGAGCGGGAAGTTGTAGACTGGTCATCGCGACAAGTCTACATAGCACTTGGCACACTTCTTGCGGCAGCTGCTCAAAAGAAAATTGATGCATCTCCTATGGAGGGATTTGATGCTGATGCATTTGATGAGATTCTGAAGCTGAAATCAGCGGGTTTGTGCAGTATTGTAGCAGTTGGACTTGGCTATCGAACTAAAGATGATGAGTATCTCGCAATGGACAAAGTGCGTTTCAGTTATGACGACATAGTGGAGGCATTGTAGAACGCATGGATGAAGAAAATAAAAAACACCGTGTAAAGGTGTTTTTTTTGATTAGCGTTTTCTTTGGCTGCCCGGTGAACGCATTGAGGCGGTATTTTTATTGCCTCCTACCGAGCCTGGTTGGGCTATGAAAGATTTTGGGGTAGTAAACTTAGTATCAAAGGATGGGACCCCTGTTTTGGACGTCATCTTCTTCTTACGTTTTTTCGCTTGCTTTGCCATAGTATCATATATTATCGTATTTTTATTGTGTCACATTGTCTGACGGATTTCAAGTATTGATCATCAGGAAATAATCTTTTACAGAGCTGTGGGTATTCTGCTACACTTAACGAGTAAGATGTGTGGACAGAGTTTGCGTTGATGCTCTTATGGGATTAATGAAGCTGAAATTTATATATGGAGAATAAATATGTATTAATTGGTCAAATGCCAATAAAGGCAGAAAGTGTTACTAAGTTTGTCACAATGATGAAAAATGTCAAAGCTTCAGAGATGGAGGGTTGTTTTTCTTATGTCGTAAATTGGGATGAAAAATCTGTAGTAGTTTATGAGGTATGGGAAAGTAAGAAGCATCACGATGATGCGCTCAAAGATCCAGAAATCCTAGCACTGATTACACAAGCCATGCCGCTTTTGGATGGCGCACCTACAATTCTTTTTGAAGGAGAGACGGAGATCTCGCTATAAGTGACAGGGGGGGGGTATCCTCATTCGGTATATTTGACAATATATCAATAATTATGTTATTATCTTTCCACATTAATTATGCTAAGTAAATGAGTGTGAATGTACAAAAAAATGCAATGCTAGCACTTATGCTTGTTTTGCTTATTGCAGTATTTACACATAGCTGGAATCTGTTTCACTATCCGTACTACGAAGGAGATGAGGGAATTTACGTATCCCAGGCATGGTCTGTCTTGACGAAAGGAGAGCTATCTCCATATCATTACTGGTATGACCATCCACCACTTGGCTGGATAACAATGGCAATGTGGCCAGCTCTTTTTGGGGGAAACTTTTTTGCTTTTGGTGAATCGTCCATCGACAATATGCGTGTCTTTATGGTGATCGTTCACGTTTTAAGTGCTGCTCTCGTTTATTTTATAGCACGGCGACTCAGTGGGAAGAGGTTGGTGGCTCTTGCAGCTGTAATTATTTTTACATTGTCACCATTATTTGTGTATTACCAGCGTCGGGTCCTGCTTGATAATTTGATGACGCTTTGGATTTTAGCTTCTTTTGCGCTTCTTATAGTTCGAGATCGCAACTTATTTCACGTTGCTCTTTCTGGGGTACTTCTTGGTATTGCGACCCTCACAAAGATTCCAGCACTTGTTTTTACGCCATTTTTTATGGCGATACTTTATGCGCCGCACTTCTTCGGCTTTATAAGAGGCGATCTCAGTGAGAGGGTTGTAACACTCAAGCAGAGGTTGCAACCAGTTGTGGTGTGGGCCTTTTCACTTGTGTGCGTACTATCTCTTTTCATTGGTTATACGATAGTCAATGGAGAATTTCTTCCTGCAGAGCTCTCGGGATCTGGCAAGGCAAGTTTTTTGGATGGCATACAGTTTCAGCTTGAAAGAGAGAGTCCACAGCCACTCTTGCATCCTGGCAGCTCTTTTCGGGTAGCGCTTGCAGATTGGCTACGTAAAGACTCGTTTACCGTAGCAATGGGCACGCTATCAACAATTCTAGGCCTTATTTTTGCATACAAACTATATCTTATAAGGTCTGTGGTATTGGCGGTTGTTATATATGCAGCATTCATGATGCGTGGCGGCATAGTGACAAACTTTCACATCTTACCACTAATTCCATTTATAAGTATTCTCATTTCGATTGTATTGCACAATACGCTTGACTATATTTTGGCATTCTTGGAAGACAGGAGGATTTTATCAGAAAGATCCAACACCAAAAAAACGCGTAATGTATTTTTTGTGATGATAATGATCGTAGTGTCATGGACTACACTCATGACATCAGAGCGTGGATACCTAACGCGTGATGAGACAAGCAATCACAATGCAGCCATACGACATATCAAGGAAAATTTTGATGAGAATACGTCGATAATGATGGATGTGCAAGGACTTGTTGACCTATGGGATACTCGCAATATAAATGAGAAAAAATTTGAGAAGGCTGATTGGTACTCAAAGTTAATTTTTGACGATTACATTCAGAATTATAAGTACGAGGGGCAGTGGCAAAAAATTGACTACGTGCTCGTGTCACATGAATTGTTACGTCAGATGAAGGATCGCCCAGCTGGCACCCTTGCAAAAGATGCTTATGTAAACAGCACACCAACCAACTCATGGCTTATTGGTGCTGACCATGTTGATATTCCTGGCTACCAAAGCTCTTATGGTAACTGGGCGGTGCTCCAAAAAGTAAATGCTTTTGCACAGGAGGCAAGTGGAGCAGTCAATCAAAAACAATAATCTCTATGACTACAAGCAAGGAATCTGTGGAGTCTGCCAAAGACACAAAGAGTGTCATCTCACCAGAGATACAAAAAATGCGTGCTCGTATCGCTGCATCTCTTGATGAGGTGTCGCCACTCACACCTCGCGAAGGGGAAGTGCTAATTGATGCTGACGAGATTTCTAGTCAGCTCTCGCACTTTTATGAGCGTGTTCGGTATAGCGTTGATTATAAGGAAGAACACCTCTTGCGAAGGAATGCGATTAAGCGAATGCTAAAGCGACGCTTACAAGAGCAATTTCGTCGTGGGAAAATCGCACCTTTCTTAGTTGTTGAGTTGGTGCGAGCGGGCTATCTCAAGAGCGATGCTTTGCCAGAGCGCATCATCAAGGATGTTGATGCGATTATTCAAAAATCAATTGTTTTGTACCAAGCAATTCCTCAAACGCAAAATGAGATTTTCGGATCATCTGATAATTTTGATCGTATCATGGGGATGGCAGCGATGGAGATCGAGTCATTTCTCTTTCCTGATGACATAGGGATGATTTGCCTTGATACGCTGTACTTAAATGTTCTACAAGATATTGACATCAAGGGGGCACAAATGGATCAGGACGGGACAAATCTGCAAGTGTATATTGCGTGCGCACGAAGCTTTTTAGGCTTTGATGAATCAGATCTTTTCTACATGCTCTGGATCCTTCATCACCCAGACTGGGTAAACGAGCCTTCCGAAGAAATATTGTTAGATTTAGGTAGTCGATTTGAACACTACGCTGATCATATTATCACACATATCAAAAACCCATTGAATTGGCGCATAGCGCCAAAGCTGCGAAATCGATCAATTTACTTCTCATTGATGCGAGAATCTGCGACAGAGAAGCCTGAGATTTGGACTGATGCGCAATTAGATTTGGGAAAAATCAAGAGTCATGTTGATAGCTTACTCGCGCGCAAATATGAAATCGAGCGTAAGCATATTTCAAAGAGTGTCAATCGTGCGATTATATATATATTACTGACAAAAACAGTATTAGCATTTATCATTGAATTGCCTTATGACAGATGGCATGCAGGCAAAATCAACATGCTTCCATTGTTGATCAACATATTTTTCCATCCATTCCTACTGTTTGTAACGACACGCATTGTGCGATTACCACGAGATGATAGTAGGCAGCAAACGATTAGTGGAATTGTCCAAATCATCAAGAAGGGTGATGGTCAGGGAATCACCGTCTGGGCACAGAGGAAAAAGAGTTTATTTGGATACATATTGTCAGTTATCTACATTTTCTTTTTCGTTCTTATTTTTAGTCTGATGGTCTGGGGGCTAGCACGCCTTGGATTCAACATAGTAAGTGGGGGGTTATTTATGCTCTTCTTATCACTCGTTGCTTATCTGGCTTTGCGTATACGCGGTCGAGCAAAGCGGTGGCGCGTTACGCCAAAAAAGACGTCAATAATGTCATTCCTCATTGACTTATTGACACTGCCAATTGTTCAGTCGGGACAATGGTTCATAAAGCGGTTTGAAAATGTAAACATATTTGTTTTTATTCTAGACTTTCTGATAGAGACGCCGTTTAAGGTACTGATCGATATTTTTGAAGGCTTTACGCACTATCTCCGTGAAAAAAAAGAGCGGATGGAGTAGCTTTTATGTGAATAAAGAGTACAACATGTGTATAAGTTACAAAAAAGTACCATGAAATGGTACCTTTAAGCTGAAAAAAGAGCTGTTGCCAGATAACACCTTCAAAATGTATAATATATCTATAGGATTACGGATCTTGCCTGACGTGGTTCATAACGCGGAGTTATCAAAACTAATAATTTCGTGATAATAAAGGCAACAAAAATAAAAAATATGCGAAAGATATTTTTGCATGTGAGTGTGGGGGCTTTTGTCTTTGTGCTTACATCAGGAAGTGTGCATGCGCAGGTAGATGCCGTATGTGCACCAGAATACAATAATCAATTTTTTGAGCAACAACCAGAGCTCTCACCGGTACTATGCACATCCGGCACACCTTCACAAACAATGGAGGGTGATGGATCTACAGATCTGCCCTGGAAGTGGCATTGTTTCGATGAGGCTGGCAATCAAGGAGAGCAGTGTTTAGCTTTCAAGGGTCAGGCATCGACATGTGGCAATGGGATCGTAGAGGCGGAAGAGCAGTGTGATGGACACGCGGGATGTAGTGACAGCTGCACAATGCAAGCGCAATGTGAGACCTCAGTCAACGGTCAATACCTTGAGGTGTTGCCAGAGGATATTCAAACACTATGTAGTGTGGGAACAACATCAAATGTCATTCTAGGAACCGGAACACAAGAGGATCCATGGACATGGAGTTGTTATGATGTTGCTGGCACTCCAGACGAGACATGTAGTGCATACGAAGGCGTTGCACCCACTGCAGATGTTGACGAATCAACTGAATCGGCCGAACCTGTTGTGGAAACGTCAAACACAGAGTCGGCTGCTTCCGGGTCAACGAGTGAAGCAGAAGCTGCGGAGGCTGCAGAAGTTGCAGAAGACAATGCTGCACAAGCAGCGCCAGTCGCAGTCTGCGATGTTGCCGACTACAGTGACATAGAAGGTCGCATTTGGCATGATGAAGATCAAGACGGTAGCACAAGTTCAGAAGATGGTATTGAGGACGTAACAGTCGAGCTCTATGATGCTGATGGTAATGAGATCGCTGAAGATAAAACGAACGACGATGGAGAGTTCGAGTTTAAAGATCTTGCGCCAGGTAAGTACACAGTAGATGTAAAGCAAAGCGATAAGGACTTGGATGGATATCATCTGGTACACGAAGAAGATAATAATCTCAACGGAAGAGACCAGCTAAAGCTGGATTGTGATGATGATTATGACGATGCGCGATTTGGGTATGATAATGATGCGCGGGAGTCTGCAGGTGACAGGCCTTCATCACTCTCACAGACAGGTGGTTTGTGGGGAATGATACGAGTAATGTTAGGACTTTAAGGGGGCAAAAAGTATAAAGTCTCTAAAAAACACGCAAAACGCGTGTTTTTTAGTTAGTATCATAGTATTGACAATATGACAAAAATATGATATATTTATATCTAAGTTCGTAAGTAGATAAATATATACTATGATAAATAACAAACAAATGAATCCTCACCTAGCACTTTTTGTGCTTGTTGCAGGCTTTGCTGGCGTACTTTATGTTGCACCAGATGCTCAAGCAGCTGAGGCGCAGTGTAGTTCAGACTACAATGGTGAGTACTTTTCAGAAAAGCCAGAGGTTTCAGACAAGCTTTGTAGCTCAGGTAGCGCAGGCGGTTCACTCCAAGGAGACGGTAGTGAGTCAAATCCATGGAAGTGGCATTGTTATGACGCTGAAGGTAATGAGGGTGAGCGGTGTGAAGCTTTCAAAGATCTTTGCGGAAACGGAAAGATTGATGAAGGAGAGCAGTGTGATGGTCAAGCAGGATGTAGTAACTCTTGTGAGATGACAGCACAGTGTGGAAGCAGCGCGGACGCAGTCCTTGAAAGCAAGCCATCAAGCAATCTCTGTAAGACTGGTACTCCTTCAGGAAGTATCGAAGGAGACGGCAGTGAGTCAAACCCATGGAAGTGGCACTGCTATGACTTTGCTGGAAACCAAGGCGACAAGTGTAACGCGACAAAGGCGGTAGAGCCTGCACAGTGTGGAAGTAGCGCGGACGCAGTCCTTGAAAGCAAGCCATCTAGCAATCTCTGTGAGACTGGCAATCCTTCAGGAAGTGTCGAAGGTGATGGCAGCGAGTCAAATCCATGGAAATGGCACTGTTATGACTCTGCAGGAAACCAAGGAGACAAATGTACAGCTACAGAAAAAGTTGAGGAAGTAGTTGTTGAAGAAGAGAAAGAAGAAGTTGTAGAAGAAAGTGAGTCAGTCGTACCGGGTGGTGAAGTTGTTGAAGAAGAGAAAGAAGAAGAGGTAGTTGTTGAAGAGAAAGAAGAAGTTTCTTTTGAAGCTGCTGCCCCATCATGTAGCACTTCTGAATATGCTGACATTAAGGGGTACATTTATCACGATGATAATCGTAATGGTCGTCAAGACGCAGGTGAGAAGGGAATCAAAGATGTTCGAGTAGAACTTCGTGACGATGCTGGTAAGACTGTTGCTGAAGACGAGACAAATAGTGACGGAAAATTCAAATTTGAAAATTTCGCTCCTGGAAAGTATGTGATCGATGTTCACAGTAATGATCGCCAACTCGATGGATACACAATTGTTTCAGAATCAGATAACAATCGCAATGAGCGAGATAGTATTCGCTTGAAATGTGACAATAATCACACAGGAACACTGTTTGGTTATGACACAGGAGAGGTTGCTGTCGAAGCAGGTAAGGGTGGAGATGGTTCATACCGTCCTACAACACTTGCACAGACAGGTGGTTCATTTTGGAGCATGATTCTATCATTGCTTACAAAGTAGCTCACTCAAGAAATTCAAAAACCCACGCTGTGTGCGTGGGTTTTTATTTTTTTCGGAACGTATGTATACTAAATGACATAAATCTCTGCAAAAAAAACAATGCAAAATCAAGATATTTCAATGGTAAAAAAAGATGTGGACCTTTCTTGTTTTGCGGAGAATTCTGATAAGTTCATAAGGTTTTACGGACACATTGCAGAGCTTAAAATTCTTTTGCGCCAAGGTTGGGTCCGTCGTCATGGAGTCGAAGTGGCTAAGGCTGAATCGGTGGCTGATCATATTTTTTCAACAATGTTGATGGCGATGCTGATCGCAAAAGAATTGCGGCCCGATCTTAACGCACAAAACATTGCCATAATGCTCCTTATTCATGATCTAGCGGAATCATTGACTGGCGATTTTATGCCATCAGAGAATATGAGTAAAAAACAGAAATCTGCAGATGAATTAGCGAGTTTGGAGAAAATATTTGAAAAATTTTCTAGTAGAGAGTATTTTGTTGATCTATGGAAAGAGTATGAGGCGCAAGTGACAGTAGAATCTCAGTTTGCAAAGGAGCTTGATAAGCTAGACGCTGCATTGATGGCCTATGCTTATAGTCACAATGGACTGAGCTCCGATGGTCTGAAGGAGTTCTATTCTACAGCATCAAAGCATATAAAGTCAGATGAAGCTACAAAACTTCTGAAGGAATTAATGAGTACCACACAGTAACTAAGTCAGAAGTCATTGCAGGTAATGTGCAAATGTTATTATTGAAGTTCAGCTTGTACGACAAGGCGATTGTTACCAGTCCAGTCACATGCATAGAGCGTGAGCATATCTTCGTCTGTAGGATCCTCGACCCAAATATCTTTGTGTGTTACTTCGAATGTCTTGGTGACTTTGTAATCATATTGCCGCCCATCCCAATAGGTTGTGATGATGTCACCTTTTACGACTTCATCAATACGAAAAAGAGGGTATTCATCTTGGTTTTCATATCTATGTCCAACAATGACAGTATTCCCGCCACGGTCAGGGGTGTTTGTGTGTGTGCGCCGCCATGTTTTTAAGTAGTCGCGATCACTTTCATATTCTCCCTCTGCTATATCTGCAATAATTCCGAGTCGTTCAATGAGAATTGTATTTGTCTTTGGGATAATATCTTCTTTTATCTCTTGTTTTTTTGTCTCATTTTGTTGCCGTTCATTTTCTATGGCAACAGATCGTTCATGCGTCCGCCATGACCAAAAAATGCCTGCAAGCACTGCGAGGAAGACGAGAAAAAGTATTTTTTTCATAGGAGTATTCATGATTATATGTGGGTATTTTAACATGGAAACCGCTTTTACTTGAAAGCGTCTGTCACATCGCAGAAACACAGTCTCGGAATCTATGTGGATTATACTATTTGTAATGCAGCAAGTTGAGTGAAATATCTGTGACGTCGTCACATATATTTCCGAAGCGAGGCAGCATAAGGATTCAAACACCTCGCAGCTTTACTGCGGAAGAGTGGTGCGAGCTGGAAGTTCAGGGTCATGTCTTGCATGCTCTGCATCAGAGTAGTTGATTTTATAGTAAAAGTATCTAGTTTGATGAGGGGAGTTATTGTGTTATCCTGATTTTATACAATTGATATTTGAGTTACATGAAAAAGATAGCAATTTTTTTGGTTATTGCAATACTCATTCTAGCTAGCGCATATTTTTTTAGTGTGCGCAATAATACTGGCGTTGTTATACAGGGATCTTCGGTGGTCGTTGGTGATGGCGGTGGAGGCGGTAGTGGTGGAAGTGTCTCACAAGACACTGAGCAAGAGACTTTCCCAGTACCTCTACAAAAAAAAGAATTTACTGAGTTCGGCAATTTTTGGATTGAAATCGATAAGGGTGATGATTTGAAGATTAAAGCACCAATACTTGGGAGTGTGGACAAGCAAGCGCTGAAGCGCGGTGTGGGGCATCATACGTCAACTGCATTACCAAATCCTGAATCCGGCAATATCGTTTTGTCAGGCCATCGTTGGTTGCCAGGTAGTAATCCCGCAAACACTGTTTTTCGCCATTTAGACAAATTATCGGTTGGTGATGATATCACAATTATGTATGAAGGCAAGGAATACCTTTACCGCGTTCGCGAATCGAAGACCGTTTCTGACGATGCCGTTGAAATTCTTGATCAGACGGACAAGCCACAGCTAACGCTCTATACATGCACACCAATTTTTACAGCCCTCAAGAGGTTGGTGTATGTCGCAGATCTGATCGATGTACGATAAAGCATTTTTGTACACGCTCTACTCGAGCGTAAAATCCCCTAGTAATAGAGGGTAGCCAAGTTTGCGACTTCTGTTATTTGCGATAACTTTTTTTCGCTCTTTTTCTGATGATGTTTTACTGCGGCCCTTGATGTTGAGATATTGTGCTCCAACATGGATTGATTGTCGACCATACTTGCAGCTAATAGTATCGACGCTACTATAGACCTTTCCCATTCTCTCAATGTAGAGGTGCTCATCAAATAAGTCTAGTTGACGCTCTTTGACGACACTGAGGTTGCTGAGTGTGACGCCAGTCGCCCTATAGAGGATGGTGGGTTTATAGATTTTCTCAAAGAGAGGCTCAATTGCGCTGTAGATTTCATGTGAGAAGTTGGATGGGCGTGAGATGCGGATCCGCATAGCACTATAGTGATGTGTTTGTGTTTTTAGAAAAAACGAAACGTCTTTTGCCTCGCTTTTGTAGCGTCGTGCACGCATGCACGCAACTTCAATATTTTCTTTGAGTCGTGCAAGAAGGTATTCTTTATCACTACAAGGCGGTGCAAATGTTCGTGTACGCTGTATGGAATGGGTGTTTTGCTTTTTTTCGGTATTGATCGCCTGCTTAGATTGTGATCGTAACTCATTCCATGTACCATAAAAATTGATACTCATTGTATTACGAACCCAGGCCTCATCGCGTGCGGCAAAATCATAAGCTCTGCGTATACCATGCTTTTCTAGGAAGGCTGTTGTTTGCGGTCCTATATTCCATACGTCTCCTATAGGAAGTTTTTTTAGGTATGTGGCGCTATCTGTAGCGCTGATAGCTGTCAGGCCGCCACGCATCTCAGACTTCTTCCACTTCGATGCAATTTTTGCAAGTGTTTTGGTTGGTGCGAGCCCTATGGAAAATGTACAGTTAAGCTCACGCTCTAGATCTATCTGAATACGTTTACAAATATTTTCATAAGATGTGCGGTATGTTTTGCGCATACCTGTAATATCCGCAAAGCACTCGTCAATGCCATATTCCTCAACGTCTGGAGTAAAGCGTCGTACGATATCCATAAAGCGCGCTGACAAAAGTGCGTATGTTTCATAGTCTGATGGTATGATAATCACCTGCGGAAAATGCTTTTTGATATGATGGATTGGCATTGCCCGTGTGATACCAAGTTTTTTCGCTTCAAGACTCATCGATGAAGCGATGCCGCGATCTTGTCCTGTAACGACTGCTTTGCCTGTGAGGGATGGATTACGGGATTGCTCGCATGACGCAAAAAAGCTATCACCATCGATATGGATGATTGCTCGTGGAAAGGAGGTTTTATGATAAGGAAAAGACACGGTAGTAAGATTTAGAATGGTTTCAATAGGAGGCGCAGAAAGAGCGATAGGCAATTTATGCGGGCTTAATACTTACGCATTGTAGAGATGACAACCGCAGCGATTTGTAGTTCTTCTTTTGGGTAGATTGTTTTGAACTTTTTGTTGGCTGGCTCGAGACTGACAACGGCACCCTTTTTGTAGAAGTATTTCATCGTCCATTTCCCATCAACTTCAGCAATAACAACATCACCATTTTTGGGTGATTTTCCACGCTCTGCAAGTGCGAGATCGCCTGGCATGATGCCGGCGTCAATCATACTCTCTCCAGAAACCTCAAGGATGTATGTTGATTGTTTGTTAGGGACAAGGTAGTCATCGATGGTCATGGTATCGAGAAGCTCTTCATTTGCTGGAGAGGGGAAGCCTGCCTGCACGCGACCCAGAAGTGGAAGTGCATCGAGCATGGCAGTTGCAATAATTCTTTTGCCGTCACGCCGAACAAGTCCTTCCTCTTCCATCTTATTGATCAGGAGGTGTGCACTGCGCGTAGATTTATATTTGCAGAGACGACAAATCTCACGATAACTTGGTAGTCGTTTATGTGTAAGGTAAAAGTCTTTTATTGTAGAGATATGTGTATGCAATGTAGTTATGTCAAAATAATTGTACATATTCAGTATAGTAAACAAGTGTTTACTTTGTCAAGAAAAAGATTTAAAATGAAAGTGTTAGAATAAGATAACAAAATAAATAGCTATACTGTAAAAAGATATCGTATAACACATCTCTGAGCATTCTTTGCTCTGACGTAATCTATTAAATTTTTCGCCTATGACGATCGACGGACAAAATTTGTGGGCAAAATATGACGGACTGCTTGCACCGTATGCACAAAAAAATGCGCAGTCACGGGGGCGAGAGCATCCGCATGTGCCAGACCCACATCGCTTACCATATCAACGAGATCGGGAGCGAATCATATACTCAACAGCCTTTCGTCGGTTGCGTGGAAAGATGCAGGTAGTTTCACCAGACGCTGGTGATCATGTACGGAATCGTCTAACGCATAGTATGGAAGTTGCAACGCTGGCACGGAGTATTGCACGTGAGCTTGCGCTTAACGAAGACTTATGTGAGGTTATTGCGCTAGCGCACGACATGGGGCATCCGCCGTATGGTCATGCAGGAGAGGTGACCTTGAGTGCAAAGATGAAGGAGTACGGCAAAGAGTTTGCACACAATGACCACAGTATTCGCACAGTGACGCTCTACGAGCGGCGCTACGTGCATCACCAAGGATTGAACTTGTCGGAGGAGGTGTTGATGGGTATGGCAAAGCATCACGCGTCATTTACATTGCACGATGAAGATGTTGAACGTGAAGTGCGTTACCCGCACATGGAAATGCAAGTCGTGGATATGGCTGATGAGATAGCATATATGAGTGCAGACCTGGAAGATGCGCTACAGGGTGGATATATTGATTTACAGTCAGTTGAGGATATGTCAGTTTTGAAGGAGGTTTTTTATGGCAAGGACATGCGCCGTATGGATGCAAAATACATAGCAGGCATGGTTGCGCATCACTTTATTACTCTCTTTGTACGTGAGTCGCAGGAACGCATTAATACACGAGGAATCGTATCAATTGATGACGTGCAGGAAGCAGAATACTATATTGCAGATTTTTCAGAGAACACTAAAAAACAATTCCTTGCGCTGAAGAGTTTTTTACATAAGGAGTATTATGAAAACGAAAAAGTTCTTGTTGCAGTTGAGGCTGGACAAAAGATGATTGGTGATGTGTTTGATCACTTAGTGCTACACCCCAGTTTGATACCAAAAAACTTTAATCCAACGGTAAAAGATCCGGTAGAGCGCTCTTGCGACTTTATCGCTGGTATGACAGATGCCTATTTACGGAGTCTCTGGCAAGATCAGGTAGATAAAATGACCGTGACGGGGTGAGTGTGTTAGTATGAAATTATAGTTAAGCAATCTAGTAGTAGATGTATGAAAAGTTCACATGAAACAGTACCATCAAATGAATTGTCTGAAGACACTACAGGTATAGCAGCAATAGAGCAGCAGTTAGGAATCACGATTCCAGATGCGGTTAAAGAAAATCAGGATGAGCAAGCTCTTGCACAGATACTACAAGAAACAATGAACGGTGATGAGAATTTGCGGGAGGTGGTAGCAAATATGGATTTACCAGAAAGTATTGCTGCGCAATTGAATTGGAATGGCGAGACACTCTTAGAAAGAGAAGATCCTCAGGAGGGGGAAGCGGTGATCATTGATGCTCAGCACATCACAGAGTTGCAGCAATGGTCAGGGGATCAGGGAATCGAAACCGTAGAAGATGCAAAGAAATATTTTTTGAATGCAGGATTGGATGAGAACGCATTAGCTGATGCACCAATTATTTATGATCTTTTAGTCAAGAAAGGGATGCTAGAGGCATAGAAGAAGCTTTGCGAGGAAGTGTTTATGATATATCTCAGACTCTCCGATATTGGGATATTATAGTTTATAAGGATTGGTGTGCGAGAGAAACAAAAAACTTCCCGGGTGGGGAGTTTTTTCGGTGTGACCTCAATGCAAGAGAGCGTATGTGTCCCGTGAAAAAAGATTAACGGAAAAAATTAATTTTTTCCCTAGAAAACCAGGTGGGTCTCATGCCCCCATACTCGAAAGTATAGGGTTATTCAGCTCTCTATTCTGAAGTCATCTTTATTATACTCCTGCAGACTGAAGTCTGCAAATATTATGAGATCGCATCCATGAAAAGAATAAGCCAGGTGAAAGTGAGTAAAAATTCGACAAAATTACATATACGTGATAAATTATAAATAATTGAACAAAAGGCACACTAATCTCAGTAACATAATGATTATGAAAAAATATTTTCTATCAGCACTCGTAGCAATCTGCAGCCTTGCGGTAGCCACTGGGGTACAGGCGCAGGAGACTTATGTAAGTGATCGGCAAGAACTAGAGATTGTAAGTGACCGTTTTGGAGAGGATGGGCCTTTGACTGCATATTACTATGCTTCTACCGAAAGGATTTCTCTTGCTGTGGACATAGATCATTTCGATGATTCAGACGTGTGGGCGGGTATACCTTATCCGCAAGCAGTATTTCTCTACACCAAAGATGTGGATGGTGTGCATACAGGAGCTGATGTGGAGCGTTATACGGGACATTCATTTGACGCTGTCGATGGCGTACATACGATCGACTTTGCACGGAGGACGACGGCAGGTGGGCAGATGCAGTGGTATGACCGTATCACATTTACGCTAAACAAGTCTGATTATGCAGATATCACGCCAGAAAATTATAAGGTAACAGTAAATCACATCATCCTGGATAATGAGCAGGGTTATACATCGCATCCAGTCAGCTATCAGTATCCGCGTTATGATGGTGCAAAGTCGACACGTGTCAGTGTAGATGATACAAACACAGGATCATTTATTTCAACAGTCTATAGAGGGAGTACCTTTTATGAAATCTCTGAGAATATTCTGCAGTTAGTTCCGGAGGATGAGAGATTTGTCAGATTGGTATCTGGGTGGAAGCTTGAGTCTATTTCAGGGGAAAACTGTGATGCACAGGGCGTCTACACAGCAGGCCCTGGACTGACAACGACGTGCAACTTGACGTACAGTTACGAGGATCCGTACCCTAGTCTGATCGCTGAGAATGAGGCGGATAGAAATATCGTTCAAACAATTGTAGTTAGCGGAGGCGATCGAAGCGCGAGGGACATTTATGAGGCAACGCAGTACAAGGTAAGTGGCACAGAGCTTGAGACAGAAGATATAGAAAATACCAACGCAATGAGAGTTGTAGGACGGATCGTTTTGGGTTGTGGTCGCACAGGGTGTAGCTACAACTATGATACGGGAACGATCAATGTACCAGATTATCCAGACTATACGATTGCGGTCAGTGGCACAAACTGCGATGAGGAAGGATACAGGACTGGCGAAGGGGTAGGTTTGACGGAGTGTGTGTTCACATATACGCATATAGGCAATGGAGAGGGTGTTGATGAGCCGCAGATCACGCTCGATGTAGATATTATTGGCGGACCGCTACAACAAAAAAACGTCATTATTAGTAGGCGGTGTGGAGATTTTGCAAGTGACGCTGACCCTGAGATGGTGAGCCTTTCAGCAGACGGCACAGCAACGATACCTGCATGCTACAGCCCAACTGGCTCGCTTATAGAGAGTGAGTACTTTGCTGTGAAACTGTATAACGATGAAACATATTATTATCAGGCAGGTTATAGAGAGACACATATAGGAGGTGAAAACTGTGCGTATGGTAGTTATAAAGTAAAAAATGGATATAATGGCGAGCCTGCACAAGACGCTGCATGTAATATCACTTTGACATATGAAGGTGGGGATAATTATGATCCTATTCCTGGAGACGAGTGTATTATCACATCAACAACAGACGCCTCTGGCGGCATCTACGGATACAACTATGCGACACAGCAGGGATGTATGCTCAATCCTATCGATGATGGTGAAGAGGTGACAGAAGAAGAGGAGGTCACAGCGGGTGAATGCATCGACACTGACGGCAACGGCTGGGGCTGGGATGGCGAGAAAGGCTGTAAAGTAGAAGCTGAAGCGGTTTCCGATCGTGAGCAGTGCATTGCAGATGGCGGTGTATACAACACGGAGCTAGGAAAATGCTTTGAAGATCTAGGTGAACAAGAAGAATCAGAAGCAGGCGAATGCATCGACACCGACGGCAACGGCTGGGGCTGGGACGGTGAGAAGGGCTGCAAGGTAGTAGCTGAAGAGTTATCTGATCGTGAGCAATGTATTGCTGATGGCGGTTTATACAATACAGAACTTCAAAAGTGCTTCACTACTGAAAGTGAACAAGAACAAGAAGAGGAGGAATCAGAAGTTGGTGAATGCATCGACACCGACGGCAACGGATGGGGCTGGGACGGTGAGAAAGGTTGTCAGGTAGAAGTATCTGAACAAGCGCAAGAAGAAGATCAAGAAGAAAGTGATGAATCTATTTCACATGATTATTGCAGTGTGACCTATCCAGATCGTACGATAGAGGATAATGATCACAACGGATGGGGTGATGTTGCATCCGGTGAAGAGGGTTGCAAGATGGATCTTGTCACAAACGATGACGAGGAAGAGTCCGAATCTGAGGAAGAATCAGAAGCAGGCGAATGCATCGACACCGACGGCAACGGATGGGGCTGGGATGGCGAGAAGGGCTGCAAGGTCTAAGGTCACATAGCAGAACCATACAAAAAACCACCCAAGCAAGGGTGGTTTTTTGTGCAAGAAAGAATGCCAAAGGAATGCTAAGGGAATACTAGTAGAGAAGTGCATGTTTATGCAGCCGCACTCTTGCTTTGTGCGCTACGTTTTTTTCTCCATGGCAAGATAAAGAGAACGCCTGCAAGAAATCCACCGATATGTGCCCAATACGCAACACCTCCCCCATCACCAGCACTCATCGCAAGAGATCCGACACCTGAAAAAAGTTGAGCGACAAACCAATAGCCAAGCATAGCAACAGCTGGCATAGGAATCAGACGAAATCCTCCGAGTGGAATAAACATATCAATACGCGCTTTGGGGTAGAGAAGCAAATATGCCCCCATGACGCCCGCAATTGCACCAGATGCACCCACAGTGGGTATGACAGAAGAGGCGTCAGTATAGATGTGTGCTGCACTTGCGATGAGTCCTGTGATGAGGTAAAACAGGAGAAATTTTATGTGGCCCATGCGATCTTCGAGGTTGTCGCCAAAGATCTTGAGAAAGAGCATATTTCCAATGATATGCATCCAACCACCATGCATAAACATACTCGTGATAAGTGTATACAGATCAGTGCCAGAAGACACTTCTGCCGGCGTGAGTGCGTAAGCGTCAAAGAAATGATCAAGGGACATGCCAAGTGATACTTCATAGATCCAGACTGCGCAGCAAATGCCAATGAGTGTGTATGTCACGATAGGGAATCTCGTTGAAGGATTGTGGTCACGAATTGGGAACATATAACAGTAATTTTAAACTAATATAACACCTTCTAGTATATCACCTGACAATAAAGATATAGTCAAGAGCAATAAAGGAAAAAGTTACCCATTAACTACCAAAATCTCTAAGGAATAGTCAGATTTTTGCATCATCCCTAGAAAACAGATGAACGTCTCATAAATAATTGTTAACATTGCAGCAAAGAAGGTTACACTTTCCCAAAAGGAATAGTAGGCTAAAGCAGTAGCTTTAGCCTAAAACCTATGAATACCTATGACCCACGGTATATGCAATTACAACAAGAAAAACTAGAAAATATCATAC
>CALDDM010000036.1 GCA_937936355.1 Minisyncoccota bacterium
GTATGATATTTTCTAGTTTTTCTTGTTGTAATTGCATATACCGTGGGTCATAGGTATTCATAGGTTTTAGGCTAAAGCTACTGCTTTAGCCTACTATTCCTTTTGGGAAAGTGTAACCTTCTTTGCTGCAATGTTAACAATCTTCGACAGGAGAGTTTACGCTACATCTTTGAGAGAAAATTTCACGAGGTTGACAATATCCTGCACGCTACAGCCACGCGAAAGATCATGCACTTCCTTGTCTGCACCCAGAAGTATAGGTCCTGTAGCGCTATAGCCACCAAGCTCCCGTGCGACCTTGTAGCAGATGTTGCCACTATCGAGGTTTGGAAAGACAAAGATATTGGCTGATTCTTCTGCAAAAATGCCTTGCTGTGATTTTTGTTTGTAAACCGTAGTGTCGTATGCAGCGTCAAATTGAAGTGGTCCATCTGCAATCATCTCGGGATGCATATCACCAAACATCTTGTATGCGTCAGCAACTTTTTGGACAGTAGCGACGCTGTTGCCATCGTTTCCCGTGGCGTAGGAGAGAAATGCAATACGTGGTTCTATGTCTATTTTACGTGCTACATCGATACATGACCAAGCGGTGTCTGCAAGCATCTGCGGCGTCGGGTCAATATTTACTGCACAGTCTGCAAAAATCAGTCGCTCACCATCTTTCTCAAGGACAAAGCAACTCGAGAGAGATGAGATTCCAGCACGCATACCAATAATACGGATCGCACCACGCAAGACATCGGCTGTCGTCATCTGAGCGCCAGCAATAACAGTATCCACTGCACCTTCTTTGAGGGCAATGAGTGACCATGTCAGTGGATCTGCAATCATCGTATCTTGCTGCTCCTGCGTCATATGATCCCACTTGCGTAGTGCGGCACAGTGTCGCGAAATCGTTGCGGAATCATGAGGGATCTCATCTGTGCGAACAACCGTTGCAAGGTTTTTCTGTTCAATGCGCTCTACAGCTTCGGCAACACGCGCATCGCTGCCAAGCTCTGGGAAAATGATTTTTTTCATAGATTTTTATTGTGTGTAGGTGATAACGACATTACCAACCTTTTGCCCGGAATGCACATAACGGTAGGCATCAATAATGTCTGCAAACTGGTAGCATCGATCAATGAGTGGCACAAAGCTTTTGTCAGTAAGTTTCTCAGAGATATACATAATACTTCCTTTGACGTCTGTAGGAAGAGGAAAGACAACTTTTGTATTTCTTGTCAGTGGTGCAAGTAATGGTGCCAGTACAGCAAGCCAGATGTTTGCACCATAGGATCCTAACTCTGATGACGTGTATGTGCCACCGTCTGAGAGAAGTGGACGACATTGTCGATAAGAGCTCTTACCTACAGCATCACAGATATGGTTATATTTCGCGTCCTCCTGTGTGAAGTCGGTCGTCGTGTAGTCGATGACACGTGTGACGCCAAGATCTTTTATTGCTTGTATGTGCTGTGTGCGACACGTAGCTGTAACGTCTACGCCTCTATCTACAAGGAATTGTGTGATGGCAGAGCCTATTGCACCTGTTGCGCCATGGACGAGTACTTTTTGCCCTTTGCCTAAATCAACCTTCTTCAAGAAATTGTACGCATAGTGCGCCCCCTCGAGACTTGCTGCTGCGACTGCAAAGTCTATACCCTGCGGTATATGCCCAATGCCTGAACCTTCTGAAATCGTAAGATACGCAGCGTGGGAAGATAGCCCTTCGTCATGAAAGCCAAAGACTCTGTCACCCACACAGAAATCAGAAACATCCTTGCCAACAGCACAGACAGTGCCAGCAAAATCTGTCCCTGGAATATTTTTCTTTGGCACAAGGAGTCCCGAAAAGAGTCGTGAAACGACATAGCACGCAGACGTAATGCCACAATCAGTGCGGTTGACAGTTGTTGCATGAACACGGACCAGAACGTCACGGTCTTCTGGACTAGGCTTTGGTACGTCTTTGATTTTAAAAACGTCAGGCAATCCATAGGATGTATACGTGAGTGCTTTCATGATATTTAGTGTATCATGATGTGTCGCGCATAACATAGTCGCATACTATAGTGGATACTCCCGTGAGATTTCTACAGTGCAATGAAATATAATTTACTGCGTAATCTGTCGTAACTTATACATATCTTTTTCTTATCTAATGTGTGTAGTTTATTGTATACTTCTTCTAAGGGGGACGAATATACAATATACAAATCTATGAGAATTTCTTCTTCATCTTTCGTCATGGTGGCTGTGGCTATTTTCTTTGCTTTGCCACACAATGCTTTTGGTGCGGTGCCAATCGTCGACACAACAATTGAAATTCGCAAGACAGGATCAGAGCCATTTAACACAAGTGATGGGGATGATGATTGTACAGATGGGAATACTTTTGATACCGCAAATACATTTACAGATGGTAGTGCAGTTGATGACGGAGATAATGGGGCGGACCATGATGGAAAGGATGCCTGTGCAGACAACGATGTTGTACGGTTAAGTGATTCTGTAACATACAAGGTAGAAATTTCTGTCAATGATTCAGATGTTGACTACCTCACATCAACTGTGACGCTTGACCCATACGACCAGTCAACGCTTGCACCTTCTGCATCCGGCACGATCCATCAAGAGTGGATCACGATTCCTTCTGGCTGTGAAGAAGATCCACTCCTTGTAACGCCAATCTCAGAGCTACAAGACCTCGACGGTGATGGATATAACGAAACGCTTTTTTGTAATCAAGGCTTTGCGCGAGAGGGGACAAATAAAGTTTTCTTTCCAGCGGCAAAAGTTATAGGTACTGCAACGGATGGTACTAAGGCAACGCTCAATGACTCCATTGTCGGCGCGAGTGTGAGTGCGCAAGGGATCTCGAGTAGTGCTGCAACAGGCAACAATGGAACATCTGCAACAGAATCTGACGGCCCAGCAGAAGCTCTTGTAACAGCAGATTTTCGTGTGAACCTCACAAAAGAGATGGTGGGATTTAGCTATGATAGTGATGGGAATCCAATCTGGCCTAAGCTCGACGAAAAAGACGGCCCTGCAGGTGAAGAGGGGTATCTTGCTTTGTTTGATGTCAAGGCTGTCTATCAGAAGGGCTCGATGATCGCAGATTCGCCTGATGAGCTATCTGATACAGATGGAGACGGATTTCTCTATGACGCAGACTACGATATTCTAGATTTGTTTACAGATGATAGTGATGGCAACGATGGCACGTTCTCCTCTGATGCACAACTCTACACGTGGGACAGTGCGTCACCAGCTTGTGCATTTAACGGTGACAACGGTATAGGCGCAACAGTCACGTGTACGCAGACTGACTATCCCATAGACTGGAGCGGCCCTTCGTTTGTTCCTGATGGCACGGATGATGTCAACATGCATATCGATATCGACAACGTCGACACGCGTGATCCTGATGGTGATGGGACACTTTTTAATGTGCGTGTAGGTATCTGGATTCCAAAGTCTGACGTTGACTCACATCCAACATGTGATGCTGGGACATGTCAATATTTCCACATCAATGAAGCGCAGGCACTCGATACAGATACAAGCGCGATAGCAGAGTTTTCACCAGTATCTACTGAAGATTCAGGCGGTAACAACCTTGACAATTACGGCACAGGTAGCGAACCTGGTGGAATCGGCAGTCCTGACGAGCACACAGCAAATAGCGATAATATCACAAACGGTCTGCTGGTAGTCTCAAGCCCAGGAACATGGACGTACCGTAAAACTTTTCAGAGAACGGCGGATAATGTGACAAATACACCTAAGCTCCAAGAGCAATTGCGGGCAAAAGGTGAGGTGCTTCCCATGACACTTAACATATATGACTATCGTTTAATTGATGGAGGGAAGTCACAGATTTGCGATAAGATAGATACATCACAATATGAATTTGCAGGTGTGCCAGCGTGGGATAAGTGGCCAAAATATCCAGCAAAAGATGGGCCGTTTATAGGTAATTTTTGGGATGGTAATGGCACAACATGGCCACAACCAACACAAAACAATCCATCACTTCGTATATGGGGTGGTAGTCAATCAGGTACAGTGAATCTTCTAGTAGATGGGGCGCCTGTCTCAACATCACTATACTCCAATACACCAAACGGAACAGGGTCTTTGGTTGATCTTGATACTGTAACCTGTGAGGATGATGTTGATGGAGATGGCAATGTTGTAATCCTGGATGCGGGAGGCAATCTTGTTGATGAGGATGGTAATGCAACGACAGGCACACCAGATTGGTACGAAGACTATGCGATGGTACCGCTTGCAGTAGATGGCACAAGCGGTGTTACAAAGATACGCTTTGAATACATCTATGACAAAGAATTTGCCGATGCACAATATGCTTTATTTGGTGGGCAGGGTCATCAATATACATACAATTCGATAATTTACGACCTCAAAGTGCGGGATGATGCAACAGGTTATGGTGCAAAACTTTATATGCCAAATTATGCGGATGCCCGACGATCAGATAGTGCAGACAATGAAACGTGGCTAGCATGGCAAGACAACGCAACAGATGCGGTGCAAGACCCGACAAATGTATCTTTTGGTTATAATATCTATTCTGCTGATCGCAACATACTAGTACCTTCTGGTATTGCAGTTGGAAAGAAAACAGTGCCAGAGGGCCTCAAGGTTGTGCGCGGTGGTGATGTCGTGCAGTTTGAGATCACTCCAACTGTTTTTGGCTTATGGTCAGGAACAGAAACTGCCGATGTCATTGATAACCTACCGCCTGGCACGGACTACATTGGCGGATCAGAAGAATTCAGCATCGACGGTGGCGCAACATGGTTGGATTATGCAGCGTATGTAGCTTCGTCACCAGATGTAACGCTGACAAGTGCTGGTACGCCTAGCGCACAGGATCCCATCACGTGGTCGTTTGGATCACTCGACGCTGGGGATCAGATGCCGCAGATTCGTTACAAGGTAGAGGTTGATGTAACACTCACCAGTGGTAATTTCAAAAACACCGTGACATTTAGCGCTCCAAACATTGCCGCAGACAAGCTCACTGTAGATACAGATGACGATGGTGTTGGCGATGCCGGAGATGGTGTTGGCGATGACGTTACTGCATCATACCAACTGACAATTTTGCCTAAATACGGCTTTGATGTGCTTAAGCAAGTAAGTAAGGAGGTCTACAATGTAAACGAGAATTTCATTTTTGATCTTACTTATAAAAACCTCGGTGGAGAGTCCTATACAGGAGGGGACTTTATCGATATCTTGCCGTTTGAGGGCGATGCGTTGACAACGATCGGCGGCATTGATTCTGTGCGCAATCCTGCAACTGACTACAACGGTATTTATACTTTTGAAAGTGCGTCGTTTGCCAATGGTGAAGTCTTCTGGGTAACGGATGAAGATCCTGCAACACTTAACCTTGACCCATGTGCAAGCTCAAATAGGCCATCTGGCTATGTGCCTGCAGTAGGGGATCTGTGTCACCAAGACTATATCAATAATGGCAACCTCCTCCCAGACGGTGTGGCTGCAGGAACTGATAGTGCAAACTGGCAAGCATGTACTCCGGGCGCTTCGCCGCTTGATGTCGCTGCAGATTGTCCGATTGCGCCAATCGATGTCACAGCAGTGCGCTTCCAGCCGCCAAGCATTCCAACAAGTGGTGGCAAGGTCGTTTCTCTCGAATTGAAACCGCTTGGTAACTTTGGTGGAGATCCTGTCTATACAGTTGATGCAAATGGTGTGCAGGTTGTTGATTGGGCAAACTCTCCAGATGTTGGAGATATTTACACAAACTCCTTTGGTGGGCGGATTCCTGAAATCTCACTCAACGTGATCTCAAACGACGTCTCAGTAACACCAGTGTGGGGTGATGTTGGTGGAGAGCTGTGGTGGGATAGTAATGATGATGGCACCGGCCAAGGAGTGGAAGAGCCAATCGCAGGGATCGAGCTTGCGATCCTGGACGCGTCCGGAAATCCTGTCTGGATTGACCCTGCTACAGGTGTGACAATTTCTGACGTTGACAAGGCTGCATATGAAGTGGCTACAGGCACAACGTTGGACGAGTACACTGTCATCACAGGCACTGACGGGTCATATTCTTTTGAAAATCTCCCTGCAGGAGACTATTCGATTCAAGTGGTAGACATTCCTGGAAATGAAACATGGGATCTCGATGATGGTCTTGCTGCAGCGGATAGTATTGCTGATTTCACGCTAGGACAAGAAACTGATCCCATCACTGGGAATATACTTGGTGTGGAAGATCGTGATGACGTAGATTTTGGCTACATCCCATATCTCTTTGATGTGGAGCTGCAAAAAAGTATTATAACGCCAGCACCGTACTTTATCGGTCAGGAGGTAGAATTCCAGATCATAGCTGAGAACAAAGGTCCAGACCCCGTGAGCGACCTCGAGGTGACAGATACCGCTACAGGACTTACATATGTAGCAGCGAGTGAAGTTGCGACACAGGGAACGTATGCAGCTGGCGTATGGACCGTTGGAGACCTTGCAAGTGCGCAAACCGAAACCCTGAACATCAAATATACAATTACCGCCGCAAACCTTACAGATCCTGTTTTTAACTTTGCACAAGTAACATCTGATGGTGACTTTGGAAGTGATATCGATTCGCAGCCAGATGACAATATCAGTGGCACAGGTCCAGACGATGAGGAGTCTGACACTGATCTAGCTTCAGGAACAGATACACATGATGATGAGGCTGGAGTGCCTCTCACACTCGTCGCAGCTCCTGGGATCGAAATCACCAAGACAGCGGGCAACGCAGCTGATGGTGCGCCATACATCATTAGTGCAGATGGGACTGTAACATTTACGTACGTTATCGAAAACACTGGTGGAATAGATTTGGCCGACATGACCATCACCGACGACGCAGGCACACCGGCAGATGCAACAGATGACGTCACACTCACGAGTACGGAGTGTGCAGATCTCACAGGGCCACTTGCACCAGATGCAACTGTCACGTGCACAGCTGATCTGATGGTCGACATGGCAGACAGCCCCTATGCAAATAGCGCGTCCACGCAGGGTGTGCCCTCCGAATCTGACGGAACACCAATTGCTGGTGTAGATAATCCTACAGACGATGATCCGGCAGAGGTGCTTGCACCGCCTGCGATCGCAATCACTAAGACAGCCGGTGACGCAGCTGACAGCACCGATTTCATCACCAATGATGACAAAGTCACATTTACCTACCTCGTTCAAAACACAGGTGGAACGTATCTGACAGACATGACCATCACCGACGACGCAGGCACACCGGCAGATGCAACAGATGACGTCACACTTGCAAGCGCAGAGTGTGCAGACTTAGCAGGGCCACTTGCACCTAGTGGGACAGTAACGTGTACTACGACACTCCCCGTCGCTAGTCTGAACTATACGAACAGTGCCGGCATCTCTGGCACGCCATCAGATGCAGATGGGAATGATCTCACCTCAGGAGATGACACACCTCTGTTTGATGATCCAGAAGATGATGATGACGCTATTGTGCTAAAGCCCGCAATTAGTCTTGATAAGTCACTATATGAAGGTCATGATGGGGGTGTTCTGTGTGACACAGGCGCTTCTGTTGATGAGCTGACAATTGTTGATAAAGAAAAGTCAGATCGATTGATTACATATTGTTTTGTCGTAGAAAATACCGGTCCGACAGTGCTCACGTTGTTTGACCTCACCGACCCAGTGCTGGAGATTGATGAAGGTGATATGACAGTTCTCTCAGGTGATGATCCTCTGGCGCCTGGCCAAAAGCGTATCTACTATTATGAGACTGATTCCAATACAAGTATCGACAACACCGCGGCTATAGAAGCAGTGCCTGCTGACGAAGATGGGAACCCAGTCGACACAGATCCTGTATCAGACACAGATTCAAATGCGCTGTTGATCTACGTTGCAGACCCACCTTTCGGTGAGAAAGTAGGAACGCTTGAAGGTCGCGATATCATCAACTGGGACATGGTGTGGATCAATGATTCAGAGTATCTCGCAGCAGGTGTCATCATCAGAGATGAGCCGCCAGTAGATACAGAGTATAACGGAAACGTGACGTGTAATGGTGCAGGGTCAACAGTTGTACAAAGTTGTTCATATCTTGGTCCAGATGCCACATATCCTCGTGGTCATGTTGAAGTTGTCGCAGACATTGCGCCAGATCCTGGTGTGTCACGTGTAGAAAACGCTGCCAATGCTTTGACGATCAGCTTTGACGTACTCATCACAACCACTGAGACAACGACATTCGAAAACCAGGCAGAACTCGAGTGGGATGCTGATGGAGATGGGATCTCAGACTTCAGTGACGTCAGTGACAATCCAAACACAGGGGATTTGGGCGACATTACGACTGTCCCATACGAGGGACTGGCATGCCAAGAGTATGAGCATGAAGACATAGAAGGATACATCTATATAGATGAAGATCGAGACGGTAAAAAAGATGATGATGAAGATGGCATTGAAAATGTCACGGTCTACTTGAAAGATGAAAACGGAAACGTGATTGCGGAGACTGAGACAGATTCCGATGGAATGTATAAATTCGGAAAGTATCCACCTGGTAAGTACACAATAGATCTTAAAACAAGCGATAAAGATCTCAGGGGGTATACCATCACAAATGAGGATGGAGATACCAATGACCTCAATGGTATTGATCAGATTAATCACCGGTGTGATGATAATTCTGATGTAGACTTTGGCTATCTCAAAACTGGTAATATTTTGGCAAAGACAGGGACAAATCTTCTATTATGGATTGCGGGTGTGGTTGTCATGTTTTCAGCATTGCTGGTTGGTCGTCGCGCACTCCGTACACGCTAATCCGATGCGGCCATAATGAGCATGCAGCAAAAAACTTCTCCGCGGAGAAGTTTTTTGTATAGGCTGTACAATCACATGAGCAAGTGGGGGGGGGCTGGTCATACAAGATAAAATCTTCAGGTAAGGAGTGTTTGTAGAAATCCTGATGCGTGGTTTAATGAATGATATGGATAGTCTTTCATCACAATCGAGAAGTGCGCGCGCTAGATCAGTTGCTGGTTCGCATCACGGACCACAGCGTAGGCAGCGACATGTCACAGTGCGACAGCAAGCACCAAACGTGCAACCAGAGCACTCAGATGCTTTTGCGTCGTTTCAAGCTACACGCATGAGGAAGGGTGTAGGGATCAGTCATGCCAAAACGCAGAAGCCCGACGACACATCTTTTTTTGCCTTGCCTGCCGATAGCGGTCTATCGCGATACATACACAGCATGCGTGTATCCGTGCAAAATCAAGCTGGACATTTATTTGAGAGAGAACCGCTGGGTGACAGGGGTGGTGACAGAAGTAATGACAGCGCCGCAAGCTCCGACGTTTTTACAAATTTTTCTCGCACAATGCGTCCTGAGCCTGTCAGTCGTGTGCGTAGTATTTTTGGTATCGTTGGCATCCTGGCCCTGGCAGCGATTCTTTTTACACAGACAGGTTTAACTGGTATCAGCATAGCTTTTTGGCTTTTTACTATAGGTCTTTTTATCTGGCGGGGGAGTGCGCGGATCGCGATCGGCTGTGCACTTGTATGTCTGCTCCTTGTAGTTACACTCCTGATCTGCGCGCAAGTCTTCGGACAGACATCACCAGAGGGTGGATTCCGGTATTGGGCAGAGCAGGCGGCAGTGTGGGCATACTTGTTTCTGGTGATTGGTGTTATCCGCCAGATATGGGAGTACATGGTACAGGTACGCAGGAATTAATTTATATATTACTCAGTCATGATGTTGCGACGTAGATTCTCAGATGAGTGCATGGCAATTTCCTTTGCATTTGTAGGCAGTGTACTATTTCTTGGACCTCTGTTGTTGCCTGGGTATGTTTTTTTGCTTGACTGGGTAAGCGGTCCTGAGCCCTTTGTGCGATTTAATGGATTGCTACCACTCATGAGTGCGCCGCTGGAGATTGTGCGCTACGGGCTAGTGTGGCTTTTTCCTGGATGGGTCGTGCAAAAAATCATCCTGATATGTATGATCTTTTGCTTGTTTTGGGTGCCAATGCGATGGTCCGTTCCAGGTATCGCGCGTTATCCGATGATGGTGGGAGCCCTCTTTTTTGCGATTAATCCATTTGTATACGAACGCCTCCTTGCAGGGCAGTGGCGCGTGATTGCTGGTTATATCTGTTTGTGGGTTGTGGTGTGGTATCTGTTGCGCCTCTGGCGAAGTTGGCACACAAATGATATTGGGGCATTTACGCATGCCATGCGGCGGCTTGTCATAACATTCCTCATAACTGGTATTTTTTCTGCACACTTTCTGATGATTGCATGCATTACAGCTGTAGCGTGGGGACTGTTGTGGCTTGTCGGTTTTGCGGCGCAAACGATGAGACGCACAAATCACACTAAATCTTCACATTTCTGGATCTATGCGCGACAGTTGTTGATTGGTATAGGTGTCTTTGGTGTTGTGAGCTTGTACTGGATTGTGCCATATGCAATACATGGCGATCAGTATTTAAATCGCTTTGATCTCTCGCACGCTAATGCATTTGTGACGAGTGGCAGTGAGCAATTTGGATCACTGATCAATGTCGTTCTTATGCACGGCTTCTGGGGTGAGGCGCGTGGGTGGGGATCGCAGTTTATATTGCCGCGAGAAAGTAGTTTGTTCTTCGTTTGTTTTATTGCGCTTGCTGTGACGATGATCACTGGCATGAGAAAGATGTCGCGCGGTGATGTGCAGAGCCGTCATTGCGCTCACTTCCTATCTGTCTGTGGTGTCATGGGATTTATTTTTGCAGTAGGAGTCAGTCCAACAATGTTCCAGGGATTCAATCAATGGCTCTTTGACACTGTCCCGCTGTGGTCTGGTTTTCGTGATAGTCAGAAGTGGTCAGGTCTCCTCATTATTGTGTATGTGTACTGTGCTGTGTATGGACTACAAAAAAGTGCACGATTCTTATCAGAGCACGTACCGTACAAAAAAAGCTACAGTCATGCTATTGCTGCAACGATTGGTGGATTCGTCGTTATCCTGATGACGCCGATGTCGCTATGGGGACTTGGTAGTCAAGTGTCTGTAAGGGACTATCCTGCTGGTTGGTATGAGGTACGAGAATATCTAAGTGCATACTCTGCTCCCTCTACAACTTCCAGTATTGCAGTCGAGGGATGTCGCGCACTTTTCTTGCCGTGGCATCAGTATTACCCTCAGAGGCATGCAGGTAATCAGCTCATTGCAAATGCTGCGAAGCGAGTCTTTCCGTGTGAAATCTTGATGGGAGAGAATACAGAACTATCTGGCATCGGCTCATCACTTTCCGATCCGGCCTATCAGGATCTCGAGCGCTTTATGACATCAAACAATCCCGACCTTGCAAGTGAGGATGTGCGCGAGGGGATTGCAATGCTTCAGGCACGCGGCGTGACGCACGTGATCATGGCAACGGACTATAGAAATCGCGATGTCTACCAGTACCCGTTTCTTGCTGATAAAGTTTTTCGAGAAGTATTACGCACAGATGATATCATACTTTATGAGGTGCAGTAGTATTCTGCAGTTAAAGATCAGGGGCGTCTCACACCTAGTATACAAATTGACATTTATATCAAAATATTATAGTATAAAGATCTACAGGCCTTCGTGCAATCGATTATGCAGATGAGCTTACTTCTAACTTTTTTGTGATTATTAAGTATTCACGGCGAGTTATTCGTTCGTGATTTTTTATTTTATGGAAAAAATTGATAAATATATAGTGATTGCTATATCGTCTCAAAAAGGGATGCATAGTATGTCAAAGAAAACAGCTAAAGCTATACAGAATGTTTTGTCTGAATATTTTTCTAAGGTGAGAGTGATGCAGTTGGGTAGTTTAGCTGATTTGGAATCATTAGCCAGAAAAAAACCAGACCTTGTTTTTAATGGCATGAAAAGGTTGTCTGTTGGTAATGATGAGTATGTAAGTGTCTCGGGGTTTCTGGAGGATGGGGGGATCCCTGTCACAGGATCTGGTGCTGACGCAATTGAGCTAGAGAGGGACAAAACGAAAGCAAAAGACATGATAGCATCCGCTGGGTTAGGCACGTCACAATACATTATCGCAAATACAGATATTGATTACGACACTTCTTCGCTTCCACTTAAGTTCCCACTATTTATCAAACCATCCAATCGTGGCGCTGGCTTGGGAATCAATGCAGATTCTGTTGTGAGAAATTACATTGATCTCAATAGAGGTATCAGTAATCTTGTAAAGAACAACTTCCCAGATATCATTATCGAAAACTATCTTTCTGGTCGAGAGTTTAGTGTCGTTATTTTACGTAAGTCAGATGATGTTGGTTATCGGGTGATGCCGCTTGAGCTTGTTGCGCCGATAAATAAGAATGGGGATCGCTTTCTCAGTGGAGGGATAAAGCATGATGACACAGAAAGTGCGGTGGTTGTGAAACCGGGATCTTTGCGAGATAGATTATCTTTGTTTGCTCTAGAGTCTTTTGAGGCACTAGGTGCACGAGACTATGGTCGTATCGACATTCGATTAGATGAAGATGGTGAACCACAATTTCTCGAAGCAAACTTGATGCCCGGACTGACAGATCACGGGTATTTTTATCGAAGCCTGCATATGAACAATCAGTCAACATACGAAGATGTAATTGTATCTATAGCACAATTGGCACTTGCGAGGAGTGTCTAGATCTAGATGCATCGAGGTTGCCCATGGCTTTGTGATATTATTTCTTTGTAGGTTTAGTGTATTTGCAAAAACTATGAAAAAGAAAAAACGAGATGTGACCAAGGAATACCCGCGAACGAAGTTCGTTGCAAAGTTGCGACGACTTGCTGATGCTGTGGAGGGTAATGAGAAATTTACGATTCAGGTAGCTGGCGAGAGGTTGTATATTCCACGTGATGCCACAGTTAATATTGAGCACGAGCGGTCAGGTGATCAGCAGGAGTTAGAGTTTCAGGTGACGTGGAAAAACTAAGAGGGCGATGTTTTTCATGAAACAAAAAGCACCTTTGAAGATGGGTGTTTTTTGTTGCTCCCATTAATCGCCAATTGGTCCCAGCGCAACGCCTTCTGAGTATGCTGCTTGGATGTCGTTCTCACTGAAAGCTTTTTTGATGCGGGCGTAGCAGTCATAGGTAGCCTCCCAGTAATTATCGGGATTAATATACGGTCGCACTGCGATTGTAATGCTATGGCTATCATAGACTGCAATGCCGACATGCGGTGCAGGGTCATGGTGGATGAGGTTAGACTTCTTAAGTGCCTCGGCAATGACTTTTTCAACTTTTGGATAGCTTTCCTCGTAGGGCATGTGCACTTCGAGTTCGAGGCGGATCCTCCCCTTCGTGGAGAAGTTTGTGATGATATTATCTGTGACCTGTCCGTTAGGGATGACCAGTACCTTGTCATTGGGTGTTTCAAGTGTGGTGTTAAAGATCTGAATGTTTTTGACCTTACCAAAGTGATCAGAGACATTGACCCAATCTCCGATACGGTAAGGACGAAAGAAGAGAATTGTAAGACCTGCTGCAAAGTTGCCAAGAAAGCCTTGGAGTGCAAGACCGATTGCAAATCCAGCAGCAGCAAGAAGGCCAATGAGGGCAGTCATTTTGACGCCAACAATACTTGCAGCAACAAGGACAACAACGATCTTTAGGAGGATATCGATGAGTGAGTGAAGAAAATCCGAAACCTCCTTCTCAAGACCGGCTTTTTCTAGAGCTGTATAGATAAATGCGCTCATTTTTTTGGCGACAAACAAGCCGATAAAAAGCACGATACCAGCAAGGATAATCTTTGGGACGAAACCGATTGCCCATGTGACAATCATTTCTTGATATTTGGTAACATCTGGTAAGTTCATAAGTTCTTTAAAAAAATAACAACGTAGTAACCATGAGGTATATACTGCTAACCTAATTATTTATTACAATGTACCACATTTAACCTGAGCGATTAATATGTGCTATAGCGAGATACAAGCTTTATAGAATTTGGTATAATATAAAGATAAAAGAGATATAGAAAAATATGAGAAATGCAGTTGATACAAATTTTACGCGAACAATTTTGATTCTCGTGGGTGCGATCTTGATTTTTGGGTTTTGGTTCATGCACGACAGAGATAACGCCTACCCAAGTGCAACACCAATCACAGGTAACGACATAGAGGTGGATGAGGATGTGGAAGATTTTGATTCGCTCAGCAGTGAAGCGCTCAACGCAGCTGTTGAGGCATCGAATGCAAACGCGGCTACTCAGTAGTATTACCATAGTATATTAAGGCATAGTTTGGTGCGGGTAAGATCTGCACTCTGTGTGATACAATTACAAAATCAAAACAAAGAGGGCGGTGGAGAGAAGGTTTGCAATTAGTTTTAGTGAAATTTGATTACAATAATCTATGCGAGTCACAAAAAAAACAAAGCTTAGCTTATTACTCTCAGTGCTATTTGTGGCTCTTCTTGGGGGTAATGGTGTTTTTTTTGAGCGAGCTGTGGCAATAGCTCCCCCTGCATATGTAGCCCCAACGTGTACTGCAAAAGACGTTACGATCCAGGGGCTTCCGACAGATATGAAGGTGCTCGATGCCTGTACAGATCCATCTGATACTACAACTATTTCATATGATTATGTTATCAAAGCAAATAGCACGAGCTATGATATTTTGACTGGTGTTGGGATTGGTGCAAATATTGAGTCAGATGGTTGTCTAGAAGACATCAATTCAACTACTCCAAGCCCATTCACAGATGAAGACGGTGAAGGTGACTGTGGAGATCTAAAAAAAGGAACATATGCAATAGATGATGTTGTAGCAACTATTAGCTGTGATCCCGATGGCAATGGTTTGCTTGAGCCAATCATTGTAACAGATTTTTATATGGGCTGGACTTCCGCTGGTGGAGGGACTGGATACAATCAATTCATCGAAGATCCCAAGTGTTCAGTGTTTGGTCCATTGACTGTACAGACTTCAGTGGTTGTCGATATTACAAAAGTTACCACTGGCGATGTTGGTACTTTTAATTTTAGCTCTACAACTCTTGATCCTACTACTAGCTCAGTTACAACAACGACACAAGGAGTTGGGGTAACCTCTGATCCTTATGCTGTTACGGGCTGGAATGGTACTACGCAATCATTTGATAATGATATTGTCATCGGTGAAAGTCTTTCTGCTGGATGGGATGCAACAGCGATTTCTTGTACATCTGGCGGTACAGCAGATTTATCTGCCGGTACATACACAATACCAGCTGCAAACTTTACGCTTGGCGATACTATTAGTTGTACTTTTGAAAATGACTACTCTGCGCCATCTGCGCCAAATCTCACCCTCACAAAAGTAGATTCCGACACAGATAATAATGTCGATCCAGGAGATGTCGTCACCTACACCGTCACCATCGAAAACACCGGCAATGCAACCGGCACAGGCATCGATCTTGCCGATACCATCACAGGCCCAGTCAGTAGTGTCGGAAACTTTACCTTCACAGGATGTGGATCCAGCTACACCAATGCATCAGCAGCACTCGCCATTGATGTCACAGACTTAGAGGTAGCAGCAGGT
>CALDDM010000037.1 GCA_937936355.1 Minisyncoccota bacterium
TTGACTTCCCCCGTCAGTATGCTATAATACTCATATTGAAGAAACGGGTTTCTTCGTAGAACACTATAGTGTACACACACTTTAGCGCCATACGAAGAATCCGTTTTTTCTTTGTAATAAATGTCTTTACTACAAAGAATAATTAAAGTAGTAGGGGGTAAAAACAAAAATATGTCAGAAGAAATGAGTTGTCAGTCATGTGGCTGTAGCTGTGTAGAATCTTCAGCGCCCGTAGAAGAATCACAACTACACGAAGACACACATGCAGAAGACACACAATTTGCAGTCTTGCTTGCACTTGTGCCTGCAATGACCATGACTCTTTTTAACATGATGGGATTGCTATAGAGAGCCATCGTAGAGAAAAGATCGTTCGTACAATTGAAGAGAAGGTAGAGAAGTAAAAACTCCCCGGTGGGGAGTTTTTTTGTAATTTGCACAAGTTGTTATGACTCTTTGGAAACGTATGTAGAAGATTCAGTGTTGATAACAATACGATCTCCAGTATCTACGTGGAGTGGTGTTGTAACCTTGAGTCCTGTTTCAGTAGTCACCAACTTGTCTCCGCCAGAGGATGTATCACCTTTTATGCCAGGAGGGGCATCAGTGACTGCAAGCGTGACTTTGATTGGCGGCTCAACATTGATTGGCGTACCGTTGAAGTTCAGGAGTGTAACCTCCATGCCTTCTGTGAGAAAAAGTATGGTATCACCGAGAACATCTTTGCCAAGAATACTTTGCTCATATGTTTCGCTATCCATGAAGTTGTATTGATCACTTTCAGTGTAAAGGTATTGAGCTTTTGACTTGGAGATGTCAGCCTCCTCAACTTTGTCAGAGCCATGAAATATCTTTTCTTGTACCGCACCTGTCTGGAGATTCTTGATCTTTGTACGCAAGACAGCTCCAGCGCGACCCGTCTTGGAATGTTCGTGGTATGTAACGGCATACGGCACATCCTCCAGAACGATGCGCTTACCTGTCTTGATATCAGAAATATTGAGCATAAGTCTTAATTAAACAAATACAGCCGCATTGTAGCACGGCTGTATAGCACCTCCAAGTAAAAATATGTGTCTACTTTGTTGTGTAAGGGAGGAGTGCCATATGGCGGGCACGTTTGATTGTGCGAGCCATTTGACGCTGTGAAAATGCATCAAGACGATGACGTTTTGGTGCGTAGATCTTGGCTTGTGAGTTGAGGAACTTTCTCAAGAAATCAGCATCTTTGTAGTCAAGGACATCATAGGAGTCATCTCCGACACGAATCTTTCTCTTTGGCATATAATTTGTGTTAGTAAGTAATAATGAACTAGAAGGGTACATCCTCAATTTTAACCTCCTCCTCCTCTTCTAGGTTTATTGTAGGGATCTCCTCTTCGGCTTGTGGTGCGGTCGCAGCTGCTGCTGGGACACTAGCCGCACCAGCTACAGCCCCTCCGGCCGCTGCAGCGGTAGGTGTTGTACCTCCGCCTGGTTTTTGCCCGAACTGGAATTCATCCATAACAATCTCTGTGCGGTACATTTTCTTACCAGAATCAGCATCATCCCAGCTACGTGTCTCTAGGCGACCCTCAACATAGAGCTCTTGACCCTTAGTGCAGTATTGATTAATTACTTCACCACGCTTGCCCCAAGCTACAACATTGTGATATTCAGGCTTTTCTTGCTGCGCACCACTGGCATCCTTCCAGCTACGACTAGTTGCGATAGAAAAATTTGTAACGTTTTGTCCGCTTGGTGTAGTCCGCATTTCAGGATCTCTCGTGAGGCGGCCAACGACGATTGCTTTATTTACATTCATGATATTTATTTTATCCCACTCGGGGTTTTGATTACAGGGATTCTCTTACTTCACATATTGTTTCATCTGTATTAAAGCGAGAATATGTGAGACTTGGAAAGGATCAGGTTTCTAGATTTTCAACACTTTCTCTAGTTTGCCATCAATCTTCTCACCTTTTTCTTTGAGAGATTTTTTACCCTCAGTTGTTGATTTGAGTCGCGTTTGCTGGAACTCTTCCAATGTTGGAAGGCCTTCAGCGCTGACAACGATATAGCGCAAAACACTCTTGTGGAGGTTAATTTGACGTGAGATTTCAGCTACCGTATCTCCAGAACCTGCTTCATCTCGCGTGTCCTTGTCTTCAAGTGTGAAGCGAGAAACAACATAGATTCCAGTCCAATTGTGCTTGATCTCATATTTGAGCTTTTGCGTAAAGTCAATTTCAGAACCTTTTTTGACGCCGCCTGCTGTCTTTACGATCGCATCGATTTCTGCCTTAATCTCAGCAAGACGCGCTGTGTCTTTTTCTGAGAGGAGGTACATGATTTCATATTCCATGTGATACATTTTATAAAATAAAAACCGCTAAACCATAAAATCCTGGTTTCCAGCGGAAAACATCTGCATCTTATCCTTCGATAGATTCTCACAGTAAGTTCTGAGAAATTCATAGCAAAGGCGAAATGCAATGGACTTTACAACTTGTAGGTCAACTTGTAGAGAAAGTATAGCGCAATCCGAGATATTGTCAATATTCATCTATCAAAAAACAAAGGGGGCAGGGTAGTGTAGCAAAAATGTATTTACATACTATCCACGGATCTAAAACCATGGCACAATAAAATAACGATCTAAAGTAAGGTGCAGCAGCGGCCAAGCAACAATACTGACTGGTAATTATTGATAACTAAAATGTCAATGCACTATTTAGCATTATTAACACCGATTATGCTTTCTGGAGCATTGTTGGGATATTGGTGGCTACACTTAAAAGGAAAAAAGATTTCACTCAAGAGGTCTGTAGTCCCACAATGGAAGCTTAAGGATGGGGTTTCAGCACTTGACTGTGGTCTAATCCTAGATGGCATACTTGAACCCAAAGATATCATCGCACTCTATATTGATCTTGCTGTAAGAGGGATTATTGCAATAAGGAGGTTGGATGATAAAAAAGTTTTGCTAGATGGAGATTATATTCTGACAAAAAATGAAGGGTTGATATCACAGAAAAAAGACTTGCTATCAGATTTTGAAATATATTTTTTAGACAAAGTATTTGGCGCGAGTAACAGCATTAAGTTCTCAAGGGCATACTCTAAAATACAAGAAGATATGCAAGAGGTAAGATTTCATGCTTATCAGCAGATGGTTAAAAAGGGATTTTTTTTGAAAAATCCATTCTTCAGGAGGGTGAAGTTGCGAGTATGTGGGGGATTTGTGATTTTTAGTACGGTTGTATTGGCAGGCAAAATGATAGACACAATTTATCTCTCTGGATTATTCGCACTTTTAAGTTGTGGGGTAATATTGCTTCTGTTTAGTCATTTAATTAACTCAAGAACGAAAAAAGGCGTAGAGGCACTCCACTATATTGAAGGTCTGAAAATGTATTTGCAAAAGGCGCAGACTAGGCAGATGCGGGCTGCGCAAGTAGAAAATCTGAGTCCATTTGGCAAAAAAATTTCACTTGATAAATTTCTGCCATATGCAATAGCTCTGGGTTTAGAGAAAGAATGGGTAAGGCGTTTTGAAAATGTTATGAAGCATCCAGAGGCTATAGATGAAGATCTGACCAGACTTAAAATTGCAGGAATGTATGCGTACAAAGAGGCTTTTGATATGATTACAGATAAAAATCGGAAAAGTTAATGGACTGGCATCAATAGAGCTATGAAAGGTAAAAAAAGTTGAGATAGAGGTGATGATAAGACATGAGAAATATGGTTGAAAAAAATCAAGAGAAAGTAAAGGAGGTCATGAAGCGACTGGGTGAGGCATATCCAGTCACAGGGCCTTTTTTAGATTATACAAACCCACTTGAGCTGGTGGTCGCAACAGCACTTAGTGCACAGTGTACGGATGAGCGTGTCAATGCAGTCACAAAGGATCTTTTTAGAAAGTATAAAACCCCAGAAGATTATGCAAATGCAAGCATTGAGCAATTAGAAAGAGACATCTATTCAACAGGATTCTATCGCAACAAAGCAAAAAATCTCAAGGGCCTTGGGAGAGTGCTAATCGATGAGTTTGATGGAAAGGTGCCGAATGATTTCAATGATCTCCAGAGATTACCGGGTGTAGCAAAGAAAACAGCAGCAATTGTGATGTCTAAGGCTTTTGGTTCTCATGAAAGTGTTGCAGTAGACACGCATGTTTATAGAATTGCAAGGCTGTTAGGACTTTCTCAAGGCAAATCAATTGAGGCTGTGCGTAGAGACCTCAATGCGATTATTCCAAAGGAAGAGTATCTTCAGATCAACGAACTAATGATTACACACGGAAGAAAGATTTGCATTGCAAGAAGGCCGAAGTGTGGCGAGTGCATACTGTTAGACATATGCCCATCAGGAAAAAATTTCGATAAATAGCACAGCATGAAAGGCGAGCAGAACAATACTAGTAAGGTATGTAAATTATCGACCGTCACAGAGGTAGCGCACAGGGGGTTGCATGACAAAAAGACGCCAGAGAACACGCTTGCAGCATGTGAAGCTGCCATAAATAAGGGGTACTCAATCGAAATCGATGTGATGGTGCTTGACGATGGCGAAGTGATTGTCTTTCACGATCGAACACTTGATCGCATGACAAGAGGTCATGGCACAGTGCGATCACGGCCATATGAAGAATTAAAACGATATGAGGTGGCAGAAACAGAGGAAGGCATACCACGACTAAAGGATGTATGTGACCTCGTAGCTGGACGCGTCATACTCTTTATCGATTTAAAAAGCACATTCTTTGACATGCGGGCAGACTTACGAGCAGTACGTACGATCATAAAGGGCTACCACGGCACAGTCGTTTTTACATCATTTGATCCTGGTGCAGTGGCTGCATGGGAATCAAAGATGGAAAAAACTGGGACATGCAAGTATGCAGGACAAATTTTTCATGGAAAGAGTGTATTTGCAAAGATATTTTGCATCGTGGGCTGGGTGCTCTACAACAAGCCGGGCACAGTCCTACTCGTCCCAAAAGAAAGTGTGAACAGTACGTTTGTCCAAAGATTGCGCAGGCAAGGAAGGAAAATTTTTGCTTGGACGATCACATCACCCACTGAGCGACATGAGGCTTACAAGTATGCTGACAGCATCATATTTGATCGGATCGGTGGGTAGATTGAGTAGGTTGGAATACATTTGATACAATAGAATTTATGATCAAAGGCAATGCAATTCAAGATTTAGTGAGAGATGATTTATATCAGGTTTTCATTGTAGATTCTCCAGTATCATTTCCTTTGTGGCTCTTTCGGCACTCGTATATCGTCGTTAATGATCGTGGCACACTGACACGTTGGGACGTATTCCATCGTAACTACGGCATGCCAGAGTCTCTCGATTACCTGCACAAGAACGCATACGAGCCATGGGTTGGCCTTGGTGTTTTTTATATCCCATTGTGCGGTAAAAAACCAAGTTTCAGAGGAAGGCTGCTTGGCATGTATAGCAGTGACCAGGATGCCTCAGTGAAGGAAATGGTGAAATATATAAATACAAATGCATATAACTATCCACATGTAAGTAAGTACAATATGGTTTTGGGTCCAAATTCCAACACTTTCACACAGTGGTTCCTCAATCAGTTCCCAGGGTTAAGCGTGACATTGCCAAAACTTGCGCATGGTCGCAGTTATACTGGCTGCAATAAGGAGTATCTGTCATAAGCTTATATAAGGAAAGACGAAATTCAGTTATAATGCTCTCATGACAACACTTGAAAAACTATCATTGTGGCAAAAGGAGCAAGCGGCAAGCGAGGGGGTGGAGGCATATCGCATTGTTCCTTTTGGCGTGCTTAAGGCAGTAGCGCAGAGTATACCAGCAACAAAAGCTGATCTTCTACTCATCAAAGGCATGGGGCCAGCAAAGATCGCAAAGTATGGTGAGGATATTTTAACAATATGCGGATCGGCGATGCCAGCAATAGGGCGCGGTGTGTCAGATAAACAATCAAAGGGTGCTGAGAGAAAGCAGGCGCATCTTGTAGTAGATCAGAAAACAGGTGAGGTTGTGAGAGATACTCAAAATACAAGAGATACAGACAAAATAAAAAGAGAGCTAACGAGGAGTGAGGTTGGCGGTGCGGAGAAGGAGGGGAGAAATGCGATCAATGTTGGAGATTTCCTGGGTCAACTCAATCAAGTGATGGGTTCATATTTTGGTAGTGTACGTATACGCGGCGAAGTGATAGGTTTTAAGCGAAATCAAAATGGACATGTATACTTTGAGCTGAAAGATGTGGAGGGGAGGGGTATTATGCGGTGCGCAGTATTTGCAAGATCATATCAACTATCAGGTGTCGAGCTGTCTGATGGACTTGAGATTATAGTGACAGGCAAGCCATCACATCACGAGCAATATGGCTTTAGCTTTATCGGAGAGCATGTGGCTCTTGCAGGAGAGGGAGCGCTCAAAGCAGCATACGAAAAACTCAAAGCACAAATAAAAGCGGATGGATTGATGGATGAGTCGCGCAAAAGAGCGTTACCGGATCTGCCGAAACGTATAGGTTTGATCACATCACCAACGGGTGCTGCGATCGGTGATTTCACAACAAATGTGGGAAAATACGGGTATGCAATAATATTTGCAAGTACTAGTGTCGAGGGAGATAAGGCCGTACAGGAGATCTTGGGCGCACTTGAGCGGCTAGAGCGCGAAAATCTCGACCTACTTGTGATCACGCGCGGCGGCGGGTCACTAGAAAGCTTGCAGGCATTCAATAATCCCAACATTATAAAGGCCATTGCAAATTTCCCAGTACCAGTTGTTGCTGGAATTGGCCACGAGCAAGATGAGACGCTCGCTACACTCGTGGCTGACAGGGGTGTCAGCACACCTACTGCAGCAGCAAACGCAGTGCGAGAAAGTTGGGATCAGTCTGTTGAAATGCTCACTATATACGGTAATAAAATCATCTCAAATTTGGAGGCTCACATTGTACATAAGCAGCAAGAAATCACAGATGGCAGTCATAAAATTCAGATGATTACCGCTGATTTACTCGGCAGAGCACAAAGTATTATTTCTGATTTCAATCATGTATTAGATCATCTTGAGCACAGTATCAAAAGCAAGGGTCAATCGCTGACTAATGTCGCAGTACGAGTCGAAATAGCGTATCAAAATACGTTGCGTACAGCGCAGATGATTCTACAGTCCTTTGATGATATGATGACACAAATGGCATTTCACATAAAAACAACCCAGAGCACGATATCAGAGCATGAGCAGTCCCTCAGAAGGTCAAATCCACTGCGCTTATTACAAAAAGGCTATAGCATTGCTCGAGGCACGGAGGGGGGAGTGGTTCGGTCTATAGGAGATGTAAAGGAGGGTGGGTTTGTGGAAATACAGGTTGCAGATGGAAAGATCAAAGCGACTGTAGCAAAAAAATGACAAAAATCCTACAGGAGTTAATGATAAGGGGGTATATGTAATACTATAAATAGGAGAGACTATGGCTAAAAAAGAAACTCAAAAGACTCTAGGGCAAACACTTAGTGAGTTAGAAAAAATAACGCAGTGGTTTGATAGTCAGAAAGACATTGATATAGAAGAGGGTATGACGCACGTGAAAGCTGGAGTGGAGCTTGTAAAAAATGCAAAAAAAAGATTGGGAAAAATCGAGAATGAATTTATTGACCTCAAAAAGTCACTAGAAGACTAGGAGAAAAAAATGCATAAAGCAATTCATTATCTTGCGTATGCTTTCGTTGCAGCTTTGCCATGGCAGACAGTGTATTTACTACATGAAATTTTCATAGAGGGAGAGAAATGGCATTATGGAACAATTGGCATCTATGCAAGTGACATGATTGCAATAGCCATTATTGGACTGACTGGATGGAAGTATCGCACAGAAGTTATGGTGTGGATGGTTAAGCAAGTACAAAAGCCAACTGTCACCACTGTTCTGTGTGGTGCATTGTGCGCTTATATATTCGCTGGGGTTTACTGGTCCAGTGATCCAATCCTTACTATGACATATGCATTACGCATATGTGGTGGGATATTCCTGGCGGCTAGTTTGCGGGTCATCCATCCAAAAATAGGGAGGCTGGGGGTGATACTTGCGGGAAGTGCAGCGCTCAGCGGCCTCCTTGCGATTGGACAATTTGTCTATCAGGAAGACTTTGCGAGTACGATGCTCGGCCTCAGTAAGCACAGTGCACATGTCGGTGGGGTAAGTGTCATCGAAGCAGATGGAGAAAGATGGCTGCGGGCTTATGGCAGCTTCGTGCATCCAAATATGTTGGGTGCAATGATGGCTATGCTGATTGTTTTTGTAAGCGGAGCTTTACTAGTAAGGAGGCAGTCGAGAGTGCGGAGAGCAATATCACTCATAATGATTGCGATATGCTTTACGGCTTTACTTGCAAGCTTTTCACGTGGCGGAATGATAGGACTTTTGTGTGGCATGCTGACGTTATTGATATTGCAAAACGCGAGCGGCACTAAGGAGTTAAGTGACAAAAAAAATATTAAAAAAGGAATTGCAGGTATAACTGTAGTAATGTTCGTCATTGGTGCGGTTTTTTACACAAGCTATAGCAATCTTTGGCTCGCAAGGGTGCAGAGTGATGAAAGGCTTGAAAAACTATCGGTACAAGAGCGAACATCCCAAATAGGTCAGGCACTGGACATAATCAAGACTAAGCCGATCCTGGGAGTAGGTGCTGGGACATACACCAAGTACATAGCACTCAAAGACAATGAAGAGAGAGGTTACAATGCGCCAGTGTGGAAGTACCAGCCGGTACATAACACGCTAATTCTCATAATGACGGAGATGGGTCTAGTGGGAATTGCAGTGTTAGCTGGATTGGTAGTTACTATCGCCATAAGAGTCTATACACGTCTTCAGGGAAATTCACGCAGAGAAAGAGAGATAAAAGTGACAATCATGGCTGTTCTGGCTGTCTTTATTGTCACATCACTATTTGAACACTGGCACTGGGATAACCACATGGGGATACTAATACTTGCACTATGCGCTGGTCTTTTGCTAGAGAAAAACAATACCAGAATGCCATGTGATAAGGGTGTGGAAGTCTAGGCTATCGACACACTCCTACCTCCCCCCCCCTGTGTATAACCCCCCCCAAAAAAACAAACATCACAACAAAAAATACTGTATACTGAAAACATAAACCAAAACAAACATCATCATGCTTGCAAAAATCTTTGCGTCTCTGACCATCTTCATCTTCCTCCTGACAACAAATGCCCCTCTGGCATACGCAATCCCAAACCCTCAAGACCCAAGCACAGAAGCCATCATCACCATAGAAGCAGATGGTATTGCCCCTTTTGACGCAACCTCAGGTCCTGCCGTCCCAGGAACAGATGATACAGACACAAATGACATAGTAAGAAACTTTGACCTCATCACGTACAACGTAGAGGTGTCTCTCAATGATGCAGATGATACAAACGTCCAAGCAGTGATCACACTCAATGACAAAGGAAGCTGGCAAGCACTTGCGCCTGAGTGTAAGACGATCGCACAAGGCTTCAACACAATCTCTCCAGACTCAAACCTCCAAGACAATGATGGTGATGGACTCAACGAAACAATGGTCTGTAACTTAGGAGATCACACAGAAGGAACAAAGCTCCTGATCAAACCAGTAGCCCAAGCAGTGGGCAACAACACAGACATGATCCAAGCAAATGTCCTCTCAACATCTGACAACAACGTCAATACAACAGGTGGGGCAGGAACACAGGGAGACGGCCCAGTGGAGACACAGATCACAGCCTCATTCGGAGTCAACCTCACAAAGAGCATTGTTTCTCTTCCAGATGAGGATGAAACAGATTACACACCAGGCTACAAACCAGCAGATTCCATAGCCCCAGGTTCACCAGAAGGAAAAGTCATCGACTGGCACATTAATCTTGCCTACAACGCAGGCTCAGAATTCATAGCAGACAACGGAGGAGGCACCCAAGACTTTACACTCACAGACACATGGGTCGGAACACACTCAACAGCAAACGTTGCGATCGAAGGCGATAATGCAAATGGAGACTTCGATGACCAGATCGTCATGCTTGGCACCATCTCGGGTGTCCCAGCAGATAACTGTGAACTCATAAATGCAACAGTAGGTTCCGTAACCTGTACACAAAATGGCCCAGGTGAGCCCATCACCATTCAAATCACAGGTGTTCCAGTCAACCAACAACCCCTCGCAAAAGTCCACCTCAAAATGTTTGTCCCATACCCAGATGTGTTTCCAGCGGCTGCCACAGAAACCTACAATATCGATAACACCGTAGAACTCACAGGATGGAGCGGAGCAGGAACAATGGTCACATCAGCTACAGGCGCAACAGACCCAGGACCAGAGGTAGGTGTGCAGGATTACTTGGTGAGTGATACGAGTCCTGGGCCCTTGGCTATGTATAAATCCTTTGATAGTTTATCAATAAGTAAATCAGGTCAACGAGCTGCGGCCAGAGGTGAAATTATCGAGACAACGCTAACAATATCGGACCACCGCACCTACGACACAAATCCAGCAATCTGCGATACACTTGATACAAGCTCTTTTGAGTTTGTTGGAAGCATTGGCGCTGGTCAAATAGATGGAATTTATCACGGAGCAATCCGTAATAGCTCATTCACGAATAATGATGGCGAGTTTTCAAGTGTGCATGACAAGAACAATCCAACACTGGCAGTTGTCTCTGCACCATCCCATCTGACAGACAAAAATGGAGTACATCTAGATGCCTTGCAAAATGGCGTAATCATAGAATACTCAGCAACAAACTACGCAACCACAGGTGATGATCATTGGAGCGCAACCTGTGAAGACGACCTCGATGGTGACGGAAGCAATGACTGGGTCACAGACTATACAGCACTTCCAGGCGGTGCTACTGATGTCGTGCGTGTGAGAATGACGTGGGATCGAGACGCAAGTGTGATGGATAGTGTGGCGCTGGGAAATCGATCAAGTGCAATGTACTCATTCGATCTCAAAATTAAAGAGACTGCACCAATTGGCACATACCTGCCAAATGTGGCAGCAACATATGATGAGAACAATGTGTCATGGCTAGGTCAGTGGTATGGGGCAATTGGAGCACATGATCCGAGGGTGTATTTCAACGTGGAAGACGACTCAATAGATCCTCTATACTCCTTCAACACCCACAACGCCGACCGCGTTCTCGTCCTCCCAGCAAGTATGGGTATAACAAAGGTCTCAAACGAAGGCAACGCCTTAGAGCCAGGCCACACGGCAAGCTTCACAATCGACCCCCGCACAAGTGGCTCCAATGCAAGTGCAGTCACCATGACTTTCACAGACACACTCCCAGCACAACTCTCCTATATATCAGATACCTGTGCAGCAGACTACGCAGCAGTAGGACTCACATGTGCAGCAGCAGTCAGTGGCCAAACTGTCACATGGACAGTCGCAAACTATCAAGTCGGCGATGACCTCCCAGCTTTTAACCTTGTCACAGAGGTAAACAGTGGCACACCATCAGGCACATACACAAACTCTGTCACAATTGGATCTGACTTTGCAACATTTACGGATGATAGTCATTGTGCGAGTGCAACAGACACAACAGGCACAAATACGACCGATGCAGTAACGCGCTGCGAAAATGCCTTCGCTGCCCCCCACACAGCCCAAGCCTCCATCCTCGTTGTAACCCCCTCAGGATACAAAGTACAAAAGGGAGAAAGCCAGATCGTCGTAGAACCCTTCACAGACTTTGAAAACACACTCTCCTACACAAACCTTGGTGGTACTGACATTGGACAGGGTCAGATCATCGACATCCTCCCACACAATGGAGATGGACAGGAAAGTACACTAAGGCATAACTCAGACGAACCAGGAAATCCCAACACAGCAACACAAACAGTTGCAAATGCAGCAAACTTTCAAGCAATCACACCGTCATCTGCAGGAGAAACATTCGAATACTCTACAGACCCCTACGCTAGCATCGACCACAGGCCATGTCACCCAAGTAACTGGCCAGCAGGTGATGTCTTAGGTGGTGGTAATGCAACTCTCGATGCAGTCTGCTCTGAAGGTCTCATCAACCCAGCAACAGACGTTCCAACAGCGACACAAGCAGGAACAGGTGCAACATCATGGGTTGCGGCACTTCCAGCAAACATCTACGACATCAAAGCAGTAAGAATCTCTACACCAGCCTTCCCAGCAGGTGAAACAACCAGAGAACTTACACTCGAGCTCAACTCTGCAGCTTCCATCGACGGTGATCTGTTCTGTAACAACTTCGGTGCAAACTCTGACATCGTCACTCTCGACGTCATCTCAAATGATGTCTGTATCCCTGTTGTAGCAGGAAGCATCGGCAACTACATCTGGCTTGACACAAATCAAGACGGTATCCAAGACGCAGGAGAGCAACAACTGGCAAACGTTGACGTGAAACTCCTCGATGGAACAGGCAACCCAATCCACTGGAACCCTGCAACAGGCGCAATCGTCGACCCAGCAGATCCTAATGGCACACCTTACATCGTCACAACAAACGCTGACGGAGAATACCTCTTTGAAAACCTTCCAAGCGGTGACTACCAAGTCATGGTTGATACAGCGACCCTCCCAGCGGGCTCTGTGCAAACCTACGACTACGATGGCGCAGGAGATAACATGAGCGCAATCACACTCGCAGGCCCAAATACAGACCCAACACTCACAGACGTTGATGACAACGATGAACAAGACTTCGGCTACTACTATAACTTTGACCTTGCCCTCAAGAAGGAGCTAGCAACCCCAGGCCCCTACAGCCCAGGCGGGAACATCACCTACAATATCACGGTCTACAACCAAGGAACCGTTGACGCAACAGACATCGTCATCACAGACCAGCTTCCACCCCACATCACACCAAATGATGCAAACTGGACAGACATCGGAAGTAATCAGGCAACACACACAATCACATCGTTACCAGCAGGACAGGACGTAACAGTAACGCTCACAGCAACCATTGGTGTTGACGCAACAGGAACCCTCATCAACATCGCAGAGATTTCGGACGCAAAAGATGGCGATGGCAACACGCCGGTAGACATCGACTCCACACCAGACACTGATCCGGGCAATGACACACAAACAGATGATGTCACAGACGGATCAGGCGGAGATGAGGATGACAATGACCCTGCAGGGATTACAATTACGCCAGTAGCGACAGATCCAGACCTTGGCTCCATTGGAGATTACATCTGGCTCGATGCAAACAGAGACGGTATCCAAGATGCAGGCGAAGAACCACTTGCAGGTATCACAGTAACCCTCACAGACAGCAGTGGAAATGTCATCGCTACAACAACAACAGACTCAAATGGAAACTATCTCTTTCCAAATTTGGAAGCTGGCACATATGTCATAAACATCACACCACCAGCAGGCTACGAGAACACATTCGATGCTGATGGCTTCAATGATGGGGGATCTACGTACGCTCTGGCCGACGGAGAAAACAACCGCACACAAGACTTTGGTCTCTATGCTGAAACAGGCACCATCGGAAACCGTGTCTACCATGACGAAAACCACAACTGTGAAAAAGACCCAGGAGAAGATACTTTTAAAGATGTTGAAGTAGAACTCACATGGGCAGGACCAGATGGAGAGTTCGGCACAGATGATGACCAGAGCTGGATCACCGAAACAGACAGTGATGGCTACTACGAGTTCACAAACCTCCCACCAGGAAAATACATCGTCGACATCGATCTTGGAGACAATGATCTTGATGGCTACGCAATCCACTGTGATGGAAAAAACAATCAAAACCGCGCAAATGGCATCCACCAACTTGTCTTAGAGGCTGGTGAAAACTACAAAGACGCAGACTTTGGCTTTGTAAAGGAAGAAGAAAAAGAAAAAGAAGGTCTCGTCAAAACAGGAACCAACATGC